>NZ_JBKFDI010000002.1:0-687832 GCF_046452355.1 Erythrobacter sp. NE805 | reverse complement strand
GGGGGGGGGGTGGGGGGGGGGGGGGGGGGGCCCCCCCCCCCCCCCCCCCCCCCGGCCCCCTCCCGCGAGCGGGAGGGGGAGGGTTGGCTCAGGCCGCGTCGACCAGCACGACCTCGCTGTCCTCGAGCGCGGTGACGGTCACCTCGGCGAGCTGTGTGATCGCCACGCCGTCGCGGGCATTCGCCTCGACATCGCCGATCCGCACCCTGCCGGTCGCGGGGACGAGGTAGAGGTGGCGGTCCGCCGAGCGGGGCGTGTAGGTCACGCTCTCGCCCGCCTTGATCGTCGCGCCGAGCACCCGGGCATCGGCCCTGATCGGCAGCGCGTCGTCGTCGTTGGCGGCACCGCTCGCGAGAGGCACGAAGGCGCCGTGGCGGTCGGCCTTGGGGAACTGGCGCGCGCCCCAGCTCGGCTCGCCGCCGCGGGCGTCGGGGATGATCCAGATCTGGAAGATCCGGGTCTCCTCGTCCTCGAGGTTGTATTCCGAGTGGGTGACGCCGGTCCCGGCGCTCATCACCTGGACGTCGCCGGCCTCGGTGCGGCCTTCGTTGCCCATGCTGTCGCGGTGGGTGATCGCCCCGGCGCGGACATAGGTGATGATCTCCATGTCGCTGTGCGGGTGCGGCGGAAAGCCCGCGCGCGGCGCGATGGCGTCGTCGTTCCAGACCCTCAGGGCGCCCCAGTGGACGCGCGCCGGGTCGTGGTAGCCCGCGAAGGAGAAGTGGTGATGCGCATCGAGCCAGCCGTGGTTGGCGGCGCCGAGGGTGTGGAAGGGGCGAAGTTCGATCATGTCGTGGACTCCTTGGGTTCGTTCGTTGAGGCGGAGATAGGCCAGTGGCCGTGTTTGGATAAGTGCGATAAAACTTGCCAAGATGTTCGAAATATCCGAACAAGCCCTCATGAAACTCGGCGAACCCACCCTCGACCAGCTGCGGCTGTTCATCGCCGTTGCCGATCACGGCAGCTTCGGCGGGGCGGCCAGGGCGCTGGGGCGCGCGGTCTCGGCGGTGTCCTACGGCATCGCGCAGCTGGAGGCGCAGCTCGCGCTCAGCCTGTTCGAGCGCGAGGGCTCGCGCCGCCCGGTGCTGACCCCGGCGGGCGAGGGGCTGCTGCCCGAGGCGCGCGCGGTCGCCGACGGGGTCGACGCGCTGCTCGCCAAGACCCGCTCGCTCCACGCAGGGCTCGAATCGGCGCTGACGCTGGTTGTCGACGTGATGGTGCCGGGCGACCTCACCGCGCGGGTGCTCGGCGAGTTCCGGCGGATGTTCCCGACCTGCGCGCTGACCTTGCGGATCGAGGGGCTCGGCGCGGTCGGGGCCTGCCTCGTCGGCGGCGGGGCGGACCTTGCGATCGGCGGCCCGGTGATCGGCGAGCACCCCGGGATGGAGCGCCAGGCGATCGGCGAGATCGACCTCATCCCCGTCGCCGCGCCGTCGCACCCGCTGGCCCGCGCCGGGGTCGCGCCGGGGGAGAGCCGCCGCCACCTGCAGCTGGTGCTGACCGACCGCTCGCCGCTCACCGAGGGGCTCGAGTTCTCGGTGCTCTCGCCGCTGACCTGGCGGCTCGGGGACCTCGGCGCCAAGCACTCGCTGCTCAAGGAGGGGCTCGGCTGGGGCAACATGCCGCGCGGGATGGTGGCGGGCGACCTCGCCAGCGGCGCGCTGGTCGAGCTCGACCTGCCCGAAAAGCCCGGCGCGCATTACCGCCTCTCCGCGCTGTGGCGCCGCGACACGCGGCTGGGCCCGGCGGCGAGCTGGCTGGTGGATGCGTTCCGGGAGGGGCTGGGGGCCTGCCCTGCCGGATCGTCGCTCCGGACGTGATCCGGGGCTCGGCTTTCAGCTCATGCGGCTTGCCGGCAGTCGCCGAGCTCCGCGTCGAGCACGGGGCGGTGCCGCCTCGCACACCGCGCAAGCCTCCCCCGCGCGCACCGGTCGGCCGCAGGGGCGGCACAGGCGGTGGGTGCCGGGGGCGAGGCCGTGGGCGAGGCTCACGCGCTCGTCGAAGACGAAGCACTCGCCCTGCCACAGGCTTTCGTTTTCAGGGACTTGCTCGAGATAGTTGAGGATGCCGCCCTGGAGGTGGTAGACCTCCTCCACGCCTTCCGCGCGCAGCAGGGCGGTCGATTTCTCGCAGCGGATGCCGCCGGTGCAGAACATCGCGACCTTCTTTTTGCCTTTCAGCAGAGCCTCGCGATTGGCGCGGAACCATGCCGGGAAGTCGCGGAAGCTCGGCGTCTGCGGGTCGAGCGCGCCCGTGAAGGAGCCGATTGCCACCTCGTAATCGTTGCGGGTGTCGATCACGAGGGTGTCGGGATCGGCGATCAGCGCGTTCCAATCGTGCGGGTCGACATAGGTCCCCGCGGTGAGCGCCGGGTCGAGACCGGGCTCGCCCATCGTCACGATCTCGCGCTTCACGCGGACCTTCATCCGGCCAAAGGGCATCGCGGCGGCCTCCGAAAACTTGACGTCGAGCCCCGCGCACCCCGGCAGCGCGCGGATGTGGGCGAGCACGGCCTCCAGCCCTTCGGGCGCGCCCGCGATGGTCCCGTTGATCCCCTCCCGCGCGAGCAGCAGCGTGCCCTTCACGCCCGCCTCCTCGCAGGCGGCGAGCAGGGGGAGGCGCAGCGCCTCGGGGTCGTCGAAGCGGGTGAACCGGTAGAGCGCGGCGACCGCCACGGGCATGGGATCAGACCCGCGTCACCCAGCCGTGGGTGTCGGCGATGCGGCCGGTCTGGATGCCGACGAGCAGCTCGCGCAGCTTCGCGGTGGTCTGGCCGATGCCGCCCGCGCCGATGGTGAACGCGCCCTCGGGGCCGGCGACCTTGCCGACCGCGGTGACCACCGCCGCGGTCCCGCAGGCCATCACCTCGACGAGGTGGCCGCTCGCCGCGTCCTCCCGCCACTGGTCGATCGCGTAGGGGGCCTCGCGCACGGTCAGTCCCTGCTCCTCCAGCAGCGCGATCAGGCTGTCGCGGGTGATGCCGGGGAGGATCGTGCCGGTCAGCGGCGGGGTGATGACCGTGCCGTCGGCGAAGACGAAGAACAGGTTCATGCCGCCGAGCTCCTCGACCCAGCGCTTCTCCACGGCGTCGAGGAACAGCACCTGGTCGTGGCCCTTGGCGAAGGCTTGTCCGGTGGGGACGAGGCTTGCGGCGTAGTTGCCCCCGCACTTGGCCGCGCCCGTCCCGCCGGGGGCGGCGCGGGTAAAGTCGGAGATCCAGATGCTCACCGCTTTCGCGCCCGATTTGAAGTAGTTGCCGGCCGGACTTGCGATGACGATGAACTTGTATTTGCGGGCCGGGCGCACGCCGAGGAAGGCCTCGGTCGCGATCATGAAGGGCCGGATGTAGAGCGAGCCGCCCTCGACCGCCGGATACCAGTCGCCGTCGACCTCGAGCAGCGCGGCGATCGCGCCGAGGAACAGCTCTTCCGGGAGAGCCGGCATGGCGAGCCGCGCGGCCGAGGCGTTGAAGCGCGCGGCGTTGGCCTCCGGGCGGAACAGGCCGAGCGCGCCGTCGGGGTGGCGGTAGGCTTTCAGCCCCTCGAAGATCTCCTGCGCGTAGTGGAGCACGCTTGCCGCCGGATCGAGCGGGATGGCCTCGCGCGGGCCGATGGTGGGCGTCTGCCAGCCGCCCGCTGCCTCGTCGTAGTCGATCGTCACCATGTGATCGGTGAAGACCTGCCCGAAGCCCGGGTCGGCGATCAGCTGCTCGCGGGCGTGGTCGGGCGTGGGCGAGGGGTGGGGAAGGCGCGTGAGTTGCATGGAACGCGCCTAATCCTGCGGGCGGGCGAGAGCAAGACGACTGTTGGATCATCGTCGCGTGCCCCTCCACCGTCCTGCGGATGGTTCCCCTCCCCTGAGGGGGAGGATCATCGGGCCGCAGGCCCGCGAGGCCACGCGGCCGAGCCGCAGGTGCTCCGTAGCGCAGCGAAGGAAACGCACCGAGGACGAAGGCGCGGATGCGCTTTCGCGAAACACAAAATGAAAAGGGCGCTTCCAGCCCGTCGGTGGAAACGCCCTTTCATGGTCAGCGGCCAGGAAGTGCCGCTCACGAAGCCTCTAGAGGTAACAGGAATTACCGGTAGTGCCTCGCGCGGAAACTTGCCGACCTCTCTGCTGAACCATGAGACATCGGATCACCTCCTTTCGCGCTAGTGTGCCAAGACCCAGCCGTTTCACCGGGGGCCGAGGACCGCGTTCGCCGCTGGCCTCGTGGTGCAATGTGATTCATGCAAGGAGCTTCCACAAGACTTGTATTTAACTTTTCCCGCGTCATACTCTCCCCTCGCCGCGAAAGCCCTTCGGCGCGGCGTGCCTGGTGGATCGATGATGCGCCCGTGCTCGCCGGCAGGATGTGGACAGGCTGCGCGCAAACCTGTGGATATGTCGGTCCGGAGAAGGGGATTTGGCGATGAGCACCGCAACCATCGACCCTGCGGCCGGCGTGCTGACCATGATCCACGTCTACCACACCCAGCCTGAGACGCAGCGGAAGGTGTACGATGGCCTGCGCGAAGGGCTCGCGCGCTATGGTCGCCGCATGGCCGGACACCTCTCCTCCACCATCCACATGAGCCTCGATGGCCTGCGGGTCACCAGCTATTCGCAGTGGGACCCCGAAGCGTCCAAGGCCTTGTTCGACGATCCGGCGGCGCTGCAGGAATCGCTCGACTGGTTCGCTCCCCTGACCGCCGACGCGGTCGGGCAGGACGCCCACGTCTATCTCGAGCTGGACGTCTATCGGCCCTGAGATCGCGACAATCTGCCACCGGTTCCGGCGATGCGGCGGCGCGGGGTGTCAGCGACAATCCTCGATCACCCGGCTGACTTCCGCCCAGCTCGGCAGGTAGAGCGGCGCGGCGCCCTCGGCCTCGATAGAGAAGCGGCCCTTGGAGAGCGCGATCGCGTCGAGCAGCGGGTCGGTCGGTGACAGAAGAACGAAGGCGAACTGCCGGTTGGCCTCGGCGAGCAGCGTGCGGGTGGCTGTCTCGGTCCGGATTGTGAGGGATCCGGCGCGCGCGCCATCCACATCCAGCATCACCTGTCCGCCATCGCGGCAGGCGATCGAGACCAGCCGGCTTCTTTCGGGCGACCGGTAGTCTGCGGTGGTTGTCCTCTCCAGTCGCTCGTAGCGCCATGCCCCCGGGGTCTGGGGCGCGTCGATCCAGGTGGTGGCCGGATCGGCGGGGAGCGGAGCGGGCGGGGCGGGGCGCGCGGGTCCGGGCGCAGGGGCCGGCCGTGCGGCGGGCGCGGGCGCGGGCCGGGCGGCGGTCGGCGCCGGTGTCGAGGACGTGCAGCCGGCGAGTGTCAGCGCGGCGGCAAGGGCAAGGGCGGGGGGCAGAGCGGCTTTCATGCTGCCACTTTGCGCGCTAGGGCCTCGCCTTGTCCATGCCCGACCATCCTTCCTTTTCCTCAGGCCGTCCCCCGAAAGCGGCCAAGCGCCGCGTCGACCAGCTGCTCGTCGAGCGCGGCCTCGCCGAGAGCCGCGCGCGGGCGCAGGCGCTGGTGATGGCGGGGCTGGTCTTCGCGGGCGAGGTCAAGATCGACAAGCCGGGGCACCAGATCGCCGGGGACGCCGCGCTCGAGGTGCGGGGCCGCGACCATCCCTGGGTGAGCCGCGGCGGGATCAAGCTCGCCCATGCGCTCGAACATTTCGGCCTCTCGCCCGCAGGCGCAGTGGCGATGGACATCGGCTCCTCGACCGGCGGGTTCACCGACGTGCTGCTGGCGCGCGGCGCGGCGCACGTGTTCTGCGTCGACTCCGGCACCAACCAGCTCGCCTGGCGCTTGCGCGAGGACCCGCGGGTGACGGTGCTCGAACAGCTCTCCGCGCGGCTCCTCACCCGCGACCACATCACCCGCGATTGCGACTGGGTGGTGTGCGATGCGAGCTTCATCAGCCTGTCGAAAGTGCTCGAGGTGCCCTTGCAGCTCGCGGCCGAGCGCTGCCGCCTCGTTGCGCTCATCAAGCCGCAGTTCGAGGTCGGGCGCGAGGAGGTCGGCAAGGGCGGGGTGGTGCGCGATCCCGCACTGCACGCACGGGTGTGCGAGGAGGTCCGCGGCTGGCTCGAGGGCCTCGGCTGGGATGTCGAAGGGATCACCGAGAGCCCGATCACCGGGCCGCAGGGCAATGTCGAATTCCTGATCTCGGCCCGCCGGGGCTGAAGGGGCGCGGCTGGCGCACAAAGAAAAACCGGCGGCAACCCGGAGGTCGCCGCCGGCTTTCCTGATACCTGGCATCCCGCCGGAGCGGGAACCGGCAAGCCCGAAAGGCTTACTGAGCCGGGGTTTCGGTCGCGGCCGGGGTTTCGGTCGCAGCCGGGGTTTCGGCAGTCATGGCGTCGGCAGCCGGGGTCTCGACGACGGCCGGGGTTTCTTCGACGGTCATGGCGTCGGCTTCGGTGTTGGCTTCTTCGGCCGGCTTCGAGCAAGCGGCGGCGGTCAGGGCGAGGCCGGCGACGGCGACGAGAGCGATCTTCTTCATGGTCATGTTCCCTTTGGCCCTCGCGGGCCGGTAATGAGCAAAAGCGCGTTGTTCGATCTTCCCGCCGCCAACGCGCCTTCGAATCACGGCAGGAATGTGGCAGTCCCTAGCAGAGGGATTCGGGCCCCGACAGTGGAAATGTGACCACCTGCCCCATTTTTACCACATTTTTTTCGCGGCCGTGGCCGAATTGTGGCGCGAGGGCGACAGGGTCTCCGAGGCGGCACGTCAGGGACGCGGGGGTCGATCCGGGACAGGCGCGGGCAGCGCGGTTGGCGCGGGGCCGCGGCTCTGATATCGCCCGGTGAAACGAGAGTTTCGGGAAGCGCCATGAATACCCTTGCCTCACCAGCCCAGTTGCGCGCGAGCTTTTTCCGCTGGGCGCTGTTCATGGTGCCGCTCGTGCTGCTGGTGGGGTTCGCCGCCGGGCAGCTCGGCGGGCCCGACACCCCGTGGTTCGCCGCGCTCGAGAAGCCCGCGCTCTTCCCGCCCTCGATCGTCTTTCCGATCGTGTGGACCACGCTCTTCGTGCTGATCGGCCTCGCGCTGGCGATGGTGGCGAGCGCCTGGGGCGCGGTCGGGCGCGGGGTGGCGCTGGTGGTCTTCGCGATCCACTTCGTCGTGACGCAGGGCTGGACGCTGGTGTTCTTCGGGCTCCAGGACATGTTCGCAGGTCTTATGGTGCTGGGCTTCGGGATCGCCAGCCTGCTGATCGCGCTCGCCTTCATTGCGCGGGTGCGGCGCACCGCGGCGCTGCTGCTGCTGCCCTATCTCGCGTGGCTGTGCTTCGCGGGGGTGCTCAACTACCAGTTCATCGTGGAGAACCCCGACGGAGGCCCCCGCGGCATGAGCGGCGCGGCGACGCGGGTGGAGCTCTAGAACCCGCTTCCAATTACCCCAGCAAGCATATGGCGGTGATCGGACGGCGCAGCACGTCCGCAAGCGCGATCCGGCCTCAAGTAGCGAAGCGGTAGGCCAGCGAAAACTCCGCCCGCAGCGACGCGCCCGCAGGGCGTGTGAGCGCGGATTGATGCTTGCCCTTCCGGGCAAGCATCTCCACATAACAAGAATGCAAAGCCAGAACCCGATCATCGCCGACCTCGTCAAGCTCGCCAACAGTGCCGCCGGAACCATGGCGGGCATGACCCGCGAGGCGCGCGAGAGCGCGCGCGAGCGACTGCGCGAGGCCTTCGGCGGCATCGACTTCGTGAGCCGCGAGGAGTTCGAGACGGTCAAGGCGATGGCGCAGAAGGCGCGCGAACAGGCCGACGCCCTCGAAGCGCGGCTCGCGGCGCTGGAAGCGAAGTCGAATTAATCCTCGCACCGCCGGTGTCGCTGGCGCGCCCGCCGCGCGGCCGCTAGTCGTGTGCGCATGACACCCCACGCTTCCGCCATCATGCTTGCCTCGCGCCCGCAGGGGGAGACGGGGGCGATCGCGCGGGTGCTGACGGCGGAGCAGGGGCTCGTCGCGGCCTATGTCGCGGGCGGGCGGGGGCGGCAGATGCGCGCGGTGATGGTGCCGGGCAACCGGGTGGCAGCGGAGTTCACTGTCAGGCCCGGCAGCCAGCTGCCCTTCGCGCGGCTCGAGCTCGAGCAATCGCTGGGCGCGCTCATCACCGAGCCCTTGCCCGCCGCGGCGATCCAGTGGGCCTGCGCGCTCACCGCCGCCGCGCTGCCCGAGCGCCAGCCCTACCCCGCGCTCCACGCCGCGCTCGGCGGACTGCTCGACGCGATCGCGCTCGCCCCCTCGGCGCGCGGCTGGGTGAGCGGGCTTGCCGCCTACGAGACGCTGCTCCTCTCGCAATTGGGATACGGCGGCGGCGCGCCCCCGCCGCCCGCGCCCGACTGGGCGGGGCAGCTCGCGCAGCTGCAGGTGCTCGAGAAGCGCCTCGCGCACTACCTCCTTGCAGGCCCCAAAAGCGATGTTATGGGCGCGCGGAGGCTGCTCACCGAGCGGCTCGAGCGGATGGGGTAGTCATGAAGATCGCAGTCCTGCCCGGCGACGGGATCGGCCCCGAGGTCACCACCGAGGCGGTCGCGGTGCTCGAGAGCCTGTCGCTGCCCGGCCTCACGCTGTTCACCGGTGACGTCGGCGGGGCGGCCTATCATCGCCACGGCCACCCGCTGCCGGACGAGACGCTCCAAATGGCGCGCGAGGCCGACGCGATCCTGTTCGGCGCGGTCGGCGATCCGACCTGCGACGCTCTGGAGCGCCACCTCAGGCCCGAGCAGGCGATCCTCGGCCTTCGCAAGCACCTCGGCCTGTTCGCCAACCTGCGCCCGGCGCGGGTCTTCGCGGGGCTCGAGCACCTCTCGCCCCTGCGCGCCGACATCGCCGCGGGCCTCGACATGCTGATCGTGCGCGAGCTCACCGGCGACGTCTATTTCGGCGCCAAGGGCCGGCGGACGACCGAAGTGGGGACACGCGAGGGGTGGGACGCCATGTCCTATGCCGAGGACGAGGTGAGGCGCATCGCCCATGTCGCCTTCCGCGCCGCGCAGGCGTCGGGGCAGAAGCTCACCAGCGTCGACAAGGCCAACGTCCTCGAGACCAGCCAATTGTGGCGGGACGTAGTGATCGAGACCGCTGCCGAATACCCCGAAGTGGCGCTCGACCACATGTATGTCGACAACGCCGCGATGCAGGTGGTGAGCCACCCGGAACGCTTCGGCGTGGTGCTGACCGGCAACCTGTTCGGCGACATCCTCTCCGACCTCGCGAGCGCCGCGGTCGGCTCGATCGGGCTGCTACCCTCGGCCTCGCTGGGCGAGCGGCAGACGGCGCATGGCACCTTCGGCCTCTACGAGCCGATCCACGGCAGCGCGCCCGATATCGCCGGGCAGGGCAAGGCCAATCCGATGGCGACGATCCTCTCGGCCGCGATTATGCTGCGTCACTCCTTCGGTCTGGAAGCGGAGGCCGGGCGCATCGAGACTGCGGTGGCGGGGGCGCTAGCCGACGGAGTCCTCGGCGGCGATCTCGGCGGCTCGCACGGCACGGCTGCGATCGGCGCGGCGGTGCGCGAGCGGCTCTGACACCCGCCGGTTAGCCGCAGTTATGGTTTATAAAGAATTATGGTGCACACAGGGGGCATGGACCAGGCCTTCTTTCTGCGCACCGCGCATAGCGATGACGAGTTCGCCGACAGCTGGGCGACACCCGCGCCCATGACGCTCGACCTCGCCATCATCCTTCCCACCTTGAACGAGCGCGGCAACCTCGTGCCCCTCGTCGAGCGCATCGACCGCGCGATCGGCGCGGCGGCGAAGTGGGAGGTCATCATCGTCGACGACGACAGCCGCGACGGCACCGCCGACGAGGCGCGCGCGCTCGCCCTGACGGACCCGCGCGTCCGCGTCATCCAGCGCATCGGCCGCCGCGGTCTCGCCAGCGCCGCGATCGAGGGCTTCTGCGCCACCGCCGCGCCCTTCGTCGCGGTGATGGACGCCGACCACCAGCACGATCCCGCGCTGCTCCCCGGAATGCTCGCGGCGCTGAAGTCGGGCGAGGCGGAGATCTGCGTCGCCAGCCGCTTCGCCGAGGGCGCGAGCACCGCCGAATGGGCCGCGCCCGAGCGCGAGAAGCTCTCGACCTATGCCAATGCGCTCGCCCGCAAGATCACCGGGGTCGAGCTGACTGACCCGATGAGCGGCTACTTCATGCTCGCAGCGAAGGACGCGCGCGCGCTCGTCCCGCGCCTTTCCGGGATCGGCTTCAAGATCCTTCTCGACCTCCTCGCCACCGCGGATGAGCCCATGAAAGTCAAGGAATTTCCCCTCAATTTCGCCGCCCGCCGCGAAGGAGAAAGCAAGCTGGACCGCGCCATCCTGTTCGATTTCCTCGCCGGGCTCTACGACAAGACCTTCGGCAAGGTGATCCCGACCCGCTTCGCCCTGTTCGGCACCGTCGGGGCGCTGGGCGTGGTGGTGCACTTCCTGGTGCTCTCGAGCCTCTTGTTCCTCGTCGGCCACCACTTCACGCTCGCCCAGTCGGGCGCGGTGCTGGTGGCGATGAGCTTCAATTTCTGGCTCAACAACTACCTCACCTACCGCGACAAGCGCCTCGAGGGGCTGGGCGCGCTCGCGCGGGGCTGGGTGGGCTTCATCGCCACCTGCGCGGTCGGCGGCTTCGCCAACGTCGCGATCGCGACCTTCCTCGAAGGCCAGGGCGTGTTCTGGGCGGCCGCGGCGCTCGCGGGGATCGTGGTCGGCTCTGTGTGGAACTACGCCCTGTCGAGCCGCTTCGTGTGGGGTAGGTTCTGAGACTGAGTTCCTCCCCGTCCCGTAGGGATGGGGAGGGGGACCGCCCGCGTCAGCGGGTGGTGGAGGGGGCCTTGCGCGTCACCCCTCCGTCAGCCGCCTTGCGGCGTCTGCCACCTCCCCATCCCTTCGGGACGGGGAGGGACCTTGCTACTTCCACCCCTCGAGCCACGTCCAGGTCAGATAGCTCATCGGCCCCTTGAGCGGCAGGGCGCTGAGGATGGGGTAGAACCACGCGAAGACCGCCAGCGAGGCCGCCGGGATCGCCCAGCCGAGCAACCGTCCGCGCGTCGTGCGCACGAGGTCGCCGCAGGCGAGCGCGAGCGCGGCGAGGAGGAAGATGCTCGGCGTGAAATAGTGGTAGTAGAACTGCGTCGGCTTGGGCGCGATCACCCATAGCCCGAGCGCCGCCGCGTAGCCCAGTGCCGCGCCGAGCCGCGCCCAGTCGCGCTTTGCCCCGCCGCGCGTCCACGCCCCGCGCCACAGGCACCAGGCGAGCGCCGGCAGCCCCAGGAGCATCGTCAGCGGGTTGCCGATCAGCAGCACCCCGCGCTGCGCCCCGTCGATCGGCTCGTAGAGATACCAGATCCCGCGCGTGTCGAGCACCCACTGAGGCCAGGTGCTCATGTAGCGGTGCGGGGTCTTGAGCCCGCTCTGGAGCTCGATCATCTCGCGGTGCAGCCCGATGAAGCCCTTCTCGGCGAGCGGCGAGGGATGAAGGATCTCGGAGAGCCAGTAGCCCGGCAGGTAGGTCGCGGCGTAGACCGTGAGCGGCACGATCCCGAGCCACAGGAAAGCCTCGAAGAGCGTGATCCCCGGCACCGGCGCGCCGCGCCGCGAGAGCAGCAGGCGGCGCCGGCCGGCAAAGGCGCGAGCGATGAAGAAGGTGATCCCCGGCACCACCGCGAGCGGCGCCGCGTTCCACTTCGCGCCGATCGCCGCGCCGATCGCGACGCCGGTCAGCGCGAGCCGCCAGCGCCCCTGTTCGGGCTGCGCGCAGGCGGCGGCGAATTGCCAGGTCGCGACCATCAGCGCGGCGACCATCACCGGATCGAGCATCGCGATGCGGGCATGGACGAAGAGGTGGAAGCCGCTCGCCAGCAGCACCGCGAAGGCGAGGGTGGCGAAGCGCTCGCGCGACGCGTGCCACATCGCGCGGGTCGCGGCGAAGAAGGCGATGACGCCCGACAGCCAGGGCACGATCCGCCAGCCCAGCGGATTGTCGCCGAAGACGAGCATGCCGAGCGCGATCAGCTCCTTGCCGAGCAGGGGGTGCTCGCGGTTGCGATACCATCCGCTGCCGGTCTCGATGAGCTTGAGCCACTCGCGCGCGGCGGGGATGTAGTGGACCTCGTCGAAGTAGAGGATCGAGGGCGTGGCGAGCCGCCAGCCGGCGAGCAGCGCGAAGAGGCCGGTGAGCGCCCAGGTCCAGCCCAGCGGATCGACCGGGCGGGGCGGGGGAGCGGCGGCGGGGAGGGGGGACGCGTGCGCCTCGGCCATGACTGGCCCCGCCGATAGGCAGGGCCAGCCTTTGCGGCAAGAAGGATTATGCCGTCTGCGGCGTGCCTTGAGCAAAGGACTGCTCGAGCCAGAACAGCCGCGCGACCATCGCGAGGAGGCCGATGCTCGCGGTCGAGACGACGAAGATCGTCCACAGCGGCAGGTTCATCCTCGCCGCGCGCGCGCGCGGGGCAGGACGAAGAAGAAGGCGACCGAGAGCGAGAAGAGGAGGTCCCACCACACCTGCACGCCCCACAGGTTGGTGGTGTGGTTGAGGATCACCGGGATCACGCCCTCAGAAGCGATGGTGACCGCGGTGAAGGCGGCGAAGCCCGCCGAGAGCGCGCCGGCGAGGAGGGCATTGCCGGGCATGCCGGGGCGCAGGGCGATCGCAAGGATGGCGGCGACGCCGAACACGAGGCCGCCGAGGGCGAGGGCGAGGAAGGGGGTGAGGGTCTCGGGCATGGGGCGGTCCTTTCCAGTATGTAGCGAGTGCTACACCGGCTTGTAGCGCGATGTCGCGACCGCTACAAGGCCCGTATGGGCGCCCCAGCGAAAAAGCCGGCCATGTCGAGGGAGACCCTCCTCCCGCCGCTGATGGCGCATGTGCTGGCCGAGGGGTTGGGGCAGGCGAGCCTCAGGCCGCTGGCGAAGGCGGCGGGGACTTCGGACCGGATGCTGCTCTACCACTTCGGCACCAAGGAGGCGCTGATCGGCGAGCTCCTCGCGCATGTCGCCGGGGTCTATGCGGTGATGCTCGACGCGGCGCTCGCGGCCGCCCCGCGCCCCGCGACCCGCGCCGAGCTGCTCGCCGGGCTCCTCGCGCAGAACGGCGACCCGGCGATGCAGCCCTTCCAGATGCTGTGGTGGGAGATCGTCAGCGGTTCGGCGCGCGGCGCTCCCGGCTTTCGCCCCGCTGCGGAGGCAATGACCGCCAAGCTGCTCGCCTGGCTGGAGGCGCGGATGCCCGAGGGCGATCCCGACCCGGCCGGGGGAGCGCGTTTCCTCCTCGCGGTGATCGAGGGTGCGGCGATGCTGGCCGCCGTGGGCCACGAGCAGACCGCGATCGAAGGCCTGCTTGCGGGCGGGCTGCTGCCGGCCTAGAGACGCGCCCCATGAAGAAGACCACCGGCATGGACCGCGCCGCCACCGCGAACTGGCGCCCCGCCACCAAGGCGCTGCGCGGCGGCACCTGGCGCTCCGAACACGGCGAGACCAGCGAGGCGCTGTTCCTCACCTCGGGCTTCACCTACGACGATGCCGCGACCGTCGCCGCGCGCTTCGCGGGCGAGGCCGAGGGCATGACCTATTCGCGCCTTCAGAACCCCACCGTCGCGATGCTCGAGGAGCGCATCGCGCTGCTCGAGGGCGCTGAGGCGTGCCGCGCGCAGGCGAGCGGGATGGCGGCGATGACCACCGCGCTGCTCTGCCAGCTCAAGGCCGGCGACCACGTCGTCGCCGCGCGCGCCGCCTTCGGCTCGTGCCGCTGGCTGGTCGACAACCTGCTGCCCAGGTTCGGGATCGCGACCACCGTCATCGACAGCGCCGACAACGCCGCCTGGGAGGCCGCGATCCGGCCTGAGACGAAGGTGTTCTTCTTCGAGACCCCGGCCAACCCGACGCTCGACATCGTCGACCTCGCCTACGTCTGCGGCCTCGCGAGGGCGCACGGGATCACCTCGGTGGTCGACAACGCCTTCGCCTCCCCGGTCCTCCAGCGCCCGATGGAATTCGGCGCGGACGTCGTCGCCTACAGCGCGACCAAGCTGATGGACGGGCAGGGACGGGTGCTCGCGGGCGCGGTGTGCGCAAGCAAGCAGTGGATCGACGAGGTGCTGCTCCCGTTCCAGCGCAACACCGGGCCGAACCTCGCCGCCTTCAACGCCTGGGTGGTGATGAAGGGGCTCGAGACTCTCCCGCTGCGCGCCTTCAAGCAGTCCGAGCAGGCGGTGGCCCTCGGCGAGTTCCTCGAGCCGCGCATCACAAGGGCGGGCGGGCGGATGCTCCATCCGGGCCTGCCCAGCCACCCGCGCCACAACCTCGCGCTCGCGCAGATGGACGCGACCGGCCCGATCTTCGCCTTCGACGTCGGCACGCGCGCGCGCGCCTTCGCGCTGCTCGATGCCTTGAAGCTCGTCGACATCTCGAACAACATCGGCGACGCGCGCTCGCTCATGTGCCACCCCGCCTCGACCACCCATGCCGGCATGACCCCCGAGGCGCGCGAGGCGATGGGCGTGACCGAGGGGCTCCTTCGGATCAACGTCGGCCTCGAGGACATCGCCGACCTCACCGAGGACATGGACCAGGCGCTCGCGGCGGCGGGGTTGTGAGAGGCTTTTCACGCGGAGACGCGGAGACGCGGAGATGGTCACGCGGCTATGCCGCCTTTATGTTCACACGAAGACACAAAGACACAAAGGATTAAGGTAAGTGTCACGCGCCCATCACCTTTGTGCCTTTGTGCCTTTGTGCCTTTGTGTGAGCCGGTCGAAGGCCGCTGCGCGGCAGGTGCGGCCCGCGCGCTCCTCTCCGCGTCTCCGCGTCTCCGCGTGAACCAAGAACAGGGAAGGGAACCATGCCGATGACCAAGCGCGTTGAACTCGTCTTCGATTTCGTCTCGCCCAACGCCTACCTGATCTGGTGGCCGCTGCGCGAATTGCTCGATCGCCACGAGGCCGGGCTCGAGGTGATCCCGGTGTTCCTCGGCGGGATGCACAAGCTCACCGGCAACGCTCCGCCGATGATCCGCGACGCCGAGGTCAAGGGCAAGAACGCCTACGCGATGCTCGAGATGAACCGCTTCATCCGGAAGCACGGCCTCACCAGATGGCGCATGCACCCGCAGTTCCCGTTCAACTCGATCCTCCTCCAGCGCATGCTCTTCGCGGCGAACGAGGACGGGCGCGGCGTGCAGTTCGTCGAAGGCCTGCTGCGCCCGATCTGGGAGGAGGGGCTCGACATTTCCTCGCCCGAGGCCGTCGGCGCGGCGGTCACGGCGGCCGGCTTCGACGCCGCAGACCTCTTCGAGCGCGCGCAGAGCGACGCCGTCAAGCAGGGCCTCATCGCCAGCACCGAGAACGTCGTCGCCCGCGGCGCCTTCGGCATCCCGACGATGTGGATCGGGGACGAGATGTTCTTCGGCAAGGAGCGCCTCGGCCAGATCGAGGAGCTGCTGGCGCAGGGGTGAGGACCCGTGCGCCCACCCCCAGCCCCTCCCGCAAGTGGAAGGGGAGCGAGACTTGTTGAGCCGAAGGCGAAGCTAGTCGCAGGGGAGTGGGCCCGGTCGGCTAGGCGGGCAGGAACCCGAGCTCGTAGACCATCGGGCGCAGCTTTTCGGTGAGCGCGGCGTAGGCGGCCTTGAACGGATCGAAGTCGGTCAGCTCGGTGTCGCCATAGGCCTCGAGCGCGCGGCGCACCTGATACCAGCCCGCGTCCGAGCGCCCGAGCTTGTACTCCTGCCGGATCTTGTTGGGGAAGCTGGTGGCGTGGAAGCGCCTGAACAGCGCGCGGCCCTCGTCGAGCACGGCCTGCGCTTCGGGCGAGAAAATCATGCCCCGCATGTAGCGCACCATGAAATCGCTTTCGAAGCGCTGCGCGCCGATCTCGGCCTCGGTGAAGGGGATGAAGTGGTTGGTGAGGCTCCAGTCGCGATCGTTCCAGCGAAGCTTATCGGCTCCGGCGGTGAGGTTCTTGTTGTTGAACAGCATCCAGACAAGGCAATCGGATTTAAATTCGTCCGTGAGTTGCTGCGAGGGCTGCAAAAATTGGTCACTGTGGTTCTGCCAAGTGTGCCGTGGGAGAAGTCGTACCGAGAAAACGACAGCAGCCTCGACTAAGTTCTCAGCCGAGAGAAACAAGCCGCCGCCATTGCGGCCCGTGAAGATCGATGAAGTGATTAGCGTGCCTTGGCCCGCGTTTTGCATGTCATTGTTGCTGGCAAACAAGTGGCCTACTGCACCAACACAAGTCCGCTTTACCCGCGGATTTCGCGAAGGCGTCAGAGCATTTGAAAGAGGAATAATAATAGCACCATTCGCGGCAGGGGACCTTATCCATGCATTGAGTAACATTGCCTTAGGGCGGACCAAGTACGTTTTCTCGCCTACCGCCGCGCCGTGGCGGTCCAATGCGTCCACCGTGATTTCCTGAACGGCGGCCTTAGCGGTGTTATCCCAAACGAAGAACCCGATAGGGAAGTTGCCTTCGATACTGTCGAAAGCTCGACTATGTACGACAAAACCATCCAGATACTTTGGTCGCCAGATTTTCCGGAATGCCTCGAAATTCGGGCCGTTCACATATTTAAGAGTGCTGAAAATGGCTAACGTACATCGCGGTAGTTCTTTCTGGATACGAATCAAGAATTGAACGAAAAGTTCTTTACTCGCGTAGCCAAGGTTCATCTCCCGCATCCAGCCATTGATGCGGGTTTTCTCGACGCCGATCTTGTTTTCGTCGCCCTTCGAGATGCCTGAGCCGCTTTCGGCATAGGGTGGATTGATCAGAACCAAAATCGGTTTTGCGTCTTCGTCGCCATCTCGCGCAGCGGCGATTGCTTGCCGCAGTTCGAGCGGCACCTTGCCCGACAGCTCATAATCAATATCCCCAAAGTCGGTGACGTCATCGTTCAAGTAGTCGTATTGGAATCTTTCCGCCCCGGCGAAGCGCGGATCAGACCGCATGATCGTAACGTCCGCTTCATCTAGCGTGGACATATATACGTTGCGCAGGTTGCTGTGTGCCACCTCAAGGTTTCCTACCCCTGCACACATGTCCCAAACGATGTAGCGGTCTTGCCAGCCTTCTCCCAAAGTAGCGCGGAGTTGCTCATAGGCCTTGGTGACGATGTGGAGCGGCGTATAATACGCGCCCTTGAACTTCTGTTCGTCGACCGGGAGAAGGCTGTCGCGGCGCTCCAGCAGATAGCGACGATCTTCGACGGCGGGCGGGCGATGGTAGATCGCCCAGAAATCGCGATAGCCCTTGTCGCTGGCAAGCTCGTACGTGTCGCCGTGCATGAAGAACGTCGGGCCGTCCGCCGTCATCAGCATCCGCGCACCTGCCGGTTGCTTCATGGCCTCGTGGGTGCCGTCGTGCATGATGTCGGCGAAGAACAGCACGGCGTAATCGGCCTCGGACTTCACGCCGAGTTCGGTGCCGACCATCGCCACCCACTTGTCGAACACCTGCTTGAGATTATCGCGGGTGATGGGGGTCTTGATGAGCTCGCCTTTTCGGATCGCATCCTTGATTGCATTGACGAATTCCTTCGCCATCGAGGCGACCGGATATGTGGTGAAGCGCTCGCCGATGTAGGGCGCAATCTGAAGTGCAAGCTTGTCGTCTGCTTTCGATCCCGAAGTCGGCCACTCAATGCTCTCGTCTACCAGCAACGTCAGGGCTTCGACGGTGGGCAGAATGGCCGCCTTCTGTCGGTCAATGACGGCGAGGAATGGGGGGATTGGCTCGCCCCGTGCTTTCGCATCGCGCACATAGACAAGCAATTGCCCGAACATGACCAAGGGAGGCGTCGTGACGAACTTCGCCTCGAACCACACCTTGGCGGTCTGGATATCGACACGCCCTTTGGTGTAATCCTTTTTCTTGAAGCCAAGCGCCTTGATATAGGCGTCCTTGACGTCCTCCTCGGTGCGGGCACGTTGCAATTCTTCAAGCAGGCTCAAAGCCATAACCCCCGTGGCCGAATGCCGCGCTTAATCAGCAGGAAGCGGGGCCCCGGGTCAAGCCCGGGGAGGCGATAAACGGGGGTGACGGGGAGGCGCGAGTGTCGCCAGCCCTCACCCCGCCGTCACATCCTCGAGGGCCGTGTCCATCACCGGGTAGCGCCGCCACTCGGCCCAGTCGTAGTGCCACCACTCGTTGGCGAGGCCGACGAAGCCCTCGGCGACCATCCAGCTTTCGAGGAGGCGGCTGAGGCGCAGCGCTTGCGGAGGGGCGGCGGTGTTGCTCCGGTAGGCGGCGGGGGTGAAGTCGTCATAGGGGCTCGGCATCTGCACCTCGATGCCGCCGCGGTGCAGCGAGAGGTCGATAGAGCAGCCGCGGTTGTGGCGCGATCCGGTGCGGGGATCGGCGACGAACTCGCGCTTGTCCTCCGGCGTCCGGTCCCACATCGCCTTCGTGATGCGCCAGGGGCGGTAGGCGTCGAAGATCAGCAGGCCGTAGCCTGCCGCCTCGGCGCGGGTCTGGACGCGCGACAGGGCCTCGGCGACCGGGCGCTGCGCCACCGCGCGGGGCACGGGGTAGAGCACCCGGCGCATGAAGTTGTTCGCGGTCGCATAGCGGATGTCGAGCCTGAGGCGCGGGTCGAAGCGCGCGAGGTCGACGAGATCGGGGCGCATGGTCGCGGCGGGATCGACGGGGGGCGCGAGGGGCTCGGCCGGCGCGGCGAGGATGCCGCTCCGCCCCGCGCAAGCCCCGAGCAGCCCCGCGCCGAGACCCGCCAGCGCGGCGCGGCGGCTGAGGCCGGGGGGCAGGGCGGAGGGGGGCGGCATGGGGGGCGGCATGGGGCGGGAAGGCTATGGCATCCGCCGCATCCCTGCAACCGGCCGGAGAAAAACCCGCGCGGGCTCGGGATCAAGCAGGGGTTAAGCGCGTTCCTGCTCTTGTGACCCGACACAGAATCGCTACCTTGGGGGCGACATGAAAGAGTTCTTCCAGCACGCCGCCACCACCGACGGGGTCACCGTGAGGGTCGCCGTCAACTACCTGCCGGAGCAATCGCATCCCGAGGCGGGCAAGTGGTTCTGGGTCTATCACATCCGCATCGAGAACGCCTCGCACGAGCCGATGCGCCTCGTCACCCGCCACTGGCGCATCACCGACGGGCGCGGCATGGTCAACCATGTCGACGGCGAGGGCGTGGTCGGCGAACAGCCGCTGCTCCAGCCGGGGCAGAGCCACGACTACGTCTCGGGCTGCCCGCTGACGACGCCGTTCGGCTCGATGGAGGGCTTCTACACCTTCGAGCGCGCCGATGGCTCGCCGGCGGAGATCCGCATCCCCTTCTTCCCGCTCGCCGCGCCCGAGACCGCCGAGGGGCGTTCGCCCCGGTAAGCGGAGGGGCTGCAATTCAGCCGCTTGCGATGAACCGCGCGCCCGCCTAATCGACGGGGCGTGAAGCGCACCCACCTGCCCCTCAACGCCCTGCGCGTGTTCGACGCCGCCGCCCGGCACCTCTCCTTCACCCGCGCCGCGGACGAGCTTGCAGTGACGCCCGCCGCGGTCGGCCAGCAGATCCGCGCGCTCGAGGACGTGCTCGGGGTCGTGCTGTTCCGCCGCACCTCCAAGGGCCTCGAGCTCACCCCCGAGGGCTGCGCCGGGCTCGATCCCTTGCGCGAGGGGTTCCTCCGCTTCGAGGAGAGCGTCGCCGCGATGCAGGCCGGGCAGGCCTCCGACCGCTACACCATCGCCGTCCCGCGCGAGTTCTACGCCGAGTGGCTCGCCCCGCGCCTCGCCGTGTTCCAGGCGGGCACCCCGGGCGTCCAGTACATCCTCGCCCCCGACGAGCATGCCGACTTCACCGAGGCGAACCTCGACATCGCGATCCGGCTCGTCGACGGGCCGGGCGACCTCGAGGGCGTGCAGCTCGCTCCCGCGAGGAAGGTGACGGTCGCCGCGCCCGAGCACCGCAGCGCGTGGATCGACTGGCCGGGGATGACCCTCCCCGAGGGCGTCAACCCCTGCATCCGCGCCGGCTCCCCCGGCCAGGCGCTCGCCTCGGCGCTCGCCGGGATGGGCCGCACGATCCTCCCCTTCGCGCTCGCCGAGGCGGCGATCGCCCGCGGCGCGCTCCTGCCCCTCACCGAACCCGAGCCCGCGATCCGCGCCTACTGGCTCCTCGCCCCCGCGCCGCAATGGCGCAGCAAGAAGGTGAAGGCGCTCGTCGCCTATCTCGCGTCCTGATCGCCGGGATCGTCGATCAGTCCGACCCTGATCCCGAACCGCGTCACCTCCTCCTCGGGCCAGCGTCCCTCCGCCTTGAGCTGCTCGGCCCGCGCGACGAAGAGGGGGTCGTGAATGTCGATCCCCATCAGCCCGAGGCGCGTCTCCCACAGGTCCATGAAGTGCCGGTACCATCGGCCGACCTGCGTCTGCAGCGCCCTGAGCCGCTTCGCTTCGGCGACCGGGTCACAGGCGATCCGCGCCTGCTCCTCGCGATAGGCGGCCGCGACCTTCTCGTAGAGCGGGTGCCCCGGCCCCACGTCCTTCTGCTGGTCGTAGCGGTGGGGGAGGCGGGTCTTGAGGAAGAACATCACCAGCGCCTCGTTGTGCCGCCGCTCGACGCCGACCACCTTGCCCGCGTGGAGGATCGGCTTCTCCTCCCCCTCGATCGCCCGGGCGAGCGCGCAGTCCTCGAGCCGGCTCACCCCCCGGTCGAGCGCCGCATCCCACGCCGCCCGGAAGCCCTCGGCGCCGGGCCGCTGGCGCAGCTTGTAGAGCGCCTCCATGCTCTTGCCGACATGACGCGCGGCTTGGGCAACGATGCCCGTCGCGGCAAGCTGCGCGATGAAGGCGCGCTGCACGTCGGGCGTGATCGAGTTCGCCTTGGGCCGCGCATGGGGCACCGGCATGAAATCGAGCAACGGATCATCTGGCGCCGGCGGCACGAGCTCGTAGGCGACCGAGGACGTCGCCTGCCGGGGCGTCTTGCGCTTGTTGCGGACGATGGCGCGGGCGGTGGACCGGGAGGGGCGGGGGGGAGGGGGTGCGCTGCTGGGTCATGGCGCGGGAGGAGATTGCACAAGGCGGGGGAGTAGGAAAATGGTTTCCCACCCTATCGTCTCCCCGGGCTTGACCCGGGGTTAGGCTTCAACCGGGGAAGTGACTTTGCACGGCTGATATTATCTCGGAGACCAACTCGGTTATCTTCGGCAGCGAAGCGATCGCACTGACTGCGGCTGCGCCAATCGCACTGAGGATCACACTAGGGAGCTCTTTTGCGAATGGCCGCTTCACCTGATCCGCGTCGAGATAGACGCGGGCAAACGGGACCAGTTTGTGTGCTCTAGTAAATGCAAAAGCGAAAATGACGAAGAGAAAGAGAAAGATCAATCGGTTTGGGAAATCAAATTCCGGCGTGTAGATTATAAGTAAGAAGAACGCGATGGTGTTGACTGTCAGGCCGTGACGTCGAAGCGCTCCCGTGAAAACGCCGCTGAACTCCCTCATGAAGCCCGATAAGCGGGAGGCGACGGCCTCGGTCCACATCTCATCTGAGGATGAGACGATGATTTTACTGTCCATATCGTCGCTCAAGTAAATCGTTATGATCTTCTTAAGTCCTGTATCATCCGGCTTCTCAACCGAGAGCGTGAATTCATCAACTCTTCTCGGGAGGTCCCGGCGGCTCATGTACTCCGCCGAATTTTGCGCGATGTACTGATCTCCCTCCTTGGCCCTAATGATGGGGATTACAGGCTGCTCAAAATAGCTCTCGATCTCTGCAATCAGTCTTTCCACGTCTGATCGATAGAGCGTGATTGCCCCCAATTTTACTTCTTTGTTCGCTACGATCAGCTGAGATTTTTCCAGTGGCGATAGATAGGAGGGCTCGGAAGAAAAGCTTCGCCTTACAAATTCAAACACGCCACTCGAATTGTCAGCGAATCGCCAGCTACCGTTGCGATGGCTGGTGCTTGCGTTCTCAATGAGTAATTCGCCGATCACAATGGATAATGATCCATCCTGTTCCATGAAGCGTAAGTTGAAGGTGTTCGTTGATGTGTGCGCTATAGACGTCACAAAGGATAGCGTCGGTCCGTTGGCTTGGGTAAACACCAGTCGCCCGTCTCCAACGTCGTCCTCAGTCCAATAGGCTCCGCCAAACCTGGAGCCGTTGAAGTTTCCAATCCACCTTGAGTTCGACATCGAAACGCATCGCCCCTAGAACACATCGCCCGATAACGGTAATCCGATTGTGTAGCCAGCGGCAATGTTGCTCTGGCAACAGAGTTCTAGGCCCGTTCGCCACCGCGAACAGAGGATCAAATCGTCGGCAGGAGGCTGGGCCTAGCTATACTCAACAACAAAGTGGAGTGGCTCCCGGACTCTTCGTCTTCGCGCCCAAGCGCCGGGCGGCGGACGTCCGTCCGCCTTGGCTTTCCTACCGTAAGCTCGGGCGCGCGCTCGCGTTTGCGGCGCTGCGCGCTGGGTCACCGCCACACGCATCCTCGGTGGCTCCGCGCCTAACCCTGACCCTACCTCGTCGCCCCGTGCTTGACACGGGGCTTGGCTTCTTCTTTCGGTGGGCAAGAAGTGAAGCCGAACCCCGGATCAAGTCCGGGGTGACGGTCACGAAGTAGGGCTGTGCAGCCTTTCCAACACCCACCCTTGACCCCCACCCCAAACCCGCCTAAGGGCGCGCATCCTTTCCGCAGGGTCTCCCTCGGAAGCGAGCTGAACATTGGCGGTGCGTCCCTTTCGCGGGGGCAGCCGGCAAAGTAACCCGGTGGCCGAAGGGCCTGACATGCGGGTGGAGCGTTTCGGCTTGAACTGCGAACCGGCTTTGGTCGGTCCTTCTGCCGCAGGCCTTGGTGCTTGTGGCCCTAGGTCCCAGCTTTCGCTGGGATGACGGTTCAGGGCAAACTCTCTCCCACATCGTCGGGCACCCGTGTCACCTCTCACACGGTGAAGAGAGAAAGTCTTACATGCCGACGATCAACCAGCTGGTCCGCAAGGGCCGCGTGCCGCAGAAGGCCAAGAGCAAGGTCCCTGCGATGGAGCAGAACCCGCAGAAGCGCGGCGTCTGCACCCGCGTCTACACGACGACCCCGAAGAAGCCGAACTCGGCGCTGCGCAAGGTGGCCAAGGTCCGCCTGACCAACCAGCGCGAGGTCATCTCCTACATTCCGGGCGAAGGCCACAACCTGCAGGAGCACTCGGTGGTGCTCATCCGCGGCGGCCGTGTGCGCGACCTTCCGGGCGTGCGCTACCACGTGCTGCGCGGCGTGCTCGACACGCAGGGCGTGAAGGACCGCAAGCAGTCGCGCTCGAAGTACGGCGCCAAGCGTCCGAAGTAAGGTTCAACGCGGATACCGGCTCCGGTCCGCTCCTCCGCCCGGCCATCCTGCGGGATAGCATCTGGGTGGCCGGGCGGGGGAGCGGGCCGGAGCCGCAGGGCGCTTGCGGATGCAAGCGACCACTCCGAAGGAGTTAATCGATATGTCACGTCGTCGTCGTCCCGAGAAGCGGGTCATCCTCCCCGATCCCCAGTACGGGGACCAGATCCTGTCGAAGTTCATGAACAACCTCATGCTCGACGGGAAGAAGGCCGTTGCCGAGAAGATCGTCTACGGTGCGCTCGCCACGGTCGAGGCCAAGGCCAAGGCCGATCCGATCCAGCTGTTCCACGATGCGCTCAACAACGTGAAGCCGCAGGTCGAAGTGCGCAGCCGCCGCGTCGGCGGTGCGACCTACCAGGTGCCCGTCGAGGTGCGTCCCGAGCGCGCCCAGGCGCTCGCGATCCGCTGGCTGATCACCGCCGCGCGCGGTCGTCCGGAAACCACCATGGCCGCGCGCCTGTCGGGCGAGCTGCTCGATGCCGCGAACAACCGCGGCAACGCGGTGAAGAAGCGCGAGGACACGCACCGCATGGCGGACGCGAACCGCGCCTTCTCGCACTACCGCTGGTAATCTCGCGGATTGCGGGCAGCCGGGAGGAGGGTCTTCCGGCTGTCACAATCTTCCCTATATGGGGGCCTGACCGCGACCCGGCGGCCCCCCTCAATCCAAGGAACCTGATATGGCCCGCGAGTATCCGCTGGAGCGCTATCGCAATATCGGCATCATGGCGCACATCGATGCCGGCAAGACCACCACGACCGAGCGCATTCTCTATTACACCGGCAAGTCCTACAAGATCGGCGAAGTGCACGATGGTGCCGCGACGATGGACTGGATGGAGCAGGAGCAGGAGCGCGGGATCACCATCACCTCGGCCGCGACCACGACCTTCTGGACCGCGGAAGATTCGTCGATGGACCCGATGAGCGATCCCGACGCGCTGCGCGAAAATCAGCCGAAGCACCGCATCAACATCATCGACACCCCCGGCCACGTCGACTTCACCATCGAAGTCGAGCGCTCGCTGCGCGTGTTGGACGGTGCGGTTGCAGTATTCGACGGCGTTGCCGGGGTTGAACCGCAGTCCGAGACTGTGTGGCGTCAGGCCGACAAGTACGGCGTGCCGCGCATGTGCTTCATCAATAAATTGGACCGCACCGGCGCCGATTTCTATTACTGCGTCCAGTCGATCATTGATCGTCTCGGTGCCAAGCCGCTCGTGCTCTATCTCCCCATCGGGGCCGAGAGCCAACTCCAGGGCGTCGTCGACCTCGTCAACAACCGCGGCATCGTCTGGAAGGACGAGAGCCTCGGCGCGAAGTACGAGTTCATCGAAATCCCCGCTGATCTCGCCGACAAGGCTGCCGAATACCGCGAGCGCCTGATCGAGCTCGTCGTCGAGCAGGACGACGAGATCATGGAAGCCTATCTCGAAGGCAACGAGCCCGATGTCCCGACGATCAAGAAGCTGATCCGTCAGGGCACCATCGCGCGCGCCTTCGTGCCGGTGACCTGCGGCTCGGCGTTCAAGAACAAGGGCGTCCAGCCCCTGCTCGACGCCGTCGTCGACTACATGCCTTCGCCGCTCGACATTCCGCCGATCAAGGGCGTGCTGCCCGACAGCGACCAGGAAGACGAGCGTCCCTCGAGCGACGATGCGCCCTTCGCCGCGCTCGCGTTCAAGATCATGAACGACCCCTTCGTCGGCTCGCTCACCTTCACCCGCATCTATTCGGGCAAGCTCACCAAGGGCCAGGTCCTGAACTCGGTGAAGGACAAGAAGGAAAAGATCGGCCGCATGCTGCTGATGCACTCGAACAACCGCGAGGACATCGATGAGGCGTTTGCGGGCGACATCGTTGCGCTGGCCGGCATGAAGGACACCACCACCGGAGACACCCTGTGCGACGCGTCCAAGCCGATCATCCTCGAGCGCATGGAATTCCCCGAGCCGGTCATCGAGCTCTCGGTGGAACCCAAGACCAAGGCCGACCAGGAGAAGATGGGCATCGCGCTCAATCGTCTGGCGCAGGAAGACCCCTCGTTCCGAGTGTCGACCGACCACGAAAGCGGTCAGACGATCATCAAGGGCATGGGCGAACTGCACCTCGACATCATCGTCGACCGCATGCGCCGCGAGTTCAAGGTCGAGGCCAACGTCGGCGCGCCGCAGGTGGCCTACCGCGAATATCTCGCCCGCGAGGTCGAGGTCGATTACACCCACAAGAAGCAGTCGGGCGGCTCGGGCCAGTTCGGCCGCGTGAAGGTCGTCGTCACCCCGGGTGAGCGTGGCCAGGGCGTGATCTTCGAAGACCAGATCAAGGGCGGGAACATTCCGCGCGAATACATCCCGGCGATCGAGAAGGGCTTCCGCGAGCAGGCCGAGAGCGGCCACCTCGTTGGCTTCCCGATCATCGACTTCTCGATCAAGCTCGTGGACGGTGCCTACCACGACGTCGACTCGAGCGCGATCGCGTTCGAAATCGCCGCCCGCGGTGCCATGCGCGAAGTGGCGAGCAAGTCGGGCATCAAGCTGCTCGAGCCGATCATGAAGGTTGAAGTCGTCACCCCCGATGACTACCTCGGCGACGTCATCGGCGACCTCAACAGCCGCCGCGGCCAGATCCAGGGCACCGACACGCGCGGCAATGCCCAGGCGGTCGAGGCCTTCGTCCCGCTCGCCAACATGTTCGGCTACGTCAACGAGCTGCGTTCGTTCACCCAGGGGCGTGCGCAGTACACCATGCAGTTCTCGCACTACGACGAGGTTCCGGCGAACGTCGCAGCCGAGGTCAAGGAGAAACTTGCCTAAGCTGCCCCGGCAGTCTAGGGGCGGCGCCTGATTCTGCGGGCGCAGCCTTTCTCCCGCGAACACACCATCACATCCAAGAAGGTAACTCAGAGAAATGGCCAAGGAAAAGTTCCAGCGGAATAAGCCGCACTGCAACATCGGCACCATCGGTCACGTCGACCATGGCAAGACCACCCTGACCGCGGCGATCACCAAGGTGATGGCTGAAACCTACGGCGGCAACGCCGTCGACTTCGCCAACATCGACAAGGCCCCCGAAGAGCGCGAGCGCGGCATCACCATCTCGACCGCGCACGTCGAGTACGAGTCGGCTGCCCGTCACTACGCGCACGTCGACTGCCCGGGTCACGCCGACTACGTGAAGAACATGATCACCGGTGCCGCCCAGATGGACGGCGCGATCCTGGTCGTGAACGCCGCCGACGGCCCGATGCCGCAGACCCGCGAGCACATCCTGCTCGCCCGTCAGGTCGGCGTGCCGGCGCTGGTCGTGTACATGAACAAGGTCGACCAGGTCGACGACGAGGAAATCCTCGAGCTCGTCGAGCTGGAAGTTCGCGAGCTGCTCTCCTCGTACGACTTCGACGGCGACAACATTCCGATCGTCAAGGGTTCGGCTCTGGCCGCTCTCGAAGGCCGTGACGACAACATCGGCAAGGACTCGGTCATCGCGCTCATCGAAGCCGTCGACCAGTACATCCCGCAGCCCGATCGTCCGATCGACAAGAACTTCCTCATGCCGATCGAAGACGTGTTCTCGATCTCGGGTCGCGGCACCGTGGTGACCGGCCGTATCGAGACCGGCATCGTCAACGTGGGCGACGAAGTCGAGATCGTCGGCATCAAGGACACCCGCAAGACCACCGTCACCGGCGTGGAAATGTTCCGCAAGCTGCTCGATCGCGGTGAAGCCGGCGACAACATCGGCGCCCTGATCCGCGGCGTCGCCCGTGAAGAGGTCGAGCGCGGCCAGGTTCTCGCCAAGCCGGGTTCGGTCACTCCGCACACCGAGTTCAGCGCCGAAGTCTACGTGCTGTCGAAGGACGAAGGCGGCCGTCACACGCCGTTCTTCGCCAACTACCGCCCGCAGTTCTACTTCCGCACCACCGACGTGACCGGCGAAGTGATCCTTCCCGAGGGCACCGAAATGGTGATGCCGGGCGACAACGTGACCATCGGCGTCAAGCTGATCGCTCCGATCGCCATGGACGAAGGCCTGCGCTTCGCGATCCGCGAAGGTGGCCGCACCGTGGGTTCGGGCGTCGTCGCCAAGATCACCAAGTAAGGTGTTGCTCCGCTAAGGGGCGAAACCGAACGAAACGAGGCCCGGAGCTCATACGAGCTGCCGGGCCTCTTTTTTGTCGGACAGGGCGCTTTTTCGCCAAGAAAGATGGTCGTTTCACGGTCATGTAATTTTCGGTCCGAGGGCCCTTGCCAGAATCCAACTCGGCCCGTATAGGCGCGCATCCCCGACGGAGATTCGTCTCCCGACGGCACGAGTTTTGAGGAAGGCCGCCCGCTCACGGGAAACCGAAGCAAGCGGGGCGGTCTTTGTTTTTGGGAACTGCCGGGGCTCCCCGGTTGCTCCTTGGCTCTTTCGCATCGGTAGTAGGACATGGAAGCTCAGAATATCCGTATTCGCCTCAAGGCGTTCGACCACCGCGTTCTCGACCAGGCCACTGGCGAGATCGCAGATACGGCCCGCCGCACCGGCGCTCTTATTCGTGGCCCCATTCCCCTGCCGACGCGTATCGAGAAGTTCACCGTGAACCGCGGCCCGCACGTCGACAAGAAGTCGCGCGAGCAGTTCGAGGTGCGCACCTACAAGCGGCTGCTCGATATCGTGCAGCCCAACGCCCAGACCGTCGATGCGCTGATGAAGCTCGACCTGGCTGCCGGCGTGAACGTCGAGATCAAGCTGGCGTAAGCCGGCCGAAATGCCCCCGCTTCGGTGGGGGCCTCTATCGTTGAGGCCTTGAGCGCCTCGCCTGACGATAGGGTGGATACCGCCGGAGCCATTCTCCGGGCTGCGTCCCCCGTCTCGCTTCCAGCGGCCCTCGGGCGAGCGGAAGCACTCAGCCCGGACGGGGCGATGCATCAAATCATGGGCTGAACGGGGCCGCGACGCTGTTTTGGCGTCGCGGTCTCACACGCACCTGGCGGATGGTCCGTCAGGTGCCTCTGTCGAGGAGTGAACTGACGATGCGCACCGGCGTTATCGCAAAGAAAGTCGGGATGACCCGCCTCTTCCAGGAGGACGGTCGGCACGTGCCCGTGACCGTTCTGTCGCTGGAAGAATGCCAGGTGGTCTCGCACCGCACCGAAGACCGCGATGGCTACTACGCCGTCCAGCTCGGCGCGGGCGAAGCCAAGCACAAGAACGTTGCCAAGCCGCAGCGTGAACAATTCGCCAAGGCCGATGTCGGCCTGAAGAAGCAGGTCGCCGAATTCCGTGTCGACAGCGCCGATGCGCTCGTCCCGGTTGGCGCGACCATTTCGGCCGAGCACTTCGTCGCCGGCCAGATGGTCGACATCACCGGCCACACGCAGGGCAAGGGCTTCGCGGGCGCCATGAAGCGCTGGGGCTTCGGCGGTATGCGTGCCACCCACGGCGTCTCGATCTCGCACCGTGCCCACGGTTCGACCGGTAACCGCCAGGATCCGGGCCGCGTGTTCAAGGGCAAGAAGATGGCCGGCCACATGGGCGACCGTCAGCGCACCCAGCAGAACCTCGAGATCGTCCGCACCGACGCCGAGCGCGGCCTGCTCTTCGTCAAGGGTTCGGTCCCGGGCGCGAAGAACGGCTGGCTGCTCGTGCGCGACGCGGTGAAGCTGAAGGCCCCCGCGGACCTTCCGTTCCCGGGCGCCGTGCTCGACAAGAACAAGGCTCCCGTCGCCGACGAGACCCCCGTGGCTGTCGAGGCTGTCGAGATCGACACCGCGGCCACCGAAGAAAACAAGGAAGGCTGAGCCATGAAGATCAAGGTTCAGAACATCGAGGGCGCCGCCGCTGGCGATATCGAGCTGTCGGATGACGTGTTCGGCATCGAGCCGCGCGCCGACATTCTCCACCGCGTGGTGACCTGGCAGCTCGAGAACCGCCGCGGCACCGCTCGCCCGACGCGCGAGCGTTCGGACGTGGCCCGCACCGGCAAGAAGTTCGGCCGCCAGAAGGGTGGTGGTACCGCCCGTCACGGCGACCGCAAGGCGCCCGTCTTCATCGGCGGCGGCAAGGCTCACGGTGCGCGCAAGCGTGACTTCGAGCAGTCGCTCAACAAGAAGATCCGCGCGCTCGGCCTCAAGATGGCGCTCTCGACCAAGGCCAAGAGCGGCCTTGTCGTGGTCGACAGCCTCGAGCTCGCCGATGCCAAGACCAAGGCGCTCAAGGGCCACCTCACCAAGGCCGGCCTGACCGGCAAGGTGCTGGTGATCGACGGCGAGCAGGTCGACGCGGGCTTCAAGAAGGCCGCCGGCAACCTCCCGGGCATCAACGTGCTCCCGGCGATCGGTGCCAATGTCTACGACATCCTCAACCACGACACGCTGGTCCTCACCAAGGCCGCCGTCGAAAAGCTGGAGGCGCGCTTCAATGGCTAAGAAGCAGACCGTCGATGCGCGTCACTACGATGTGATCATCGCGCCGCACATCACCGAAAAGTCGACCCTCGCGTCCGAGCAGAACGCCGTGGTCTTCAAGGTCGCCGGCAATGCGACCAAGCCGCAGATCAAGGAAGCGATCGAGGCGATCTACGACAAGAAGGTCGTCGCCGTGAACACCCTGATCCAGAAGGGCAAGACCAAGCGCTGGAAGGGCAAGACCTATCAGCGCAGCGACGTGAAGAAGGCGATCGTCACCCTCGCCGAGGGTGAAATGATCGACATCACGAGCGGTATCTGAGGCCAAGGGACAGGACACGAACAATGGCACTCAAGAACTACAAGCCGACCAGTCCGGCCCGCCGCGGCCTGATCCTGGTCGACAAGTCGGCGCTCTATAAGGGCAAGCCGGTCAAGGCGCTCACCGAAGGCAAGCGCAAGACCGGTGGCCGCAACAACAAGGGCCATGTCACCTCGCGTGGCATCGCCGGTGGTCACAAGCAGAAGTACCGCTTCATCGACTTCAAGCGTCGCAAGTGGGACATGCCGGCGACCGTCGAGCGGCTCGAGTACGACCCGAACCGCACCGCCTTCATCGCGCTGGTGAAGTACGAAGACGGCGAGCAGGCCTACATCCTCGCCCCGCAGCGTCTCGCTGTCGGTGACCAGGTCGTGGCCGGCGAGAAGGTCGACACCAAGCCGGGCAACGCGATGCTGCTGGGTCAGATGCCGGTCGGCACGATCTGCCACAACGTCGAGATGAAGCCGGGCAAGGGCGGGCAGATCGCCCGTTCGGCCGGCACCTATGTGCAGGTCGTCGGTCGTGACCGCGCCTTCGTGATCGTCCGCCTGAACTCGGGCGAGCAGCGTTACCTGCGCGCCGATTGCATGGGCACGGTGGGTGCCGTGTCGAACCCCGACAACGCCAACCAGAACTTTGCCAAGGCCGGCCGCTCGCGCTGGATGGGCAAGCGTCCGCTGACCCGCGGCGTCGCCAAGAACCCGGTCGACCACCCGCACGGCGGTGGTGAAGGCCGCACCTCGGGTGGCCGTCATCCGGTGACCCCGTGGGGCAAGCCGACCAAGGGTGCCCGCACGCGCCACAACAAGCAGACGGACAAGATGATCATCCGTTCGCGTCACGCGAAGAAGAAGAGGTAAGAGACGATGGCACGTTCCGTCTGGAAAGGTCCGTTTGTCGAGCTGAGCCTGCTGAAGAAGGCTGAGAGCGCGCAGGAAGCGAGCAACGCCAAGCCGATCAAGACCTGGTCGCGGCGTTCGACGATCCTGCCGCAGTTCGTCGGGCTCACCTTCAACGTCTACAACGGGCACAAGTTCATCCCCGTTTCGGTTTCGGAAGAAATGGTCGGCCACAAGCTCGGCGAATTCGCGCCCACGCGCACGTTCCCCGGCCACGCTGCCGACAAGAAGGGCAAGCGCTAATGGGCAAGGCAAAGGCACCCCGCCGCGTGGGCGACAACGAGGCGCTGGCCGTCGGCACCACGATCCGTGGTTCGGCGCAGAAGCTCAACCTCGTCGCGGCCCTGATCCGTGGCAAGAAGGCCGAAGAGGCGATGAACATCCTCGCCTTTTCGAAGCGGGCGATGGCGCGCGACGCGAGCAAGGTGCTCGCGAGCGCGATCGCCAATGCCGAGAACAACCACAACCTCGACGTCGACGCGCTGATCGTGGCCGAAGCCTCGGTCGGCAAGTCGGTGACGATGAAGCGGTTCCACACCCGCGGTCGCGGCAAGTCGACGCGCATCCTCAAGCCGTTCTCGCGGCTCCGGATCGTGGTTCGCGAAGCAGAAGAGGCGTAAGATGGGCCAGAAGAGCAATCCGATCGGTCTGCGCCTGCAGATCAACCGCACCTGGGACAGCCGCTGGTACGCCGAAGGGCGCGACTATGCGGGCCTGCTCAAGGAAGACATCGCGATCCGCAAGTACATCATGAAGAACCTGCCGCAGGCGGCGGTTTCGAAGGTGGTGATCGAGCGTCCGGCCAAGCTGTGCCGCGTCTCGATCTACGCGGCGCGTCCCGGCGTCATCATCGGCAAGAAGGGCGCGGACATCGAGAAGCTGCGCTCGAAGCTCGCCACCATGACCGCGAGCGACGTGAAGCTGAACATCGTCGAGATCCGCAAGCCGGAGATCGATGCCAAGCTCGTCGCGCAGGGCATCGCCGATCAGCTGGTGCGCCGCGTGGCGTTCCGCCGGGCGATGAAGCGCGCGGTGCAGTCGGCGCTGCGTCTGGGTGCCGAGGGCATCAAGATCGTGTGCGGCGGCCGTCTCGGCGGGGCGGAAATCGCCCGCGTCGAATGGTACCGCGAAGGCCGCGTTCCGCTCCACACGCTGCGTGCGAATATCGATTACGCCGAGACCGAGGCGCTCACCGCCTACGGGATCATCGGGATCAAGGTGTGGATCTTCAAGGGCGAGATCCTCGCCCATGATCCGACCGCGCAGGACCGCCTGATGATGGAAGCCCAGACTTCCGGCGTCCGCCCGGCTCGTTGAGGTAACAGACCATGTTGCAACCGAAAAAGACCAAGTTCCGCAAGGCCTTCAAGGGCCGGATCAAGGGCGACGCCAAGGGTGGCACCACCCTCAACTTCGGCTCCTACGGCCTCAAGGCCCTCGAGCCGGAGCGGGTCACCGCCCGCCAGATCGAAGCGGCGCGTCGTGCCATCACCCGTCACATCAAGCGCCAGGGGCGTCTGTGGATCCGCGTGTTCCCCGATGTGCCCGTGTCGAAGAAGCCTGCCGAAGTCCGTCAGGGTAAGGGCAAGGGTTCGGTCGAATACTGGGCGGCGCGCGTGAAGCCGGGCCGCATCCTGTTCGAACTCGACGGCGTCGCCGGCCCGCTCGCGGCCGAAGCCTTCGAGCGCGCGGCGATGAAGCTGCCGATCAAGACCAAGGTCGTCGCCCGTCTCGGCGACACCAGCCACCTGGGAGGCGAATAATGGCCGATATCGCGGACCTTCGCACCAAGACCGATGACCAGCTGACCGCCGAGCTCACCGAGCTCAAGCGCGAGCAGTACAACCTGCGGTTCCAGGCTGCGACCAACCAGCTCGAGGCCCCCTCGCGCATCCGCCAGGTGCGCCGGACCATCGCGCAGATCAAGACGCTGCAGAGCGAGCGCGCGGCCAAGGCCGCGGCTGCGAAGGCGTAAGGAGTAAGCACAATGCCCAAGCGCATCCTCGTCGGGACTGTGACCTCCGACAAGACCGACAAGACCGTGACCGTGAAGGTCGAACGCAAGGTGCGTCACCCGCTTTACGGGAAGATCATCCGTCGTTCGAAGAAGTATCACGCGCACGACGAGAACAATGAATACACCGTGGGCGACGTGGTGCGGATCGAGGAGACCCGCCCGATGTCGAAGACCAAGACCTGGATCGTCAAGGACCGGGTCGTGGCGGGCGGCGTGCAGGCGGTGGAAGCCGACCTCGACGTCGCGGCTGCGGGCAACTGAAACTGAGACGGAACTCCCGGGCCCCGGTCGGATCGGGCGTCCCGGAAAGCCAATGAGAAGGAAGACGGATCGATGATCCAGATGCAATCCAATCTCGACGTCGCGGACAACAGCGGCGCCAAGCGCGTCCAGTGCATCAAGGTGCTGGGCGGGTCGAAGCGTCGGACCGCGGGCGTCGGCGACGTGATCGTCGTCTCCATCAAGGAGGCGCAGCCGCGCGCGAAGGTCAAGAAGGGCGACGTTCACCGCGCCGTGATCGTGCGCACCCGCAAGGACGTGCGTCGTCCGGATGGCACCGTCATCCGCTTCGACACCAACGCCGCGGTGCTCGTCAACAAGAACGAGGAGCCGATCGGCACCCGTATCTTCGGCCCCGTGGTGCGCGAACTGCGTGGCAAGGGCTTCATGAAGATCATCTCGCTCGCTCCGGAGGTTCTGTGATGGCTGCCGCGAAGATCAAGAAGGGTGACAGCGTCGTCGTGCTGTCGGGCAAGGACAAGGGCCGCACCGGTACGGTCGCCCAGGTTCTGCCGAAGGACGGCAAGGTCGTTGTCGAGGGCGTGAACATCGTCGCCCGTCACCGCAAGCCCAGCCAGCAGAACCCGCAGGGTGGCATCGACCGTTACGCGGCCCCGATGCACGTCTCGAAGGTCGCGCTCGCTGATCCCAAGACCGGCAAGCCCACCCGCGTCCGCTTCGAAGTGAAGGACGGCAGGAAGGTGCGCGTCGCCGTCAAGAGTGGGGAGACCATCGATGGCTGATTACACCGCTCGCCTGAAGGCCAAGTACGACAACGAGATCGTCAAGGCGATGACCGAGAAGTTCGGTTACAAGAACCGGATGGAAGTGCCCAAGCTCGAGAAGATCACGCTCAACATGGGCGTTGGCGAGGCGAGCCAGGACAAGAAGAAGGTCCAGACCGCCGCCGAGGAAATGGCGCTGATCGCCGGCCAGAAGCCGGTTATCACCATCGCCAAGAAGTCGATCGCGCAGTTCAAGCTGCGTGAGGGCATGCCGATCGGCTGCAAGGTCACCCTGCGCCGCGAACGCATGTACGAATTCCTCGACCGTCTCGTCACCGTGGCGATGCCGCGCATCCGCGACTTCCGCGGGCTCAACGCCAAGTCGTTCGACGGCCGTGGCAACTACGCCATGGGGCTGAAGGAACAGATCGTGTTCCCGGAAATCAGCTACGACAAGATCGAGAAGGTGCGGGGGATGGACATTATCGTCACCACCACCGCCAAGACCGACGAAGAGGCGCGCGAGCTGCTGCGCCTGTTCGGCTTCCCCTTCGCGGGCGAGGCCAAGACCGAACAGAAGGAGGCGGCGTGAGCCGCCTCCCGTTAGAGACACGAAAGCAGAGAGCTTAAGTCCATGGCGAAACTGAGTTCCATCAACAAGAATGAGCGTCGCAAGAAGCTCGTGAAGCAGTACGCTGCGAAGTACGAGAAGCTGAAGGCGATCGCCGACGATGAATCGCTTGACGAGACCGAGCGCCTGGTGGCGCGTCTCAAGATGGCGGAGCTTCCGCGCAACGCGAACCCGACCCGGGTGCGCAACCGTTGCGCCACCACCGGCCGCCCCCGCGGCTATTACCGCAAGTTCGGCATCAACCGCATCGAGCTGCGCGACCTCGGCAACAAGGGCCTGATTCCGGGCCTGACCAAGTCGAGCTGGTGAGGACTGAACAATGGCTATGACCGATCCTCTGGGTGACATGCTCACCCGCATCCGCAACGGCCAGCGCGCGAAGAAGGACTCTGTCCTGACGCCCGCCAGCAACCTGCGTGCCAGCGTGCTCGAGGTTCTCCAGCGCGAGGGCTACATCCGTGGCTACTCCGAGGACAACTCGGGCAAGCACAAGGCGCTGCGGATCGAACTGAAGTATTTCGAAGGCGAGCCCGCGATCAAGCACGTGGCCCGCGTCTCGAAGCCCGGCCGCCGCGTCTACTCGGGTTCCAAGGAACTCCCGACGATCCGCAACGGCCTCGGCATCACCATCGTCTCGACCCCGCGCGGCGTGCTCTCGGATGCCGAAGCCCGCGCGAACAACGTCGGCGGCGAAGTGTTGGCGGAGGTGTTCTGATGAGCCGCATCGGCAAGAAGCCCGTGGCGATCCCCGGTGGGGTGACGGCCACGATCGAGAATGGCACGCTCAGTGTGAAGGGCCCCAAGGGGACCCTCACCATGGGCCTGTCGGACCTCATCAGCTACACGCTCGACGAGGGCGCGATCCTGGTGAAGCCCGCCAATGACAGCAAGCAGGCGCGGGCCTTCTGGGGCATGCAGCGCACGCTGGTGTCGAACCTGGTGGAAGGCGTCAGCGCCGGCTTCACCAAGGTGCTGGTGATCAAGGGCGTCGGCTACCGTGCCAACGCCCAGGGGACCACCCTGAAGCTGCAGCTTGGTTACAGCCATGATGTCGACCTTCCGGTCCCTGCTGGCCTCGAAGTGAAGACCCCGGACCAGACCACGATCGAGATTTCCGGCACCGACAAGCAGGCCGTCGGCCAGTTTGCCGCCGAGATCCGCCGCTGGCGCAAGCCCGAGCCCTACAAGGGTAAGGGGATCGCCTATCGCGGCGAGTTCATCTTCCGCAAGGAAGGGAAGAAGAGGTAACATGGCAAAGCTTTCCCTGTTCGAACGGCGCCGTCGCCGGGTCCGCACCGCGCTGCGCGCGCGTGCCGGTGGCAAGCCCCGTCTCTCGGTGCACCGCACCGGTCGTCACATCTACGCGCAGATCATCGATGACGCGGCCGGCCGCACGGTCGCCGCGGCCTCGACCCTCGGCGCGAAGACCAGCGGCGCGAATGTCGATGCCGCTGCCGAAGTCGGCAAGGCGATCGCCGAGGCCGCCAAGAAGGCGGGCGTGACCACTGTCGTGTTCGACCGCGGCGGGTTTCTGTTCCATGGCCGCGTCAAGGCGCTGGCCGATGCCGCCCGCGAAGGCGGGCTGGAGTTCTGATTATGGCTGACGAGAACACCATCGAAACCCCGGACGTGGCCGGCGATATCGGCGGCGACGCCGGTGAGACGCAGGGCCGTCGTGGGCGCGGCCGTGGCGGCAACCGCGAGGGCGGCGAAGGCCGTGGTCGCGGTCGCGGCAACCGTGACGATCGTCGCGGCGGCAAGCAGGAAGAAGACGACGGCATCATCGAGAAGCTGGTGCACATCAACCGCGTTTCGAAGACCGTGAAGGGCGGCAAGCGCTTCGGCTTTGCGGCGCTCGTCGTGGTCGGCGACGGCCAGGGCCGCGTCGGCTTCGGCCACGGCAAGGCCCGCGAAGTGCCCGAGGCGATCACCAAGGCGACCGCCTCGGCGCGCAAGAAGATGATCCGCGTTCCGCTCAAGGAAGGCCGCACCCTGCACCATGACGGCAACGGCCGTTTCGGCGCCGGCAAGGTCACCCTGCGCACCGCGCCGGCCGGGACCGGGATCATCGCGGGCGGCCCGATGCGTGCCGTCTTCGAGAGCCTCGGCGTCGCCGACGTGGTGACCAAGTCGGTCGGCACCTCGAACCCCTACAACATGATCCGCGCCACCTTCGACGCGCTCGCCGACCAGACTTCGCCGAAGTCGGTCGCGCAGCGTCGTGGCAAGAAGGTTGCCGACCTCCTCGGTCGCGGCGGGGCCAGTGCAGCCGAGGCGGAAGCCGACGCTGCCGCGATTGTGGAGTAACACCCGATGGCTACCATCAAGATCAAGCAGATCGGCTCGCCGATCCGTCGCCCCGCCAGCCAGCGCCAGATCCTCATCGGTCTGGGGCTGAACAAGATGCACAAGGTCGTCGAGCGCCAGGACACCCCCGAGGTGCGCGGCGCGATCGCCAAGATCCCGCATCTGGTGCAGGTGATCGACTAATCATCCGGCAAGCCCCGCTCCGGCGGGGCTTTCCATCTCTCAGCGCGACAAAAGCGAAAGCGAGTGCACACACATGAAACTGAATGACATCCGCGACAATGCCGGTGCCCGCAAGGGCCGCGTCCGCGTCGGCCGTGGTATCGGCTCGGGCAAGGGCAAGACCTCGGCGCGCGGCCAGAAGGGCCAGAAGGCCCGTTCGGGCGTCGCCATCAAGGGCTTCGAGGGCGGCCAGATGCCGCTCCACATGCGCCTGCCGAAGCGCGGCTTCAACAACCCCTTCGCCAAGGACTACGCCGAGGTGAACATCGGCATGGTCCAGAAGTTCATCGACGCGGGCAAGCTCGACACCGGTGCCACCATCACCGAGGAAGCCCTGCGCAACGCGGGCCTGGTGCGCGGCGGCAAGGACGGCGTGCGCCTGCTCGGCAAGGGTGAGCTCACCGCCAAGGCGACCTTCGCCGTGACCGGCGCCACCAAGGGCGCGATCGCCGCGGTCGAGAAGGCCGGCGGCAGCGTCGAAGTCGCACCGCCCGCGACCCCCGAGCACGAGAAGAAGCTCGCCCGCCGCGACGCCAACAAGGCGGCCAAGGCCAAGTAATCGACAAAAGGAGGCGCGCGGGGGTTCGACAAGAGCCCCCGCGCTCCCTATTTACGCTCTCGCGCGGCGCAGGGCCCTCGTCATCGGGGGCCGTTCCGTCTCCGGCGGGGCCGCGCGAGGGATGGTTCGAAGGGGGCCGCAAGCGGTCTCCGCCGCCGGATCAAGAGCTAGGATCGACTGAACGACATGGCATCACGCGCCGACAATATCGCGAGCAACCTCAACCTCGGCAATTTCGCCAAGGCGACCGAGCTCAAGCAGCGCATCTGGTTCACGATCGGCGCGCTGATTGTCTTCCGCTTCCTGAGCTTCGTGCCGCTGCCGGGCGTCAACCCGCTGATCCTGAGCGAACTCTACGACCAGACCCGCGGCGGGATCCTCGATCTGTTCAACGCCTTCTCGGGCGGCAGCCTCGAGCGCATGAGCCTCATCGCATTGGGCGTCATGCCCTACATCACCGCCTCGATCGTGGTGCAGATGGCCTCGGCGCTGCACCCGGCACTCGCCGCGCTGAAGAAGGAAGGTGCGAGCGGGCGGCAGAAGCTGAACCAGTACACCCGCTACGGGGCGGTGCTGCTCTGCGCGATCCAGGGTTACTTCCTCGCCGTCGGGCTCGAGACCTTCTCGGCGCAGAACGGCCTTCAGGCGGTGGTCGACCCGGGCATCATGTTCCGCATCGTCGCGGTCATCAATCTCGTCGGCGGCACGATGTTCCTGCTGTGGCTCGGCGAGCAGATCACCAGCCGCGGCATCGGCAACGGCATCTCGCTGATCATCATGGCGGGCATCGTCGCGCAGTTTCCGAAATTCGCGAGCAACCTCTTCGAGGGCGGCCGGACGGGCTCGATCGCGCCGTGGATCATCGTCTTCTTCCTCGTCATGGTGGTCGGCCTGATCCTGCTGATCTCCTTCATGGAGCGCGCCCAGCGCCGCCTGACGATCCAGTATCCCAAGCGCGCGACGCAGCGCGGCATGATGCAGGCCGAGCGGTCCTACCTGCCGCTCAAGATCAACACCGCGGGCGTGATCCCGCCGATCTTCGCCAGTTCGCTGCTGCTGCTGCCGCTGACGATCACCCAGTTTGCGGGCAACTCGGTCGATACCGACAGCCAGTTCTACACCGTGCTCCAGGCGCTGAACCAGTACCTCGCCCACGGGCAGCCGCTGTATATGACGCTCTATGCGCTCGGCATCGTGTTCTTCTGCTTCTTCTACACCGCGGTGGTCTTCAACCCCGAGGAGACCGCGGACAACCTCAAGAAGAACGGCGGCTCGATCCCCGGCATCCGCCCCGGCAAGCGCACCGCGGACTATCTCGAATACGTCCTCACCCGCATCACCGTCATCGGCGCCGCGTATCTCGCGGTGGTCTGCGTGCTGCCCGAATACATGATCGCGCAGACCGGCATCCCGCTGTTCCTCGGCGGCACCAGCCTGCTGATCGTCGTCAACGTGACGGTCGACACGATCAGCCAGATCCAGTCGCACCTGCTCGCGCTGCAATATGGCGACCTCATCAAGAAGGCCAAGCTCAAGGGCCGGATGCGCTGACGTCCGACATTAGTCGGCTTGACGCGCTTGCCCGCTTGGTTGAACCCGTAAGTCTGAAAGAACGCACCGGGCAGTGACCCGCGGCGATATTGGGGGACGGTTCGTGAACATCATTCTTCTTGGCCCTCCCGGCGCCGGCAAGGGGACCCAGAGCGCGGGCCTCGTCGAGCGTCACGGGATGCGCCAGCTCTCGACCGGCGACATGCTGCGCGCCGCGGTCAAGGCCGGCACCCCCGTCGGCCTGCGCGCCAAGGAAGTGATGGAGCGCGGCGAGCTCGTCTCGGACGAAATCGTCTCCGATCTCATCGACGCCGAGCTCGCCGCGATGGCGCCCGAGACCGGTGCGATCTTCGACGGCTATCCGCGCACCGCCGCCCAGGCCGACGCGCTCGACGCGATCCTCGCCCGGAACGGCCGCGTGCTCGACCACGTGATCGAGCTCGAGGTCGACGAGGACGCCTTGGTAGAGCGGATCACCGGCCGCTTCTCCTGCGGCAATTGCGGCGCGCTCTACCACGACACCGCGAACCCGCCCAAGGTCGCGGGCGTGTGCGACAACTGCGGCAGCACCGAGTTCAAGCGCCGTCCCGACGACAACGAGGAAACGGTGCGGATGCGCATGCAGGAATACCGCGCCAAGACCGCGCCGATCCTGCCGGGTTACGAGGCGCGCGGGATCGTCACGCGGGTCGACGGCATGGCCGCAATCGACACGGTCGCGGACCAGATCGACGCGATTCTCGGCGGGTAAGCCTTCCGCCGGGGCTTGCGGGTCTCGCGCTTTTGTCGCAGCTTCGCCGCGACGGAACGGGAGGGGTGTGCGGTGATGGCGAGGCTCAGGGCAGGGTTGGCCGCGATCGGCCTCGCGGCGCTGGTTTGCGGCGCCCCGGCGGCGGCCGAGGTCGTCCGCCAGACCGAGAACAGCTTCGTCTCCCGCCACGAGGTGGTGGTGAAGGCGAGCCCCAAGGAGGTGTGGCTGGCGCTCATCTCGCCTTCGGGCTGGTGGCAATCCGCGCACACCTGGTCTGGCGATGCCAAGAACCTGCGGCTGACCCCCCAGGCCGGCGGCTGCTTCTGCGAGACCATTCCCGAGGTCGACGAGCCTGGCCGCTTCACGCTCGAGGGCAGCGTCGAGCACATGCGGGTCGTCCAGGCCTATCCCGAACAGGCCTTGCGCATGGTCGGCAGCCTCGGCCCGCTCCAGAGCGAGCCGGTGACGGGGGTGCTCACCATCGCGATCAGCAAGGTCGAGAAGGGCACCCGGATCGTCTGGGAATACAATGTCGGCGGGCCGATGCGCTACGAGGTCCCGGTGATTTCCAAGGCGGTCGACGGGGTGATGGGCGCGCAGCTCGCCTCGCTCGGCAAGCTGCTGGGGGTGGTGCCGATGCCGCCGCCGCCCGCGCCGACGCCCACGCCCGCGCCCGCTCCGGCGCAGCCGTCGGCTCCGGCGACCGCGCCGGCCGCCAAGCCTGCCGCGGCCCCGGCGCCCGCGGCTGCGAAGCCCGCAGCGGCCACTTCCGCGCCTTCGGCTGCGAAGCCCGCTGCGCCCAAGCCTGCGGCAACGCCGGCACCGAAACCGGCTCCCGCTCCGGCATCGACCAAGCCTGCCGCGGCTCCTTCGCCTGCGCCGACCAAGGCTGCCGCCGCTCCGAGCCCGGCGCCGATCGCCAAGCCTTCGCCCAAGCCGGCGGCGAAGGCGCTCTCGGTGGAGGATGCTTTCGGCGATCTCAAGGACAAGCCGAAGCCCTAGCGCCTCGGCCTATCGTCCTGACGGTGCGCCCGAATCCGGTGCGGGCGCGGGTTCCATCGCGGGCGGTTGACGGCCCGTCCGAATCGGCCTATGCGCGCGGCTCATTCGACATGTTCGAAGTCAGTTCGGCAGGCATCGCCCTTGCGCGTGCCGACCGGACTTTTTGCCGTTTGTGGTCCGGCCCGGCGCCCAGGATCATCCCCGGCAGGCGGACACGAGGATGAATGAGCGTTGAGATAGGGGTGGCCCGAAAGGCCGCAGAGCCCCTGTGGAGCATGGAGAAATAAGTGGCTCGTATTGCCGGGGTCAATATCCCCACCAACAAGCGCGTGATCATCGCGCTCACCTACATTCACGGGATCGGTCGCACGACCGCCGTCCAGATCGCTGACAAGCTCGGCATCGCGCACACCGCGCGCGTGCAGGACCTCTCGGACGAGGAAATCCTCCGCATCCGCGAGACGATCGACGCCGACTTCACCGTGGAAGGCGACCTGCGTCGCCAGACCGCGATGAACATCAAGCGCCTGATGGACCTGCGCGCCTATCGCGGCCTGCGTCACCGTTCGGGTCTCCCCGTCCGCGGCCAGCGCACCCACACCAACGCCCGGACCCGCAAGGGCAAGGCCAAGCCCATCGCGGGCAAGAAGAAGTAAGCCGGCGGCCTTCGGGCACCTGCTTTTTCCTTCTGACGAGCTAGAGGAATTCAGACAATGGCACGCGAACCAGGCCGTATCCGGCGCCGTGACAAGAAGAACATCACCAGCGGCGTTGCGCACATCAACGCCAGCTTCAACAACACCATGATCACCATCACCGATGCGCAGGGCAATGCGATCAGCTGGTCCAGCGCGGGCATGATGGGCTTCAAGGGCAGCCGCAAGTCGACCCCCTACGCCGCGCAGGTCGCCGCCGACGATGCCGGCAAGAAGGCCGCCGAGCACGGCGTGCGCACCCTCGAAGTCGAGGTCAAGGGCCCGGGTTCCGGCCGCGAGAGCGCGCTGCGCGGTCTTGCAGCTGTCGGTTTCAACATTACCTCCATCCGCGACGTGACCCCGATCCCGCACAATGGGGTCCGTCCCTCCAAGCGTCGCCGCGTCTGATCCGCCGGGATGGCGGAGGCGCGTGTCGTCTCCGCCACCCGATCGGGTCTGATGCCGCGCCGCCGCGCCCCCGCATCCGGCCCGCCCAAGTTTGAACCGCCCGAAACGGCGAATTAGGGGAAATCCATGTCCGTCAACACCAAGAACTGGCAGGAACTCAAGAAACCCAACTCCCTCGAAATCAAGGATGGCGGCGATCGTCAGCGCAAGGCGACCTTCGTGGCCGAACCGCTCGAGCGGGGCTTCGGCCTGACGCTCGGCAACGCGCTGCGCCGGGTGCTGCTCTCGAGCCTTCAGGGCGCCGCGATCACCTCGATCAAGATCGAGAACGTGCTCCACGAATTCTCGTCGCTCGCGGGCGTTCGCGAGGATGTCACCGACATCGTGCTCAACGTGAAGCAGATCGCGCTCAAGATGGAAGGCGAGGGCCCCAAGCGGCTCCAGCTTTCGGCGACCGGCCCGGGCGAAGTCCGCGCCGGCGACATCGCGGTGACCGGCGACATCGAGGTGATGAACAAGGATCTCGTGATCTGCCACCTCGACGAAGGCGCGACGCTCAACATGGAGCTCACCGCCGACACCGGCAAGGGGTACTCGCCCGCTGTCGCCAACCGTCCGGCCGACGCGCCGATCGGGCTGATCCCGGTCGACTCGCTCTACTCGCCGGTGCGCCAGGTGAGCTACAAGGTCGAGAACGCCCGCGTCGGGCAGGAGCTTGACTACGACAAGCTCTCGCTGACCGTCGAGACCGACGGCACCGTCACCCCGGAAGACGCCGTGGCCTATGCCGCGCGCATCCTCCAGGACCAGCTGACGCTGTTCGTCCACTTCGAGGACGGCATCCCGCAGCCGGTCGGCCAGATGATCGGCCACGCGGTGCAGCCGGAAGAGAGCGACGCCAACCAGCTCAACCGCTACCTTCTCAAGAAGGTCGATGAGCTCGAGCTGTCGGTGCGTTCGGCCAACTGCCTCAAGAACGACAACATCATCTACATCGGCGACCTCGTCCAGAAGACCGAAGCCGAGATGCTGCGCACGCCGAACTTCGGCCGCAAGTCGCTCAATGAGATCAAGGAAGTGCTCTCGAGCATGGGCCTGCGCCTCGGGATGGACATCCCGGGCTGGCCGCCCGAGAACATCGAGGAAATGGCCAAGAAGCTCGAGCAGGAGCTGCTGGGCTAAACCGACAAGGCTTGGCACACGAGCACGGGGCCGTCCGCAAGGGCGGCCCCGTTTGCATTGGCGGGCGCCCGCGTTATGACGGCCACCGCGAATTCATGGGGCGGGGGACGAGACGTGCGCAAGGGTCGGATGGCAAGGCTTGCAGCGCTGCTCATGGCCGCGATCGCGCTGTCGCCTCTGCTCGGGTGTGCGAATGAGCTGCCAAACGCCCCGGCACCACCGCCACCGCCGCCTCCGCCGCCTCCGCCACCGCCGCCTCCTCCGCCACCGCCGCCCCCTCCGCCCCTGCCTCCACCGCCGCCACCGCCTTCTCCGACGGACAGCGGCGGGTATTCCCGACCCGCGGCAACGGGCGCCTCAGGCGCTGCCTCGACGCCGCGTTCCGGCACCGCAGCGGCGACAGGCGGCGCCGCTGAAGCCGTGCCCCCTCAGCCGCTGGCCCCTCAGGACGAGCAGATTGCGCGCGAAGTGCAGGCTTTCCGTCCCTTCGACGTCATGTTCAACCAGCCCGCGGTCCTGCCGTACAACAAGCAGACGCTGATCCGCTTCGTGATCGCCTCCAAGGATCTGGAGGAGGCCAAGGCGGAGTTTGCCGATACCGAGGGGACGGTCGTCACCGGCCGGGCGGCACTCGGGCGGCAGGTGCGCGCTCAGCTCAGCGGCCCGGAGGGCGAGGTGCAGATCCAGTTGGTCGGCACGGATCAGCGCGATGTCAGCAGCGCCGCGAACACCACCTTCGAGTGGTACGTGACCCCGAAAACCACGGAGCCGTTCAAGCTCACCCTGCGGCTCTACAACCGGGTCTACGACGGAACCCGCTGGGTCGAGTTGCAGCAGCCGCCCTACGTGCGTGAGTTCGTGGTGCGCGTCTCGATCGCTCAGAGGCTCAAACTGCTGATTGCCGAGATCAACGGGTGGCTCGCGCTGGCCGGGAGTTCGTTGGTTGCCCTCGTGGGCCTCGGGTACAAGAAGTTGCGGGCGCGGATGGTTGCCGACAACCTCGGCAAGACCCAGACAACCTCCTGATCGGCACGCGCCTTTGCAATCCTCGCTTGACATCGGCGCCGCGTTCGGCTTTGCGCGCGGCTCGGCAGCGGGCAACCGCCGCTGCCTGGTATGGGCTACCTGACACGGGCCCCTGACGAACGAAGGAAATTACAATGCGTCATGGTATTTCGGGCCGCAAGCTGGGCCGCCGCACGGGTCACCGCAACGCCCTGTTCCGCAACATGGCCGCCGCGCTGATCAAGCACGAGCAGATCACGACCACGCTGCCCAAGGCCAAGGAACTGCGCCCCTATGTCGAGAAGCTGATCACGCTCGCCAAGCGTGGCGGCCTCTCCAACCGTCGTCTGGCGATGAGCCGTCTGGGTGACGAAGCGCAGCTCAAGAAGCTCTTCGAGGTGCTCGCCGAGCGCTATGCCGACCGTGACGGCGGCTACACCCGCGTGCTGCGCGCCGGGGTGCGTGCGGGCGACGCGGTGCAGATGGCGATCATCGAGCTCGTCGACCGCGACGAGGCTGCCAAGGGCCAGGACTCGGGCCCGGTGCTCTCGGAAGACGAATACGAGGACGCCTAAGCCGCGTCCCGACAGGACATGAGGAGGGCCGGGGGCAGAGGCTTTCCGGCCCTTTTCTTTTGTCCGCCGCGCGATAGGGTGCGGCCCATGATCCGCACCGCCTTTGCCGCCGCCACGCTGCTGCTCGCCGCCGCTCCCGCCATCGCCCAGACCGAGCAGGAGGCGCTCGAGACGCGCCACGACCGCGCCCTCGCGGCGGGCTACAAGGCGCTGATGCTGTGCGGCGCGATCGCCAATGCCGAGGCGAACGGCGCGACCCGCACCCCCGAGAGCGTCGCGCAGTGGGAACTGACCGGCATCCAGGCGCCGATGAGCGCCCACATCGCCGACCTTCCCTATACGATCGTGCGCCGCCCGACCGGTCAGATCGCCCATGTTGCGGTGCGCTGGGCCGAGGACATGCCGGCGCGGATCGCCGCCTACTACGGCCCGCAGACCGGGTGCGCGATCCTCCCCATCGGCGCGCCCGAGGATGCGAGCGATCCGGAGCAGGCCGTCGCTGTGGCACCGCCGGCCGTCGCTGCAACGCCGGCGCGCCCCGCCGCGGCCACGACCCGCCGCGGCAAGGCGCTCGATGCCGTGCTCGCTGCCGCGCTCGGCGAGACCTATGGCAAGGGACGCACGACCGCGGTCCTCGTCGACCGCTACGACACCAAGGGAGCGCCCGGCGAACGGCGGGAGCGCTATGCCCCCGGCTTCGACGGCAGGACCCCGCAGCGCACCTTCTCGGTCGCCAAGAGCATCGCCGCGACGCTGGTCGGCGCCGCGGTGCTCTCGGGCGAGTTCAGCGTCGAGGATCCCGTTGCGCTCGGCTACTGGGCGCGCAGCGGGTCGGTCGACATGAGGAACGCGATCACCATCGACCATGCCCTGCGGATGGCCACCGGGCGCTACTCCGACACCCCGGGCAACCGCACCGATGCGCTCTACTACGGCGGCTCGAGCGTCGACGAGACCGCGACCGCCTGGCCGGTGCTCCACAAGCCGGGCACCGTGTTCCGCTATGCCAACAACGACACGCTGCTGGCGGTGAAGGCGATCCAGAAGTGGATCGATTTCTACCCGCCGCACGAATTCTTCGCCAAGCTCGGCATGACGGGCACGGTGGCCGAGACCGACTACAAGGGCACCTACGTCCTCTCCTCGCAGGTGTGGAGCACTGCGCCCGACCTCGCGAAGCTCGGCCAGCTCTACCTCAACGACGGCGTGCTCCCCTCGGGCGAGCGGGTGCTGCCGGAGGAGTGGGTCAAATATGTCACCACCCCCAGCGGCCCGCAGCCCCCGACCGGGACCTTCGGCTACGGCGCGGGGTTCTGGCTGCTCAACAAGGAGGGGGGCGTGCCCTCGGACACCTTCGCGGCGGTCGGCAACCGCGGGCAATACGTGGTGATCGTGCCCTCGCGGAAGGTCGTGATCGTCCGGCGGGGCGAGGACCCGGTCGGAACCGGCTTCGACGTCGCCGCCTTCACCCGCGACGTGCTGGCGGCGCTGGCGGCGGAGTAAGTTGACGATAGGCATCCGGGAATCGCGCGCGAGCGGCTTCAACTTGCGACGAACCGTTCATAAAACGCTCCCTTAAAATTAACAACACCTGTCACTCCGATTCAGCGAGGCCTCACCGCGAATCGGCCACAAGGTTCCTCGACACCGCCGGCACTCCCGCCCGCGGTATTTGACGAGGAATGCTTCGATGACGACCAAGACCATCTCGGCCCGGCTTGTCCTCGGCGCTGTCGCCGCGACCGCGCTGACCGCTGCCTCGGTCAGCCCCGCAATGGCCCGCGATGACCGCGACCGCGACGGCATCAGTGCAGGCGAGGTCATCGCCGGCGCGGTGGTGATCGGCGGCATAGCGGCGCTCGCCGGCGCCTTCGACGATGATCGCGGCGACCGCTGGGACCGCGGCGACCGTTGGGACCGCGGCGGGCGCTGGGCCATCTCCCCGCGCTATGCCATCGACCGCTGCGTGCGCGCCGCGGAGAACCAGGCCCGGCGCGGCGGCTATCGCTATGCCGACGTGATCGACGTGCGCGATGTCGACCGGACCCGCGACGGCTACCGGGTGCGCGGCCGCATCGACGTCGGCGGCGGCTGGGGCCGGCGCGCGAACGACCGCGGCAGCTTCTCCTGCCGGATCGAGGGGCGCGGCGCGCCCTGGGTGAACTACGACAACATTCGCGGCCTCGGCTGACGCCCGGATCGACGGGACCTCTCTCGCGCACCGCTTTGCCTTTTCGCGGCGCGCGTCCTTGCCGCCTCGCGCTTTCTCCACCGGAGCGCGGGGCGGTTTTGTGTCCGGCGTGGTTCAGCCGCGCGCAAGCTCGGCGCGCTTAGGCTATGCGCCATCAGCCCGAGTGGTGGACGGGCCCGACAGCAACAGGAGAGAGCCATGGCTCAGATGTTCCGCGCGGGCGCGCTTGCCGTCGCGCTGGCCGCCACCACCACCGTGTCCGCCCCCGTCCAGGCCTCGGCGCCTGCCGGATCCGTGCCCTCGGCTTTCGCGCTGAGCCGCTACCAGCCCCAAGGCGACGTTGCCGAGCGCCACCGCTGCCGCTGGCGCGGCTGCGGCTGGGGCGGCGGCTGGGACCGCGGCTGGCGGCGCGACCGGGTCGATGCGGGCGACGTGATCCTCGGCGCGGCGATCATCGGCGGGATCATCGCCATCGCCAATTCGGCCGAGCGCCGCGAGCGCGACCGCGACGTCATCGTCTATGACCGCGTGCCCCGTCCGCGCGACGGGGAATGGGTGCGCCGCGACGACCGCCGGGCGCGGCCGACTGGCACCTCGTCCGGCTCGGGCCTCGACAATGCCGCGAGCCTGTGCGCCGACGCCGCCGAGCGGCGGGGCAGGGTCGAGAGCGTCGACAGCGTCGCGCGCAATGCCTCGGGCTGGGACGTGACCGGCACGCTTGCGAGCGGCGAGGGCTTCCGCTGCCACATCGGCAATGACGGGCTGATCCGTTCGGTGGACTTTGGCGACGGCTTCGCGGGCGCCGGGAACGGCCAGTGGAGCGACGATGCCTATGCCGCCGCGCGCAGCGGCCTCGGCGGATCGGTGCGCCCCGATCTCGCGGTGCAGGAGGCGAGCGTCGAGGGCGGGGCGGTGCAGGTCGCCCGCGCGCCCGCCGCTGCCGCCGCGAGCCGGATGCCCGCCTATCCCGGCGGACCGATCCCGGGCGAGGAGATCCCCGAGACCGCGCCCGAGCCGGTGCGAGCGCCCTGACGGCTCAACCGCGCGCGTCGTCGTAGCTCGGCAGGCCCCATTCCCAGCGGATCGCCGCGCTTCGCAGCGCGAAGCCGCAGGCGAAGGCGAGGCTCCACGCCGCCACATCGCCGAGGCCCAGCCACGGCGCGGCGAGCATTCCCGCGACCGTCAGCGCCGAGGTGAGCGCCGCGGGGGTGACATAGAGCTCGGGGCTCATGATGATCGAGGGGCGGCCCGCTACCACGTCGCGGATGATCCCGCCGACGCAGCCGGTGATCACCCCCATCAGCGCCGCCGGCACGGGCGGGATGCCGTAGGCGAGCGCCTTGGCGCTGCCGAGCACGGCATAAGCCGCGAGCCCCGCGCCGTCGGCATAGGCGAAGCCCTTGCCCTCCCACCACCGGACCGGCGTGAACCACGCGATCAGCGCCGTGCCGAGGCACACCGCGGCGACCCAGGGGTCGTCGATCCAGAACACCGGCGCGCGGATCAGGAGGTCGCGCACCGTGCCCCCGCCGACCCCGGTGACGAGCGCGAAGAAGGCCATCGTCACGAAGGTCTGCTTGAGCCGCGCCGCGAGCACCGCGCCCGACAGCGCGAAGAGCGCGATGCCGGCGAGGTCGAGCCAGTCGAGGATCGGGGTGAGGACGGTCGGCGTCACGGGGCGGCTCGCGGGCGGGGCCTGCGGCGGCGGAACATCAGCACGCAGCCGATCACCGCCCCGGTCAGCGACAGCGCGGCGAAGAGGATCAGCACCGGGTGGCTGGTGTCCTCGCGCCCTGAGAGGTCCATGATGTGGAGCCCCCACGCGAAGTCGAAGGCGCGCCACCAGCGGGTGCGCACCGCCTCGATCTCGCCGGTGTCGCGCCCGACATAGACATTGGTGCCGTCGGCGAGCGCGACCCGCCACACGGCGAGGTCGCGGCGGAAATCGGGCGGGGTGCGGTCGGCGGGGAAGAGGGTGACGTCCTCGGCCCGATTGCCGCCCGCGATGCGCTCGGCGACCAGCGTGAGCGCCTCGTCGGCGCCCAGCGGAGGAAGCGGCGCGCCGCTCGCGAAATCGACCCGTCGGACCGCCCCGTCCTGCCCGGTGAGGATCGCCACTGCGCGGCCCTGCTGCATGACCACGCGCATCTCCTTGAGCTGCGCCTCGGGCGCGGCGAGGCTGCTGCCGGGGAGCACCAGCGGCGCGGCGGGCAGGGCGCGGCGCAGGTGCTCGCCGCGCACCGCCTCGATCGGGCGCAGGGTCATGAACAGCCCGGTCGCGAGCCACATGACGATCGGCACCCCGACCAGCCAGCCGAGCCAGATGTGCCATCGAGCGAGTTTGCGCATGGTGAGCCTCATGTCGCCCGCCTTGGCGGCAAGCGCTCAGCCGTGCAACACATCGCCGATCGCGGCGGCGGCGGCGATGCAGTCGAGGTCGGCCCAGCGCGGGCCGATGACCTGCATCCCGCAGGGTAGGGTGCTGCCGAGATAGGTCCCGGCGCCGATGGGGAGGACGGTCGCTGGCAGCCCCGGGAAGGTCGCGAGGCCCGCCCAGACGAGACCCTTGCCGCCCGGCTCCTCCACCCCGTCGATGGGAATCGTGCCGCGAAACACCGCCTTCTCGTCATGCGGCACGGCGAGCACCGGGGCGGGCGGGGCGAGCACGAAGTCGTAGGTTTCGAACAGCGCCTCCCACTGCACGGCGCAGGTCGCTTGCGCGTTCATCAGCGAAAACCAGTCCGAAGCGGTGGCGCGCGTCCCGTCGGGGCCGGGCGCGCCGCCCGACATGGTGATGTTCATCATCCTGAGATAGCTGCGGTGGTGCGCGGCGATGTCGGGGAGGAGCGCGCTCGTCCGGTCGATCGCCACCCCCGCGCGCGCGAGCGCCTCAAGCGCCGCCTCGGTGGGCCCGCGCACGCTCGCATCCACCGGCGCGCCGGGGAGGTCGGTGAGCGCGAGCAGGCGGCACGCTTTGAGCGGCTTCGGGCGGCGGCGCAGCGGCACCTCGGCGCCGACTTCGGTGAGCACCGCGAGGTCCTCGGCATTGCGCGCGAGCGGGCCGGCGATGCTCAGCGGGCCGTCGGCGGCGGCGATGAAGCCCTCGCGCCGCGACTGGCCGGGGAATTCATGGCCGTGCTTGGGGACGAGGCCCCAGGTGGTCTTGTGCCCCCACACCCCGCAGAAATGCGCCGGCACCCGCACCGATCCGCCGATGTCGGTCCCGTAGTCGCAGGGCACCATGCCGCTCGCCACCGCCGCCGCGCTCCCGCCCGAGGAGCCGCCGGGCGAGCGGGCGGGGTCGTGGGGGTTGGCGGTGCGCCCGTAGACCGGGTTGAAGCTCTGCCAGTCGGTGAGGTCGACCGGCACGTTGGTTTTGCCGAGGATCACCGCGCCCGCCGCCTTCAGCCGCCTGACGAGCAGCGCGTCGCGCGGGGCGACCTGGTCCTTGAAGCGCGGGTGGCCCCAGGTGGTCGGCAGGCCGGCGACGTCGAAGCTCTCCTTGATCGTCATCGGCACGCCGAACAGCGGCTGGTCCCCGCGCGGGCCCGCGGCGTCGAGCGCCCTTGCGGCGGCGACGGCGCGCTCGAAATCGGGCACCGCGACCGCGTCGATCTCCGCGTCGCGCTCGGCGATGCGCGAGATCGCCGCTTCGACCGCGGCGACGGCGCTCAACGTGCCCGCCCGGATCGCGGCGGCGGTGGCGAGCGCGCCGGGCTCGCGGGTCAATTGCGGATAGGCCATGCGTGAATTCTCCCCTCGGGCGAGGGGTCTAGCGGCTCGCGGGGCCGGGCGGAAGCCTCCCCAGCGCGCCGAGCGCGAGGCCGAAGCCGAGGATCGGGGCGGCGCCGTGGCCGATCAGCGGGAAGGGGAAGGGGCCGAGCATCGCCATCGCGCCGAAGCCGGCGAGCAGCGCGGCGAGCGCGGCGCTTTCCGCCCGGGGCGAGCGAGCGGCGAGGATCAGCAGCGGCGCGGCGAACAGCAGCAGGCCGAGCGCGACCGCGGCGGGGAGCGACGTCTGCGCCACATGCGCCAGCACGCCTTCGGTATAGAGCTGCGGCGCGAGCTTCCCCTCGTCGAAGGTCGACACCGCGTGCACGGATGCCAGTGCCGCGAGCGATGCAAGAACGGGGTCGCGCCGCAGGACCGCCAAGACGGCGCAGGCCGCCACGTAGGCTCCCAGCGATGCCGCGTCGGGCTGGATCGCCAGACCCGCCCCGGCGGCAGCGAGGAGAAGCGGGCCGAATTGCGGTGCACTCGCGGCAATGACGACGATCAGCGGCAGCAGCAGCGCGCCCGAATGCAGCGACACGGGGCCGAGCGGCAGCCAGCGGGAGACCCCTCCCAGCTCCGGCCCAGTCAGCAGCGGCACGAACAGCATGACGGCCGCCCCGGCCGCAATGCGCTCGCGCAGCTCGGGCCGCGAGGGCAGCCGTCCCCACAGCACCAATGCCATCGCCAGCACCAGCGCTCCCGCGTTGACGGCGATCAGCCGTGCAGGGGCGCCGAAGGCGGCGAGGTAGGCGAGGCCTCCGAGCGCCGGCACAGCGAGGGGCAGGGCGAGCCGCCAGCGGTCGACGTGCGGCGCGCCCACCCGTGCCGACTTACATGTGGATCGGCTTGCCGGTCACCGCCATCGCCGCTTCCTTGAAGGCCTCGGCGTGGGTGGGGTGGGCGTGGCAGGTGTAGGCGATGTCCTCGGAGGTCGCGCCGAACTCCATCGCCTGCGCGGCCTGGGCGATCATCGTGCCCGCGAGCGAGTTGATCATCCACACGCCGAGGACCCGGTCGGTTTCGGCGTCGGCGATCACCTTGACGAAGCCCTCGGTGTCGCGGTTGGCCTTGGCGCGGCTGTTGGCCATCATCGGGAACTTGCCGACCTTGACCGCGATGCCCTTTTCCTTGGCCTGCTCCTCGGAGATGCCGACACCCGCGATCTCGGGCGCGGTGTAGACGACGCTCGGGATCACGTCGTGGTTCACGATGCCGGTCAGCCCGGCGATGTTCTCGGCGACCGCGATCCCTTCGTCCTCGGCCTTGTGGGCGAGCATCGGGCCGGGGACGACGTCGCCGATTGCCCAGATGTTGGGGACGGCGGTGGCGAAATCGTGGTCGATCTCGATCTGGCCGCGGTTGTTGGTCGAGAGCCCCGCCTTCTCGAGCGCGAGCCCCTCGGTGTTGGCGCGGCGGCCGATCGCGACGAGGACGTGGCTCGCGGCGATGGTCTGCGCCTCGCCGCCGGCGGCAGGCTCGACCGTGAGGGTGACGGTGCTGCCGTCAACCTCGGCGCCGGTGACCTTCTGGCCGAGCATCAGGCTCATGCCCTGCTTCTTGAAGATCTTGCCCGCTTCCTTGCGCACCTCGCCGTCCATGCCGGGGAGCAGCTGGTCGAGATATTCAATGACGGTGACCTTGGCGCCGAGGCGCCGCCACACCGAGCCCAGTTCGAGGCCGATCACGCCGCCGCCGATCACCACGAGATGCTCGGGCACTTCGTCGAGGTCGAGCGCGCCGGTACTGTCGACGATGCGCTTGCCCGCATTGTCGACGGTCACGCCGGGGAGGGGGGTGACGCTCGAGCCGGTCGCGATCACGATGTCCTTGGCGGTGACCTTCTGGCCCGCCACGTCGACGGTATGCGCATCCTCGAACGCCGCATGGCCCTTGAGCCAGGTCACCTTGTTCTTCTTGAACAGGAACTCGATCCCGCCCGTCAGCTCGCCCACGGCCTTGGTCTTCTCGGCCATCATCTTGCCGAGGTCCAGGGTCGGGGTCGCGGTGATGCCCCAGGTGGCGAAATGGCCGCCCGCGGCTTCCTCGAACAGCTCCGAGCCGTGGAGCAGCGCCTTCGAGGGAATGCACCCGACATTGAGACAGGTGCCGCCCAATGTCTCGCGCGATTCCACACAGGCGGTCTTCAGCCCGAGCTGCGCCGCACGGATCGCCGCGACATATCCGCCAGGGCCGGCACCGATGACAAGGACGTCGTAATCAAAGTCCGACATTCTCAACTCCGTTCGCCCTGAGCTTGTCGAAGGGCTGCACTTCACTTGGGGTCCGTCGCTCCGAAAGAAAGAGCAGGGCTTCGACAGGCTCAGCCCGAACGGGATTAGGGCAGGATCACAAGTCGATCAGCATCCGCGTCGGATCCTCGATCGCCTCCTTGATGATCTTCAATGCGGTCACCGCCTCGCGGCCGTCGATCAACCGGTGATCGTAGCTCAAGGCGAGATACATCATCGGGCGGATCACGATCTGGCCGTTGCGGACCACCGGGCGCTCCTCGATGCGGTGGAGGCCGAGCACCGCGCTCTGCGGCGGGTTGATGATCGGGGTGCTCATCAGCGAGCCGAACACGCCGCCGTTGCTGATCGTGAAGGTGCCGCCGGTCATGTCTTCCATGGTCAGCGTGCCCGCCTTCGCGCGCGCGCCGAAATCGGCGATGTCCTGCTCGATGCGCGCGAAGCCCTTCTTGTCGGCGTCGCGGATCACGGGGACGACGAGGCCATTGGGCGCCGAGACCGCGACCGAGATGTCGACATAGTCGTGATAGACGATCTCATCGCCCTCGATATAGGCGTTGACCGCCGGGACATCCTTCAGCGCAAGGCAGGCGGCCTTGGCGAAGAAGCCCATGAAGCCGAGGCGGATGTCGTGCTTCTTGGCGAAGAGGTCCTTGTACTTGTCGCGCGCTGCGATGACGGCGGTCATGTCGACGTCGTTGAAGGTGGTGAGCAGCGCCGCATTGTCCTGCGCGGCCTTGAGGCGCTTGGCGATGGTCTGGCGCATGCGGGTCATCTTGACCCGCTCGGTGCCGCGCGCGCCGCCGGTCTGGGCCGGAGCGGCGGGAGCCAGAGCGGGCGCTGCCGGCGCCGGGGCGGGGGTCGCCGGGCCCTTGGCCTTCGCCTGCGCCGCCGCGAGGACGTCCTCCTTGGTCAGGCGCCCGTCCTTGCCGGTGCCCTTGATCGTCGAGGGATCGACCCCGTGCTCGAGCACTGCGCGGCGCACCGCGGGGGACATGGTCTGCGCCGGGGTGAGCAGCTCTTCCGTGGCGGCGGGGGCGGGGGTCTCCGCCTTCGCCGCGGCGGGAGCAGCCGCCGCAGTGGGGGCGGGTGCGGGCGCGCTCGCGCCATCCTCGATCACCGCGATCGCGGCGCCGACCTCGACCGTGTCGCCGACCGCGACGAGGTGCTGCGACATGATCCCCGCCACCGGCGAGGGCACGTCGACCGCGACCTTGTCGGTCTCGAGGCTGGCGATCGGCTCGTCGACCGCGACCGCCTCGCCCGGCTGCTTGAGCCATTCGGCGATGGTGCCTTCGGTGACGGATTCGCCGAGGACGGGGACTTTGATTTCGGTGGCCATCAGAACTCGTTCCTAAAATTCAATCGTTTCCGTTCGCCTCGAGCGAAGTCGAGAGGCTGGGCCGGCGTGTCTCGACTTCGCTCGACACGAACGGCGGTATGGTCTGTGCTCGCTAAAGCCCCAGCGCCTGGGCGACGAGCGCCTCCTGCTGGGCCTTGTGGCGGCTGGCGAGCCCGGTCGCGGGCGAGGCGGCGGCATCGCGCCCGGCATAGACGGGGCGCATCCCCGCGTGCCCGGCGGCGGCGAGCGATTCCTCGATCTTCTCGCCCACGAAGAACCACGCGCCGTTGTTGCGCGGCTCCTCCTGGCACCACACGACCTCCTTGAGGTTGGTCATGCGCTGGAGCCGCACGGCGAGCGGATCGCCCGGGAAGGGGAAGAGCTGCTCGATGCGAACGATCGAGACGTCCTCCTGCCCCGCCGCGTCGCGCGCCTCGATAAGGTCGTAGGAGACCTTGCCCGAACACAGCACCAGCCGGCGGATCTTCTCGTCGGCGATCTTGCGCGGGTCGGAGACGATGCGCCGGAACTGCCGGTCCTTGAAGAAGGATTCCTTGCGGCTCCTCGCGAGCGGGTGCCGCAGCAGCGACTTGGGGCTCATGATGACGAGCGGCTTCCTGAAGCTGCGCAGCATCTGGCGGCGCAGCACGTGGAAGTAGTTCGCCGGCGTGGTGATGTTGCACACGCAGATATTGTCGTCGGCGCACAGCTGGAGGAAGCGCTCGAGCCGCGCGGAGGAGTGCTCCGGCCCCTGTCCCTCGTAGCCGTGCGGCAGCAGCATCACGAGGCCATTGGCGCGCAACCACTTGCTCTCGCCGCTCGCCACGAACTGGTCGATCATGATCTGCGCGCCATTGGCGAAGTCGCCGAACTGGCCTTCCCACAGCACGAGGCTCTTGGGATCGGCCATCGCGAAGCCGTATTCGAAGCCGAGCACGCCGTATTCGGACAGGGTGCTGTCATAGACCTCGAACTTGCCGTGGGGCAGGGTCGAGAGCGGCACGTACTTGCGCTCGGTCTTCTGGTCGACCCAGACGGCATGGCGCTGCGAGAAGGTGCCGCGCCCCGAGTCCTGGCCCGACAGGCGCACTCCGTAGCCCTCCATGACGAGGCTGCCGAAGGCGAGCGCCTCGGCGGTGGCCCAGTCGAAACCCTCGCCGGTCGCGAACATCTCGCGCTTGGCGGCGAGCACGCGGTCGAGGGTCTTGTGGATCTCGAGGTCGGCGGGGACCTCGGTCAGCACGCGGCCCAGCGAATCCAGCATCTTGGGCTCGATCCCCGTCTCGACCGAGCGACGCGCGGTCTCCGGATCGGCGGGCTTGTTGAGCCCCGCCCAGCGCCCGCCGAACCAGTCGGCCTCGTTGGGCTTGTAGCTCTTGCCGGCCTCGAACTCCTCCTCGAGGAGCGCGGTGAACTCGGCGGCGATGCGGTCGCGGGTGCCCGGCTCGACCACGCCCTCGCGGATCAGGCGCGCCTCGTAGGACACGCTGACCTTGGGGTGGGCGCGGATCGCCTCGTACATCACCGGCTGGGTGAACTTGGGCTCGTCGCCCTCGTTGTGGCCGAAGCGGCGGTAGCACCACATGTCGATGACGACGTCGCGGTGGAAGGTCTGGCGGTATTCGACCGCGAGCTTGCAGGCAAAGGTCACCGCTTCGGGATCGTCGCCATTGACGTGGAGGATCGGCGCCATCACGCCCTTCGCGACGTCGCTCGGATAGGGCGAGGAGCGCGCGAACTTCGGCGACGTCGTGAAACCGATCTGGTTGTTGATGATGAAGTGGATGCACCCGCCGGTGTCGTAGCCCGGCACGCCCGAGAGCGAGAGGCTCTCCCACACCACGCCCTGCCCGGCGAAGGCCGCGTCTCCGTGGATCAGCACGGGGAGCACCTGGTCCTTCTTCTTGAGGTCGTCGCGGATCGCCTGCTGCGCGCGGGTCTTGCCGAGCACCACCGGGTTCACCGCCTCGAGGTGCGAGGGGTTGGGGACGAGGCTCATGTGCACCGAGATCCCGTCGAACTCGCGGTCGGTCGAGGTGCCGAGGTGATACTTCACGTCGCCCGAGCCGCCGACGTCGTCGGGGTTGGCCGAGCCGCCCGAGAATTCGTGGAAGATCACGCGGTAGGGCTTGGCCATGACGTTGGCGAGCACGTTGAGTCGCCCGCGGTGGGCCATGCCGTAGATGATCTCGCGCACGCCCGCGCTGCCGCCGTGCTTGATCACGGCTTCCAATGCCGGGATCATGGATTCGCCGCCGTCAAGTCCGAAGCGCTTGGTGCCGACATATTTCTTGGCGAGGAACTCCTCGTAGCCCTCCCCGCGCAGCACCGCGGCGAGGATCGCCTTCTTGCCCTCGGGCGTGAACTGGATCGTCTCGCCGGGCTTCTCGAACTTGTCCTGGAGGAAGCGGCGCTCCTCGGTGTCGGCAATGTGCATGTATTCGAGGCCGACCTTGCCGCAATAGACCGCGCGCAGGCGCTGGTGGAGCTTGCCCACCGTGGTCCACTCCATGCCGAGCACGCCGCCGACATAGACCTCCTCGTTCTCCTTGCCCGCGAGGCCGTGCCATTCGAGCGTCAGGTCGGCAGGCCCCTCGCGGTTGGACAGGCCGAGCGGGTCGAGGTCGGCGGCCATGTGCCCGCGCACGCGGTAGAGGCGAACGAGCGTCATCGCCGCGATCGACAGCTTCGCGGCCTTCTCGATCGCCGCGGGGTCGGCGGCCTTTCCGGCGTCCTTCGCCGCCTTGGCGAGGGCGAGCTTCATCTCGGTCGGGTCCATCGCCGCGACGAGGTCCGCACCGCTGTCCGCAAGCGTGTCGAGCCAGCCGCGCTTCGCCCACGAGGGGCCGGGCTGCGGGCCTTCCTGGTCGGTGAAGGCGGGGATGAAGTTCTGCTGTTCGTTGCCCATGATCGGGACTCCCGGGGAGGAGGAATGGTGGCCCCCCGTTAGAACGCGGGGGGCCGGTAGTCGTTAACTCAGGCGTTTTCTTTGAGCATCGCTGCCAGCGTTTCGCCGAGCAGGCTGGGCGAGGGGCTGACGCGGATGCCCGCATCCTCCATCGCCGCGATCTTGTCCTCGGCGCCGCCCTGGCCGCCGCTGACGATGGCGCCTGCGTGGCCCATGCGGCGGCCCGGAGGGGCGGTGCGCCCGGCGATGAAGCCGACCATCGGCTTCTTGCGGCCCTTGGCGGCCTCGCGCTTGATGAACGCGGCGGCTTCTTCTTCGGCGCTGCCGCCGATTTCGCCGATCATGATGATGCTCTCGGTCTCGGGATCGTCGAGGAACAGGTCGAGCACGTCGATGAAGTTGGTGCCGTTGACCGGATCGCCGCCGATGCCGACCGCGGTGGTCTGGCCGAGGCCCGCCATCGTGGTCTGGTGCACGGCCTCATAGGTAAGCGTGCCCGAGCGCGAGACAATCCCCACCGAGCCCTTCTTGAAGATGTTGGCGGGCATGATGCCGATCTTGCACTCGTTCGGCGTCAGCACGCCGGGGCAGTTGGGGCCGATCAGGCGCGACTTCGAGCCCGCCAGCGCACGCTTGGCGCGGACCATGTCGAGCACCGGGATGCCTTCGGTGATGCAGATGATGAGCTCGATCTCGGCATCGATGGCTTCGCAGATCGCGTCGGCGGCGAACGGCGGCGGGACGTAGATGCACGAGGCCGTCGCACCGGTCGCGGCCTTGGCTTCGCGCACGGTGTCATACTGCGGCAGGCCGATATGGGTGGTGCCGCCCTTGCCCGGGGTCACGCCCGCGACCATCTGCGTCCCGTAATCGAGCGCGGCCTGGGTGTGGAAGGTGCCGGTGTTGCCGGTCATGCCTTGCGTGATGACCTTGGTGTCTTTGTTTACGAGGATGGACATTACATCACTTCTCCAGTGCTCTGCGCGTGCCTTGCGCGAAATCTTTCAAACGCGATCCGCACCAGCAGACCAATCAGTGTTGCGACCAGCAGAGCGCCGCCGAGCATGAGGAAGAAGACGGGAGCAAATTTGGCTCCCCACTCTTCGAATGCCGGACCAACACCCTGCTTCATCAAATAAAACAAACCGAAAGCCGTAGAGATGGCTGCCAAGGCCAAGCCAACTCTTGCGCTGCGGAATAGCCCGAGCAACAAGGCAGGTGCCGCTAGGGCAACCAAGACTGTCAGTCCCATCACGCCAGCGAGCTATCCAGCGCCTTGCATGCCTCGAGCAGTTCCTTGACCGCATCGACGCTGACCTGAAGGTTAGCCTTCTCCTCGTCCGAGAGGCTGATCTCGATCACCTCTTCCGCGCCGCCCGCGCCGATCACCACCGGCACGCCGACATAGAGCCCGTCGAGGCCGTACTTGCCCTCGACGTTCACCGCGCAGGGGAGGATGCGCTTCTGGTCGTAGAGGTAGGCTTCGGCCATCGCGATCGCGCTGGTGGCCGGCGCGTAGTAGGCCGAGCCGGTGCCGAGCAGCGCGACGATCTCGCCGCCGCCCGAACGGGTGCGCTTGACGATCTCACCCAAGCGGTCTTCCGAGACGCCCTTGATCTTCGCCATGTCGGCGACGGGGATGCCGTTGATGGTCGAGTAGGAGAGCACCGGCACCATCGTGTCGCCGTGGCCGCCGAGCACGAAGGCGTTGACGTCCTTGACGCTGACGCCGAATTCCCAGGCGAGGAAGGTCGCGAAGCGCGCCGAGTCCAGGACCCCCGCCATGCCGACGACCTTGTTCTTCGGCAGCCCCGAGAATTCGCGCAGCGCCCAGACCATCGCGTCGAGCGGATTGGTGATGCAGATCACGAAGGCATCGGGCGCGTTGTCGCGGATGCCTTCGCCAACCGCCTTCATCACCTTGAGGTTGATGCCGAGGAGGTCATCGCGGCTCATGCCGGGCTTGCGCGCGACGCCCGCGGTGACGATCACCACGTCGGCGCCGGCGATGTCGGCGTAGTCGTTCGAGCCCTTGATCGAAGCGTCGAAGCCCTCGACCGGGCCGCACTGGCTGAGGTCCAGCGCCTTGCCTTGCGGCACGCCCTCGACCACGTCGAACAGCACGATGTCGCCAAGGCCCTTCAGGGCCGCGAGGTGCGCGAGGGTGCCGCCGATATTGCCTGCGCCGACGAGGGCGATCTTCTTGCGGGCCATTGTGAGGACTTCCTTCCCTGATCTCTCGGGACGAAGCGATGACGCGCACGATCCAAGGTCTGGCGCCGGTGCCAACCCCCGTCCCAAGCGGCTGGGCACCCGTTACACGAGGCGCGGTAGGCCGGAGAAAAGGGGAATGCAACCAGCAATAGCGCCTAAGCGGCAACTATCTTTGCAAACAGTTCGCAATCGCATTAGAGCGCCCGGCCGACGCGCCGCACGCACGTCGCAACGCAGCCGCCGTAGCGGCAGGCACGATCACGGCAGCGGGAGAGGCCGGTCAGCCGGGGAGAAGATCGCAGTCGAAGCGGGCGGCCATGCGGCGGTCGAACATCCGCACCACCGCCAGCCAGTGATCGCGCGCATCGGCATCGTCGCGCGAGCGCGCCTCGGCGGCCAGCTCGACCGCCGCCTCGGCCGCGGCGAGGCCGTGCACCGCGAAATGGCGCAGCGCATCGCTGAGCAGGGGATCGAAAAGCACACCCTGGGTTGCCGCCACAACCCCTGCGCGCAGGTTGTCGTTCGCCGCCCGCGCCAGCGCCGGGGCGATCAGCCCGCGCCCCGCGGCGCGCCAGCCGAGACGACGGACGGGGTGGTTGGCGGAAGCGAAGCGGACAGACATGAAGCGCGCGATACCCCATTGTTTTCGTGGGCCGCAGGAACGTCCCGGCGAGCCCCGCCGGTCTAGCCGGGCGGCGCTAAGGCTTGGTGTGACAACAGGGTTTCGGGCGGCTTAACCCTCTTCCGAGGGCTTGTCCCAGGGCGCCGCTCAGTCCTCCACGGCGCCCGCGGGCGCGGTGCCGGGCGGGGTCTTCCACTGCCCGGCGCGCGCATATTCGGGCTTCACCGCCCCCGCCCCGGCATAGGCCTCGGCGGGAACCTCGGCGGCGATCGTCGGCGCGGGCTTGCCGCCGCCCGTGCGCGGGCCCTGCTTCCTCGCCGGCACCGGAGCGAGATCATAGGCGATCACCGGGCGCGCCGGGGCCGGGGCGAGGGCCGCCGGAGCCGCCGCCGCTGCGGGAGCCGTCCGCCCGCTCACCGCCGGCTCGAACCCGGCATAGGCACTGGTGAAGGCGCTCGCCTGTCCGACCGCCCCGCGCGAGCGGTAGAAGCGGTGCGCGCCGATCGTGCCGATGTGGTCGAGCGTCCCCGCCCAATAGGGGTTGACCCAGAGCGTGTGGTAATGGGTCGCGAGGCCGACGGGGGCGTAGACCTTGCCCGCGAGCGCCTCGGCGGCGATCCGCTGCGCCTGCGCCCAGCTCGCCCCGCCCGGACGCCGCGCGAGGCTGCCGTCGCAGGTGAAGGTGAACTGGCACCCGGTCGAGCGTTCCGAGCCCTGGTAGACGACCCCGCACACGCTCGAGGGCCAGGCGGGGTTGGCGACGCGGTTGAGGACAACCTGCGCGACGGCGCGCTGCCCGGCCTCGCTCTCGCTCGCCGCCTCGTACCACACGGCCTGCGCGAGGCAGTCCTGCGCGCGGCCGAGCGCGAGGCCTCCCGAGGGGCCGAAGAAGGGCTTGGCCGCCGCGCCGACGTCGATCAGCGCGCCGAGCTCGCGGCCGTTCTCGGCGCCGGTCGCGAGCGGGTCGTCGGTTGGGAGCGCCACCAGCGCGGCGCCAGCGGGGTCGGCCATGTAGTAATAGGCCGAGCCGGGAAAGCTCATGCCCGGGCGCTCGAAGGGCAGGGCGGCCTCGGCAGCCTGGCGCGTCGCGAGCGCGGCGGTGCTCGGGGCGGCATCGCCGGGGAGCCGGCCGACGCTCGCGCCCCCGGTCGCGGCCATCGCCGGCACCGCCAGCGCGGCGAGCAGCACCGCGAGCCGCTTGCGCCCGCTGCTCCCGCTCCGAACGGCGGCGAGCCAGCTCGCAAGGCGGCTCCGGCGGGGAGCCCGGTAGGGGAAGGAGGGGCGCGAGGCAGCCATGATCGGCCCCGCCTTACGCGCGCGCGCCGACCCCCGCGAGCGCGGCGCAGGCCCGCGTCCCATCGGGGGACAGCCGCCGGCGAAGCCTTAATCCGTTGCGCGCGGCAGACCGCCGCCCTATCGCGCCTCGGGAGTTCTATGGCGCGGGATCGCATCTTCAAAAGGCCGGGGCGCAGGGGAGGCGCGGCGCTGATTGCGCTCGCCTGCGGCCTCGCGGCCTGCGCCCCCGCTGCCCCCGCGCGCCATCCCGATCCCGCCCACCCGACCATCGTCAGCCTCAATCCCTGTCTCGACGCGATCCTCGTCGAGGTCGCGCCGCCCGCACAGGTGCTGGCGCTCTCGCACTACTCGCGCGATCCGTCCTCGAGCTCGGTCCCGGCGAGCGTAGCGGCGCGCTACGGCGTCACCGGCGGCACCGCCGAGGAGGTGATCGCCGCGCGGCCCGAGCTCGTGCTCGCCTCGATCTACCTGCCCCAGCCGACCAGGGCGGCGCTCGAGCGCGCGGGGCTGAGGGTCGCGACCTTCGGCAGCCCGACCACGGTCGCCGAGAGCCTCGCCCAGGTGCGCGCGGTGGCGCGGCTGGCGGGTCGCGGCGCGGAGGGCGAGGCGCTCGCCCGCCGGATCGCCGCCCCGGCGACGCGCGGCGGCGAGAGGATCGACACGCTGCTCTGGCAACCCGGCGAGATCGTCGCGGGCGAGAACACGCTGATCGCCGAGCTGCTGCGCGCGGAGGGCTTCGCGAGCCACGCCGCCGCGCGCGGGATGCGGCAGGCGGACGGGGTAAGCCTCGAAAGCGTGCTTGCCGATCCGCCGCGCCTGCTGCTCGTCGCGGGCGACGCGCCGGGGCAGCGCCATCCGCTGCTCGAGGGCCGGACCGGGGCGATGCAGATCGCACGGCTCGACCCCTCGCTGATCTATTGCGGCGGGCCGACGATCCCCAGGGCGCGCGCCCGGCTCCGGCAGATCCGCGCAGCGGTGGAGCGCGCATCGTGAACCGCGCTGCCATCGTCTTCGCGCTGCTGCTGGCGGTGCTTTTCCCGCTCTCGCTGCTCGCCGGCCGGGTGTGGATCGCGCCCGCCGATTTCGGCCCGGGCAACCCGCTCCTGATCGTCGCCGAGCTGCGCCTGCCGCGCGCGGTGCTCGCGGTCGCGATCGGCGCGGGGCTGGGGGCGGCGGGCGCGGCGATGCAGGGCTACCTCAGGAACCCGCTCGCCGACCCCGGGCTGTTCGGCATCGCCCCCATGGCGGCGCTCGGCGCGGTCGCGAGCTTCTGGCTGGCCCCGCTGCTCCCGCCCGCCGCCGCCGCATGGAGCCTGCCGCTGATGGCGCTCGCCGGGGCGGGGCTCGGGATGGGGGCGCTGGCACTGATTGCGGGGCGGACCGCGCATGATGCGGCGGGAGGCGCGGGGGGAGGCATCGCGCTCTTCACCCTTGCGGGCCTCATGCTGGCGAGCCTCGCCGGAGCGCTCACCGCGCTCGCCATCACCCTCGCGCCCAACCCCTTCGCGCTCTCCGAGATCGTCCTGTGGCTCAACGGCGCGCTCACCGACCGCTCGTGGCGCGAGGTCACGATCGCCGCGCCGCTGATCGCCGCCGGGATCGGCGTGCTGGCGCTCGCCGCGCGGAGCCTCGACGCGCTGACCCTCGGCGAGGAGGCGGCGCGCTCGCTGGGGCTCGATCCGAAGCGGCTGCTGCTGCTGCTGGTCGCGGGCGTGGGCCTCACCGTCGGGGCGGGGGTGGCGGTCGCCGGGATCATCGGCTTCGTCGGCCTCGTCGTCCCCCACCTCGTGCGCCCGCTGACCGACCGCCTGCCTTCAAGTTTGATCCTCCCGAGCGCGCTCGCGGGCGGCTGCCTCGTGCTCGCCGCCGACAGCCTCGTGCGCGTGCTGCCGCTGGTCACCGAGCTGCGGCTCGGCATCGCGCTGTCGCTGATCGGCGCCCCGTTCTTCGGCTGGCTGCTGCTGCGGATGCGGCGGGGGCGGCTGTGATGCTGGAGGCGCGGGGCCTTACCCTGACGCGCGGCGGCGTGGCGGTGGTGGAGCGCCTCTCCGCCGTCTTCAGCCCCGGCGAGATCACCGCGATCGTCGGCCCCAACGGCGCGGGCAAGTCCTCGCTGCTGCTCGGCCTTGCCGGGCTGCTTCCACCGGCCGAGGGCGAGGTGACGCTGGGCGGCGCGCGCCTCGACAGCCTCCACCCCCGCGCCCGCGCGCAGGCGATCGGCTACCTGCCGCAGAGCCCCGACATCGCCTGGGACGTCAGCGCCGAAAGCCTCGTCGCACTGGGCCGCCTGCCGTGGCGCGACCGGGGCACGGCGGCCATCGAGGCCGCGCTCCGGGCGCTCGACTGCAAAAGCCTGCGCGACCGCCCGGTCAGCCGCCTCTCGGGCGGCGAGCGCGCGCGGGTGCTGCTGGCGAGGGTGCTCGCCGGAGAGCCCCGCTGGATCCTCGCCGACGAGCCCCTTGCCGCACTCGACCTCGCGCATCAGCTCGGCCTCGCCCGCCACCTGAGGGCCTGCGCCGCGGCGGGGCAGGGAGTGGTGGTGGTGCTCCACGACCTCGCCCTCGCGATGAACCACGCCGACCGCGTGCTGGTGCTGAAGGACGCCCGCCTGATCGCCGACGGCCCCCCGGGCGAGGCGCTCGCCCCCGAGGTGATCGCGCGGGGGTGGGGCGTGGCAGCGCGGTGGCTGGGCGAGGGGGGCGCGCGGGCGCTCGTAACAGGTCCGGGGCCGGCCCGGGACGCGCAGGGTTTCGGGCAACCCTGACGCCCCGTTCCGGCCCCGGTCGGATCTCCGAAGAGAAGCCAGGTTGCGACCCTGAGGGCCCCGGCCAGAGAACCGTAGAGAGGCCGCAGCTATGGAGTTCACCGTAGGGCTTGGCGACTTCAGATTTTCTGTAGGGGCAGCGGTTGCGCCGGCTTTACAAAGGCTTGCGTGTCCCGCCGGCGGTTCGGCGGGACGCCCTCACCAGATCCGCACGCGCTTTTCGGGCGGGATGTACATTGCCGAATCCGGCCCCACGTCGAAGGCCTTGTACCAGGCGTCGAGATTGCGCAGCGGGCCGAGCACCCGCCAGCGCGACGGGCTGTGCTCGTCGGTCGCGACCTGCTGGATGGTCGCCTCTTCGCGCGACTTGTCCTGCCATGCCTGCGCGAAGGCGAGGAAGAACCGCTGCTCGCCGGTCAGCCCGTCGATCACCGGCGCGCTCTTCCCCCCGAGCGAGGCGCGGTAGGCATCGAGCGCGACTTCGAGCCCGGCCATGTCGGCGATGTTCTCGCCCATGGTGAGCTTGCCGTTGATGAAATGCCCGGGGGCGACCTCGAAGGCGTCATACTGCTTGCCGAGGTCGGCGGTCTTGGCCTCGAAGCGCTCGGCGTCCCCCTTCGTCCACCAGTCGGCGAGCCGGCCGCTGGCGTCGATCTTGCGGCCCTGGTCGTCGAAGCCGTGGGTGATCTCGTGGCCGATCACCGCGCCGATCGCGCCGTAATTGACCGCATCGTCGGCGGCCATGCTGAAATAGGGCGGCTGGAGGATGCCGGCGGGGAAGACGATCTTGTTCTCGAAGGCGCCGTTGTAGGCATTGAGCGTCTGCGGGGTCATCCCCCACAGGCGCTTGTCGACCGGCTTGTCGAGCTTCGCCCGCTCGTAGCGCCATTCGTTGGCATTGACCCGCATGACGTTGCCGAGGAGGTCGTCCGCCTTCAGTTCGAGCGACGCGTAATCGCGGAAGCGGTCGGGATAGCCGACCATCACGTCCATCCGCTCGAGCTTGGCGAGCGCCGCCGCCTTGGTCTCGGGCGCCATCCAGTCGTTGCCGCGGATGCGCCCGGCCATCGCGGTCTTGAGGTTGGCGACCAGCGTCTCCATCCGTGCCTTGGCGGCGGGGGTGAAATGCCGCGCCACGTAGGCCTCGCCGAGCAGTTCGCCCACCGACCCGTCGATCAGCTGCACCCCGCGGGTCCAGCGCGGGCGCAGTTCGGAGGCGCCGGAGAGCACCTTGGTATAGGCGAAGCGGCTCTGGACGAAGCGGTCGGCAAGGTAGGGCGAGGCCTGGTGGAGCGCTTGGGCCTTGCTCCACAGCCGGAGCGTCTCGAGCGGGGTCTCGCCATACAGCGCCGCGATCGCCTTGATCGCGGTGTTGTCGGTGACGATGATCGGCCGGTCGGTGGCGACCCCGGCCCCGGCCATCAGCGCGCGCCAGTCGAGCCCGGGCGCATAGGCCGCGAGCTCGGCGAGCGGCATGGGGTTGTTGATCCTGCCGAGATCGCGGCGGTCGGCGATGTCCCAGAACCGTTCGGCGAGCTTGCTCTCGAAGGCGAACACCTGCTCGGCCGCGGCGCCCGGGTCCTTCTCGCCGAGCGCGGTGAAGCTCCGCACGAGGTAGGCGCGGTAGGCCTCGCGCTCCTTGGCGAAGCGCGCGTCGAAGTAGTAGTCCTTCTCGGGCAGCCCGAGGCCCGCGGCGCCGATGAACAGGCTGGTGACGTCGGGCTGGTTGGGATCGGCGAAGGGGAACATCGCAACGAGGCTCGCACCGAAGGCTTCGCCCGCCATCCCCATGTCGCGCGCGAAGGCGCTCCGGTCGGCGGCGGCGGCGTCGATCTGGGCGAGGCGCGCCTCAAGCGGCGCGAGCCCCAGCGCATCGACCCGCGGCTGGTCCATGAAGCTCGCGAACAGCGCGCCGATCTGGCTGCCCGGCGAGGCCTCGAGGATGATCGAGCGCAGCTGCCCCTCGGTGACCTTGTAGAGGTCCCAGTCGACCCCGGCGCTCGACTGGTCGGCGGGGATCTCGGTGCGCGCCTTCCACGCGCCGCTCGCATAGCGGTCGAAATCGTCGCCGGGCCGGACCGCGGGGTCCATCGCGGTCTTGTCGAAGCCCCAGCGGCCGAAATCGCGGGGCGTCTGGACCGGTGGCAGGGTGGCGCGCCAGTCGCTCGCTGCCGGGGCTGCGGGGGCAGGCGCGGGGGCGGGTGCGGGTGCGGGATCGGGTGCCGGCCGATCCTCGGCCAGCGCAGACACGGCGGCAAGCGTCGAAAGGCTGGCGGTGGCGGCCAGCGCCGCGTGGCGAATCCGGAACTTCATGACTATCCTCCCTCGAGTCATCCCGCCGCCCTGTAGCACAGCCGCACCCGCGCGGCACGGTCTTCGCCGGGGCCCTGCGCCAGGCGGCGGGAAACCCGGTCCCGCCTCGCGCATTGCAATACCGCCGCCCGCGCGCCATCTGGGGACGAACGGCGCGCCCACCTCTCCGCCCGCCTTGACCAAAGCGAACATTTCCGGAACACGTCACGCCCATGAGCCTCACCACCATTTCCGTGCCCAAGATCCGAGTAAGGGGGGCGCGCGAGCACAATCTCAAGGGCATCGACATCGATCTGCCGCGCGACGCGCTGATCGTCGTCACCGGGCTTTCGGGGAGCGGGAAGTCCTCGCTGGCCTTCGACACCATCTATGCCGAGGGGCAGCGGCGCTATGTCGAGAGCCTCTCGGCCTATGCGCGCCAGTTCCTCGAGATGATGCAGAAGCCCGATGTCGAGCATATCGACGGGCTGTCTCCGGCGATCTCGATCGAGCAGAAGACGACGAGTCGCAACCCGCGCTCGACCGTGGCGACGGTGACCGAGATTTACGACTACATGCGCCTGCTGTGGGCGAGGGTGGGCGTGCCCTATTCGCCTGCGACCGGCGAGCCGATCAGCGCGCAGACCGTCAGCCAGATGGTCGACCGGGTGATGGCCCTGCCCGAGGGCACGCGCGCCTACCTGCTCGCGCCCGTGGTGCGCGGGCGCAAGGGCGAATACCGCAAGGAAATCGCCGAGTGGCAGCGGCAGGGCTTCACCCGCGTGCGGATCGACGGCGAGATCTACCCGATCGAGGAGGCCCCGGCGCTCGACAAGAAGTTCAAGCACGACATCGAGGTGGTGGTCGACCGCATCGCGGTGCGCGAGGGGATCGAGACGCGCCTCGCGGACTCCTTCGAGACCGCGCTGAAGCTCGCCGAGGGGCTCGCCTATGTCGACCTGGCGGACGGCGTGGTGCCGGGGCGCGAAGATGAAGGAAAGGGCGGCGCGATGAAGGGCGCAGGCCTGCCGCCCAACCGCATCGTCTTCTCCGAGAAATTCGCCTGTCCGGTGAGCGGCTTCACGATTGAAGAGATCGAGCCGCGGCTGTTCTCCTTCAACGCCCCGCAGGGGGCCTGCCCGGCGTGCGACGGGATCGGCGAGAAGATGCTCTTCGACCCGCAGCTGGTGGTGCCCAACGAGGCGCTGACGCTGAAGCAGGGCGCGGTGGTGCCCTGGGCGAAGTCGAACCCGCCTTCGCCCTATTATATGCAGGTGCTCGCGAGCCTCGCGAAGGCCTATGGCTTCGACCTGACGACGCCGTGGAAGGACCTCGCCCCCGAGCAGAAGCTCATCGTCCTCCACGGCACGGGCGGGATGCCGGTCCCGCTGACCTTCAAGGACGGGCGCCGCGAATACACCGTGCACAAGCCGTTCGAGGGCGTGATCGGCAACCTCAACCGCCGCATGATGCAGACCGAGAGCGCGTGGATGCAGGAGGAGCTCTCCAAGTACCAGACCGCGCAGGCCTGCGAGACCTGCGGGGGCAAGCGGCTGAACGAAAAGGCTTTGAGCGTCAAGGTCCCCGGCGCCCACGGGCCGACCGACATCGCCACCCCGGTGCAGATGAGCGTGGCGGACGCCAAGGCGTGGTTCCTCGACCTCGACCAGTATCTGACGGCGCAGCAAAGCCAGATTGCCCGCGCGATCCTCAAGGAGATCAACGAGCGCCTCGGCTTCCTCGACAACGTGGGCCTCGACTACCTCAACCTCGACCGAACCAGCGGCACCCTGTCAGGCGGCGAGAGCCAGCGCATCCGCTTGGCCTCGCAGATCGGCAGCGGGCTTTCGGGCGTGCTCTATGTGCTCGACGAGCCCAGCATCGGCCTCCACCAGCGCGACAATGACCGCCTGCTCGAAACCCTCAAGCGCCTGCGCGATCTCGGCAACACCGTGATCGTCGTCGAGCACGACGAGGACGCGATCCGCGCCGCCGACCACATCGTCGACCTCGGCCCCGGCGCCGGGGTGCACGGCGGCGAGGTGGTCGCGGAAGGCACCCTCAAGCAGATCCTCAAGGCCAAGGGCTCGCTCACCGCGGACTACCTCACCGGCAAGCGCAAGATCGACGTGCCCGCCAAGCGCCGCAAGGGCAACGGGCACCACATCGTTGTCAAGAACGCCCGCGCCAACAACCTCAAGGGCGTGACCGCGACGATCCCGCTCGGCACCTTCACCTGCATCACCGGGGTCTCGGGCTCGGGCAAGTCGAGCCTCACCATCGACACCCTCCAGGCCGGCGCCGCCCGCGTCCTCAACGGCGCGCGGGTCATCGCGGGCGCGCATGACGCCATCACCGGCCTCGAATATTGCGACAAGGTCATCGAGATCGACCAGTCCCCGATCGGCCGCACCCCGCGCTCCAACCCCGCCACCTACACCGGCGCCTTCACCCAGATCCGCGACTGGTTCGCCGGCCTCCCCGAAAGCCTCGCGCGCGGCTACAAGCCCGGGCGCTTCTCCTTCAACGTCAAGGGCGGCCGCTGCGAGAAGTGCCAGGGCGACGGGCTCATCAAGATCGAGATGCACTTCCTCCCCGACGTCTACGTCACCTGCGAGGAATGCCACGGCAAGCGCTACAACCGCGAGACGCTCGAGGTGAAGTTCAAGGGCCTCTCGATCGCCGACGTGCTCGACATGACGATCGAGGACGCCGAGGAGTTCTTCAAGGCCGTGCCTGCGATCCGCGAGAAGATGCGGATGCTGAACGAGGTCGGCCTCGGCTACGTGAAAGTCGGCCAGCAGGCGACGACTTTATCCGGCGGCGAGGCCCAGCGCGTGAAGCTGGCGAAGGAACTGGCGCGCCGGAGCACCGGGCAGACGCTCTACATCCTCGACGAGCCGACCACCGGCCTCCACTTCGAGGACGTCCGCAAATTGCTGGAGGTACTGCACCGGCTGGTGGAGCAGGGCAATTCGGTGGTGGTGATCGAGCACAACCTCGACGTCATCAAGACCGCCGACTGGATCATCGACCTCGGGCCGGAGGGCGGCGTGAGGGGCGGGGAGATCGTGGCGGTGGGGACACCTGAGGATGTGGTGAAGGTGGCGCGGTCGTTTACGGGGCAGTATCTGGCGCCTCTGTTGGGGCGGTGAGCCGGGAACGAGCCTGCCCCGGCGGAGGCTGGGGCCAGGAAGATCATACTAACGTTTTCATGAGACCGCTTTCCGCCAAAAACGAAGATGGGACAGCGCCAGCCGAACCGATCTTCCTGCTCAACGTGAAAACAAGCCGCTTCTTTGCTCTCGTCATTGCAACGTAAAAGACTCGCCTCTCTCCTTCTATTTGCTGACGCGTTTCGGCCTGCTTGCTGGGCCATATACCTTCATTAGCATCTAAGATGACTACCGTGTGGAATTCCTTACCCTTCGCCCTCAGTGCAGTCATGAGATGAACAGGACGTTCCCAAATTGGGTCTTTGGCGTCCTCCTCCGATGGAGTGTTCGCGAGCGTATCAGCAGCGTTCTCGATATCCTCTAAGAAACTCTCGAAGTCATCGTCGTACCTGTCTGCGTAGCGTGCTAGATAATGGAAAGGCGGATCTGAGTAAAAAATGTCTTCCTCAGCTTTACCATAATCTTTCTGTAAACCCGAAAAACACTCGCTGATTGCTTCAACCGCGGCAGAAACAGTATCGCTTTCGCAGTATTTTCTCAATGAGTGAGCAAAATACAAGCTCATCTGCCGTTGTGCATTCGGCCCCTTTAGCTGGCCATCATAACTTTCAAGTGCGTCGATCGCTTCGATGATCGTTCGGGCTCTAGTTCCGCTCAGAAACGCTCTGAGCGCAGCCTGATCAGCTTTGCTCAACGGGTACCGCTTTACCTGATTGCAGAGGCTCAGAACGTCCTCGACGACCTTTCGCGTCATCCGGCGCTCGTGCGCTTCCATTCTGATCGTCAAGAGGTTGATTAGAGAATCAAATGCGTCGCTGAGGAAAACCTGAAGATCTTCCGCCGCACAAAAAGAGATCTGCTTCTGTGCCAATATGATTTGATACGGAATTAACTGAGCTCTTTTTCTAGATACTAGAGCAATCCGTTCTCTTCCGATATCTTTACGTACCACGAATTCATTGACAACATCGACAACGGCATCGATGCTATCTGTAAAGTTGTCGTTCTCGAAAACTTCGATGCTGGCATCGAATGACGAAACGGGAATGACGTTCTTGCCTTGTCGCTGTGTGTTGTTTCGAATTAGACGGTCGGCCGCGCGGACGATATTCTGCGGGCATCTATAGTTCTTTTCGAGAATGAAAGTTTCGAATTTATGTCCAAAGAATATATGCGGTTTCAAAATGTAGTTTGGGCTTGCGCCCCTCCATTCGAAGATAGCTTGGTCGTCGTCGCCGACGATAACAATCCGCGCTCGGTGTAATTGGGCTATAGCCCTTATGAGTTGGAGATCGAGCGGACCAATATCCTGGAACTCGTCAATCAAGATATCAGAGAATTTCGATCCGCCGCTTGGAAACCGTTGCTCTTTTAATTGATCTTCGATGTTCCTTAATGCGACATATTTTTGATCCTCAAGAGTGAAGATCGATTGCTCGATAAGCGATTTGACGGCCTTCTTCCAGAATGGGAAGAAGATATTGAAGCCTTCGTTGACTTTCGCATGCTCGATAGCGCCGATCTCAACGAGTTCTTCATTTGTTTGAGATATGAAGGCTCCTAAACCGACGTCTCGCAATGCCGCGATGTGGCGTTCAGCGTGGGTGAGGTCCGTCATCGATCTGTGGTCGAAGCCAAGATTCTTTAGGCGATCGATGAGGTTGAGAACGACCTTGCCCGCAACGAACGGCTGCTTCTTGAAAGCGGCTTCGAGGCGCTTGTTGGCGGACCAGATCGGTTGCAGCGAGTTTTGAACGGCGAAGCTTCGCTCCGGTGTTTTAGTGACGAGCCTAGGACTGTGGTGGCGGTCTCGAACACGCTTCCACCCCCAGCTATTTAGTGTCGTGACTTCTGTGCTGCTTGCAACTGAGGCGTACTCCGCTGACTGGAGCCTTCCTTGCAGTTCATCTCGCGCTGCGCGAGTGAAGGTCACAATGAGAAACCGCGACTTACCCCCAGTGCGCTTGTGCTGACTCACACAACGATAGAGGAGGGAGTGAGTTTTCCCGCTGCCCGCGGGCGCAAGCAGCCTTATGTTCTCTGCGTCCGCTTCGCAGAATGCCTTTTGGAACTCGTCGAGCATAGCCTCCCCCTTGCTCTGACAACATGTCCGAATTGCGCCGGAATTCAAGAAGATTACGTCCTTAGCGTAGTCTAGATGGCAAGCTTATCGCGTAGCGTAACCCCTTTCCTACACCCCCGCACCCCCGCTACCCTCCCGCGCTGGCGTCGGCTCTGCGACACCTCTCCCGCGCCTCTCGGTGCCTGACGCGATGAAGCTCCCCACCTCACCCCGGAGTTTTCGCCGCACAAGGCTCCGGAGGCTCCGCCCGGGAGGGGGAGGGCCGGCGCCGGTGCGCGGAGCCGTCGGCTCTCTCGCCTGGTCCTGCAAGGAGCGCGTTCATGTTCACCCCGCCGCCGGCTGATCCGCACAAGCGTCCCGACCTCGGGCCTGCGCCGGCGCGTGATCCCGAGGAGCGTGCGTTCCTCGCCGCGTGGCTCGCGCATGTCGAGGCGGGGCGGATCGGGACAAAGCTCGAGACCCCCGAGCACATCCGCGCCGCCACGCTCGCCAATAAGCGGCTGGTCCGGGGGCAGCGGCCGCTTTCCGAGCGGTGAGCGGAGCGGGTTGCGGCGGGGAATTCGCTGCGAACATCGTCTAAATCTCTGAGAACACGGCAAAAGGGTCGGAATCCGGCCCGTGCCAGGCCCTGTCTAGGCCCCCTCCAGCCGCGCCTTGATTCCCCCTAGACCCCCTCCAGACCCCCTCCAGACCCCCGTTACACCCCCTCCAGACCCCCGTTACACCCCCTCCAGACCCCCTCGGCTCACGCCTCTTCGGCACCGAGCGGGGGTGCGGGGGCGGGTCTCGGGCGGTCCAGCCAGCCGACGAGTGCGAAGCTCGCGAGGCCCGCGCTCACCACCCACAGGAAGGCGCCCGGCACCCCGAGCCAGCGGTCGAGCACCACCGTCGCGGCGAGCTGGACGCAGATCGCCGCGCTCGCCGCCCGCCCGCTCGCCCGGATGCCGACCAGCGCGGCGACCAGCGGCACCGCGAGCACCGCGGAGATCGCCTCGGCGTCGAGCACCAGCGACCTGAGGCTCTCGCCTCCGGCAGCGAGCAGCGCGGCGACAAGGCTCGCAAGCACCGTCGCCCCCCGCGCCGCGCGCAGCAGCTCGGGGCCCTCGGCGGCGGGGCGCCAGCGGCGGTAGCCGCTCTCGGTCGCCACCGCCGAGGCCGCCATCAGCGCGGAGTTCACCGAGGAGAGGATCGCCGAGATCAGCGCCCCGGTGAAGACGATCGTCAGCCACGGGGGGAGGAGCCCCTGCGCGAGGGTCGGCAGGAAGGCCTCGCCCATCGCGGCGGCGTCGGGGCCGACGAGGTGGACGAGCTGCGGGCCGACGAGGCCGAAGCTCACCGGGATCAGCCCCGCCGCAAGGTAGACGCCCGCGCCGAGGAAGGCCCCGCGCCGCGCCACCTCGGGGGAGCGCGCGGCGAGGGTGCGGGCGAGCGCCTCCTGGCTCACCAGCGTACCGACCACCGGGATCAGCCACAGCTCGAGCCGCTCGCTCCAGTGCTCGCCGGGGACCGTGAGGCGCAGCGCCTCGGGGGGGATCGCCTGCCACGCGGCGAGGGGGCCGCCGCTCGCCTCGAGCATCAGCCAGAAGATCAGCAGCATCGCGGCGACCAGCATCGCGCCCTGCACCATGTCGGTCACCACGTCGCCGGCGAGCCCGCCGAGCATGGTGTAGACCGTCACGAGCAGCGCGGCGGCGACCAGCGAGGGCCCGAAGCCGAGCCCGGAGGCGGTGTCGATCAGCGCGGCGAAGGCGTAGAGCTGCGCCCCCGACCAGGTCACCGCGGCGAGCGCGATCACCACCGCCGAGAGGACCTCGGTGCGTGGGTCGTAGCGGGTCCGCAGGAAGTCGGCGATGGTGAAGAAGCCCCCGCGCCGCAGCCGGGCCGCGACGAACAGGGCGATGCACAGGATCCCGGCGGCATAGGCGAAGGGCTCGGCGCGCGCGCCCGCAAGGCCGTTCGCGGCGACCTCGGAGGAGGTGGCGAGCAGCGTCTCGGAGGCGAACCAGGTCGCGAACAGGCTCATGCCGACCGCGACGCTCCCGAGGCGGCGCCCGGCGAGCAGGTAGTCGGCATCGGACGTCGCGCCGCGATTGGCCCACACCGCGAGCGCGATCTGGGCGGCGACATAGGCGAGGATCAGGGTGAGCGTGATGGCGAAGGTCCCCCCGCAGCTTGCCGGAAGCCCCCTTGCGGCCATGCTACGGGGTGCGCGTCTAACGGGAAGCCGCGGTCCGGTGCAAGGGGCGGCGAAAGGGCTCTGCATCCGCTGCCTGCGCCGCGGCGTAGCTGGAAGCGACGGGGCAAGCGCAAAGGAGCGCCTCACGATGCTGTTCTCGACCAATCCCTCCGCCCGGCTGCTGGCCGCCGCGATGGCTGTGGCGGTGCTCGCCGTCCCGGCCGCGGCGGACGTGCTCAACTCGAACCTCCAGATCGACCCGGGCCAGACCTTCGAGCTCGGCGGCGGGCAGAAGGGCGGCTTCACCGTCACCGGCCGCAATGTCGGGCCGGTCGCGGTGGTGGTCTATGGCCTTGCCGAGGGTGCAACGGCGCCGGTGATCCGCGGCACCGTGGCGCCCGGCGGCGCGGTCGATGCGACCTTCGGGCCGGGCGAGCAGGCGCTGCTGCGCAACACCTCCACGATGGAAATGGCACGGCTGAAGCTGAAGGTTTCAGGAGACATTTCCGCGCTCGGGATGACCTATTCGGCCAACCCCTGAGCGGGCGATCAGTCCTCGAGGAGGGCGATCTCGACGGTGCCGTGACCGCGCGCGATAAGGCCGAGCTCCTGCGCGGCGGCGCGGCTCACGTCGATCATGCGGCCGCCGTGGAAGGGGCCGCGGTCGTTGATGCGCACGACGACGCTCCTGCCGGTCGCGACCGAGGTGACGCGCACGCGGGTGCCGAAGGGCAGGGTGCGGTGTGCGGCGGTCATTGCGTCGCTGTCGAAGCGCTCGCCGCTGGCGGTGCGACGGCCGTCGAACTTGCTGGCGTAATAGGAGGCGCTGCCGCGGCCGAGCACGCGCTCCTGCGGGGACGAGGGGGCTTCCTCGATCGCCGGAAGGGAGGCAGTGACGTCGGTGGTCGGCTGGAGCGGGACGAGCTCGACGATCGCGGCGCTGGTCGCGGCCTGCTCGGCGCCGGTGGCGGGCGCGTCCGAGGCCTGCGCACTCGAGGCTGCGATCGGGCCGAGACACGCCAGCGCGACCAGGGTCAGCCCCTTGAGGCTCCGGGGCGCAAGGCCGTGGGTGGGGTGTCCCGTCCGCATGGTGAGGGTGCGGATAGGCGAGGGCCTCCCAGGAAGGCAAACCAGGTTAGCATTTCGTCGGCGCTGAGGTTCGGCTCAAGAACGAGACGAGCCGAAAATGCGACGAACCGTTGGAACGGTATGAGGCGAAAAGCGTGCAGCCGGGCGGGAGAGCTGTGGCGAATCGACCCGGCAGGGCTTGGCGACAGCGTAAGGGGGGTGGGCCGGCCCAATGCAAATGGGGCCGGCATTGCTGCCGACCCCACTCTCACCGGCGTGTGGATGTGCCGACCTTGCTGGACCTCCGGCGAACCTTCGCTCCCGCATCCGTCGGCGCATGCTTTCGCGCCCGATGTCTAGCCTTCCGCTGCCCTGTCTCGCGACCGGCCTTGCCGAAGATTTGTCACCGGCGCTCGCGCCGGCATCCGGCTTTCGCTCCTGCCGGGCGCTGCTTCCGCCGCCTGGACCGAAGTCCCGCGCACATCCGCCGCCCCGCACATTCGCCAGGCCGAGGCCGCGTCCCTTTACCGGCTTGCTCCTGCCGCGGCTGGGGGCTCTCGCCGTTTCCGCCGCATTCGCTTGGCCGGCCAGGTTCTTGGCCTGTCCGGTGACAATCGCGTCGCTCTCCGCCGTAGCGAGCCGACTTGCCTTTGGCCGAGGCCTCCTGCATGCCGTCTCCGATGGAGCGCGTGGACAGATGCCACCGCCATCCTTGGGATCGAAACCTCCGTAACTTCAGCGCCTTGCGGCGTGCCGTTCCGGTTGATCCGTGTCCCGAAGACAGGTTCAAACTGCGCCTGAATCGGGGTTCTGACAACATTTGATGGGGCGAGTTTTCCACTCGGGCCGATAAGGCCTGTGGACACGCGTGGATAAGTCAACGCTTCGTCGCATTTGTCGCGAAACGGGCAGGAAGCGGGAACGAAACCGCCTCCGGATTGTCACGTTACCGGTGACGAGCCGCCGCGACGAGCGCGCCGACTCGGCTTTTCCTCGCCTCAGGCGTCGCGGTTGCGGCGCGAGAGCAGGCGCAGGCGCAGGCCGTTCAGCTTGATGAAGCCCTCGGCGTCCTTCTGGTCATAGGCGCCCGCGTCGTCCTCGAAGGTCACGTGGGCTTCCGAGTAGAGCGAGTAGGGCGACCTGCGGCCGACGACGCTCGCGAGCCCCTTGTAGAGCTTGAGGCGCACCGTGCCGGTCACCTTGTCCTGCGAGTGGTCGATCGCCGCCTGGAGCATCTCGCGCTCGGGGCTGAACCAGAAGCCGTTGTAGATGAGCTCGGCATATCGCGGCATGAGCTCGTCCTTGAGGTGCGCCGCGCCGCGATCGAGCGTGATCTGCTCGATGCCGCGGTGCGCGCGGGCGTAGATCTCGCCGCCCGGGGTCTCGTACATCCCGCGGCTCTTCATGCCGACGAAGCGGTTCTCGACGAGGTCGAGCCGGCCGATGCCGTGCTTGCGGCCGAGGTCGTTGAGGGCAGCGAGCAGGGTGGCGGGGCTCATCGCCTCGCCGTTCAATGCCACGCCGTCACCCTTTGCGAAGTCGAGGGTGATGTATTCCGGCTGGTCGGGCGCGTCCTCGGGATCGACGGTGCGCGAGTAGACGTAGTCGGGGGTCTCCTCCCACGGATCTTCCAGAACCTTACCCTCCGAGGAGGTGTGGAGCAGGTTCGCATCGGTCGAGAAGGGGCTGTCGCCGCGCTTGTCGCGGGGCACGTCGATCTGATGTGCCTCGGCCCAGGCGATCAGCGCGGTGCGGCTGGTCAGGTCCCACTCACGCCACGGGGCGATCACCTTGATGTCCGGGTCGAGCGCATAGGCGGAAAGCTCGAAGCGCACCTGGTCGTTGCCCTTGCCGGTCGCACCGTGGGCGATGAAGTCGGCGCCGGTCTCGTGCGCGATTGCGACGAGGCGCTTGGAAATGAGCGGCCGCGCGATCGAGGTGCCGAGCAGGTAGTCGCCCTCGTAGCGGGCATTGGCGCGCATCATCGGGAAGACGAAATCACGCACGAATTCCTCGCGCAGGTCCTCGATGAAGATGTGCGCGTCGGGGATGCCCATCGCGCGGGCCTTGGCGCGTGCCGGCTCGATCTCCTCGCCCTGGCCGAGGTCGGCGGTGAAGGTCACCACCTCGAGGCCCCGCACCACGCTCAGCCACTTGGCGATGACGCTGGTATCGAGGCCGCCCGAATAGGCGAGGACGACTTTCTGGGGCATGGCGGGCTTCCTTGGGGAGAATGTTTGCGCGCGCCCCTAACAGCGCCCGGGGGCGGGGGCAATCGCGCTTTCGCGGCCCCGCGCCGCCGCCGCGGGATGGCGCGGCTCTAGGCGAGCACCCCGCGCGCGGCGAGCCGGCGGGCGAGCCACAGGAGGCCCGCGGCGACCGCGACGACGAAGCTGAGCACGGCGACCTGCGGCGTGCCGAAGAGGGCGAAGACCCCGTAGGCCGCGTCACCGGCCCACAGCGCGACATAGGCCGCGAGCGAGACCGCGAGCACCGGCACGCTCGCCCGGCGGCGCACGAGCAGCAGGGTGCTGCCGAGCGTGCCGCCGATGGTGCCGGCCGCGAAGGCCACCGCCATCCACACGGGGAGGCCCGCATAGAGCTGCGCCTGCGCCGCCGTCATGCCGTTCGCGACCAGCCCCGCTTCGTCGTTGAAGGTCTGGACCACGAACTGGAAGACCCCGAACAGGCTCCACACGAGGCCGAACCCGGCGGCCAGGCGGGCGGCGAGCGGATAGGGGGCGGCGAGCGGGGCGGCGGGGGTGGCGGTAGTGGTGGTCATGCAAGGGCGTCCTTCTGTCCGGCCCGGCGCGGGAGGTGCACCGGGCTTCGCAGAGGAAGACGCAGCAGGCGCGGCGGATTCGACAGGCGCCGAGAGATAAATTGCGCCCGCCCGGTCAGCCCTTCAGCAGGTAATCGCGCGTGATCGGTAGCGCGTGGCGGCTGCGCACGTACTGGATCTGGTAATTGCACATCCCCCCGTTCTCGAAGACCGTGGCCGCGCCCGCGAGGTAGAAGGTCCACATCCGGAAGAAGCTCCCGTCGTAGAGCGCGACGATCGCGTCGCGGTGCGCCATGCAGTTGGCATACCAGGCGCGGATCGTCTTCGCGTAGTGGAGCCGCAGCGTCTCGACGTCGGAGGCGATGAGGCGCACCTTCTCGCTTGCCGCGAGCGTTTCGGACAGGGCGGGGATGTAGCCGCCGGGGAAGATGTATTTGCGGGTGAAGGCGTCGGTCGTCCCCGGCCCGCCGAAGCGGCCGATGGTGTGGAGCAGCATCACCCCGTCGTCGGCGAGCATCGTCGCGCAGGCGCGGAAGAAGGTCTCGAACTGCGCCCGGCCGACGTGCTCGAACATGCCGACCGAGACGATCCGGTCGAAGCGGCGGCCGCTCGCGGCGGTGTCGCGGTAGTCCTCGAGGAGGATCGTCACCCGGTCCGCCACCCCCGCATCGCGCACCCGCTGACGGGCGAGCGCGGCCTGCTCCTCGGAAAGGGTGATGCCGGTCACCCGCACATCGTGGTGCTTCGCCAGGTGGATCGCCATCCCGCCCCAGCCGCAGCCAATGTCGAGCACCTCGTTCCCCGGCTTCAGGGCAAGTTTCGCCGCGATATGCGCGAGCTTCGCGCCCTGCGCCTCGCCGAGCGTCGTCACACCCTCGGGCCAGTAGGCGCAGGAATACTGCCAGTGCTCGGGATCGAGCATCAGCGCGTAGAGGTCGTTGCCGATGTCATAGTGATGCGCGACGTTCTTCTTCGCGCCGACCCGGTTGTTGATCTGCTCGGCGGCGAAGCTCGCGCGGTTGACGAGGCGCTTGAGCGCGCTCGGCGGGCCGATGTCGCCGCCCTTGTCCCACGGGTTGTTGGCGCGCAGCAGGCTGACGAGGCCCATCACGTCGCCCTCCTCGATGACGAGGCGGCCCTCGATGAAGGCCTCCGCCGCACCGAGGCGCGGGTCGAGCACGATGTCGCGCGGGACCCGCTCGTCGGTGAAGCGGATCACGATCTCGGGGAAGCCCTCGGCCGCCTCGCCATAGGTGCGCGCGCTGCCGTCGGCGAAGACCACGCCGAGGCGGCCCTGCCGGACGCCGCGCGTGAGGAACCGGTCGAGGAGGGGTCTGCTCATGAAACGCCTTTCGTGGGGGAGCGATGAGGGATAAACTGCCGGCGCGGCTTCGCAAGGGGCAGCGAAGCGCGCGCCTCACGAGGGGAGGGCGACACATGGCCGAAGCCAAGACGACGATCACCGGGGTGTCGGTCGAGACGTTCCTCGCGGGCGTCGAACCGCCGCAGCGCCGTGCCGAGGCCGAGATCCTCGACGCGCTGTTCCGCAAGGTGACCGGCGCGGCGCCCAGGATGTGGGGGCCGAGCATCGTCGGCTACGGGGAGTATTCGACGACCTACGACAGTGGCCGCAAGGTCCACTCGCTCAAGATCGGCTTTTCCCCGCGCAAGCCCAGGCACGTGCTCTACCTCTCCTCGGGCTATGCCGACGAGGCCGAGGCGGCCGCACGCGCGGCGGCGCTGGGGCGGCTGGGAAAGCATGAGACCGGCAAGGGCTGTCTCTACGTGAAGAAGCTGGCGGATGTGGACATGGCGGTGCTCGAGGAGCTGATCGCGATCGGCTGGGGCACGATGCTGCGGGTCTTTCCCGAAGGCTAGACCCCCTGTCTCAGACCCCGGCGTACCACTGGTAGCCGGCGACATCTTCCCAGAAGCCGCCGCCGCCCTGGCCGATGTCCGCAAAGCTCGTGACCGCCTCGATCGCCTTCACGTATTTCGCCTGCTTGTAGCCGAGCTGCCGCTCGATCCGCATCCGCAGGGGCGCGCCGTTCTTCTCGGGGAGCGGCTCGCCGTTGAGGCTGTGGGCGATGATCGTCTGCGGGTGGTAGGCGTCGACCATGTCGATGCTCTCGTAATAGTCGCGCCCGTAGAGCGTGTCGGCACAGCGGAAGACGATGAACTTCGCCTCCTTCTTCACCTTCGCCGCATCGAGCAGGTGGGCGAGTTGCACCCCCTGCCATTCGCCGATCGCGCTCCAGCCCTCGACGCAGTCGTGGCGGGTGATCTGGGTGCGCTGGGGGAGGGCCTTCACCTCCGCGAGGCTGAGCGCGAGCGGCTGTTCGACCAGCCCCTTCACCTCGAGCTTCCAGTCGGGAAAGCCGCCCGCGAGCTGCTCGCGGTAGAAGGGGTCGGCGACCGTCACCGAGCCGTTGCCGCGGAAGGTCGGCGAGCGTTCGGCGCGGGTGTATTCGGGCGCGAGCCCCTGCTTGCCCGCGAGCGTGCGCTGCAACGCGCGGTGCCCGTCCTCGGCGGCGTCCCACAGGCTTTGCGAGGTCTCGCTCTCGTTGATCTTGGAGCACGCGGTCGCGCCGAGCGCGGCCATCCCGGCGAGGAGCGAGCGGCGCGGCAGGTCAACCATGGGCGGGCACTCCTTCGGGGGCGGGTTCGGGGGCCGGCGCCTCGGCGGGTGCCTCGGCGCTTTCGCGCCTCCCGCCAGTGAACATCTCGAGGATCAGCCGCCAGTCGGCGAGGGCAAGCACGATGTGGATGAGGAAGAAGCCGGCGATCGCGAAGGCGGTGATGAAGTGGAGCGAGCGCGCGCTCTGCCGCCCGCCGAGAAGCTCGAGCAGCCACGGCGCGACCGCTTGGAAGCCCGGGCTGATCGCGAGGCCGGTGAACAGCATCATCGGCAGCAGCACGCCGAACACCATGCCGTAGAGGATGCGCTGCACCGGGTTGTAGCCGTGCCCCGCAGGCACCGTGCCGCCGCTCTTCGAATGGGCCTTCAAGGAGGCGATCACCGCTCCCGGGGTCCAGTCCTTCGGCGTGGTGGTGAGGTCGCGCCGGAAGTGGCCGTTCGCCAGCATCGCCGCCCAGATGAACAGCACCCCGATCCCGAAGGGCCAGGCGGCGGTGATGTGCCAGTCGCGCGCGACGGCGAGGTTGTAGTGGCCGGGGATCGTCGCCCAGCCGGGGAAGCGGATCACGCTCAGCCAGGCGTCCTTGGAATCGAAGCCGTAGTCGCCCCAGTAGAGGTAGCGGTGGGCGTTCGAGATGTTGAGCCCGCTCATGAACAGCACGATGATCGCGACCGCGTTGATCCAGTGCCAGATCCGCGTGGTCAGAGCGTGCTTCGTCGTGGTCCCCATCCCGATCCCCTCGTCTATCCGGTGTCGCGTGCCAGCCAGATCACGTCGCGCGGCTGGTCGAGCAGGTGCTGGCCCGAATCCACGAACAGGCTCTGCCCGCTCGCCAGCGCGCCGCCCGCGAGGAACAGCGCGGCATCGGCGAGTTCGTCGGGGCCGGTCTTGCGGGCGAGCAGGTTCATGCGGTGCGAGACCTCGGTCTCCTCCTCGCGCTGGTCGTGGCTGGCGAGCACGGCGCCGGGCGCCAGGCCGTAGACCCTGACGCTCCTGTCGTCCGCGTATCCCTTGGCCAGCATTCCGATGGTCCCCGCCAGCGCGTGTTTGCTCATGGTGTAGGAGAAGAAATCGGGGTTGGTATTTTCAATTTTCATGTCCGTAACGTTGATCACGGTGCGCACCCCTGCGCCCTCGGCGGCGAGGGCGAGGAAGGTCTGGGCGAGCCGGGCCGGGGCGAGGGCGTTGACCTGCATCGCCGCCCGGTTCGTTGCCGGGTCGAGCGCGGTTACACTGTCGTAGTCGAAAATCGACGCCGAGTTGACGAGGCACCGCCAGCCCGGGAGCCGCGCGGCGAGTGCCATGACCGCCGCGACTGCCGCGTCATCGTCGGCGAGGTCGAACCGGATCGTTTCGGCGCTCGGGAGTGCGGCGGCGAGCGCCGCGGCGGCGTCGGCGGAGGCGCGGTGGTGGATCACCACGTGCCAATGGGCTTCGGCGAAGCGGCGCACGATCGCGGCGCCGATGCGCGTCGCCCCGCCGGTCACGAGAACGGCGGGGCGAGCGGTGGTGTCGGTGCTGTCGGGAGAGGGCATGACAGCACGGCTAACAGGGGGCGCGGCGCGCTTCAATCGGGGAGCGCTGTCGCGCCGCGCCCGCGCCTGTGCATGCCCTAGCGGCAGCGCAGCTCCCCGCGGTCGATCTCGCGGCCGAGGAGGCCGCCGCCGATCGCGCCGAGGATGGTGCCCGCCGAACGGTCGCCGCGGGTGTCGATGGTGCGGCCGAGCAGCGCGCCCACGCCCGCCCCGATCACGAGGCCCGTGGTCCCGTTGTCGCGGCGGCAGTAGTAGCGATCCCCGTCGCGCCAGATCCGGTCGCCGCGCGAGAGGCGGCGCGGTTCGTAGTAGCGGCCGCGCTCGTCATAGATGCGGTGCTCCTTGGCGCGCTTGCCCCAGGCCTTGGCGTGGCGCGGCGGGTCGGCCTGCACCGGCGCCGCCATCGGCAGTGTCATGGACCCTGCGGCGAGGATGAGAGCGAACTTCTTCATGGCAGGTCTCCTTTCGGTTGTGCTGCTTTCGCAATGCGTGACTGCCCGGCGGCAGTCGGCGGCAAAAGTCTGCGCGCGGTGGGGCGGGCCCGGCTCGCGCCGGATGCCCGCCCGCTCGCGCTTAGCGGCAGCGGCTGCCGCGATCGATTTCGCGGCCGAGGAGCCCGCCGCCGACGGCGCCGAGGATGGTGCCGAGGGTGCGGTCGCCGCGCTTGTCGATCTGGCGGCCGAGCAACGCGCCGGCGCCGGCACCGATCACCAAGCCCGTGGTGCCGTCCTTGCGGCGGCAATAGGTCCGGCCGTCCCGGCCGCGCCAGTAGCCGCGGTCGCCCTCGTAGTAGCGGCGGTCGTCATAGCGGCCGCGGTAGCCGTCGTAGCGGCGGTCGTCGCGCCAGCGGCGGCGGTCGTGGTTGGCTGTGTCGACGCCGTAATCGCTGGCGACGCCGTAGCTGGCGACGACCGGTGCCGGCGCAGCGTGGAATTCGAGCGCCTGCGCGGGAACGGCCGTAGCGGCGACCGATCCGGCGGCGATGAGGAGTGCGAGGTTCTTCATGGTCGTTATCCCTGATGTGGGCTCCCCGATGGAGCACGACCTCTATTTCGTTCAGATTGGAAGAACCTGAGCTGAACAATCTCGTCAGCCAGCAGCAGGATTTGTTCAGTTTGGGCGGGTTCGGGATAAACTGTGGCTCAGGCGAGCCTGGCTGCGGCCTTGGCGCGCAGATGGGGTGTGAGGGCGGGGAGTTCGGCGAGTTGGGCAAGCTCCTCGCGGCTCCCCTTGCCGGCGGTCAGCGCGCGGAACACCCGCGCGATGCTCCAGTCGGCCGAACCGATGGCGACGCGTTCGAGGCAATCGCCGGCCGCCACCTCGCCGGTCTCGATCACGCGGAAATACCAGCCGCAGCGCCCGGACTTGATGACCTGCGCGACCATGCCCTTGTGGCCGAAACGGTGCTCGATCTTCCAGCACGGGCTGCGCGGGCGGCTGACCTCGATCAGCGCCGAACCGCAGCGGAAGCGGTCGCCGATGTGAACGTGCTCCTCGGTGAGGCCGGTCACGCCAAGGTTCGAGCCGAACCCGCCCGGCTCGGCCAGCGCCGGGTGGTCGCCGATCACCCCGCGCCACCATGCATGGTGATCGAGCGGGTAAAGGTGCAGTGCCTGCTCGGGCCCGCCGTGGACGGTGCGATCGGCCTGCTCGTCGGGCGCGAGGCCCTCGGCATGGATTGGCACCGGGCCCTCCTGAGGGCGCTTGGCGAAGGCGCTGAGTTCAGCGCCGTGGAAGGGGCGGGCGGTGCCGGTGCAGACGGCCTCGATGGTCCAGCGGGTCATGCTTTCCTTGCGATCAGATCGATCCAGTCGCGCTGCGTCCCATCACTGGCCTTGCCGGCGTAGATGTCATGCGACTCGATGGTGAAATTAGCCCTCGCGTAGGCTGCCAAGAGCCATTCGGGCGAGGGAAAATTGTGCAAGCGGCCCAAGAGATCGCGGCCTTCCCCATCGCCGAGCTTGTAGCTCGAGAAGAACCACCCGCCCGGCACCAGCGCGCGGTGGATGCGGGCGAGGACATCGGGAAGCGCGGCGCGGGGGCTGTGGAGCAGGCTCGCATGGGCCCAGACCCCGGCATAGGCAGCTTCGGCCTCGAGTTCGTGGAAGGCCATCACCCGCGCACCGAGGGCGAAGGCCTCGTTGGCGCGCTTGACGAGGGCAGGCGTGCCATCGGTGGCATCAACGACAAACCCCCGCTTGCGGATGTGCTCGGCATCGCGCCCGCCGCCGCAGCCGAGTTCGAGCAAGGCGCTGCCCGGCGGCAGGCGATCGAGAAAGGCGTCGAGCTGGTGGCTGTGCGCCTCGCCCGAGTGGAACACCCAATAGGGCGCGCGCTCCTGGTAGAAGGCGATTGTTGCGGGGTCGGTGCTCAAGCGGCCCCGGCAGCGGCGGCCGCCGCCTCGCGGTCCCTTTGCGCGCGGCTCTTCTTCTCGGCCGCGGTCTTGAGCTGGCCGCAGGCCGCATCGATGTCGCGCCCGCGCGGCGTGCGCACCGGGGCCGAGAAACCGCCCTCGAAGACGATCTCGGAGAAGCGCCTGATGCGCTCAGGGCTGGAGGTCTCGTAGCCCGCGCCCGGCCAGGGGTTGAAGGGGATGAGGTTGACCTTGGCGGGAAGGTTGTAGGCCTTGAGCAGCCGGACCAGCTCGCGCGCGTCCTCGTCGCTGTCGTTCTTGTCCCGGATCATCACGTATTCGAAGGTGATGCGCCGCGCGTTCGAGGCGCCGGGGTAGTCGGCGCAGGCCTGGAGCAGGTCGTCGATCCCGTATTTCCTGTTCAGGGGCACCAGTTCGTCGCGCACCTCCTTGCGCACGCCGTGGAGCGACACCGCGAGGTTCACCCCGATCTCCTCGCCGCAGCGCTCCATCATCGGGATCACGCCGGAGGTCGAGAGCGTGATGCGCCGCTTGGAGAGGGCGAGGCCGTCGCCGTCCATCACCAGCTTCAGCGCATCGCGGACGTGGTCGAAATTGTAGAGCGGCTCGCCCATGCCCATCATCACGATGTTGGTGAGCAGGCGCCCGTCGGCGGTGTAGTGACCGGCTTCGTCGTCCTCGTCGATCGCGTCAGCGTCGCTCGCCATCGAGCCGCGCGGCCATTCGCCGAGCGCGTCGCGGGCGAGCATCACCTGCCCCACGATCTCGCCGGGGGTGAGGTTTCTCACCAGCTTCATCGTGCCGGTATGGCAGAAGGAGCAGGTGAGGGTGCAGCCGACCTGCGAGGAAACGCAGAGCGTGCCGCGCGTCTCGTCGGGGATGAACACCATCTCGAAATCGTGGCCGTCTGCGGTGCGCAGCAGCCACTTGCGGGTGCCGTCCACCGAGTGTTGCGCCTCGACCACGTCGGGGCGGCCGATCACGAAACGCTCAGCGAGCCACGGGCGCATCGGCTTGGCGATGTCGGTCATCGCTGCGAAGTCGGTGACCCCGCGGTGGTAGAGCCAGTGGAACACCTGCTTGGCGCGCAGCTTGGCCGCCTTCGCGTCGAGCCCGGCTTCCTCGAACAGCTCGCGGATGCGCGGGCGGGGGAGGCCGATCAGGTCGACGCGCCCGTCTGCGCGCGGCGTGATGTCGCGCGCGGCGGGCACCGGGTCGACGAGGCCCGGGATGGTCATGAGTGCGGTATCGGCCATGGGTGGCGGCCATATAGTGGCAGAAGGACGATTTGGCGAGTCGGCTATCGCCGCGCACACCCCACGATTGCGGCGTCGATCGCGGTCGCCGCCCCGGCGAGCGTGTAGCGGTCGGTGAAGGCGCCCTTGGGTCCCCGTCCCGAGACGCTCATCCGGGTGCCCGAGCGCAGCGCCGCAAGGATTGCGGCGTCGCCCTGCGCGTCCCGCGCCCAGGCGTTGCGGCTCTTGGCGACAAGGTCGAAGCGCTTCTCGCCCACCGCCAGCCGCACCGCGCTCTTGTCGGCGACCTCGCGGGAGAGCGCGAAATAGACCGCCCCGCGCACCTTCCTCTCGGGCCAGTTCGAGACGGTGGCATAGCCGCCTCCCGTGCCCTCCGCCCTGGCGATGGCATAGCAGCGCGGCGGCGACGCGTCCTTGAACGCGGCCCAGCTCTCATACACCCCAAGGCTCTCGCGCGCGGCCAGCGGGTGCGCGGCAAGGGCAAGGAGGGCGAGGGCGAGGAGCCTAGTCATAGTCGATCGCCAAGACTTCCCATTCGCGCGCTCCCGAGGGAAGGGCGACAACGCGCACATCCCCGATCATCGCGCCCCGCAAGGCACGGGCGAGCGGCGCGTTCCAGCCGATCCGGCCCCTTGCGGCGTCCTGCTCGTCATCGCCGACGAGCTGGACGGTCTGGTGGTTGTCGTCCTCGTCCGCGATGGTGACCCGCGCACCGAAGAACACGCGGCTGCGGTCCACCTGCGCGCCCGGATCGACCACCCGCAGCACCTTCATGCGGCGGGCGAGGTGGGCGAGCTCGCGGTCGATCTCGCGCATCTTCTTGCGGCCGTAGAGATAGTCGCCGTTCTCCGAGCGGTCGCCGTTGCCCGCCGCCCAGCTGACGATCTCGACGATCGCCGGCCGCTCGGTGCCGAGCAGGTGATCGTAGCGCGCCTTCAAGGCCGCCATCCCCTGCGGCGTGATCGGTGGCCCCTGCGGCTTCATGAGGCTCAGCGCAGGAAGCTCTCGACGGTGCGGGGGATGCCCGCCTTGTCGGGGTACATGTGCGAATAGGTCACCGCGTTGCCGATCACGCGCATGATGTAGTAGCGCGTCTCGAAGTTGGCGGGGATCTTCTCGACCCAGGTGACCCAGTCGATCGCCCCGGTGCGCGGGTCGCCGTTGAGCCTCAGCCATTCGTTCACCCGCCCCGGCCCCGCATTGTAGGCGCCGACCGCGAGCGGGTAGGAGCCGCCGTAATAGCTCATCATCCGCGCGAAATAGGCATCGCCGAGGCGGATGTTGTATTCGGGCGAAGCGGTGAGGTCGGCGGCGAGGTATTGCACCCCGATCTTGCCCGCCTGCTCGCGCGCGGTGCCGGGCATCAGCTGCATGATGCCGCGCGCCCCCGCATGGCTCTCGCGGGTGCGGTCGAACTCGCTCTCCTGCCGGGCGATGGCGTGGACCATCACCCAGTCGTTGACCACCGGCGGGGTGTTGACCGTCGGGAAGCCGATCCGCTCGAGGCCGGGAAGGCCGTTCTCGCCGGCCTTCATGCCGAGCACCACCGCCATCTCGTCGAGGCCCACTTCGCGCGCGAGCATCGCGGCCATGAGCATTTCGGTGGGCGTGTCGGCCTCGTCGCCGAGCGCCTCGAAGAAGCGGCGTTCGGTGCGCCAGTCGCGGCGGTTCTTCGCGAGCGCGCGGACCGCCTGGACGAGCGGGCGCGCCTCGAACTCGGCCCTGACACTCGCATCCATCGCCGGCTGCGGGAGCCCCGCGAAGGCCGGCATCGGGCGGCCGAGGGCCGAGAGGGCGAGCTGGCCGTAGTAGTAGTCGGGCCAGCGCGCGGCCATTTCGAAATAGCGCTGCGCCGCGGCCTGGTCGCCCGCCTGGCGCGCGGCGCGGCCCGCCCAGAAATAGCCCTTGGCCTTGGTCAGCGGGGTCTTGGCCGCATCGCCGTAGCGCTGGAACAGCGGCGCGGCGGCGCGCCCGTCGCCGAGCTCCCACAGCGCCCTCGTGCCGCCGAGCCACATCAGGTCGGTGTAGCGGTCGCGCAGGGTGAAGCTGGTCAGCGAGACGTCGGTGCCCGGAGCGAAAAGGTCGTCGGTGCGGCCCGCCACCAGCGCCGCATCGCGCGCGCCGCTTGCCCGGGCGAGGCTCAGGAGCTCGGTCACGAAACCCTCCGGATCGACGGCGGGCCGCGCGAAGGCGGGGCGATTGCCGAACACCCGCGCCGCCTCGCCGGCCTGGCCGCTCGCGCGCAGGAACTTGACGAGGTTGAAGACATAGCCCGGATCGGCCTCGGCACCTTCCGGCACCGCAAGGCCCGAGGCCTCGGGACGGCTGCCGCGCAGGAGCGAGAGGCGGGCGAGCGCGATCGGGCGCTGGTTCTCGGCGAGATACATCAGCTGGCGCGAGGCGGCGTCGGCCTTGCCCTGCCACAGCAGCGCGTCCATCCGCACCGCGTGGTCCTCGGGGGTGAGCTGGGAGCCGTAGAGCCCGGCGAGGGCGAGCTCGACCGCGTCGGCCATGGTCCCGCCGCGCCACGCCCGGCGCGCCTCGGTCAGGGCCTCGGGCCGCTGCGCGCTCGCGAGCGCAAGCGCATAGCGACCGCGCGCGGGGTTGGTCAGCGGCGGGTTGGCGTCGAAGAAGCGCAGCACGTCGGCGGGCGGCGGAGCCTCGCTGCCGAGCGTCGCCTCGGCGCGCTGGCGCAGGATGTCGCTGCGCGGAAAGCTGGGGAAAGCGAGCACGAAACCGGCGTAATCGGCGAAGGAGGCGGTGCGGCTCGCCTGGAGGTTCTCCCACCGCGCGATCGCCGCATCCATTGCCGCCGGCTGGCGGGCGACGAGGTCGCCGGCGCCGAAATCCTGTGCCGCGGCGGGCGCCGCCAGGGCCACACCCGTCCCGAGTCCCACAATCGCAGCATAAATCCGTGCGGAAATCATAAGCTTACGGACCATGCTGGACATAGTGCCAATCGGCTCCTTATCAGGCGCTGAACAGTGGAGGGGAGGCGGGGGAGTACCCGAGGACCCTTCGTCGATAACTAGCGATTCTGGCAGGACAAAGGCAATGTTCAGCGGTTCCATTCCCGCTCTTGTGACTCCTTTTCGCGGCGGGGCGTTCGACGAGGCGGCCTTCCGCCGGCTGGTCGACTGGCAGATCGAGAACGGCAGCGCCGCGCTCGTCCCCTGCGGCACGACCGGCGAGGCCTCGACGCTCTCCAATGCCGAGCATCACCGCGTGATCGAGGTGTGCATCGAGCAGGCGGCGGGCCGCGTGCCGGTGATCGCGGGCTGCGGCTCGAACGACACGAGGAACGCCGCGCTGCACATGACCTTCGCCAAGAAGGCGGGGGCGGCGGCGGGGTTGTGCGTCGCGCCCTATTACAACCGCCCGAGCCAGCGCGGGCTGATCGCGCATTTCAGCTACCTCGCCGAGAACTGCGAGCTGCCGATCGTGCTCTACAACGTGCCCGCGCGCACGGTGACCGACATCCTCGACGACACGGTGGTCGAGCTGGTGCGCAAGTATCCCGACCGGATCATCGCCATCAAGGACGCGAGCGGCGACCTCAGCCGCGTCGCCGACCACCGCATGGGGATCGGGCGCGAGTTCTGCCAGCTGTCGGGCAACGACGAGCTGTGGCTGCCCCACGCGGCGGCGGGCGGGCGCGGGTGCATCTCGGTGACGGCGAATGTCGCCCCGAAGCTGTGCGCCGAGTTCCACGAGGCGATCGCCGCGAACGAGCTCAAAAAGGCGCGGCAGCTCAATGACCGCCTCTTCCCGCTCCACTACGCGATGTTCTCCGACGCTTCCCCCGCGCCGGTGAAATATGCGCTGAGCCGCGTCCACGACTGGATCGAGCCCGAGGTGCGGTTGCCGCTTGTTGAGTGCAGCGAGGAGGCGAAGCGCGCGGTGGACGAGGCGCTGGTGAGCGCGGGGGTGCTGCCCGCCTAGACCACCTCGTCCTCGTCGAGCATCCCCTGCGCGCTCCCCTGTGGCTCGCTCGCGAGGATCGCCTCGGTGATCGAATCGATCTGCGCCCCCACGCGCTCGGGGTGGTCGATCGCGGCGATGTGGAACAGCGCGTCGCCCTGGTGGACCACCGGGAGCGTGGCGTGGCCGATGATGATGCCGTCGAGCGGGCTGACGATTTCCTCGGCCTCCTCCCCGAACAGGCCCGCGACGCAGGCGAGGACGTCGCCCTTGCGCACCGGGTCGCCCGAGGTGCGCACCATCTGCGCCACCCCGCCGCGCGGCGCGCGGACCCAGACGGTGCGGTTGGCGCGCGCCGGGATGCCGACCGAGGAGAGCCCGTCGTCGGCCTCGATCATCCCGAGATGCGCGAGCACCCGCGTCACCCCCTCGACTCCCGTCTCGATCGACAGCCGGTCGAAGCGCAGCGCCTCGCCCGCCTCCATCAGCAGCATGTCGACGCCGTGGCCCTGGGCGAGGTCGCGCAGGGAGCCGTCGCGCAAGGGGCTCTCGATGATGACCGGCGCGCCGAACGCCATCGCCAGCTCGACCAGCCGGCGATGGCCCGCGGCGATGCGGATCTGGGGAAGGTTGTAGCGGTTGATCGCCGCGGAATGGATGTCGATCCCGAGCTCGCAGCGCTTGACCACCTCCTGCGCGAAGATGTGCGCGAGCTGCCCCGCGAGCGATCCCCCGGCGCTCCCCGGGAAGCTCCGGTTGAGGTCGCGCCGGTCGGGCAGGTAGCGCGAATGGGTGATGAAGCCGAAGATGTTGGCGACCGGCACCAGCAGCACCGTTCCGCTCAGGGCCTCGGGCCGCAAGGTCTGCGCGAGGCGCTGGACGACCGCGGTGCCGATGATCTCGTCGCCGTGGATCGCCGCGCTGACGAAGACGCGGGGGCCCGGCCACGCGCCGTGGAGCACGCGCACCGCGAGCGATGAGGAGGCCCCGTTCGCCATCGTCGTGATCGGGAAGGCGACATCGGCCTGCGTGCCGGGCGCGACCGACTGTCCGGCGATCGCGAAAGGTTCGGCTGTCTCCATGGCGCTCTCCCGCTGGGCCCTCGCCACGGTAGCCGCGCCGCCGGAAAGCGCAAACCCGCGCCGCCCGCTTTCCCCCTCGCTTTTTCCTCCGCGCGCGCCTACATCGCCCCGCCTTATGGCCCGTCCCAAGCCCCTCACCTTCGACAAGCTCAAGATCGTCGCCGAGAACCGCCGGGCGCGCTTCGACTACCATGTCGAGGACACCTACGAGGCCGGGCTGATGCTCTCGGGCACCGAGGTCAAGGCGCTGCGCGCGGGCGAGGCCTCGATCGCGGAGTCCTATGCCGAGGTGAAGGATGGCGAGGTGTGGCTCGTCAACGCCAACATTCCCGAATACTCGCACGGCAACCGCCTCAACCACGAGCCGCGCCGCCCGCGCAAGCTGCTCCTCCACGAGCGCGAGATCGACAAGCTGTTCGGCGCGGTCGAGAGGAAGGGCATGACGCTCGTGCCGCTCTCGGTCTATTTCAACCGCACGGGTCGCGCGAAGGTGGAACTGGCGCTCGCCAGGGGCAAGCAGACCCACGACAAGCGCGCCAGCATCAAGGAGCGCGACTGGAAGCGCGACAAGGCGCGGGTGATGCGCGAGCGGGGATGAGCGGGCATCGACGCTCGTCGAATATCTGCTTGCGGCGCGATTCACCACCTAGTCAGCCTTGGCGTGTTACCCATATGGGCCTCGTCATGCCGACCCCCTCCCGCACCCCCGCGTCCGTCGCCGCCGCTGCGCGCATTCCTGCGCAGGGCCGCGCATGAGCGGGCCGTCTGCGACCCGGCCCGGCCTCGCCGCGCGGGCGAAGGCCTGGGCGTCGGGGGTCATCCGCAAGAACACCCCGACCCGCGAGGAGATGGCGCAGAACAAGTATCTCGCCCCCATCGCCCACCGCTTCCTAAGCCCGGAGCTGTGGCGCTTCACCCGCCGCTCGGTGCCGCGGGGGGTGGCGCTCGGGCTGTTCGCGGCCTTCATCATCCCCATCGGGCAGATCTTCCTTTCCGCCTTCCTCGCCCTGCCGACCCGCGCCAACGTCCCGCTCGCGGCGCTCGTGACCTTCGTCACCAACCCCTTCACGCTGCCCTTCTGGGCGGCGATCGCCTACAAGCTGGGCGAATTCCTGCTGCGCTGGGATGCGACCGCGCCGGCCATCGCCACCGCCAAGGCGGGGAGCGGGACCTGGGCATGGCTGGTCGAGGCCTACCAGGTCGCGGGCGCGACGGTGGTCGGCTACCTCGTGCTGTCGGTGGTCACCCCGATTCTCGGCTATGTCGTCTCGGTCTGGGTGTGGCGGGCCGTGGTGTCCCGTAAGCGCGCCAGACGGTTGAGGGCGATGGAAGCGCGGCTCGACCAGCGGCTCGCGAGCCAGTAGGAAGCGCTCTTCGTTCCGCCCCGCGCCGCACTGCGCGCGCGCCTGCCACAGGAGCCCTGCCGCTTGTCCCGCCGTTCCGGCCCGAAATCCGATACACCCGCCAGCCGCGACCTTGCCGAGGCCGGGAGCGAGGCGGCGCCGCTGCGGCTGGTGGGCGGGCTCGCCGCCGCGCTGGTGGCGAGCGCGGGGGTGCTGTGGCTTGCGACCGGGAGCGGCCTCGTCGCGCTCGCCTTCGTGCTCGCGACCGGCGTGATCCTCGGCGGGGTGGCGATGCTCGACCGGATGCGCGGCGCCCAGCCAAGCGAGGGACCGGTCGCGGCGGACTGGAGCGTCACCGTCGCCGCGATCGAGCGCGCGGGCGAGGCGATCGCGATCACCGACCGCGCCAACCGCATGGTCTGCGCCAACCACTTCTTCCTCGACAGCTTCGGCGCGGGCGCGGCCCCGCCGGCGCTGCCGCTGGGCCGCGAGGCGCTCGAGGCGGTGACCCTGCTCGCGCGCACCGCGTGGCGCGACGGGGCGGCCGCGCTCGAGGAGGTCGAGACCACCGACGAGACCCGCTGGCAGGTCAGCGCCACCCGCGCCGGGCGCGGCGAGGATCACCTGATCTGGCGCCTGCGCCCCCACGCCCGCGAGGCGGCGAGCAGCCTTTCGGCGCTCGACCTTGCCGGGGCCTTCGGCAAGATGCTGAGCCGCGCGGGGATCGAGACCGCGATCACCACCGCCGACGGCGTGATCCGCGCGGTCAGCGCCGGTTTCGCCGAGCGCGCGGCGGGAGACGAGCGGGCGAGCCTCGTCGGGCAGGACTTTGTCTCCTTCCTGCGCTCCGACGAGCGCGACCGCATCTTCTTCGCGCGCGAGGGGCGGGGCGGGACCCCGCAGACGCTCGTCGACGTGCCGCTGGTCGATCCGGCCGAGCGGGTCACCCCCGCGGGGCCCGACGAGGCGACCTCGCTGATGCTGCTGATCGATTCGGGCGTCGGCATCGGCGGCGGCTTCGAGGGCGCGGGGCAGGCGGGCGTCGCGCAATTGGACGCGCTGCTCGCCCAGCTGCCCTTGGGCCTCGCCATGACCGACCGCGACGGGCGCTTCCTGTTCGGCAACGACGCTTTCCTGCGCTCCGTCGGCCGCGAGGGGCGGGGGCTGCCTGCCTTTCCGACCGATCTCGTGGTGCGCGAGGACAAGGCCGCGCTCTCCGACGCGGTGCGCCGCCACGGGCGCGGACCCTCGACCAGCGGCGATGTCGCGGTGCGGCTGACCAACAGCCCCGAGGAGCCGGTCAGCCTCGGCCTCGCGGGCGTGCGCGGCCTCGGCGAGGCGGCGGTGCTCTTGAGCCTCGCCGACACCAGCCAGGAGAACCAGCTCCGCCGCCAGGTCGCGCAGGCGACCAAGATGCAGGCCGTGGGCCAGCTCGCCGGCGGGGTCGCGCACGATTTCAACAACGTGCTCACCGCGATCATCGGCACCTGCGATCTCATGCTGCTGCGCCATATCCCCGGCGACAGCGACTATGACGACATCCAGCAGATCCGCGCGAACTCCAACCGCGCCGCCTCGCTGACGCGCCAGCTGCTCGCCTTCTCGCGCCAGCAGACCCTGCGCCCCGAGATCATCCAGCTGCCGGATGTCGTGAGCGAGGTGAGCCCGCTCATCAAGCGGCTGCTGGGGGAGAAGATCACCTACTACGTCCAGCACGACCGCAACCTCGGCCCCGTCCGCGCCGATCCGCAGCAGCTCGAGCAGGTCATCATGAACCTTGCGGTCAACGCCCGCGACGCGATCCAGTCGCGCGGGAACGGGCAGGGCCGGATCTCGCTGTTCACGCGCTCGCTCCAGGCCAAGCAGGTGATCCAATTGGGCTCGGAGGTGCTGCCCGCGGCGGACTATACCGTGCTGATCGTGCAGGACACCGGCGGGGGCATCCCGCCCCACGTGCTGCCCAAGCTGTTCGAGCCCTTCTTCACCACCAAGGAGCAGGGCAAGGGCACCGGCCTCGGCCTCTCCACCGCCTACGGGATCGTCAAGCAGTCGGGCGGGTTCATCTTCGCCGACAACATCAAGGACAAGTCCGGGCACCCGACGGGCGCGCGTTTCACGGTCTACCTGCCGGTGCACCGCGGCGAGATGCCCAAGCGCCGCGAGCCTGCGCCGCTCGTCTCCTCGGACTGGTCGGCGGGGGGCAAGGTGCTCCTGGTCGAGGACGAGGACATGGTCCGCGCCGTCGCCGAGCGGGCGCTGACCCGCGCGGGCTACGACGTCACCGCCTGCGCCAACGGCGAGGAGGGGCTCGCCGCGATCGAGGAGGGCGGGGAGTTCGACCTCGTGGTCAGCGACGTGGTGATGCCGGGGATGGACGGCCCCGCGATGGTCCGCGCGATCCGCGCGCGCCTGCCGCACATGCCGGTGCTGTTCATGTCGGGCTATGCCGAGGAGCAGCTGCGGCGCGACATCGACATTCCCGACATGCACTTCATCGCCAAGCCCTTCAGCGTCGCGGCGATCGGCGACAAGGTCGGCGCGGTGCTCAGCGAGGCGCGCGCGGCGGCGGGGGCGTGAGGGCCGCGCCAATTCACCGGCGCAATCACTCCGTTCACCTTGGATAAAGCGGCAAAATCGTTCATCTCCTGCAAGACGAGACATCGGAGGGGACTGGAGATGATCAACCGCGCCGTGGCTGCCCGCATGGGCGCATCGCTGGCCGTGCTGCTCGCCACCGGAGCCGCCGCCCAGTCCGGCAGCGTCCCCGACCCCGACGCGAGCGCGCAGGGCGATGTCGCGCTCACCATCTACAACAACGACATCGCGCTGGTGCAGGACGTGCGCCGCCTCGACATCGCGGGCGGGCGCAGCCGCGTCGAGTTCCCCGACGTCTCGGCCGCGATCCAGCCGCAGACGCTGAGCTTCGCCGCGCCCGACACCACGATCATCGAGCAGAACTTCGACTATGACCTGCTCACCCCGGGCAAGCTGATGGAGAAGGTGGTCGGCCAGACCGTCACCCTGCTGCGCACCAACCCCGCGACCGGCGCCGAGACCCGCGAGCGCGCCAGGGTGCTCTCGGTCGCGGGCGGCGTGGTCATCCAGATCGGAGAGCGCATCGAGGTGCTGCGCGACGACGGGTTGCCGGTGCGCGTGATCTTCGACCGCGTGCCCCCGGGCCTGCGCGCGCGGCCCACCCTCTCGGTCAACCTCGATTCGAGCCGCGGCGGCGCGCGGCCGGTCAGCTTGCGCTACCTCACCGGCGGGCTCGGCTGGAGCGCGGACTATGTGGCGCTGTTCAACGAGGCGGCGGGCACCATCGACATGCAGGGCTGGGTGACGCTCACCAACAACACCGGCACCACCTTCCGCAATGCCGATACCGTGCTGGTCGCGGGCAATCCCTATGACAACAGCAGCGGCGGCGGCGGGTACAGCCAGCGCGGCATGACCCGCGCGGGCACCGAAGCGCCCGACCGCGAGCGCCTTGGCGACTTCTACCTCTACCCCATTTCCGGCCGCACCACCGTCGCCAATGCCCAGACCAAGCAGGTGAGCTTCCTCGACGTGCAGGGCGTGCCCGCGCGCAAGATCTACGCGACCAGCGTCTATTGGCAGCAGAACGACAGCGAGCCCCGCAACGTCGAGAGCCGCATCGCCTTCGCCACCGGCCGCGCGCAGGGCCTCGGCGATGCGCTCCCCGCCGGCACGGTGCGCTTCTACCAGCGCGACCGCGAGGGCACCCCGCAGTTCATCGGCGAGAAGGGCATTGATCACACCCCGATGGGCAGCGAGCTCTCGCTCCAGACCGGCGATGCCTTCGACGTCACGGTCAAGGCCGAGATCGAGAAGCGCGAGACGATCACATCGCAGGAGTGGGAGAAGTCCGCCCGCTACCGCATCACCCAGGGCGGCAAGACCACCACGGTCGAGGTCGAGCGGCCCAAGACCTTCTACCGCACCACGATGCGCTACACCCTCACCAACGCGCGCAGCACGCCGACCGAGGTTGAAGTCAGCCAGACCGGCCTCGCGCGCGGCTGGTGGGGCGACGACACCCGCGTCACCAGCGAGGACGTGCCGGGCGAGCAGCTCGACATCGACCGCCGCCGCTATAAGATCACCGTCCCCGCGAATGGCGAGCGGGTGGTGCGCGTGACCTTCGAAACCCGCTACTGAGGCGCGGGCCGATGCGACGCACGGTCCTCGATCCCCCCTCCCTTCAGGGAGGGGCCGGGGGTGGGGCGAGGCCGCGGGCCTCGCACGTGACCGCTGGTGTGGAGCCCCCACCCCCAGCCCCTCCCCGGGGGCAGGGGAGAAGGTGGGCGGCGCTCGCCGGAATCTTCGCCGCCCTTCTCGCGGCCCCGCTCGCCGCCCAGACCCTCCAGCAGACGGTCGCGCGCCCGGTGGTCGACGCCGCCGCGCCCTCGGACCTCTCGGTCACGATCTACCGCGATCCCGACCGCAGCGCCGACGCCGCGCTCAACCCGCGCTATCCGCGCGGGCTCGCGATGATCTCCGAGACGCGCCGCGTGACCCTTCCCAAAGGCGAATCGACGATCCGCTTCGAGGGCGTCGCCGAAGGCATGATCGGCGTCTCGGCGATCGTCACCGGGCTGCCCGGCGGCACGATCGAGAAGAACCGCAACGCGCAGCTCCTCAGCCCGGCCGCGCTGGTCGACGGGACGCTCGGCAACCGCGTCACCGTCACCCGCACCAATCCCGCGACCGGCGAGGCGAGTGCCGAAGAGGCGACGATCCGCACCCGCGCCGACGGCGGCCTCGTGCTCGAGACCGCGCAGGGCTTCGAGGCGGTGCGCTGCGCCGGGCTGCCGGAAAAGCTCACCTTCGCGCGCATCCCCGCCGGGCTCTCGGCACAGCCGGTGTTCTCGCTCGACACCGCCTCGCCCGAGGGCGGCACCTACGAGGTGACGCTCACCTACCTCGCCTGGGGCTTCGACTGGCAGGCGAACTATGTCGCGACGCTGGCCGAGAAGGGGGCGGGGGGCGAGGCGGCGATGCGGCTGCTCTCCTGGCTCACCCTCGTCAACGACAACGGGCAGGGGTTCGATCAGGCCAAGCTCCAGATCGTCGCGGGCAAGCTCAATGTCGAGAGCGACTACCGCCGCCTCGCCGACCCGCCGAGGGCCGCGCCGCTCAGGCTCACCTGCTACCCCTTCGGCAGCACCGCCGAGGGCTCGGAGATCCCGGCGCCGTGGTCGCCGCCCTACCCGATGGAGCCGATGATGGCGCCGCCGCCCCCGCCGCCCGCGCCGATCATGGTCACCGGCTCCCGGGTCGAGCGGATGGCGATGGACTCGGCGGTAGCGGTGATGACCGCGAGCGAGGAGAACCTCGGCGACTTGAAGCTGTTCCGCGTGCCCGGGCGGGTCGACGTCTCCGCCAAGGGGATGAAACAGGTCGCCTTCCTCGACAGGCAGGCGGTGCGCGGGCGCTATCTCTACGAGGCGTTCTGCGATCCCTACCGCCCGATCGACGCGCCGGGCGAGCCGGGCGCGGCGGCGCTGTTGCTGGTGACGAAGAACGAGGAGGCAAAGGGCCTCGGCATGGCGCTGCCGCAGGGGGCGCTGACGCTCTACGAGCCGAGTGCGCGGGGCGATCGGCTCGCCGCCCGCACCACCCTGCGCGACTATGCCAAGGGGCAGGAGATGGAGCTGCGGTTCGGCACAAGTCGCCAGGTGTTCGCGCGCTGCAATGCCGTTGGGCTGCCGGCGCAGGCGGGCTACCCGCGCGCCGGCTGGCTGGCGATGCGCGCCGAGCTCACCAACGCCAACCCGCACCCCGTGACCCTGCGGCTGGTGCTCGCCGGGCCGGGGGTGAAGGTGCGTGTGCCGGGGAGCAGGGTGTTGGTGAAGAACGGCAACCAGGTCGTCGAGGTGACGGTCCCGGCGAACCGGACGCGCACGCTCGACTGGCGGCTCGGCCCGGTCGGGCAGTAGGGCGCGCCCGCGTAGGGGTTATGCCGGATTGTGCGCCGTAAATTAATTTGCGTTCCCTACTTGTTCCCATAGAACAAAAGGTATACATAGCTCCTACAGGACAGCGGAAAACTGCTGCTGTGACCCTAGGCAAGCGAAGGAGCGCGTGCGATGGCAACCCAACTGAAACTGGTCGAAGAGGACAGGAAAGCCGTGGATCGTCAGAAGGCTCTCGAAGCCGCGCTCGCGCAGATCGACCGTGCGTTCGGCAAGGGTTCGGCGATGAAGCTGGGCTCGAAGGAGGCCATGCAGGTCGAGGCGATCTCGACCGGCTCGCTGGGTCTCGACATTGCATTGGGCATCGGCGGGTTGCCGCGCGGCCGGGTTATCGAGGTTTATGGCCCGGAAAGCTCGGGCAAGACCACGCTCGCGCTGCACGTCATTGCCGAGGCGCAGAAGATGGGCGGCACCGCCGCCTTCGTCGACGCGGAGCACGCGCTCGATCCCGTCTACGCGAAGAAGCTCGGGGTCGACATCGACGAGCTGATCGTCTCGCAGCCCGATACCGGCGAACAGGCGCTCGAGATCACCGACACGCTGGTGCGCTCGAACGCGATCGACGTGCTGGTGGTCGATTCGGTCGCGGCGCTGGTGCCGCGTGCGGAAATCGAGGGCGAGATGGGCGACAGCCACGTCGGCCTCCAGGCGCGCCTCATGTCGCAGTCGCTGCGCAAGCTGACGGGCTCGATCAGCCGCTCGCGCTGCATGGTGATCTTCATCAACCAGCTGCGCATGAAGATCGGGGTGATGTACGGCAACCCCGAGACCACCACCGGGGGCAATGCGCTCAAGTTCTACGCGAGCGTTCGCCTCGACATCCGCCGCACCGGCCAGATCAAGGAGCGCGACGAGATCACCGGCAACACCACGCGGGTGAAGGTCGTCAAGAACAAGGTCGCGCCGCCCTTCAAGCAGGTCGAGTTCGACATCATGTACGGCGAGGGCATCTCCAAGATCGGCGAGATCCTCGATCTCGGGGTCAAGGCGGGCCTCGTCGAGAAGTCGGGGAGCTGGTTCTCCTACGATTCGATCCGCATCGGGCAGGGCCGCGAGAACGCGAAGACCTACCTCAAGGAGAACCCGGAAGTTTGCGACCGGCTGGAAGCTGCGATCCGCAGCCGCACCGACCAGGTCGCCGGGGAGATGATGACCGGGCCGGACGCGGATTCGGACATGTGATTCCCAAGCGGGCGTGAGCCCGGGCCGGAGTGTCCCGCTCCTGTCCCGGCTGTCCCCACAACGCGCCCGGATACGCGGAACGCCGGCGTGTGCCTTCCCCAGGGCACGCGCCGGCCTTTCGCTTTTTGGGGGGCGGGTGCGCGCAAGGGTGCTTAACCCCCCGCCAAGTACCTGCAAGCCCCCGGTCACACCCTTGCAAGGCCCCTCCCGCACCCCGATCGGACCCGCGTTTTGCACGCTCCATTGCCTTGCGCGCCCGCATTGCCTAACTGCACGCCCATGACGTCGACCAACGAAATCCGCCGCTCCTTCCTCGACTACTTCGGTAGGAACGGGCACACGCCCACCCCGAGCGCGCCGCTCGTGCCCTACAACGATCCGACGCTGATGTTCGTCAACGCCGGGATGGTGCCCTTCAAGAACGTCTTCACCGGGCTCGAGACCCCGCCGTCCCCGCGTGCCGCTTCGGCCCAGAAATGCGTCCGCGCCGGCGGCAAGCACAACGACCTCGACAATGTCGGCTACACCGCGCGCCACCATACCTTCTTTGAAATGCTGGGGAATTTCTCCTTCGGCGACTATTTCAAGGAGCAGGCGATCGAGCACGCGTGGACGCTCCTGACCAAGGAATGGGGCATCCCGAAGGACAAGCTCACCGTCACCGTCTACCACACCGACGACGAGGCCGCGGGCCTGTGGAAGCGCATCGCGGGCCTTCCCGAAGATCGCATCATCCGCATCGCCACCAGCGACAATTTCTGGTCGATGGGTGACACCGGCCCCTGCGGGCCGTGCTCGGAGATCTTCTACGACCACGGCGAACACATCCCCGGCGGGCCCCCGGGCAGCCCCGACGAGGACGGCGACCGCTTCGTCGAGGTCTGGAACCTCGTCTTCATGCAGTACGAGCAGCAGGCGGACGGCACCCGCATCGATCTGCCCAAGCCCTCGATCGACACCGGCATGGGGCTCGAGCGCATCGCCGCGGTGCTCCAGGGCGTCCACGACAACTACGACACCGACACCTACAAGGCGCTGATCGCGGCCTCGGAAAGCCTCACCGGCGTCGCCGCAGCAGGCGACCACGCCGCCTCGCACCGGGTGATCGCCGACCACCTGCGGTCGACGAGCTTCCTGATGGCGGACGGCGTGCTCCCCTCGAACGAGGGCCGCGGCTATGTGCTGCGCCGCATCATGCGCCGCGCGATGCGCCACGCGCACCTGCTCGGAGCGAGCGAACCGCTCATGCACCGCCTCGTCCCGGCGCTCGTCGGCGAGATGGGCCAGGCCTATCCCGAGCTGACCCGCGGCCAGGCGCTGATCCAGGAAGTGCTCGAGCGCGAGGAGACCCAGTTCCGCCGCACGCTCGACAAGGGGTTGAGGCTCCTCGACGAGGCGACCGGCGACCTTTCGGCAGGCGGCGAGCTCGACGGCGAGGTCGCCTTCCGCCTCCACGACACCTACGGCTTCCCGCTCGACCTCACCGAGGACGCGCTGCGCCCGCGCGGGATCGGGGTCGACAAGGCCGGCTTCGACGCCGCGATGGCGCGCCAGAAGGCCGCCGCGCGCGCCGCGTGGAAGGGCTCGGGCGAGGCTGCCTCGGGCGAGGTGTGGTTCGACATCGCCGAGCGCGAGGGCGCGACCGAGTTCACCGGCTATGCCGCGACGAGCGGCGAGGGCCGGGTGGTCGCGATCGTCAGGGACGGCAAGGAAGTCGCCGGGGCGGGCGCGGGCGAGGCGGTGGTGATCCTCACCAACCAGACCCCCTTCTACGGCGAGAGCGGCGGTCAGACCGGCGATGCGGGCAGCATCACCAGCCTCGGCGGCCTCAAGGGTCACGTCACCGACACCTCCAAGCCATTGGGCCGCCTCCACGCGCACCACGTGCGCATCGATGAAGGCTCGGTCAGCACGGGCGACACGGTCGAGCTCAAGGTCGATGCCGAGCGCCGCGACCGCATCCGCGCCAACCACTCGGCGACGCACCTCGTCCACGCCGCGCTCAGGAACCGCCTCGGGCAGCACGTGACGCAGAAGGGCTCGCTGGTCGCCGAGGACCGGTTGCGCTTCGACTTCTCGCACCCGGTCGCCTTGACGCCGGAGGACATCGCCGCGATCGAGGCCGAGGTGAACGCCGAGATCCGCGCCAACGAGACCGTCGGCACGCGCCTCATGACCCCCGACGACGCGGTCGCGGCGGGCGCGCTCGCGCTGTTCGGCGAGAAATACGGCGACGAGGTCCGCGTGCTCGCGATGGGCCGCGCGGGCAAGGAGGGGCGCAACTACTCGGTCGAGCTGTGCGGCGGGACCCACGTCAACGCCACCGGCGACATCGGGGTATTCCGGATCGTTTCGGAAAGCGCGGTCTCCTCGGGCGTGCGCCGCATCGAGGCGATGACCGGCGAGGGCGCGCGCCAGTGGCTCGTCGCCCGCGAGGAGGCCCTGAAGGCCGCCGCGAGCGTGATCCGTGCGACGCCCGAGGAAGTGCCCGCGCGCCTCGCCGCGCTGCTCGAGGAACGCAAGCGGCTCGAGAAGGAGCTCGCCGAGGCGAAGCGCGCGCTGGCGCTCGGCGGCGGCGGCTCGGGCGGCGGCGCGGCGGCGGCCGACGAGACGGTCGCGGGCGTGACCTTCTCCGGTCAGGTGCTCGAGGGGCTCGATCCCAAGGAGCTGCGCCCGCTGCTCGATGCGGCCAAGCAGCGCATCGGATCGGGCGTGGCGGTGCTGGTCGCGGTGAACGAGGGCAAGGCGAGCATCGCCGCCGCCGTGACCGACGATCTCACGGCGCGGTTCAGCGCGGTCGACCTGGTGCGCGCGGGCGTCGAGGCCTTGGGCGGCAAGGGCGGCGGCGGGCGGCCCGACATGGCGCAGGGCGGCGGGCCCGACGGCAGCAAGGCGGGCGAAGCGCTCGCGGCGGTCAAGGCCGTGCTGGAAGCCCAGCCGGCGGTGTGATGCGGGCGGGGCGGCTCACCCGCGTCGCCCTCGCCGCGCTGCTCGCGGTCGGCGGAACGGCGAGTGCGAAGGACCGCCTCCCGCCCTTTCCGCAAGGCCTCTACGGCGACGTCGCGCTCGGCGAGGAGAGCGGCGACCTCGGCGGGTTCGAGGTGCGCTTCTTCGTCGATGAAGCCGGGCGCCGGATGGCCGAGTTCACCCTGTGCGAAGGCTGGTGCAACATCGCATACACCGCCGAGGTGACCCGCGAAGGCGAGGGCTTCGTCTTCGGCCATGTCGAGGTGCTGGAGAGCAGCAACGGCACGCGCGAGGAGCACCGGGTCGGCTACCGGGTCGTGCCCAGGGGCCGCGCGCTGCTGGTCACCTACATCTACGACGGCGAACCCTTCAACGCCGCGGCGCCGTGGCGGATCGCGCCGCGCAGGAAGCCCTTCGGCCTTACCGTGGCGCGCGGCGAGGAAGGGCAAGGGCGGCCATGACGAACGGTGAGGCCTGCGTGGTGATCGCCGGCACCCACAAGGGCAAGGCCGGGACGATCGAGGATCGCCATGTCAGCAAGGGCGGCAACGTCACCATCACCGTGCGGCAGGCCGACGGGAGTCGGTTCAAGACGCTCGAGCGCAGCGTGAGGCCGGTGAATTCCGGCTGAGGCGAGCAATCCCGGCCCATCCCGCAGGGATGGGGAGAGCCCGTCCTGAGCCTGCCGAAGGATGGCACCGCGAAGCGGTGACGGAGGATTCCCCATCCGTCAGCCGCCTTGCGGCGTCTGCCACCTCCCCATTGCTGCGCAACGGGGAGGGACTTCGCTTGCGCCTACCGCTGCCCTTGCGAGGCGCCGCGGGTCGAGGGTTCCGAGCCGCGCGGCAGGTCGGGGTCGGGGCGGCGGTTGCCTTCGCGCTGGCGGGTCCTGACGGTGCCCTCCTTCCCGTCGGTGCGGGTTTCGGGGCCGCGTTCGGCGGGGTTGTCGGGGGTCTGGGGCTTGCTCATGGGTGCGTCTCCTCCTCGGATGGAGGCCTACCCCACGCGCTCCTGCAATGTTTCGCGGCTCGTCGTGCCGGTGCGCAGCTTGGGCTTTTCGGCGAGGTTGCCGTCGCGTTCGAGCTGCTCGCGGAACTCGTCGCGCTTGGCGTGGATCGAGGCGATCACCGGGCCCATCGCGACGCCGATGTCGACCAGCACCGCCTCGGAGAGCTGGAGCGAGGCCTCGAGCGTCTCGGGGACGGCATGGCTCGCCCCGGCGCGGTACATCGCGGCGGCATGGTCGGGATCGCGCGCTCGGGCGACGATCAGGAGATCGGGGTGAGCCTGGCGCAGCTTGGCGACGAGGCGCTGGGCGAGCACCGGTTCGTCCATCGTCAGCACAACCGCCGGGGCGGTCGCGACCCCGAGCCGCGCGAGCGTGTCGCGGCGTGCGGCATCGCCGAAGGTCGCGCGGTAGCCGTCGCGCTTGGCGGCGTCGATGAGGTCGGGGTTGCTGTCGATCATCACGTAGGGCTTGGCATGGGTGCGCATCATGTCCGCGACCAGCCGCCCGACGCGCCCGCCGCCGACGATGATCGTGCGCCCCGTGTCGCCCTTGCCGTCGCCCTCGTCCTCGTGCGGGACGTGCGCCGCGCCGTCGACCCGCCGCGCGATCATCGCGCCGAGCTTCGCCAGGACGGGCGTGATGGTGAGCCCGATCGCGGTGACGGTCTGCCAGAAGCGCGCGGTCTCGGCATCGAGCACCAGCGCGCTGGTCGCGGCGGCGAGGACGATCAGGGTGGTCTCGGACGGCGAGGCCATCAGCAGCCCGGTCTCGGCCGCGGTGCTGCGCCGCGCGCCCATCAGCCGCAGCAGGATGCCGGTGACGATCGCCTTGAACACGACCACCCCGGTCACGGCGAGCGCGATGGTGCCGATCTCGCCGGCGATCTCGGCGAGGTTGATGCTCATGCCGACGGTGATGAGGAACACCCCGAGGGCGAGGCCCTTGAAGGGCTCCATGATCAGCTCGACCTCGGTGTGGTATTCGGTCTCAGCGATCAGGAGCCCCGCGATCAGCGCGCCGACGATCGGCGAGAGGCCGACCAGCGCGGTGGCAAGGCTCGCGCCGATGACGACGAGCAGCGAGGCGGAGAGGAACAGCTCGGGGCTCTTGGTGCGCGCGGCCTGCGCGAACAGGCGGGGGAGGGCGAGGCGGCCCGCCACCAGCAGCACCGCGACCACGAGCCCGCCCTGCCACAGGGTGCGGATCATCCCCGCCCAGCCGTCCTCCGCCGCATTGGGGGCGAGCGCGCCGAGGATGAAGATGATCGGCACGATCATGATGTCCTCGAACAGCAGCATCGAGAGCGCCGCGCGGCCTACCGGCGATTTGGTGCCGCTGATCGGCAACACGATCGCGGTCGATGAGAAGGCGAGCGCAAAGCCCAGCGCCAGCGCCGCGGCGGTGTTCATGCCGGCGGCCACCCCCACGAACAGCGCCAGCGCCCCGCCGCTGATAAGCACCTCGAGCGCGCCGAGGCCAAACACCAGCTTGCGCATGGCCCACAGGCGGTTGAACGACAGCTCGAGCCCGATCGCGAAGAGCAGCAGCACGATCCCGAAATCGGCGAAGGGGACCAGTCGCACCACGTTGGTGATCGTGACGTAGTAGAGCCAGGGGTGCTCATCGACCAGCGAGCCGAGACCGGAGGGGCCGACCAGCACCCCGATCAGGATGAAGCCGATGATCGGGGTGATGCGGAACCGCGCGAAGAGCGGAATGACGATGCCCGCCGAACCAAGGATCACCAGCGCGTCCGAGAGGACGGGGGAGAGGGTCATTTCGCCAGCCACGCGTCACGTGTAACGGCGCGCGGCGTGGCTGTCACGCTTGCGCCGGGCACGAAAAAGCCGGGCAGGCCGCGCAGGGCCGCCCGGCTTTCGCAGATCAGGCGTGACGCGCGATCAGGCCCAGCTGGCCATTTCCGTCTCGAGGTTCTGGACGATCGTCTCGAAGAACTGCTCGGTGGTCTGCCACGCCTGGCCCGGGCCGATCAGCAGCGCCAGATCCTTGGTCATGTAACCCTTCTCGACGGTCTGGATGCAGACCTTCTCGAGCGTCTCGGCGAAGCGGACGACGTCGGGGGTTCCGTCGAACTTGCCGCGGTACATGAGCCCGCGGGTCCAGGCGAAGATCGAGGCGATCGGGTTGGTCGAGGTCGCCTTGCCCTGCTGGTGCTGGCGGTAGTGGCGGGTGACGGTGCCGTGCGCGGCCTCGGCCTCGACGGTCTTGCCGTCCGGCGTCATCAGCACGCTGGTCATCAGGCCGAGCGAGCCGAACCCTTGCGCGACGGTGTCGGACTGCACGTCGCCGTCGTAGTTCTTGCAGGCCCACACGAACTTGCCCGACCACTTGAGCGCCGAGGCCACCATGTCGTCGATCAGGCGGTGTTCGTAGACGATGCCCTTGGCCTTGAACGCTTCCGCGAAGCCCTCGGTGTCGAACACCTCCTGGAAGAGGTCCTTGAAGCGCCCGTCATAGGCCTTCATGATCGTGTTCTTGGTCGAGAGGTAGACCGGCCAGCCGAGGTTCAAACCGTAGTTGAACGAGGCGCGGGCGAAGTCGCGGATCGAATCGTCGAGGTTGTACATCGCCATCGCGACGCCGGCGCTGGGGAAGTCGAAGACGTCGAGGTCGATTGTCGTGCCGTCCTCGCCGTCGAAGACGAGGCGCAGCTTGCCGGGGCCGGGGATGCGCGTGTCGGTCGCGCGATACTGGTCGCCGAAGGCGTGGCGGCCGACGACGATCGGATCGGTCCAGCCCGGCACGAGGCGCGGCACGTTGTCGATCACGATCGGCTCGCGGAAGACGACGCCGCCGAGGATGTTGCGGATCGTGCCGTTGGGCGACTTCCACATCTTCTTGAGGCCGAACTCCTCGACGCGCTGCTCGTCGGGGGTGATCGTCGCGCACTTCACGCCGACGCCGAATTGCTTGATCGCGTTGGCGCTGTCGACCGTCACCTGGTCGTCGGTCGCGTCGCGGTTCTCGATCGACAGGTCGTAATATTTGAGGTCGATGTCGAGATAGGGCAGGATCAGCCGCTCGCGGATCCACTGCCAGATGATGCGGGTCATCTCGTCGCCGTCGAGCTCGACGACGGGATTGGCGACTTTGATTTTCTGCATGGCCATTGCCCTATCCTTCTCGCCCCGTCGTGCGCGGGGCCGTTCATGATCGACAGGAAGCTGTTGAGGGCCCGTCCGAGGCCCGTAGATCCCGCGCGGGCTTTAGCAGAGGGCGTGGGGCTTGCAAGCGCGCGAGCCGCGAATGAAACGCAACATCGCATGCGGCGGGTGCAGGTGCGGGCGGGGGTCACAAAAAAGCCCGCCGGGGAGGGCGGGCTCGTCTGCTGTTCCGATGGTGGGCGTAGCAAGGATTGAACTTGCGACCCCTACGATGTCAACATAGTGCTCTACCACTGAGCTATACGCCCGCACCATCGGATCGGCGCCCTTTCGAGCGCGGAGCGGCCCTTTATCGCAGCACTTTCGAAGGTGCAAGCGATTCGAACCGGGCTTTGGCGGGGAGCGAGTTTGATTCACGCGGAGACGCGGAGACGCGGAGGGGAGCCGGTCGCTGCCTTGGTGTCGTCCGCCTTTCTGACGCACACAAGGACACAAGGGCACAAAGAGAGCGTGCGAGACTGCGAGAGCGCTCGCCGTGCGATCCTCTGTGTCTTTGTGGCTTAGTGTGAGACACTGCGGCGCAGCCGCGATCTCAAGCCTCCGCGTCTCCGCGTCTCCGCGTGAAACGAGGCCTGCGCGTAGAAGGAAGCGAGGCCCCGTGTCGAGCACGGGGCGACGAGCCTTTCACGAAGCGCCTGCTCTGCGCTCTCTGCGTCTCTGCGCGAAAAACCCTTAGGCCCCGGCTTCCTCGAACACCCGCTCCACCTCGAGCACGAGGTCGCGCAGGTGGAAGGGCTTGGAGAGCACCTTGGCGGTCGGCTGCTCGCGGCTCGCGCGCAGCGACACCGCGGCGAAGCCGGTGATGAACATCACCTTGGTGCGCGGCGAGATCGTCGCGCAGCGCTGGGCGAGCTCGATCCCGTCCATTTCGGGCATGACGATGTCGGAGAGCAGCAGGTCGTAGTCGCCGGTCTCGAGCAGCGGCAGGGCGTCGGTCCCGCGGTCCACCGCGCTGACCGCGTAGCCGGCATTGGTCAGCGCCCGCTCGAGATAGGCGCGCATGGCGTCCTCGTCCTCGGCGAGCAGGATGCGGGGGGTGCGGGAGGCTGTCATGCGGGCGGGTTAGCACAACCGGCTTAAGAAATCTTTGTGCCGGAGGGCGGTTTGCGCGGGGGACGGGGCGAAATGCCCCGGCGCCGGGGCGATGAGGCTTTGACAGGACTCGCCCGAGCCGTCAGCAAGGAGGGCGCATGACGCCGCCCGCCCGCCCCTCCCGGCCCGGTCCCGCCCCCGCCCGCATCTCGGTGAGCGGCGGACGCGTGCCGGGGCTCGGGCAGGCGGCGGCCTTCACCCTGACCCGTCCGCAGCGCCTGCGCCTGCCGGTGCTGATCGCGGTGCCCCACGCGGGGCGCGCCTATCCGGCGAGCGTCGCGGCGCGGATGCGCGAGCCGGAGCTGGCGCAATTGCGGCTCGAGGATCGCCATGTCGACCGGCTCGGCGTCGCGGTGGCGCGCGAGACCGGCGCGGGGCTGCTGGTCGCCCATGCGCCGCGCGCGCTGCTCGACTTGAACCGCGCCGAGGACGATGTCGACTGGGACATGGTCGAGGGCGGACGGCCCGAGGGGGTGGCGGCGGCGGAAGCGGGCCAGCGCGGCAATGCGCGGGCGAGGAGCGGCCTCGGGCTGGTGCCGCGCCGCCTGCCGGGATCGGGCGAGATCTGGAGGGGGCGGCTCGCTCCTGCGGAGCTCGCCGAGCGCGTCGAGCACATCCACCGCGCCTATCACGCGGCGCTGGCGGCGGAGCTCGCGGCGATCCGCGACGAGTGGGGGGCGGCGCTGCTCGTCGACCTGCACTCGATGCCGCCGCTGCGCGCCGCCGAGGGCGAGGCGCGCGCGCCGGTGCTGGTGCTGGGCGACCGCTTCGGCGCCTCGTGCCACCATGCGCTGATGGGGAGGGCGCTCGCCCACCTCGAGGCGCGCGGCGTTCCGGCGGCGCAGAACCGGCCCTATTCGGGCGGCTACGTGCTCGACCGCCACGGCGCGCCGCAGGGCGGGATGCACGCGTTGCAGATCGAGGTGTGCCGCGCGACCTATCTCGACCGCCAGCTCGCCGAGCCCGGGGCGGGGCTGCCCGCGGTCGCGGCGATGCTGGCGGGGCTGGTGCGCGAGCTCGGTGCGGAAGCCGCGCTGCTCGGCGGGCAGGAGGGGCTGCGGCAGGCGGCGGAGTAGCGGGAGCGAGGTGCCACGCGGCAGGGTTGGCCTTGCTGCGCGCCAGAGCCTGTCGAGCCGGCGCCAGACCCCCTCCAGACCCCTCCAGACCCCCTCCGGACCCCCCTTAGCCTCCCCCATCCGGCGTTGTTTCACGTGAAACATCGGCTCCGCCGGTCCCGGATGGCAGAACGGGCAGGCGGCCCTTCGGCCACCTGCCCGCTTGCATTTTCAGCTGTCGTCGGAACCCGGCGGCGCGATCAGTTGAGCGCCGGGGCCGGGGTCCCGTCGCTGTTCATCGGCACCTTGCCCTGGGCCATCTGGCGCTCGAAGATGTTGCGCATCAGATTGAGCGAGAAGAGGTGCGCGTAAATCAGCATGAGCATGCCGTTCTTCGCCAGTTCCTCGAGCGTGGCGGCCGGAAGCTCGCGCAGCTTGGCCTCGTCCACCATGCGGAAACCCCTGTAGACGAAGGGGGTTTCCGGCATGTCGTTGCGGGTGATGGCGATCTCGCCCTCCATCAGGATGTCGAGCTTGGCGAGTTCGTCCATGAACAGCTTGGTGCGCTGGCCGGCTTCCTCGAAGCGGCGGCAGAAGTCGAGCACGCCCTCGGTGTACTCGCTCGGCTTGCCGTCGGCGAAGAGGGGGAGGCCGTCCTTGTCCTTGCCGAGCATCCCCGCGGTCGGGTCGAAGCACAGCGACATGTCGTCACTGCCGGGCTGGAGCTTGGCGAGGATGAAGGGATAGCGGCGCGCATAGGCGGGCAGGTAGATCGGCTCGGCGATCATGTTGTCCTCGCCGATGAACACGTTGACGCCCTCGTTGAGGCCGAACAGCGCGATCGGCAGGGCGCCCTCGCCCGAGGTGAAGACAATCGGGAAATTGCGCTGCGCATCGACGAATTCGTCGCTGGTCAGCGGGATCGCGTGGGTCTGGGCGAGGTAGGACGCGTCAGCGAGCGAGCCAGCCTTCCAGTCGGCGTGGTCGTTGCTGTTGACGGGCAGGAGGTCCTTGTAAAACAGCGGAAGTTGCGGTTGCGGCGCGCTGGCCATGACGAATTCTCCGAAGCGGTAGTGTTGATCCCCTCAGCGGAAAAACCTCGTCGGCCCGCCGAAAGCGCGGGCCTTAAGCGTTTGCGACGAACCGCGCAAGCCGCGCGGATCACGCGCCCTGCGGCAGGGGCAAGAGTTTTCCCGGATTGAGCAGCCCGCGGGGGTCGAGCGCCGCCTTGACGCGCGCCATCACCGCCAGCGCGACCGGGTCGTGGAGCCGGGCGAGCTCGTCCACCTTCATCTGCCCGATCCCGTGCTCGGCACTGATCGAGCCGCCCCAAGCGGTGACGAGATCGTGGACCTGAGCGCTGACCGCCTTGCCCTCGGCCTCCTCCCAGACGCCCCGGACGGCGCCCTCGGGGGCGAGGACGTGGAAGTGGACATTGCCGTCGCCGAGGTGCCCGAACGCGACCGCGGTGGTGCCGGGGAAGGTGCTCTCGATCGCGGGGACGGCGGCGAGGATGAACTCGGGCATGGCCTCGACGGGCACCGAGATGTCGTGCTGCATGGCCGGCCCGCGCGCGCGCTCGGCGGCGGAAATGCCGTCGCGCAGGGCCCAGAAGGCCTCGGCCTGGGCGTCGCTCGCGGCGATCGCGGCGTCGGCGATGAGCCCCTCCTCGAGCGCCGCGCCGAGCGCCGCCGCGAGGCCCTCGCGCAGGGCCGCGCTGTCGGCGGCGGGCGAGACGCATTCGACGAGGGCGTTCCAGGCATGGCGCCCGGCGAGCGGTGCGCGCGCGCCGGGCTGGTGGGCGAGCACGGATCCAAGGCAATGGGCCGGCACCACCTCGAAGCCCTCGAGCGCCTCGCCGAGCGCGCGCTCGACGCGCCGCAGCAGCGTACGCGCCGCGACGATGTCGTCGAGCCCGACCCAGGCGGTCGCGCGGCCCCGCGCCGCCGGCAGCAGCCGCAGCCGCGCGGCGGTGACGATGCCGAGCGTGCCCTCCGATCCGATCAGCAGCTGCTTGAGGTCGAAGCCCCGATTGTCCTTCTTGAGCGGGGTCATGAGGTCCAGCACCTCGCCGCTCGCCAGCACCGCTTCGAGCCCGAGCACCTGGGCGCGCATCGTCCCGTGGCGCAGCACCTGCGTACCGCCCGCATTGGTCGCGATCAGCCCGCCGATCGTCGCCGAGCCCTTGCCGCCCAATGTCAGCGGGAAGCGCAGCCCCGCCGCGTCGGCCGCCTCGTGCAGGGACTGGAGGATCACGCCGGCCTCGCACACCGCCTGGCCACTCTCCGCCGAGAGGCTGCGGATGGCGTTCATCCGCCGCAGCGAGAGGAGGATAGCGCGGCCGCTCGCGTCGGGGGTCGCGCCGCCCGCCATGCCGCTGTTGCCGCCCTGGGGCACGATCGGCACGCCGTGCGCGGCGCAGAGGCTCACCAGCGCGGCGACCTCGGCGGTCGAGGCCGGGGAGGCGAGCGCCAGCGCCCGGCCGGTGTAGCGCCCGCGCCAGTCGGTGAGCCAGGCGTCCATCAGCGCCGGATCCTGCGTCAGCCCGCGCGGCCCGAGCAGGGCGGCAGCGGCGGCGAGGAAGCTCTCGGTTTCGGCTTGGGGGAGGGGGCGAGTCATTGTGGCCTCCATGCCACAGCCGGACGCAAAATTGCCATTCTTTTGGCGCGCCCCTGTGCGGACAGTTAAGCCACGGTTCAAGCGTCGCTGCTAGGGCCGGGGCAAGCCAAAGCGACCCGCCGGTCCGCCGAGCCGTTGATCCCGCCCGTTCCGACCATCTTGAGGAGAGCCTTCCCCGCCGATGCACAGCCTGCTCGCCCTCGCAGCGCCGCTTGCGCTGATGCTGCCGCTGGTGGCCGAGACGGCGCGCCTGCCGGCCGAGGGCGATGAGGGTGAAGGCGGCGCTCCGCAGTGCGATGCGGCTGGCGCGCCGGGTGTCGCTCCCGTTGCCGAGGTCCTGAACCCACTGGGCGCGATGCGCCAGTCCTCGGCGGCGCAGCAGATCCGCATCGAGCAGCGCGTCGTCGTGCGGATCACCCCGGCCCCGCTCGCCGCGCGCCAGAACCTCCTTGCCGAGCTTCCGCAGCGCCCCTCGGCCCCGCGCTTCGAGGAGCGGCGCAAGGAGAAGTGCGTGGGGCTCGGCGAGATCGCGGGGGTGCAGACCGGCAGCGGCAACCGCCTGGTGCTGTTCCTGCGCGATCGCCGGATGCTCTCGGTGAACCTCGAAAAGGCCTGCCGCGCCCGCGACTTCTACTCGGGCTTCTACGTCGAGAAGAGCAAGGACGGGCGGCTGTGCGTCTCGCGCGACAAGCTCCAGTCGCGCACCGGCGCGCGCTGCGAGGTCGAGGTGATGCGCCAGCTCGTCGCGGTGCCGGGCTGAGCCTCGGGGCCGACGCCCGCGATTCCTTGACTTTTGCGCCTGTTTGCGTGAAAGGCGCCGCAGCCTGACGGCGGCGTGAATTCGGGCTTTGCCCGGCCACGCGGCGGATCAGCAATCCCGGCAGCAACCCTGCCCGCTATTCTCGGACAACATAGACCTGATGACTTTCGCCGATCTCGGCCTCTCGCCCGAATTGCTCAAGGCCGTGGAAGACGCGGGCTACACCACGCCGACCGCGATCCAGGCGCAGGCGATCCCGACCGTGCTGATGATGAAGGACCTCATCGGCATCGCCCAGACCGGCACCGGCAAGACGGCGAGCTTCGTGCTGCCGATGATCGACGTGATGGCGGCAGGCCGCCGCCGCGCGCTGATGCCGCGCTCGCTGATCCTCGAGCCGACCCGCGAACTCGCCGCCCAGGTCGCCGAGAACTTCGAGAAATACGGCAAGAACCACGACCTCAAGATGGCGCTGCTGATCGGCGGCGTGCAGATGGGCGACCAGTTGAAGGCGCTCTCGGACGGGGTCGACGTGCTGATCGCGACGCCGGGCCGCCTGATGGACCTGTTCGAGCGCGGCAAGATCCTCTTGAACGGCTGCGAGCTGCTCGTCATCGACGAGGCCGACCGGATGCTCGACATGGGCTTCATCCCCGACATCGAGTTCATCTGCTCCAAGCTCCCCGAGACGCGCCAGACGATGCTCTTCTCGGCGACCATGCCGCCGCCGATCGAGAAGCTCGCCAAGAAATTCCTCACCAATCCCAAGCGGATCGAGGTGAGCCGCGCGGCCTCGACCAATGCCGACATCACCGCCTTCAAGGTGCCGGTGAAGTCGCGGAGCAAGCGCGAGACGCTGCGCTGGTTCCTCGAGAACGACCTCGTCGAGACCGCGATCATCTTCGCCAACCGCAAGACCACGGTGCGCGAATTGAACCAGAGCCTCAGGCGCCACGGCTTCCGGTCGAGCGAGATCCACGGCGACATGGACCAGACCTCGCGCCTCAAGGAATTGGAGCGCTTCAAGTCGGGTGACGTGAACATCCTCGTCGCCTCCGACGTCGCGGCGCGCGGCCTCGACATCAAGGGCGTCTCCCACGTCTTCAACTTCGACACGCCCTGGCACCCCGACGACTACGTGCACCGTATCGGCCGGACGGGCCGCGCCGGGGCTAAGGGCCGGGCCTTCACCTTCGTCTCGGAGGAGGACGCCGAGGCGATCGCCAATGTCGAGAAGCTGACCGGCAGCGCGATCAAGGTGTTCGGCAAGGCCGACGTGCGGGTCGACCTCACCGAGGTTCTCGCCCGCGCCGAGGCGGCCAAGGCCGATGCCCCCGAGGAGCGAGAGGAGCGCGAGGAGCGCCCGGCGAGAAAGCCGCGCCGCGCCCGCGAGGAGCGCGACGATCTTGAAGAGCGCAAGCCTCGTCGCGAGCGCGAGCGCGACCGCGATGCGCCGCGCGAGGAGCGCAAGCCCCGCGCCCGCCGCGAGCGCGAGGACGACGAGCCCGGCAAGCCCGGCGAGTGGAACGGCCCGGTTCCCGGCTTCCTGAGCCTCTCGGCACTCTGACGCGCCGCCCGCCCGGCGCGTGAAGTGCGGGAGGGTTAACGCTTCTTTGGCGGTTGCCGGTCTATGCCCCTGGCATGATCGAGACCGCGTTCCATTCCGTCACCTCCGACCTCGAGGAACTCGCGGCGCTCGGCCTGCTGTTCGGCTGCGTCGCCTACCTCACCAAGCGCGAGGCGATGTTGGCCGCCCTGCGCCGCGCGCGGCCCGAGATCGTCACCAATCTCGCCCTGTGGCTGACCAATGCCGCGGTGGTCGTGCCGCTGCTCGCGGTGCCGATCCTCACCGGCACCTCGCTGATCCCCCGCGCCGACGCGCTGGTCGCCTTCTGGGCGGGCCTGCCCGGATGGGTCGCGGTGATCGCGGCGATCCTGCTCATCGACCTCGCCGCCTACTGGCGCCACCGGGTCGAGCACGTCCGGCTGCTGTGGCCGGTCCACGCCGTCCACCACGCCGACGAGGCGATGAACTGGCTGAGCGTGCGCCGCAAGCATCCGCTCGGCGAGGCCTTCAGCATGGTCTGCGACAACCTCGTGGTCATCGCGCTCGGCCTGCCGTTCTGGGCGATCGCGGGCGCGCTGGTGCTGCGCGCCTGGTGGGGCTACTTCATCCATGCCGACGTGCCCTGGACCTTGGGCCCGCTCGGCAAGGTGCTGATCTCGCCCGCCGCGCACCGCCTCCACCACATCCGCGACGAGACGCTGATGGGCGCCAATTTCGGCAACACCGTGGTGCTGTGGGACTGGCTGTTCGGCACCTGGCTCGACCCCCGGCCCTACGCCAATTGCGATACCGGCATCGCCGAGGGCACGCGCGACTTCCTCGGCGAACTCGCGAGGCCTTTCGAGGCGCGTTATTGGAGAAAGCCCGAAGCGCCGGCGGTCGAACAGCCGGCGGCCTGAGTTTCATCCGTTCGCGTCGAGCCCTTCGGCAGGCTCAGGATGAACTGCCGACATTCTGTCGTCAGTCGAGACACCTGCGGCGGCGCCTCTCGACTTCGCTCGAGGCGAATGGTGACCCTGGTCAGCCCACCACCGTCACGAAGCTGTCGAGCACGCGCTTCTCGCCCGCCTCCTCGAACAGGATGGTGAGCTTGTTGCCCTCCTGGTCGATCACGCAGCCGGTGCCGAACTTGGCGTGGGTGACCATCGCGCCGATCGCGATGTCGCTGCGGGCGGGGGCGGCGAAGCTGGCCGCGGAGCGGGTGTTCTCGGGGATGCGGGCGGGGCGGCTGTCGTAGCCGCTCGCGACCGCGCGCTGCCAGCCGGGGCCGCGCTGCTGCGCCCGGTCGGGGCGGTCCCGCGCGACGTGGGCGAAGGGGTCCTCCTGCTCGCTCCAGTTCGCGCGCCACAGCGAGGCGCCGCCGGTGAGCGTCGTCTCGCTCTCGATGTGCTCGGCGGGCAGGTCCTCGATGAAGCGCGAGGGGATCGAGCTCGTCCACTGGCCGTAGATGCGGCGGTTGGCGGCGTGGAGGATCGTGCAGTGCCGCCGCGCGCGGGTGATCGCGACATAGGCGAGGCGGCGCTCCTCCTCGAGGCTCGCAAGGCCGCCCTCGTCGATCGCCCGCTGCGAGGGGAAGACGCCCTCCTCCCAGCCGGGCAGGAAGACGTTGTCGAACTCGAGGCCCTTGGCGGCGTGGATCGTCATGATCGTGACCGTCTCGCCCTCGTTCGCGCGGTCGTTGTCCATGACGAGGCTGACATGCTCGAGGAAGTCGCCGAGCGTCGTGTATTCCTCCATCGCGCGGGCAAGTTCGGAGAGGTTCTCCGCGCGGCCCGCGCTTTCGGGCGAGCGGTCGGCGGCGAGCATGGCGTTGTAGCCCGATTCCTCCATCACCAGCCTGAGGAGATCGGCGGGCGAGAGGGTCTCGGCCTGTTCGCGCCAGTGCAGGAACTGGCGCATCAGCCCGCCGATGGTGATCGCGGTGCGCTTGGGCAGCTCGTCGGAGTCGGCGAGCTGCAACGCGGCCGCCGCCAGCGGGAGCCCGGTGCGGCGGGCGTGGGAGTGCATCGCCTCGAGCGCCTTGGCGCCGAGCCCGCGCTTGGGGACGTTGTGGATGCGCTCGAAGGCGAGGTCGTCCTGCGGCTGGGCGATCAGGCGCAGGTAGGCGAGCGCGTCGCGAATCTCGGCGCGCTCGTAGAAGCGGAAACCCCCGATGATGCGGTAGGCGATGCCGATCTGGATGAAGCGGTCCTCGAACTCGCGCGTCTGGTACTGCGCGCGCACGAGTATGGCGACCTGGTCGAGCGCGGCGCCCTCGCGCTCGAGCCGCTCGATCGCCTCGCCGACGCGCCGCGCCTCCTCGGGGGCGTCCCACACGCCGATCACCCTGACCTTGTCGCCGCCGTTGACCTCGGTCCACAATGTCTTGTCGTGGCGCTGGCTGTTCGCGCGGATCAGCCCCGAGGCCGCGCCGAGAATGTGGGGTGTGGAGCGGTAATTCTGTTCGAGCCGGATCACCTCCGCGCCAGGAAAGTCCTTCTCGAACCTGAGGATATTCGCGACCTCGGCGCCGCGCCACGAGTAGATCGACTGGTCGTCGTCGCCGACCACGCAGATGTTCCTGTGCCCCTGCGCGAGGAGCCGCAGCCACAGGTACTGGACCGCGTTGGTGTCCTGGTACTCGTCGACCATGATGTAGCGGAAGCGGCGCTGGTAGTCGGCGAGGATGTCGGGGTGCTGCCTCAGCACGTTCAGCATGTGCAGCATGAGGTCGCCGAAGTCGCAGGCGTTCAATGCCTTCAGCCGCTCCTGGTAGCGGGCGTAGAGCGCCGCACCGCGGCCGTTGGCATAGGCCTCGTTCTCGACCGCATCGAGATTGGTGGGGTTCAGGCCGCGGTTCTTCCAGCGGTCGATCAGGCCGGCGAGCTGGCGCGCCGGCCAGCGCTTCTCGTCGAGATCGGCCTCGGTGATGAGCTGCTTGAGCAGCCGCAGCTGATCGTCGGTGTCGATGATCGTGTAATTGTGCTGGAGGCCGACGAGCTCGGCATGGCGGCGCAGCATCTTGGCGCAGATCGAATGGAAGGTGCCGAGCCACGGCAGCCCCTCCGCCTGGGGGCCGAGATGGTGCGCGACGCGCTCGCGCATCTCGCGGGCGGCCTTGTTCGTGAAGGTCACGCACAGGATCTGCGAGGGGTAGGCGCGGCCCGTCGCCACGAGGTGCGCGAGGCGGGCGGTGAGCGCGGCGGTCTTGCCGGTGCCCGCGCCCGCGAGCATCAGCACCGGCCCCTCGGTGGCGAGCACGGCGGCGCGCTGGGGCGGGTTGAGCCTCGCGGCATAGGCCGGGATCGACTCGCTCGGCGCGGGGGAGGGCAGGTTGGTGCTCATCGTCTCATGCGAACAGGTAGGGAACAATGGCGGCGGGAGCAAGCCGCACGAGGCCTTGCTGCGCGTGCCATGAGGCCGATCGCGCGAACGCCCTGCCGTCTTTGAGCCACAATTGCCGCCCGGCGGTGGCTGTGCCGGGTTGGCGACGGGCCGGCCCGATTGCCTCGCCGGGGTGCCTCCCCATAGTTGAAGCACGACCGGTCCGCAGGGGACAGCAGGCCGGTCGGACTTGCGTTCGTGATGCTTGGGTTCAGCAATGATGGAGTTACCCATGCAGAAGTTTTCGAAGACTCTCGCACTTGCCGGTGCCGCCATGGCTGTGGCGATGACCCCGGCGCTCGCCGGGGCGCAGGACGGGACCGGGTCGCAGCCGGGTCACGCGGGCCACACCGGCACGCCCTCGAGCATGCCGCAGACCGGGCCGGAGACGGTCCCGCCGACCGCGCCGACCACCCCGCCGACCTCGTCCGAGGGCCCGGAAGCGGGCGCGCCGGACGAGACGGCGCCCCCGGCCCCGACGGACGCGGCCGACCCGGCCACCGACACCCGCACCGGGGACCCTGCGCCGGACGGAACCGGAACCGATGATGCCGCCCCGGCCGCGCCTGCCCAGACCCTGAGCCCGGCCGAGCAGCAGGCCGCGATCCAGAAGTGGCCGGCCGAGACCCAGAGCTACTACCAGTCGCTCTCGGCCGAGCGTCAGAAGATGTTCTGGGCGCTCACCGACAGCGACAAGGTGCGCCTGAGCAAGCTGCCCGACGCGCAGAAGGAAATGGCCTGGAGCCAGATCGAGGCCCAGATCAAGGGCGAGGCGCCGGCCCCGACGCAGGGCTGAGCCTTCGCCTAGCCTCCCGACGCAGCCGGGTCGGCGGTGGCAAGCCTCAGGAGACTGAGCTTGCCCTTGCCGACCCGGCGTTCGGCTGCGATGGCGAGGCCCGCGACCGAGACGTCTTCCTTAGCTCCGGTCTCGAGTGCGATCCAGGTCTCCGGGCCAATCCAGCCGAGCCGCAGCAACCGGTCGAGCGCGACCTCGCCCGCTCCGGTGCCGTAGGGCGGATCGGCGAGGATCAGGTCGAGCGGCGCCGCTGCGGCGCGCAGGGCCATGACCGACCCCGCCTCGACCCGCGTCCTCGCTTGTGCGCTCAATGCCGCGATGTTGGCGCGGATCACCTCCACCGCCGCGCGGTCCTGCTCGACGAACAGGCATTGCGCCGCGCCGCGCGACAGGGCCTCGAGCCCGAGCGCGCCCGAGCCTGCGAAAAGGTCGGCGACCTGCAAGCCGTCGAAGTCGCCGAGGCGGCTGGTGAGCATCGCGAACAGCGTTTCGCGCGCGCGGTCCGCGGTCGGCCGCGTGGCGTCACCCTTGGGCGCGGCGAGCTTGCGCCCGCGCCATTCGCCCGCGACGATCCGCATCAGCGCGCGCCCCGCGGGGAGCGCGGCGGCGCCGGGCGGCCGCGCTTGGCCTCCGCACCGCGCGGACCCTTGCGGGGCGCGGGCGCGGGGACCTTGGGCGCGCGGCGGTCACCCGCCGGCTTGGGTGCGCGGCGGTCGCCAGCCGGGGCAGGCGCGTGCGGCGGCTTCAGGGCGGCGTTCACCGCCAGCTTCTCCGCCTTCTTCACGCCCCCGCGCGGGATCGGCTGGCCGGTCAGCTCCGAGATGAACTGCGCCACCGGCCGGCCGATCAGCTCGACCGCCTGCCCGCGCGGCAGGTCGCCCAAGTGGAAGGGGCCGTAGCCGACGCGGATCAGACGGTTCACCTGGAGCCCGAGAAATTCGAGCACCCGGCGCACCTCGCGGTTCTTGCCCTCGGTGATGGTCATCTCGATCCACAGGTTGCGGCCCGATGAGCGCTCGAGATTGGCGTCGATCGAGCCGTAGCGCACTCCGTCGATCTCGACCCCCTCGACGAGGGATTCGAGCTGCTCCTGCGACACGGCACCGAAGGCGCGCGCGCGGTAGGTGCGGGGGACCTTGGTGGCGGGCAGCTCCAGCGTGCGCTTCAGCCCGCCGTCGTTGGTGAGCAGCAGCAACCCTTCGGTGTTGAGGTCGAGGCGGCCCACCGGCATGAGGCGCGGCGTGCCCTTGGGGAGCGCGTTCCTCAGCGCGGTATAGATCGTCGGGCGGCCCGCCGGATCCCGCTCGGCGGTGATGAGGCCGGTCGGCTTGTGGAAGGCGAACAGCCGCGTGGCTTCGGCCGCGGCGACGGGGTTGCCGTCGACCGTCACGCCCCGGAGGTTCGCGAGGATCGTCGCGGGCGTGTCGAGCACCTTGCCGTCGAGCGCCACGCGCCCCTCGGCGATCATCCGCTCGATCTCGCGGCGGCTGGCGATCCCGGCGCGGGCGAGCAGCTTGGCGATACGCTCGCCTTCCGGGCGGGTCTCGGAACGGGGGGGCTGGGTGGGCATGGCCGCGCGCCTAGAGCATTTCGGCCGGAAAGGCGACCGGCCAAATCTCGGTTAGCCCGCTGCCCGCAAGGCTTCGCTCACGATCTGGTCGAACCTTGCGATCCCGCCTTCGAGCGTGCCGAGCGTGATGTGCTCGACCGCGCCCGAGGCAAGGCCCTGCTGCCCGAGCTCCGCAGCGCGGAAATCCTCCGAGGCGAAGACCCCGCCGTCGAGCAGGTTCCAGCTCTTCTCCCAATGCGCGAGCGCCTTTTCGCTCGCCGGCGGCTCGGGGATCAGCATGAAATCCTCGACCAGCGTGAGGTCCGCCGCCTGCGGCATCAGCACCATCACGTTGACGTAGTCGGGGCTCGGCACGATCACGGTCGCGGGGAGCAGCTGGTAGGCGAAGGTCACCACCCGCCGCAGCTGGGCCATGTCGGTGAGGTCGACCCTCTCCATCTCCTCGAGCCGCCCGACCGCCGAGCGCTGGTGCGGGCCGATCTGATCGCCCGCGGTGATCCCGTCCTTGAAGAAGGGGCCGATGGTGGCGGCGTGGAGGCGGGTGACGTGGTAGCTCTCGAGGAAGGCGTCCATGATGAGCTTCCAGTTGCCGCGAACCTTATGCAGCTTGCGGCGGAACAGGTGCGCGCCGCCGAGCCCGAAGGCGGCGAAGTCCTCGCCCAGCATCCGGGCATGGGTGAAGTCGGCCCCCGCCTGCGGGGCGAACCAGATCAGCCCGCCCGCCTCGACGCTGGGCAGCTCGACGAGGCCGAATTCCGCCTTGTCGAGCCCGGGGAAGGTCTCGGGGCGGGGCAAAGCCATCAACCCCCCGTCGAGCCGGTAGGTCCAGGCGTGATAGGGGCACACGAGGCGCTTGGTGCACTGGACCTCGCTCTCCTCGACGAGCCGCGTCCCGCGGTGGCGGCAGACGTTGAGGAAGACGTGCGCCTGTCCCTCGGCGTCGCGGGTGAGGAGCATCGGGCGGCCGGTCGCATCGTGCGGCACCGCCATGCCGGGCTCGGGGAGCAGCGCGGACGGGGCAAGCACCTGCGGCAGGCGGCCGAACAGCGCCGCCTTCTCGCGCGCGAAGTGCTCGGGGCAGGTGTAGTTCGACGCGGGCACGGTCTGGATTCCGCCCGCCTGCCGGCCCACGCCTCCGCGGATCGCCTCGGCGAGCGCGAGTTGGCCCGGCGTCGGCGACAATCTGGGCAAATCTGTTGTGGGCGCGTTCATCGCTCTTTTCTCATCCTCTCGTCCCTGCCTAGTGTGGCACGAAACCGGGCCGGAGCAAATCTCCGCCCGCCAGCATGGGATCCCCGATGGCCACAGCCGCTTCCCCCGCTCCATCGCGCCTGTCGCGCTGGCTGACGCTCGCCGCCTCGCTGCGGCACCCGAAGACCGGCTACGTCCTCCTGTTCGGCTTCGCGAGCGGGCTGCCCTATGCGCTGCTGCTGGGGACGCTCTACGCCTGGCTGTCCGATGCGAAGGTCGATGTCGAGACGATGGGCGTGTTCTCGCTGATCGGGCTCGCCTATGCCTTCAAGTTCCTGTGGTCGCCCGCGCTCGACCGGGTCGACCTGCCGGGGCTGCGGCGGCTGGGTAAGCGCAAGCAGTGGATCGTCACCGCGCAGCTGCTGCTCGGGGCGATCCTCGTGATCCTCTCGGCGCTCGACCCGCTGTCCTCGCTGGGATTGTTCTCGCTGCTCGCCGGGATCGGCGCCTTCGCGAGCGCGACGCAGGACGTGGTGATCGACGCCTGGCGCGTCGACGTCGCCGACGAGGTCGCGACCATCGACATCCTTTCGACCGTCTTCCAGATGGGCTACCGCATCGCCGCGCTGGTGGGCGGCGCGCTGGCGCTGTTCATGGCCGAGCGGATGGGCTGGCCGACGGTCTTCGCGAGCATGGGCGGCATCCTCCTGTTCGTGGGATTCCTCGGCCTCTTCGCCCCCGACGCCGAGCGCAGCGCCGCCGCGCTGGAGAGCGAGCGCGCCAATCTCGGCACGCTGCGGCAGGCGGGGCAGATCGCGCCGCGCATCCGGGCTTACGCGCTCGGCGCGGTCGCGGTGCTGTGGGGGTGGGCGCTGTTCATCGTGCTCGATTTCATGATCGCCTCGCTCACCGCGACGCCCGAGACCCGGCCGGATTCGACGGAATTCGTGAGCCGGATGGGCCCGCTGATCGTGATCGCCACGGTGGTGATCCCCGGCCTCATCGCCGGCTGGCTCGAGGCGATGAGGAAGCGCGGTCGCCATGTGCTTGCCGAGGACGCCCCTGCGAGCAGCGCGCTCGATACCGCGCTCGACCACGGCTACCGCGCGCTGATCCTGCCGCTCGCCGAGATCATCGGGCGATTGGGCTGGGCCGCGGTGCTGGTGATCGCGCTGGTGCTCTCCTACCGCATCACCGACGCGATCTGGGGGAGCTTTGCCTACCCCTTCTATCTGGGCGAATTGCAATACACCAAGGACGAGGTGGCGATTGCCTCCAAGTTCTTCGGCGTGGGCGCGCTGATCGTCGGGCTGGCGCTGGGCGGCACGCTGCTGACGGTGATCGGGCGCATGACCACGCTGACGCTGGGCGCGGTGATCGCCGCGCTCACCAACCTGCTCTACGCCGACCTCGCGGTGGGCGGGGCGCGGATGCAGGCGGCGAGCGACATGATCGGCTTTACCACGCTGATCGCCCAGTTCGGCGCCGAGGAGCGGATGGGCCGGCTGATGCTGGCGATCGGCGCGGAGAACATCGCGGTGGGGATCGCCGGGGCGGCCTTCGTTGCCTACCTCTCGAGCGTCGTCGCCAAGGGTTACAGCGCGGTGCAATACGCGCTGCTGTCTTCGCTGACGATGCTGGTGGGGACGCTCGGTCGCCCGGCGCTGGGCCAGATGATCGAGGAGCGCGGCTATTACGACGTGTTCCTGCTCACCACTGCGATCGGCGGCTTTGCCGTGGTGCTGTGCGTGATCGAGTGGGTGCGGCAGGCAAGGTCGGGCCGGGCCGAGAACGCGCCGCCGCCTGAGCCGGAGATCTAGTCCGGCAGCTCGTCGTTGAGCCGCAGCACCTCGCCCGCGAGGTAGAGCGAGCCGGCGATCAGCACCGGCAGGCCGTCATGCGGGATCATCGCGAGGGCGCTCGCCAAGTCCGGGGCGGGCTGAGCGGCCGGGCCGAAGGCGCTCGCCGGGTGCCAGTCGTGCCCCGGCACCGGCACCGCGGTGATGCTGGCGAGGGCGGGGCCGAGCGGGCCGATCAGCGATGCGGGGTCCTTGCCCTCGATCATGCCGATCACGAGGTGGAGGCGCTTGTCCCGAAAATGCGCGCCCAGCATGGCACCCGCCTGGGGGTTGTGCCCCCCGTCGAGCCACACCTCGCGCCGCCCGGTGAGCGGGCCGGGCGACAGGCGTTGCATCCGCGCGGGCCAGCGCGCGTTCTGAAGCCCCGCCGAGAAGGCCCGGTAGCCGACCTCGATCATGCTCTGGTGGCGCAGCATCGCGATCGCCAGGCCCGCGTTCTCGATCTGGTGCGCCCCTGGAAGGGCCGGAGGACCGAGGTTCATGCCCTGCTTGCCAGCCCCTCCCGCCTGATCGGAATAGGCCAGCCCGCCATCGAAGGCGAAGGCCTCCCAGTCCTCGCCCTGGACGAGAAGCGACGCGCCCTTCTCCCGGGCCACGGCGGCGATGCTTGCGGCTTCGAGGGGCGGGCGGGCGATGCTGACGAGCGGCACGCTCCGCTTCGCGATCCCCGCCTTCTCGAAGGCGATCCGCGCCATCGGCTCCTTTGGCACGCCCTCCTCGGGGGCGAGCAGGAAGCGTTCGTGATCGAGGCCCAACGCGGCGATCCCGCAGGCGGCCAGCACCTCGGGTCCCACCACATTGGTCGCATCGAAGCGCCCGCCCATGCCGACCTCGACCACGCAGGCGTCGGCGGGCGTGCGCGAGAAGGCGAGGAAGGCGGCGGCGATGGTGACCTCGAAGAAGCTCGGGCCGAGGTCCTCGCCCGCATCGAGCACCTCTTCGAGAACGTCCGCAAGCATGGCGTCGGAGATCAGCTCGCCCGCAAGGCGGATGCGTTCGTTGTAGCGCACAAGATGGGGCGAGGTGGTGACGTGGACCCTATAACCCTCGGCTTCCAGCATCGCCCTCAGGAAAGCGCAGGTCGATCCCTTGCCGTTGGTGCCCGCGACGTGGAACGTGGGCGGCAGCGCGCGGTGCGGGTTGCCGAGCCGCTCCATCAGGGCACGGATCGTGTCGAGCCCCAGTCGCCCTTGCGGCAGGCTCAGCGCCGCGAGGCGATCAAGCTGGGCCTGTACCGCCGGATTATCTGACCTTCCGAAATCTCTCATGGTCCACCTCGTCACCCCAGCGCAAGCTGGGGCCTAGGGCGGCTAGCGATGCGCTTTAGGCCCTGGGTCCCAGCTTTCGCTGGGATGACGTCGTTTGTTAAGCCGCCTTCACCGGCTCGAGGTAGCCGAGCACCTGCGCGAGCGTCGCCTTCAGCTCTCGCCGGTGCACGACCATGTCGACCATGCCGTGCTTGTGGAGATATTCGGCGCGCTGGAAGCCCTCGGGTAGCTGCTCGCGGATCGTGTCCTGGATGACGCGCTGGCCGGCGAAGCCGATGAGCGCGCCCGGCTCGGCGATGTGGATGTCGCCGAGCATCGCGTAGCTCGCGGTGACGCCGCCGGTGGTGGGATCGGTGAGGACGACGACATAGGGGAGCCCGGCGTTGCGCAGGCGCCGGGTCATCACGGTCGCGCGCGGCATCTGCATCAGGGAGAGGATCCCCTCCTGCATCCGCGCGCCGCCCGCGGCTGTGACGACCACGTAGGCGCACTTGCGGTCCAGCGCCTTCTGCGCGCCCTCGCAGAAGGCCTGGCCCACGGCCATGCCCATCGAGCCGCCCATGAAGCTGAAATCCTGCACGCCGACGACCGCAGGCCGCGTCTCGATGAAGCCCGATCCGACCACGAAGGCGTCCTCGTGCGGGTTCGCGGCGCGCGCGGCCTTCAACCGGTCGGTGTACTTCTTGGTGTCCTTGAACTGGAGCGGGTCCTCGGTCACCTTGGGCAGCGGCAGCACCTCGAAGCCCTGGTCGAGCAGCAGCGCGAGGCGCGCGTCGGCGCCGATGCGGCCGTGGTGCTCGCACTTCGGGCAGACCGAGAGGTTCGCCTCGTATTCCTGCACGAAGAGCATCTCCTGGCAGGACGGGCACTTGATCCACAGGTCCTTCTCGGTCGTCTTCTTGTCGGCCGAGAAGCCCAGCGAATTGCGGACGCGGGTGAACCAGTTCATGGGGCAAGTCCTTATTCGAATTCTTTCGTCATTGCGAGCCGCAGGCGAAGCAATCCATCGAACAACGCATCGGCGAGCCGCGACGTTCCGTAATGGATTGCCGCGTCGCCTTCGGCTCCTCGCAATGACGAGGTTATCGGGCGGTGTGGACCGCCTCGGCAAGCGCTGCGGTGAGCGCCTTGAGGTGTTTGGGAGCCTCCGCACCATACTGGCCGCAGATCTCCACCAGCGCCGAGCCGACCACCACGCCGTTGGCAACCCTGGCGATCGCGGCGGCCTGTTCGGGGGTGCGCACGCCGAAGCCGACCGCGACCGGAATGCCGGTCGATTGCTTGATGCGCGCGACATTCGCCTCGATGCTGGCGATCTGCGCCTGCTGCTTGCCGGTGATCCCGGCGACCGAGACGTAGTAGAGGAAGCCTTCCGAGCCTTCGAGCACCTGCGGCAGGCGCGCGGCGTCGGTTGTCGGGGTGGCAAGGCGGATCGGGGCGATACCCTTCGCGCGAAGGGCCGGGCCGAGCGCGTCGTCCTCCTCGGGCGGGATGTCGACGCATATCACCCCGTCAACGCCGGCCGCCGCAGCGGCCTCGGCGAACCACTCGGGGCCGCGGCGGACCATCGGATTGGCATAGCCCATCAGCACCAGCGGCACATCAGGGTGCCTGGCGCGGAAGTCGGTGGCGTAGCGCAGCACGTCCGCCGTGGTCGTGCCCCCGCGCAGCGAGCGCAGGTTCGCGCTCTGAATCGCGGGACCATCGGCCATCGGATCGGTGAAGGGCATGCCGAGCTCGATCACGTCCGCCCCGGCCTCGACCAAGGCATCGAGATTGGCCGCGGTGTCGCCGTCGCCTGCGGTGATGAAGCAGACGAGCGCGGGGCGCGGGGCGGCGAAGGTGGTGGTGAGGCGGGTCAATTCTTCGACTCTCGAAATGCTGTTCTCAGGATGCCATGCAAAATGGCGAGGAAAGAACCAATGAATAGAATTACCGACCAAGTAATTGTGCCGGTTGTATCAGAACTCTTCATTGCGGTCGCAGGCCCGAGATATATGAGCGAAATCCCTGAAGCGCGGATCAGGGAGCCTATTGGCTCTGTTCGCCAATCCCTTAAGATACGGGCCAGGGTTCGAGTGAATAACCCGGCTTCATGATTGTTCATCGGACGCAAAGTCTGGCGAGGCACAGAACGTTTGTTCATTTCAATCCTCGCTCCATCAGTTTCTCGTCATTGCGAGCGTAGCGAAGCAATCCACGGACCGGCGCCATGGATTGCCGCGTCGCCTTCGGCTCCTCGCAATGACGAGGAGTGGTCCTCAAAGCTCGACCCCCAGACGCTCCGCCACCGTAAAGATGTCCTTGTCCCCGCGCCCGCACAGGTTGGCGAGGATGATGCTGTCCCTGGGCATCGTCGGCGCGACCTTCTTCACGGCCGCGATGGCGTGCGAGGGTTCGAGGGCGGGGATGATCCCCTCGGTCGCGCACAGCAGCTGGAAGGCCTCCAATGCCTCCTCGTCGGTGACGGCGGTGTAGTCGACGCGGCCTGATTCCTTCAGCCACGCGTGCTCGGGGCCGATGCCGGGGTAGTCGAGCCCGGCGCTGATCGAGTGGCCTTCGGTGATCTGGCCGTCCGCGTCCTGAAGGAGGTAGGTGCGGTTGCCGTGGAGCACGCCGGGCGATCCGCCGAGGAGGCTCGCGGCGTGCTCGTCGCCGTCGAGGCCGTGGCCCGCCGCCTCGACGCCGAGCATCTTCACCGTCGGATCGTCGAGGAAGGGGTGGAACAGCCCCAGCGCATTCGACCCGCCGCCGATCGCCGCGACCAGCAGGTCGGGGAGGCGTCCGGTGCGGGCGAGCATCTGCGCGCGGGCTTCCTTGCCGATCACGCTCTGGAAGTTGCGGACCATCTCCGGGTAGGGGTGGGGGCCGGCCGCGGTGCCGATGATGTAGAAGGTGTCGTGGACGTTCGCGACCCAGTCCCTGAGGCCCTCGTTCATCGCATCCTTGAGCGTCGCCCCGCCGCTGGTGACGGGGATCACCTCGGCGCCCAAGAGCTTCATGCGGAAGACGTTGGGCGACTGGCGCTTCACGTCCTCGGCGCCCATGTAGATCACGCAAGGCAGGCCGAAGCGCGCGCAGACCGTCGCCGTTGCGACCCCGTGCTGGCCCGCGCCGGTCTCGGCGATGATGCGGGTCTTGCCCATGCGGATCGCGAGCAGGATCTGGCCGATGCAATTGTTGATCTTGTGCGCGCCGGTGTGATTCAATTCGTCGCGCTTGAACCACACCTGCGCGCCGCCGAGCTCTTCCGTGAGGCGCGGCGCGAAATAGAGCGGGCTCGGACGGCCGACGTAATGCTCCAGCAGGTCGTCAAACTCGGCCTGGAACGCCGGGTCCTGCTGCGCCTTGCGATATTCGCGCTCGAGATCGAGCACCAGCGGCATCAGCGTCTCGGCGACATAGCGCCCGCCAAACTGGCCGAAATGGCCGCGCGCGTCTGGCATTTGCCGAAAGCTGTTCGCTTTCGGCGGGGGGCTGGCGCTGAAGGAGTTGGGAGAGTTCATAAACTACCGTTCGGGCTGAGCCTGTCGAAGCCCCGTCCTTCACTTCGGGAAGAAGTGCGGCCCTTAGTTCCTTCGGCTGGCTCAGGACTCAGGGCGAACGGGGTCTTGCTTAAGCGTTTCGAGCCGCTTTGCAGAAGGCGGCGATCTTGTCCACGTCCTTGATGCCGGGCGCGCGCTCGACCCCGCTCGAGGTGTCGACCAGCCCAGCGCGGGTCCGGCGCACCGCCTCGGCGACGTTCGCGGGGGTGAGCCCTCCGGCAAGGCCCCAGGCGAGCGGCCCGCGATAGGCGGCGAGCAGGCTCCAGTCGAAGGCGAGGCCGATGCCGCCGGGGAGCTGGCCCTTGGGGGTCTTCGCGTCGAACAGCAGGAAATCGGCGACTTCGTGGTAGGCGGCCGCGCGCGCGACGTCTTCGGCGCCCGAGACCGAGAGCACCTTCCAGACCGGCAGGCCGAAGCGCCCGCGGACCTGCGCGGTGCGCTCGGGGCTCTCGTGGCCGTGGAGCTGGACCGCGTCGAGGCGCCCGGCGGCCACGGCCTTGGCGATGAAGGCGTCCTCGGCATCGACGAACACCCCCGCCCGGCGGATCGCGCCCTCGGCTTGCGCTGCGAGGCCCGCGGCCTTCTCGCTCGTCAGGAAGCGCGGGGAGGGGGGGAAGAAGTTGAAGCCGACCCACTCGGCGCGGGCCCCGATGCAGGCGGCAAGGGTCTCGGGCGTCGAGATGCCGCAGATCTTGATCGAAGCGGGGGACATGGCCGCCAGTTAGGCGCGCGCGAGCGGCTTTTCCAGCACCACGAAGGTCACCGGCGGATCGCGCAGCACCGGGAAGGGCCGCCGCTCGCCGGTGAAGGCATAGCCGCGCCGGACATACCAGGCGATGAGGCTCTCGCGGCTGTCGATGACGGTCATCTCCATCGCCGCGAGCCCGAGCGCGCGGCCGTGCTCCTCCGCCGCGTCGAGCAGCCTGCGGCCGAGCCCGCCGGACTGGAGCGTGGGCGCAACACACAGCATCCCGAGGTAGCCGAGCCGCGCGTCCTTGCGGGTCACGGCAACGCAGCCGATCAGATTCTCGTCGTCCCGCGCGGTGAGGATCGTCACCGCCGGATCGGCGAGCAGCGCGTCGAGCTCCGCGCGGGTGATCCGCTCGTCGTCGAGGATGTCGGCCTCGTGGTTCCACCCGGCCCGCGCCGAATCGCCGCGATAGGCCCCCTCGAGCAGCGCCTTCAACGCGGGCGCGTCGGCGGGTGTGGCGGGAGCGATGGTGAGGGTGTCGGTCATGGTCAGGGGTTCTGGATCAAGCGCAGGAGCGTGCCGTCATGGTCAACGAGATAGGCGATGGTGAGGCCGCTCTCCTCCAGCCGGGGCGGGTGGTAGCGCGGCATCCCGACCCTCGCGTCGGGGACGCCGCTCGCCTCGATCAAGGCCATCGTCCCGGCAAGATCGTCGAGCCGCAGGCAGCAGCTGAACCACGAGCTAAAGGGGTCGATATCGGGGTGATGGAAGAACTCGAGCTTGAGGCTCCCGCGCGACAGGATCATCCACCCGTCCGAGCGGTAGTCCTCGGTAAAGCCGAGCTTCGCATAGAACGCCGCCGTCGCGCCGAAATCGCGCGCGGGAAGGTTGGGGGTGGCGTGGTCGGCCATCGGCGCGGGGGGGGGGGCTACAGTGTCGCCTCGATCGCCCGCGCGGCCGCCGCCGGGTCCTCGGCGCGGCTGATCGGGCGGCCGATGACGAGCACGCTTGCGCCGTTGTCGCGCGCCTGCCGCGGGGTGACGGTGCGCTTCTGGTCGCCGGTACCGCTGCCCGCGGGGCGCAGGCCGGGGACGACGAAGAAGCCGTCCTTCCACGCCTTCCGCACCATCCCGACCTCCTGCCCCGAGCACACGATCCCGTCGAGCCCCGCGGCATGGGCGAGCTCGGCGAGGCGCATCACCTGCGTCTCGGCGCTGCCGTAGACGCCGGTGGCGGTGAGGTCGTTCGCATCGAGGCTGGTGAGCATCGTCACCGCGACCACCTTGGTGCCGTTGGCGGCGGCGGCCTTGGCGTCCTCCATCATCGCCCGTCCGCCGCTCGCATGGACGGTGACGATCGCCGGCTCATAGACATGGATCGCCTGCATCGCCGCGGCGACGGTGTTGGGGATGTCGTGGAACTTGAGGTCGAGGAAGATCGGCAGGCCGAGGTGCGCGATCTCGTGCACCCCGTGCGCGCCGTGGGCGCAGAAGAACTCGAGGCCGAGCTTCACCCCGCCGATATGCGCGCGGACCTTCTCGACCAGCGCCTTCGCGGGGTCGAGCTGGGGAATGTCGAGTGCGAGATAGACCGGATTGCTCATTCGCCCGCGCTCCCGCCGTCCGCGGCATCGGCCGGGCTGAAGGGGTCGGCGTGTTCTCCCGCACCTTTGCCGGACTTGTCCACAGGGGTGCCCACAGCGGCTGCACTCGCCGCGGTCGCCGTGTCGTCGGAGGCGCGCTGCGCCAGCGCGGTCGTCTTGAGCGAGCCCTCGAGCGCGCGAATGCGGCGCTGGAGCCCCCACACCACCGAGCGGTGCACCGCCCACATCGGCAGGAAGCCCGCGACGAAGGCGAGCAGCGCGAGCATCGGCACCTTGGTCTCGAGCACGAGGTTCTGCCACAGCCGCAGCTCGACCGGCTGCCAGTTGTAGGCCGCGAAGATGAGGAAGCCGAGCGCGGCCAGCACCCACAGGATCGTGCGAAGGATCTTCACTTGGCGCTCTTCTCCCTGGGGCTCCGGACACCCGCGAGCCTAAGCGATTTGCGCGATGAGTCCAGCATCCCCGCCGTCATGCGAAGACCCGCGCGAAGATCGTGTCGACGTGCTTGAAGTGGTAGCCGAGGTCGAACAGTGCCTCGAGCTGATCGTCGGAGAGCCGCGCGGTGACTTCGGCATCGGCCTTGAGGAGGTCGAGCAGCTGGAGCGCGCCGTCCGCCTCCCACACCTTCATCGCGTTCCTCTGGACGAGGCGGTAGCTCTCGTCGCGGGTCAGCCCCGCCTGGGTCAGCGCCAGCAGCACGCGCTGCGAGTGGATGAGCCCGCCCATGCGGTTCATGTTCTTCGCCATGCGCTCGGGGTAGACGAGCAGCTTCTCGATCACGCCGGTGAGACGGGCGAGGGCGAAGTCGAGGGTGATGGTCGCATCCGGCCCGATGAAGCGCTCGACCGAGGAGTGCGAGATGTCGCGCTCGTGCCACAGCGCCACGTTCTCGAGCGCGGGCGTCACCGCCGAGCGGACCACGCGGGCGAGGCCCGTGAGGTTCTCGGTCAGCACCGGATTGCGCTTGTGCGGCATGGCTGAGGAGCCCTTCTGGCCGGGGGAGAAATACTCCTCGGCTTCCAGAACCTCGGTGCGCTGCAAGTGGCGGACCTCGGTCGCGAGCCGCTCGATGGAACTGGCGATCACGCCCAAGGTGGCGAAGAACATCGCGTGCCGGTCGCGCGGGATGACCTGCGTCGAGACCGGCTCGATGGCGAGGCCGAGCTGCTCGGCGACATATTCCTCCACCGCCGGGTCGACATTGGCGAAGGTCCCGACCGCGCCCGAGATGGCGCAGGTCGCGATCTCGGCGCGCGCCGCCACCAGCCGGGTGCGGCAGCGGGCGAACTCGGCATAGGCTTCGGCGAGCTTCAGGCCGAAGGTCACCGGCTCGGCGTGGATGCCGTGGCTGCGGCCGATGGTCGGCGTGTACTTGTGCTCCTCCGCCCGCGTCCGCAGCGCGGCGAGCAGCGCGTCGAGGTCCGCGAGCAGGATGTCCGAGGCGCGGGCGAGCTGAACCGAGAGCGTCGTGTCGAGCACGTCGGAGGAGGTCATCCCCTGGTGCATGAAGCGCGCTTCCTCGCCCACCTGCTGCGCGACCCAGTCGAGGAAGGCGATCACGTCGTGCTTGGTCACCGCCTCGATCGCGTCGATCGCGGCGACGTCGATCGCGGGATTGGTCGCCCACCAGTCCCACAGCGCCTTGGCGGCGCTCTGCGGCACCACGCCGAGGTCCGCGAGCTTCTGGGTCGCGTGCGCCTCGATCTCGAACCAGATGCGATATTTCGCCTCCGGCTCCCACAGGGCGGTCATCGCGGGGCGGGCGTAGCGGGGGACCATCGGGCAGCTCCGGTTGCGGGGTCGAACTCGCCGGAGCGGCTAGGCGGCAAGGGCGCGGAAGGCAAGCCCCCGGGACGGCGGCTAGATCAGCCCTTTGGCGCGCAGGCTCGTGTGCCCCTCGCGGCCGATGATGACGTGGTCGTGGACGGTCACCCCCATGTGCCGTCCCGCCTCGGCGATGCGCTGGGTGATCTGGATGTCGGCGCGGCTCGGCTCGGGCGAGCCCGAGGGGTGGTTGTGGACGAGGATCATCGCGGATGCGCCCACGTCCATCGCCCGGCGGATCACCTCGCGCGGGTGGATCGCGGCCTCGTCGATCGAGCCGTCGCCGACGTGGTGGTCCTCGATCAGCCGGTTCTTGGTGTCGAGATACAGCACCCGCACCCGCTCGACGGTGAGGTGCGCCATGTCGGTGGTGAGGTAGTCGATCAGCGCCTGCCAGCTCCCGAGCACGGGCTTGCCCATGATCTCGCCCCGGGCCATGCGCCGCGCGGCGGTGGCGACGGCCTTCAAGGCGGCGGCGGAGTTCTCGCCCACGCCCTTCACGCGCTGGAGCGCGCGCGGGTCGGCGTTCATCACCCCCGCGAGGCTCCCGAACTGGGCGAGCAGCGCCTTCGCCAGCGGCTTGGTGTTGCCGCGCGGGATCGCGGCGAAGAGCAGGTATTCGAGCACCTCGTAATCCGCGAGCGCCTCCGCGCCGCCGGTGAGGAGCCGGTGCCTGAGGCGCGCGCGGTGCCCGTCGCCCGCGGCCTTGCCGGCGTCGAAATCGGGCACTGCCCCGTCGAGAAAATCGAACCCGTCTTCAGCTTCCGGCAAGGCGCCCCTCCGGAAAAAGGCATTGTTCCCCATGGCACATTGCCTTCAGGCGAGGATGCGCGCAAGGGTTGGAGGATGCCGGTGCCACAGCCTGAGACAGCCGAGGAGGGGCCGGACGGCGGCGGCGCGCGCGGGCGCTGGCCGCGGCGCCGTCGCAGCCGGATCGCGCTCGGGCTCGGGGTGGCGGGGCTGGCGATGCTCGGCGCCGCCTGGGCGAGCCGCGAGCGAATCGCGCAGGACGTGATCGACGACTACCTCGCCGCGCGGAACGTGCCCGCGACCTACCGGATCGTGCGCCTCTCTCCCGACGAGCAGGTGATCGAGAACCTCGTGATCGGCGACCCCGCCGCGCCCGACCTGACCGTGAAGCGCATGGTGATCGCCACCGGGTTCGGCTGGGCCGGGCCCGAGGTGCGGCGGGTGCGTGTCGAGGGGGCGCGGGTGTATGCCAGCTTCCGGAGCGGCAGCTTCTCGCTCGGCGCGCTCGACCCGCTGGTGTTCACCGGCAGCAAGGAGCCCCCGGCGCTCCCGGCGATCGACCTCGTGCTGAAGGACGCGCGCGCCCTCCTCGACAGCGACTTCGGGCGGGTGGGCGTGACGCTCGAGGGAGCGGGGCGGCTCGACGACGGTTTTGCCGGGACCCTCGCCGCGACCGCGCCGGGGATTGGCACGGAAGGCTGCCGGGCGGGGCGGGCGACGCTCTACGGCAGGTTGACCACCGACGAGGGCGCACCCGCCCTCGACGGACCGCTGCGGCTCGGCGAGCTGGCCTGCGCCGGCGCGCGGCTGGCGCGGGCGGATATCGGCACAAGGCTCGCGCTCGCCCCCGATTTCGCCGCCGCAAAGGCCGACCTCAGGATCGAGGGCAGCGGGGCGTCGGTCGCCGGGGCGAGCGCGGCGGGGCTCGGCGGCACCGGGCGCGCCGACTGGTCGCAGGGCCGCCTCGCGCTCGGCCACGATCTCGCCCTGACCGGCATCGCTGCGCCGCAGGGCCGCCTCGCCCGCCTCGCGCTCGAGGGGAGCTGGCGCGGCGCGGTGGACGGGTCGAGCGGGCAGTGGGAGGGCGCCCTCAGGGGCACCGGCCTCGCCCCCGCACCCGCCCTCGGCGCGAGCCTCGCCGCCGCCGAGCGCTCGGCCGAAGGAACGCTCCTCGCACCCCTCATCGGCAAGGCCCGCACCAGCCTCGCCCGCGCGCTCGCCGGAGGGAGCCTCGCGGCGGAGGCGACGGTGCGCCACAAGGGCGCCGAGGCGGCGCTGATCCTCCCTTCCGCGACCCTCGCCACACGTGACGGCACCCGGGTGCTCGCCCTGTCGCGCGCCGGGGCGAGCATCGGGGCGGGGGGGCTGAAGGGCCTGGCAGGAAGCCTCCTCGCAGGGGGAGCGGGACTGCCGAGCCTCAACGGGCGGATCGCGCAGGCGAAGAGCGGCGGCGGCTGGACGCTGCGCCTCGCGATGGCGGACTATGCTTCGGGAGCGAACCGCCTCGCCGTTCCGCGCCTTACGGTGCAGGCGAGCCCCGCGGGGACTTACACCTTCGACGGCCTCGTCACCGCCAGCGGGGCGCTTCCCGGCGGCGCGGTGAGCGACCTCACCCTGCCGCTCGAGGGGCGCTACGCCCCCGCGACCGGCCTTGCGCTCGGCACCCGCTGCACCCCGCTGCGCTTCGCCGGCCTCACGCTCTCGGGCCTTACGCTCAAGGCCCAGCGCCTCGACCTCTGCCCCGAGCGCGGTGCCCCGATCCTCGCTTACCGCGACAGCCTGAGGCTCGCCGCGCGCACCGGGGCGCTGAACCTTGCCGGGACCCTCGGCGAGAGCCCGGCGCGCATCTCCGCGAGCCGCGTCATGCTGCGCTACCCCCAGCCCTTCGCCGTCGACAACCTCGCCGCCACCATCGGCTCCGGCACCAGCGAAGTCCGCCTCTCCGCCGCGAGCCTCACCGGCAGTCTCTCGGGAACGCCGGGCGGCGGCTTCAGCGGAGGAACCGCGCGGCTTGCCGCAGTGCCCTTCGATCTCGATCGCGTAGCGGGCAAGTGGCGCTTCGCCGAGGGCACCCTCAGCCTCACCGACACCGGCTTCACCCTCTCCGACCGGCCCGCCGAGGGCGCGGCGGCGCGTTTCACGCCGCTCGCCGCCGAGGGCGCGCGCCTCACGCTCGCCGAAAACCGCATCGCCGCCGACGCGCTGCTGCGCCACGAGGCGAGCGGGCGCGGCGTCGTCGCGGTGGCGCTCACCCACGATCTCTCCGGCAACACCGGCAGCGCGCGGCTCGCCGTCCCCGGCCTCGTCTTCGACAAGCGCCTCCAGCCCGACGACCTCACCCCGCTCGCGCAAGGCGTGGTCGCGCTCGCCGACGGGACGGTGACCGGCTCGGGCCGGGTCGACTGGCAGGACGGCGCGGTGACCAGCGGCGGCACCTTCGCCACCGAGGGCTTCGACTTCGCCGCCGCCTTCGGCCCGGTGCGCGGGCTCAAGGGCAAGGTCACCTTCACCGACCTCCTGAACCTCACCACCGCCCCCGACCAGGTGGTGACCATCGCCGCGATCAACCCCGGCATCGAGGTGCTCGCAGGCCGCGTCCAGTTCGAGCTGACGGACGGCACCCGCCTCGCGCTCGAGGACGCGCGCTTCCCCTTCATGGGCGGCACGCTGCTGATGCGCCCGCTGGAGATGGACTTCTCCCGGCCCGAGGAGCGGCGCTATGTCTTCGAGATCGTCGGGCTCGACGCCGCCAAGTTCGTCGCGCAGATGGAATTGAAGAACATCAGCGCGACCGGGGTGTTCGACGGCACCGTGCCGATCGTCTTCGATGAGGGCGGCAACGGGCGGATCGCGCAGGGCCTGCTGATCGCGCGGCCCGGCGGGGGCAATGTCTCCTATATCGGCGAGCTCGCCTACGAGAACCTCGGCACGATGGGCAACTACGCCTTCTCGGCGCTGCGCTCGCTCGACTACCGGCAGATGAGCGTCGCGCTCGACGGGGCGCTGGCGGGCGAGATCATCACCAGTTTCAACTTCGACGGCGTGCGGCAGGGCGAGGGCGCGAGCCGCAACTTCATCACGAAGCGGCTGGCCAAGCTGCCGATCCAGTTCCGCATCAACGTGCGCTCGCAGAGCTTCACCCAGCTTGCGATCATCGCGCGGGGCTATGCCGACCCGACCGCCTGGGGCAACCCCTTCGACCGCGGCCTCCTCAGCGTCGAGGACGGGCGGATCATCCGCGGCCCGCGGCGCGGCGGCCCGCCGGTGACGGTCACGCCGGTCACCGTGAAAACCTCGGTCGTGCCGCCGCCCGGCGAGGACGAGACACCCGTTCAACCTCCAGAAAGCGACAAGCAGCCATGATGATGCCGAATTTGACCTCGCCGCGTCGCGGTGCCACTTCGGGGACCGTAACAGGGGCGAGGGGACAGGTGATGAGGGCGTTGGCCGTGTTGACGGGTCTCGCGGGGCTGTGCGGGGGGTGCATCAACATCACCGCGCCGGACAAGCCGATCGTGATCCAGCTCGACATCAACGTGCGCGCCGAGGTGCTCTACGCCCTCGCCGAGGACGCGGCCAACACCATCGAGGAGAACGGGGATATTTTCTAGGGAATGTCCTCAGGGAGTATGACAATGCGCTTTTCGATCCGTGCCACCCTTGCCGCTCTCGCCGTGACCGCCGCGGCGGCGGCCCCTGCGCTCGCCCAGCAGCGCGACCCGGCCTATGCCGCCGCGCGCGCCGAGGGCACCGTCGGCGAGCAGCCCGACGGCTATCTCGGGATCGTAGGCAGCGCGAGCCCCGCGCTCCAGCGGCTCGTCGACGACATCAACATCAAGCGCCGCGCGGTCTATGCCGACGGCGCGCAGAAGAACAACGCGACGCTCGAGGCCTATGCGGCCGCCGCCGGCTGCACCGCGATCATGCGCACCGTCGCGGGCGAGAAATACCGCGCGCCCGACGGCTCGTGGCAGACCCGCGGGGGCGGCGCGCCGGTGCTCTCCGACGCCTGCCAGAAGGCGCTGAAGGGCGGGTGAGGCGCGTCGCGCGGCATTGATTTCGCACTTGCGGCATATCGTGCCCCCTCACGGTTGACACATATCTGCCCCCCTTCTAAGGGGGCGGCGCCCTCGGCGGGCACCTTGTTGGACGTGGCTTGTTCTTGTTTCGAGGGAGCATGGCATGAGCGACGAGAAACCCGCCCGAGAACCCATTCAAGAGGATGCGCGGATCGACGCGCTCGAAGCGCGGCTCAGGGCCGCACGCGAGCGCGAAGAGCAGCGCAACCGGCCTCAGGTGAAGGGCGTCGATGCGAATTATCGCAAAGGCGACCGGGTCCTGGCCAATCTCCTGGGCGGGATCATCGGCGGCCTGGTGATCGGCTTTGCGGTGGACGCATTGCTGAACATCGCGCCCTGGGGTCTGCTGGCCGGTCTGTTCCTCGGAATGGCATCGGCCTTCAGAAGCATCATCCTGAGCGCGAACACGCGTCCCGCAGAGCCGGACGAGGGATCCGATAGCGGCCTCTAGACCCCCTTCAGGGTGCGTCCAGACCCCCGCTTGCCCCCTCCGAGGCCCCTGCATGGGCGCATGTTTCATGTAAAAACCATGGGGATCTTTCGATCGTGGCAGCCGAAGAAGGCAAGGTCGATCCGATGAAGCAGTTCACCATCGAGCCCATCGCGGGCTCGGACTGGCAACTGGCTGACGGGTTGGGCATCGCGTTCACCAATTCCGCGCTGTGGATGGCGATCACCGCCATCGTGGTGTGGATCTTCGTGGCGGGCGGGATGAAGCGCGCGCTGGTCCCGGGCCGGTGGCAGATGGCGGTGGAGACCATGACGGGCTTCATCGACAACCTGCTCGAGGCCAATGTCGGCAAGGCCGGGCGCAAGTATGTGCCTTACATCTTCACGCTTTTCATGTTCATCCTGGTCGGCAACCTGCTCGGTCTGGTGCCGCTCGGGCTGATCCCGCACATGCACGCCTTCACCTTCACGAGCCACTTCACGGCGACCGGCGTGCTCGCGATCATGAGCTTCTCGATCGTCCTGATCGTCGGCTTCTGGAAGCACGGCCTGCACTTCTTCTCGCTGTTCTGGCCCGCCAACACTCCGATTTTCCTCGCACTTCCGATCAGCCTGATCGAGCTCGTGTCCTTCATGGTGCGCCCCTTCAGCCTCGCGCTGCGGCTGTTCGTCGCGATGATGGCCGGCCACGTCCTCCTCAAGGTGCTGGCGAGCTTCGTGATCGCCGGCGGCAACGGCGGCCTCGGCATCGGCGTCGCGGTCGGCGTGCCGAGCTTCGTCCTGATGGTCGCGATTAGCGCGCTCGAGATCCTCGTCGCGGGCATTCAGGCCTACGTCTTCGCGCTGCTGACCTCGCTCTACATCAACGACGCGGAAAACCTTCACTGAGAGCGTCAGGCGCTCTCTTCGAAACCTTCACCAACTAACGAATTTTCCAAGGAGTTTACATCATGGACGCTACTGCTGCTGCTCTTCTCGGTGCCGGTCTCGCGGCGATCGGCGCCGGCCTCGCCGCGCTCGGCGTGGGCAATGTCTTCGCCTCGTTCCTTGAAGGCGCGCTGCGCAACCCGGGTGCCGCCGACGGCCAGCAGGGCCGCCTGTTCATCGGCTTCGCGGCCGCCGAACTTCTCGGCTTGCTCGCCTTCGTCATCGCCGTTCTGCTGATCTTCCGCTAAGATCGCGCGCGTCGGCGCCGGGCCGGGCGGGGCACGCCCCCGCCGGTCCGGCGCCGCCCCATCCGGCGTTCCTCGCGCTAAAGGTCTCAAATGCCTCAGATCGAACAAATCTCGGAAACCCTGACGAGCCAGGTCTTCTGGCTGCTGGTGTTCTTCGGCCTCACCTTCGTCGTCGTCGGCCTCGGGATGGTGCCCAAGATCCTCGGCACGGTCGAGATGCGTGACAATCAGATCGCCGGCGACCTCGCCGCGGCCCAGGCCGCGCGCGATGCGGCGACCGCCGAGGAAGAGGCCTGGCGGACCCGCGAGAATGCCAACCGCGCCGCGGCGCAGGGCGTGATCGGCGAGGCCAAGGCCGCCGCCGCCGCTGCCAATGCCGCAAAGCTCGCCGAGGCGCAGACCCGCCTCGACGCCCGTCTCGCCGAGGCCGAAACCGCGATCGACGCCGCGCGCACCAGCGCGATGGCCGAGATCGAGAGCGTCGCCGCCGAGGCCGCGCGCGAGATCGTCGCCCGCATCGCCGGGGCGAGCGTCGAACCCGCCGCCGCCGAGGCCGCGGTCAAGGAGGTGCTGGCGCATGTCTGATATCCTGATGCTGCTCGCCGCCGGCGCTGCCGAGGCGCACCATGCCGAGCCGAGCGTGCTGGGAATCGATTCCTATCAGTGGGTCGCGCTCGCGATGACCGTGCTGATCGGCGTGTTCCTGTGGAAGAAGGTCCCCGGCCTTATCACCGGCGGGCTCGACGCCAAGATCGCCGCGATCCGCGCCGCGCTCGACGAAGCCAAGACCCTGCGCGCCGAGGCCGAGGCGCTGCGCGCCGAGTACGCCGCCAAGATCGCCAGCGCCGAGAAGGACGCCGAGGCGATGCTCGCCGGCGCCCGCGAGGAAGCCGAGGCGATCCGCGCCCGCGCCGAGGCCGACAGCGAGGTGATGATCGCCCGCCGCCAGCGCATGGCCGAGGACAAGATCGCCGCCGCCGAGCGCGCCGCGGTCGCCGAGGTCAAGGCCCGTGCGGTCACCGCCGCCGCCGCCGCCTCGCGCAAGCTCATCGCCCAGGCGCATGACGGCGCGGCCGACAGGAAGCTCGCCGACGAGGTCATCGCCTCGCTCTGAGCCTTGCGGACATTCCGGTTACGGAGAGGGGGGCGGTCCAGCGAGGCCGCCCTTTTTCCTTGGCCGCGGAGAGGCTATGCGATGCCTTGGGGGACGAGCTGACGGAGGATGGGCATGGTGACGGCACGCTGGATGATCCCTCCCGCCCTGATGCTGGCGGCACCCCTCGCCGCCGCGAGTGATGCACCGGTGGTGCTCTGGGGCACCTTCTCCACCGCCACCCCCAAGAGCGAGGCCAAGTCCTTCATGGACAGCCTGCCGAAGCGGCAGATCGAGGTGATCCCCGGATGCCCCGCGCCCTTCGGCTACCGCAGCGGAAAGAGCGGGCTGGTCACGGTGACCTTCATGGGATCGCTCGCCCCGGCCGATTGTTTCGAGCGGCTGCTGACACGATTGACGGCCGAGTTCGGAGATCCCGAAAGGGGCGCCGCCAGCTTCGGCAGCGTCATCGGCTCCGGCACCGGCGCCGTGCTGGACACGACCTCGACCGGTGCGATGCTGGTCTGGCGGCAAGGCGAGAAGAAGATCAAGCTCATTAAGGCGCGGGGCAGCGGCTTCAATCTCATCTTCACGGTTCGCGAGGACAAGTACCTCTATTGAAGGCGCCTTCTCAGGCACCCGGCTCAAACACGACCTTCCCGACCAGTTCCCGCCGGGCCATTGCCGCGAAGCCCTCGCGCCAGCGGGCGAGGGGGAGGAGCCGGTCGATCGCCGGGCTGATCGCGCCCGCCTCGGCGAGCCTGGCGATCGCGCGTTGGATCGCCGCCCCGCGCTCGGGGAAGCGGCGGGCATGTTCGCCGGCGCGCAGGCCGACGATGCTGAAGCCCTTGATGAGCGGGATGTTGGTCGAAACCTCGGCGATCCGCCCGGAGGTGAAGCCGACCACCACCAGCTTCCCTCCGAAGGCGACGCAGCGGGTCGATTCGTCGAACACGTCGCCGCCCACGGGATCGAAGACGATGTCAGCGAGCGCCCCGCCGGTGAGCTCGGCGACCTGCTCGCGAAAGCGGCCCTCCGCGGTCAGGACCGCCTCGGGTCGGGAGAGGGCGGCGATCCGCTCGGCCTTCGCGGGGCTGCCGGTGGTGGCGATCACCCGCGCTCCGAGCGCCCGGGCAAGGTCGCAGGCGGCAAGGCCCACCCCGCCGCTCGCGCCGTGGACCAGCACCCAGTCGCCCTCCTGCAATCCGCCGAGTTCGACGAGCCCGGTGAAGGCGGTCGAATAGGCCGCGCCCATCGCGGCGGCGGCGGAGAAGTCGAGCCCCACGGGCATGGCCGAGAGCCTGTCGGCGGGCACGCTCGCGTGCTCGGCGAAGGCGCCGGTCTTGTTGCCACCCATGACCCTGTCACCGGGAGCGAAGCCGCTGCCGAGATCCGCCTCGAGCACTTCACCCGCGAATTCGAGGCCGCTGGTGAAGGGCACCTGCGGCTTGAACTGGTATTCGCCGCGGGTCATCAAGAGGTCGGGGAAATTGAGCGAGGCGGCGCGCACCCGGACCAGCACTTCGCCGGGCGCGCGGGTGGGGGTGGGGAGGTCGGCCAGCGCGACGCCCGACAGATCGGGTGACAGCTGCGTGACGCGCAGGGCCTGCATCAGGCGAAGATCGACAGGTCGAGCGGCTCGGAGGGGCCGAACCACACCACATGCGCCGTGTGGTCGGCGCGCTCGTCGCCCGAGAGGCCGTGGGCGAAGATCGTCAGGTCACCCCGCTCCTGGGCCGCCCACAGCGCGAACTGCGCGAAGGTCTCAGGGTTCATCGACAGCTGGCACGAGCCGCGCGGATGCGGGCCGATGGGAGCGAGGTGGAAGTGCCCCACCGCCAGCCGAAAGCGGGCCTTGGCCCGCCCGGCGAGCGCCTGCGCTTCGGCGAGCTGGTCGGGATCGAAGTAGATATGCGCGTGAAAGCCCCTGAGGGGCGGCGCGCCTGCGGCGCTCATCTCAGAAGCTGTCCTTGGCCGCCCTGAGCGCCGCGAAGGTCTCGTGCGGCGCGCTGCCGCCCCACTTCGCCATCATCGCCGGGTCGTCGGCGCGCAGGAAGGGGTTGGTGGCAAGCTCGCGGCGCAGCGTCGTGGGCACCGTCGGTTCCTGCCGGTCGCGCTTGGCGGCGATCTCGGCGGCGTAGTCCTGGAGCGCGGCGTTTTCGGGATCGGCATGGAGCGCGAACTTCGCGTTCGAGGCGGTGTATTCGTGCGCGCAGTAGAGCAGCGTCTCGGGCGGGAGCGCCTTGATGCGGCTGAGGCTCGACCAGAACTGCTTCGGCTCGCCCTCGAACATCCGCCCGCAGCCCAATGCGAAGACGGAATCGCCGACGAAGGCGATGCCGGCTTCCGCGAAGTAGTAGGCGATGTGGCCGTTGGTGTGGCCCGAGACGTCGATCACCTTGGCGCGCACCGCGCCGATCGTGGCGACGTCGCCGTGCGCGACCACGCGGTCGATCGGGAACCTGCCCTCGACCTCGTGGGGCCCGAGGATCGTGCAGCCGGTCTCCGCCTGGATTGCCGCGTTCCCGCCGGCGTGGTCGGGGTGCCAGTGGGTGTTCCAGATCTGGGTGATCCGCCAGCCCTTGAGCTCGGCCTGGAGGAGGTATTCCTTGCCGTCGGGCGTGTCGATGGCGATCGTCTCGTGACTGTCGGTGTCGTGGACGAGGAAGCCGTAATTGTCGCTGAGACAGGGGAACTGATGGACGTGGATCATGCGCGCGAGCTTACAGGCGCGGCGCGCAAAGGAAAAGGCCCGCCGGCTCGGCTGAGCGGGCGGGCCTTTCCTGATATCGGGGACGCCCGCCCGCAAGGGGCGAGCGCCACTCAGATACCTTACTCCTGGCCCTTCTTGAGCGCGGCGCCGAGGATGTCGCCGAGCGAAGCGCCCGAATCCGAGGAGCCGAACTGCGCCACGGCTTCCTTCTCTTCGGCGATCTGACGCGCCTTGATCGAGAAGTTCGGCTTCTTCGAACGGTCGAAGCCGATCACCATCGCGTCGACCTTGCTGCCGACCTGGAAGCGGTCGGGACGCTGCTCGTCGCGGTCGCGGCCGAGGTCCGAGCGCTTGATGAAGCCGGTCGCGCCGTCTTCGCCGACCTGCACCTCGAGGCCGCCGTCGCGCACTTCGAGGACGGTGACGGTGACGGTCTGGTTCTTGCGCAGCGAGCCCGCGGTCGAGGCGCCTTCAGCCGAGGGCGCGCCCTTTTCGAGCTGCTTCATGCCGAGGCTGATGCGCTCCTTCTCGACATCCACATCGAGGACGACGGCCTTGACCATCTCGCCCTTGCGGTGAAGCGCCAGCGCGTCCTCGCCCGAGATGCCCCAGGCGATGTCCGACATGTGCACCATGCCGTCGACGTCGCCGTCGAGGCCGACGAACAGGCCGAACTCGGTCGCGTTCTTGACTTCGCCCTCGACGACGCTGCCCACCGGGTGCTTCTCGGCGAACTCGTCCCACGGGTTGCGCTGGGCCTGCTTGAGGCCGAGGCTGATGCGGCGCTTGTCGCTGTCGACTTCGAGCACCATCACTTCGACTTCCTGCGAGGTCGAGACGATCTTGCCGGGGTGGACGTTCTTCTTGGTCCAGCTCATTTCCGAGACGTGGACGAGGCCTTCGATGCCCGGTTCGAGCTCGACGAAGGCGCCGTATTCGGTGATGTTCGTGACCTGGCCGGTGAGCTTCATGCCGACCGGGTACTTGGCCGAGACGCCATCCCACGGATCGCTCTCGAGCTGCTTCATGCCGAGGCTGATGCGCTGCGTCTCGGCGTTGATGCGCACGATCTGCACGGTCACGGTGTCGCCGATCGCGATCACTTCGCTCGGGTGGTTGACGCGCTTGTAGCTCATGTCGGTGACGTGGAGCAGGCCGTCGATGCCGCCGAGGTCGACGAAGGCGCCGTAGTCGGTGATGTTCTTGACGACGCCGTCGATGATCTGGCCTTCGACCAGGTCATTGATGAGCTCGCTGCGCTGTTCGGCGCGGGTTTCCTCGAGCACCGCGCGGCGCGAGACGACGATGTTGCCGCGGCGACGGTCCATCTTGAGGATCTGGAAGGGCTGCGGCACGTCCATGAGCGGGGTGACGTCGCGCACCGGGCGGATGTCGACCTGCGAGCCGGGGAGGAACGCGACGGCGCCGTCGAGGTCGACGGTGAAGCCGCCCTTGACGCGGCCGAAGATGCGGCCTTCGACGCGCTTGCCTTCGCCGAATTCGCTCTCGAGCTTGTCCCACGCGGCTTCGCGGCGGGCACGGTCACGCGAGAGCATGGCTTCGCCATCGGCGTTCTCGACGCGGTCGACGAAGACTTCGACTTCGCCGCCGACGGTCAGGCCATGGTCGTCCTCGCCGCGCGAGAATTCCTTGAGGGAGATGCGGCCTTCGCTCTTGAGGCCGACGTCGATCACGGCATAGCCGTTCTCGATCGCGGTGACGGTGCCCTTGACGACGCGGCCTTCGAAGCCTTCGTCGCCGGCGCCGCCGAGCTGTTCGTTGAGGAGCGCCTCGAAATCGGCGCGGGTGGGCATTTGACTTGCCATAGTGACGTAACGTCCTGTTTCGTTGTGCTACCGGCCGCCGGTTTCTCCGGGGTCTTTTGCCGCTTCCCAGGCACCATTGCCGGGGCTGGCGGGGCAAGAGGCAGACTTCCCCGCGCGGCCCCATGCCGATCGCGAGGGTTCCTTCGACCTTATGGGCTTTCCGAGAACGGCCGCGCGCCTAGGCGAAGGCGGGGCATAAAGCAAGGAAAACCGCCCTCAGCTGCGGTGGACCGCGACCGCCGCGATGGCCGCTGCGACCGCTGCGTCGCGGCCGAGCGTCGTGGTGTCGAGCACTAGCGCGCCGGGGGCAGCCATCAGGGGGGCGTCGGCGCGGTTCATGTCGCGCTCGTCGCGCAGCGCGATGTCGCGCTCGATCGCGGCGAGGTCGGCGGCGATGCCGCGCCCCGTCATCTCGAGCCAGCGACGCCGCGCGCGTTCGGCGACGCTGGCGGTGACGAACAGCTTCACCTGCGCCTCGGGGGCGATGACGGTGCCGATGTCGCGCCCGTCGAGCACCGCGCCGCCCGGCTGAAGCGCGAAGGCGCGCTGGCGGTCGAAGAGCGCGCGGCGCACCGCGGGGTGGACCGAGACGCGGCTCGCGAAGCCTCCCACCGCCTCGGAACGGAGGATCTCGTCCGCGAGCAGGTCGTCGGCGAAGCCGCAGGCGGCGAGCGCATCCACGGGGTTGTCCGGGTTTCCGCCGTTCAGCGCCACCTGCCGCCCGACCGCGCGATAAAGCAGGCCGGTGTCGAGATGCGGCAGGCCGAAATGCGCCGCGAGCGCCTTGGCGATGGTGCCCTTGCCCGAGGCGGTCGGGCCGTCGACGGCGATGATCATGAGAAGATGTCCTGCGCCTGCTCCGGCGAGATCGCGCGCTTCTCCCGCGACCGCCACCGGACGTGCAGGACCACCAGCGCGCCGAACGCCACCACCGTGTTCGCGACGAGGTCGAAGAGCAGCTGGGATCCCTTGCTGCGCAGCAGTGCGGTGACGATGGCCGCACCAATCAGCACCACCGCCGCCACGAGGCGCCGCGTCAGCGGCTTGCGGCCGAGGTTGGCGACCACACCCTTCATGCCTCGTCCCGCTCTCGCCTTGCGAGCCACGCCCGCACCAGGCCGACGAGCGCGATCGAGGCCCAGAAGAACTCGAGCACGAGGCTCGCCCAATTGGTGTGGTAGAGCAGCGAGACCGTCAGCAACGCCGCGCCCATCAGGTTGGTGCCGTGGAGGATGAAGGGATTCGTCGCCCTGGCCAGCGTCAGATAGGCATAGGCGCCGATGATGCAGGCCGTGCCGCACAGGCCGACGATGCTCGCCCAGTCGAGGGGAGTGGTCACGCGGTCGCCTCGGCGATGAGCCGCTGGAAGGTCGGGAAGCTGGTGTTGATCGGGGAGGTGTCGTCGATCTCCACCCCGCCGCTGCTGGCGAGACCGGCAACGGCCATGCTCATGGCGATGCGGTGATCGAGCAGCGACTTGACCCGTCCGTTCGCGGTGCCCCGCAGCGGCTCGCCGCCGGTGCCGTGGATGGTGAGGCCGTCCGCGTGCTCCTCGACGCGCGCGCCTGCGCTGGTCAGCGCCGCGGCCATCGCGGCGAGGCGGTCGCTCTCCTTGACGCGCAGCTCGTCGAGCCCGGTGGTGCGGGTGGTGCCCTTCGCCAGCGCGGCGGCGACGAACAGGACCGGGAATTCGTCGATCATGGCGGGCGCAATGGCCGGGTCGACATCGACACCCGAAAGCTGGGCATGGCGCACGCGCAGGTCGGCGACCGGCTCGCCGCCCACCTCGCGCGGGTTCAGCTCCGCGATGTCCGCGCCCATCTGGCGCAGCACCGCGAGAAGTCCGGCGCGGGTCGGATTGAGGCCGACGTTGAGGATGGTGAGATCGCTCCCCGGCACGATGCTCGCCGCGACCATGAAGAAGGCGGCCGAGGAGGGATCGCCCGGCACCACGACGTCCATCGGCGCAAGGTCCGCCTGGCCGTGGATCGCGATCACGGTCTCGCCGTTCTCCTTGGCCACCTCGAGCCGGGCGCCGAAGCCGGTCAGCATCCGCTCGGTGTGGTCGCGGGTCGGCACGGGCTCGATCACGCGCGTGATGCCGGGCGTGTTGAGCCCGGCGAGCAGCACCGCGCTCTTGACCTGCGCGCTCGCGACCGGAAGCCGGTAGGTGATCGGCACGGCCGGGCTGGCGCCGCGCAGCATCAGGGGGAGGGTGCCCCCGGCGCTCGCCTCGAAGCTCGCGCCCATCTGCGAGAGCGGGTCGATCACGCGCTTCATCGGCCGCCCGGACAGGCTCGCATCGCCGGTGAAGGTCGCGGTGATCGCATGGCTCGCGACCAGCCCCATGAGCAGCCGGGTTGAAGTGCCCGAATTGCCCATGTCGAGCGCCAGTTTCGGCTCTAGCAGGCTGCCGACCCCTACGCCCTCGACGCTCCAGGTGCCGTCGCCCTCGCGCTCGACGTGCGCGCCGAACTGGCGCATCGCCGCCGCGGTCGCGAGCACGTCCTCACCCTCGAGCAGCCCGGTGATCCGGCTGCGCCCGACCGCGAGCCCGGCGAACATCAGCGCGCGGTGGCTGATCGACTTGTCGCCCGGCACGCGGATTGCGCCCTTGAGCGGGCCGCGGGGCGAGAAGGTCTGGCGCATCGGGGGGCTGGTCATATGGCGGCGGTCTTTGACAGCGCCCCGCGCTTCTGGCAAGGCGCGCCGCGCCGACCGGCCGGGCTCTTGATAAAGGGCTTGCCGGAGCCCACCTTTTGCGATCAATCCACCCGCGATTTTCACGAAGCTGCCCGGCTCGCCCTTTCGCAAGGGCCGGCCCGATTTGAGGAATATAAATGGCAAAGCCTGAATGGGGTACCAAGCGTACCTGCCCGAAATGCGGCGAGCGTTTCTACGATCTCGGCAAGGATGATCCGGTCACCTGCATCGAATGCGGCGAGACCTGGAACCCCGAGCCGGTGCTCAAGTCCAAGCAGCCGATTCCCTTCGAGGAAGTCGAGAAAAAGGTCGATGTCGATGCCGACGCCGACCTCGGCGGCGATGACGACCTCGGCGATCTCGAGGACATCGAGGACATCGACGAGGACGGCGATTCGCCCGACAACGACGTCGATCTCGGCGGCGACGACGATCTCGGCGTGTCCACGGGCACGGGCGAGGACGATGACGACGAAAACTGATTTTTCGCTTGCAAGGGGGAGGTGGCCCTTATAATGGCCGCCTCCCGCGAGCAGGGCACCACGCTCCCGCTCGCATGATGACTGGCTCGGGGCCTTAGCTCAGCTGGGAGAGCGCAACACTGGCAGTGTTGAGGTCAGCGGTTCGATCCCGCTAGGCTCCACCAGTCACCACGGATCAAAGTCGGAGAGGCACGCCCCGGAGGGGCTCTTTTCGCAACGCTGGCCGACGAGGTTTCGTCCGCCGGCGTTTTTCGCATGATGCGCGCGCGATGAGCGGCGCGAGGAGAAGTGAGCGATGTTCGACACGCTGTCTGACCGTCTGGGAGGCGTATTCGACAAGCTGAAAGGCCGCGGCGCGCTGCGCGAGCAGGATGTGCGCGACGCCATGCGCGAGGTGCGCATCGCTCTGCTCGAGGCCGACGTCGCGCTCCCCGTCGCCCGCCGCTTCATCGACGCCGTCACCGACAAGGCGATCGGCCAGGATGTCCTGAAGTCGGTCACCCCCGGCCAAATGGTCATCAAGATCGTCCATGACGAGCTGGTCGCAACGCTGGGCGGCTTGGAGGTCGAGGGCCTCCGCCTCGACGCGCGCCCGCCGGTCGTCATCATGATGGTCGGTCTTCAGGGCTCGGGCAAGACCACCACCACCGCCAAGCTCGCCAAGCTGATCCGCGAGCGCCACGGCAAGAAGGCGCTGATGGCCTCGCTCGACGTCAATCGTCCGGCGGCGCAGGAACAGCTCGCGGTGCTGGGCACGCAGGTCGATGTCGCGACCCTGCCGATTATCGCCGGCCAGCAGCCTGTCGACATCGCGCGCCGGGCGATGGAAGCCGCGAAGCTCCAGAACTTCGACGTCCTCCTCCTCGACACCGCCGGCCGCCTCCACGTCGACGACGCGCTGATGGCCGAGATGAAGGCCGTCGCGAGCGTCTCGGCGCCCAACGAGGTGCTGCTGGTGGTCGATTCGCTGACCGGCCAGGACGCGGTCAACGTCGCCCAGTCCTTCAGCGGCGAGGTGCCGCTCACCGGCGTGGTGCTGACCCGCATGGACGGCGACGCCCGCGGCGGCGCGGCGCTCTCGATGCGCGCGGTCACCGGCAAGCCGATCAAGTTCGCGGGGACCGGCGAAAAGCTCGACGCGATCGAGCCCTTTCGCCCCGGCTCGGTCGCCGACCGCATCCTCGGCATGGGCGATGTCGTCAGCCTCGTCGAGAAGGCGGCGGCGACGATCAAGGAGGAAGAGGCCGAGAAGCTCGCCCGCAACTTCGAGAAGGGCAAATTCGACCTCGACGACCTCGCGATGCAGCTCAGGCAGATGCGCAACATGGGCGGCCTCGGGATGCTCGCCGGCATGATGCCGGGGATGAAGAAGGCCAAGCAGGCGATGGCCGCGAGCGGAATGGACGACAAGGTGCTCGTCCACCTCGAGGCGGTGATCTCCTCGATGACCCCCAAGGAGCGCGCGAACCCCGACCTCATGAACGCCAAGCGCAAGAAGCGCGTCGCGGCAGGCAGCGGGACCGACGTGCAGACGGTCAACAAGCTCCTGAAGATGCATCAGGAGATGGCCCGCGCGATGAAGCAGATCAGGAAGATGGGCGGCCTCAAGGGCCTGGCGGCGATGTTCGGCGGCGGCGGGGGCGGCCCGATGGGCGGCATCGGCGGCATGGGCGGCCTCGGCGGTCCCGGCGGCGGCCTGCCCGGTCTCGGCGGCGGCGGTCTCCCGCCCGGTCTCCCCGGCCTGCCGCGCGGCAAGAAGTAGTTTCAATCCAGCAGTATCAGTCTCTCCAACCCGAAAGGTAACTCCTCATGTCGATCTCCATCCGGCTCTCGCGCGGCGGTGCCAAGAAGCGCCCCTATTACCGCATCGTCGTCGCCAACAGCCGCTCGCCCCGTGACGGCAAGTATCTCGAGCAGATCGGGACCTACAACCCGCTGCTCGCCAAGGATTCGGGCGAGCGCGTGAAGCTCAACGACGAGCGCGCCCGCTACTGGCTCGGCGTCGGCGCGCAGCCGACCGACCGCGTCGCCCGCTTCCTCGACGCCGCCGGCATCAAGGAGCGCGCCGCCCGCGTGAACCCCAAGAAGGGTGAGCCGGGCGAGAAGGCCAAGGAGCGCGCCGAGGAGCGCGCCGCCAAGATCGCCGAGGCCGAGGAAGCCGCGCGCGCTGCCGAGGAAGAGGCCAAGGCCGCGGCCGCCGCTCCGGCTGAAGAGCCCGCCGCCGAGGAAGCCCCGGGCGCCGACGAGGCCGCCGCGGAAGCCACCGAAGAGCAGGCCGAAGGCTGATGCCCGATCTCCCCTCCCGCTCGCGGGAGGGGCCGGGGGTGGGCGCGTCAGGCAATGGCGCGCCCCGCCGAGCCCACCCCAAACCCCTCCGGCAAGCGGGAGGGGCTCGTGCCTGAGCGGTCAGCCGTCACCCTTGCCGCCATCGCCGGCGCGCACGGGGTGGCGGGCGAGGTGCGTCTCAAGCTGTTCGGCGAGGGCGTCGCGGCGCTCGCCCGGCACAAGACGTTCAATGACGGCGCGCTTACGCTCCTCAAGCTCCGCGAGGACGGCAAGGGCGGAGCGATCGCGCGCTTCGCCGAGTGCACCTCGCGCGGGGCGGCCGAGAAGCTTCGCGGCACGGCGCTGAGCGTCCCGCGCGAGGCGCTTCCCCCGCTCGCGGAGGGCGAGTTCTACCACGCCGACCTGATCGGCCTCCCCGTCCTCACCGACGCGGGCGCAGCGGTCGGCACCGTCCTCGCCATCGAGAATTTCGGCGCGACCGACCTCGTCGAGATCGCCCGCGATCCGGCCCCCGCCAAGGGCCCCAAGACCTTCATGGTGCCGATGATCCCCGCCGCCGTGCTCGGCTGGGACGAGGCGCGGCTGGTCATCGCCGCCGCTTTCGCCGAGGACTGAGCGCGCGCTTCCGGCCAAATCGCTGGAGCTGCGCTTGCTGCACGTTAACTTTTGACATGATAACCTGCTGCCGCCGGGTCGCGCTGGTGCCGGACCCGCCTGCCTTCGCGGCAGGCGCGCCCGCAGGAAGGGTGACGTGATGCAGCTGTTCTCGTCCTGGACGGGCAGCGATTTCCTGATTCTCTACACCGTGCTGCTCGCTGCGGGCTGTGCCGGCGCGTGGGTCATCCCGCAGCGCCTGCGCGCGCGCGGGCGGGCGGGCGACGCGCCCGATGTCGAGTCCGCCGCACTGCTCGCGGGCGGGCGGACGCGGCTGGCCGAGGCGGTGCTGACCGATCTCTACGTGCGCGGCGGGATCGTCGCGGCGAGCGACGGGCGGCTGGTGGTCGCCCGCCATGACATCGCGGCGAGCCCGGCGGGGCAGGCGCTGCTCGCGCTCGATCCGCCGCTCACCCTGCGCGCCGCCGGGCGGGCGCTCGGCGTCCATGCCGAGCGGCTCGCGGCGCGGCTGCGGCGCAGCGGGCTCATGATGTGGCCCGACGTCCACTGGCGCCTGCGCTGGCTCTCGCTCGCGCCCTTCGCGGCGCTGCTGGTCCTCGGCCTCTACCGCCAGCGCGCCGGGACCGCCGAGGGCGAGCCGACGGGGCCGCTGGTGGTGCTGCTCGGCGTGACGCTGGGGCTCGCCGTGATCCGCTTCGCCGTCAGCGATCCGCGCACGAGGGCGGGGATCGATGCGGTGCGCCGCCTGCGCGCGCGGACCGGGCGGGGCGCGGGCGCGATCCGCGCCGACACGGCGGCAATGGCCGTGGCGCTCCACGGCACTTCGGTGCTCGCCGGGACCCGCTGGGAGCCGCTCCACGCGCTGCGCCTCGCAGCCGCCGACAATGGCGGCTCGGGCGCGGACGGCGGCTCGGGCGACTGGGGCGATGCGAGCTGCGATTCGGGCGGCGGCGATGGCGGCAGTTGCGGCGACTGACGCACGCGCCTAAGCGGCGGGAATGGCCGCACCCACCCGCTCTTTGATCGTCGCCATCTGCCAGGCCGCGCCGATCCCGCTCGATGTCGGGGCCGGGATCGACAAGGCCGTGGCGCTCGCCCGCGCGGCGGTGGAGAGTGGCGCGAGGGTAGTCGCTTTCGGAGAAACCGTTCTGGGCGGCTATCCCCTGTGGCTCGACGAGGCGCCGGGCGCGGCGCTGTGGGATCATCCGGGCAGCAAGGCGCTGCACCGGATCATGCTCGAACAGGCGGTGGTGCCGGGTGACGCGCGGCTCTTGCCCTTGCAGGAACTGGCCGATTCGAGCGGCGCGATCATCTCCATCGGCGCGCACGAGCGGGTGCGGCGCAGCCTCGTCAACAACCAGTTGACCTTCCGCCCCGGCCTGCCGGTGCTCGACCACCGCAAGCTGGTGCCGACCCACGGCGAGCGCCTGATCTGGGCGCGCGGCGATGGTTCGACGCTAGGGGTGCATGAGGCGGAGTGGGGCCGCCTCGGCACGCTGATCTGCTGGGAGCACTGGATGCCGCTCGCCCGCGCGGCGATGCATAATCTCGGCGAGGATGTGCACATCGCCGCCTGGCCGACGGTGCGCGAAAGCCACCAGATCGCCTCGCGGCACTATGCGATGGAGGGCCGCTGCTTTGTGCTGGCGGCGGGGCTGGTGCAGATGAAGGCCGACTTGCTCGATGGGCTGGAGCGGGTGGGCGGAGATGGCGCGGCGCGTGAGTTGCTCGAAGCCATCCCCGGCGACGTCCTCAACCGCGGCGGCTCCCTGATCGCCGCTCCCGACACCCGCGTGATCGCGCAGGCGGGCGAGGGGGAGGAGACGCTGTTCGCCGAGCTCGATCTTGCCGAAGTGGCCGAGGGGCTGGCGAACCTCGATACCGATGGGCATTATTCAAGGCCGGATGTGTTCGAGCTGACGGTCGATACGCGGGCGAAGGAGGGGGTGCGCTGGAGCGGAGAGGCCGATGTCTGAGGTGATCGACATCATGATCGCCTCAAGCTTTGCGACTTTCGTGTCTCTGTTGGCCGGAACCCTGACAGCGTCTCGCAAGCTCCCCAATTGGTGGTGGGGTGTCGCCATCGTGCCGCTTCTGTCCCTTGGCATAGCTTTAAGCGTGCTTCTCTTGCCGCGCCCCATTCCCGACGGGTGGCAGGAAGGCGACTTCGACGCGGGCCGCGCTGACTTCATCGCATTGGTGTTCTTCGGTGCCATTGTGCCGATTGCATATCTTGCAGTCGCCTTGCCAGTCGCGTTCGTGGTGCGGCTCTGGAAGGCGCGACGGGCCAAACCATGACCTTCGCCGCCACCATCCTCACGCTTTACCCGGAAATGTTCCCCGGGCCGCTCGGGCACTCCCTCGCGGGGCGCGCACTGGTGGAGGGCAAGTGGTCCTGCGAGACGGTGCAGATCCGCGACTTCGCCACCGACAAGCACCGCACGGTCGACGATACGCCTGCGGGCGGCGGGGCGGGGATGGTGCTCAAGTGCGATGTGCTGGCGCGGGCGCTCGATAGCGCTCCGGCGGCCGGACGCGCGATCCTCGCCATGACGCCTCGGGGCAAACCCATTACCCAACAGCGCATCCGCGAGCTTGCGGCCGGCCCCGGCGTCATCGTCCTGTGCGGGCGGTTCGAGGGCTTCGACGAGCGCCTGTTCGAGGCGCGGCCCGAGATCGAGCAGGTCTCCCTCGCCGATATCGTGCTCTCGGGCGGCGAGATGGCCGCGCTCACCCTCCTTGACGCTTGCATTCGCCTGCTTCCCGGCGTAATGGGCGCGCCTTCAAGCGGGACCGAGGAAAGCTTCGAGACGGGGCTCCTCGAATATCCGCACTACACCCGACCTCAGGAATGGGAAGGGCGCACGATCCCCGAAGTGCTGCGATCGGGGGATCATGCGAAGATCGCGGCCTGGCGCAAGCTCAGGAGCGAGGAAGACACTCGGTCACGCAGGCCGGACTTGTGGGAGCGTCACGAGGGCGCTCGGGTCCAGCCTGCCTCTGGCGCGCAGCATGAAACGAAGGAACCGGACCAGTGAACCTGATCCAGCAGATTGAAGCCGAAGAAATCGCGAAGCTCGCCAAGGACATCCCCGAATTCCGCGCCGGTGACACCGTGCGCGTCGGCGTGAAGGTCAAGGAAGGCAACCGCGAGCGCGTCCAGAACTACGAAGGCGTGGTGATCGCCCGCTCGAACCGCGGCATGGGTTCGAACTTCACCGTGCGCAAGATGAGCTTCGGCGAGGGCGTCGAGCGCGTCTTCCCGCTCTATTCGCCGATCGTCGAGAGCATCACCGTGGTGCGTCGCGGCGTCGTGCGCCGGGCGAAGCTCTACTATCTGCGCGGCCGCACCGGCAAGAGCGCGCGCATCGTCGAGCGCAAGGTCAACGCGCCCAAGGCGTAAGGCCTCGCAGCCAGCCAATCACGAAGGGCGGTCCCGCGGGGCCGCCCTTTTGCTTTGGGGCACTTGCCAAGCCCCCGCGTCATTGCGAGGAGCATCGGTGCGCTGCCCTTGCGGCGGCTCGCAATGACGAGGTGAGCTTTGGATGCGTTCGGTTCTTGCTGCGGTTGCCTTGGGTCTCTCGACCTGTCTGATGACACCGGTGCTGGCGGAGACGACCGCCGTGCCTGAAGCTGCCCCGACGCTGACCTTCGAGCGCGTCTTTGCCTCGCCCTCGCTCGACGGGCCCGCGCCGCGGCAGGTGAGGCTCTCGCCAGACGGGCGCTACCTCACGCTGCTGCGCAACCGCCCTGAGGAGCGCGAGCGCTACGACCTGTGGGGCTACGATATCGAGACCGGCGAGTGGCGGATGCTGGTGGATTCGGCCAAGCTCGGCACCGGGCGCGAGCTCTCCGAGGACGAGAAGATGCAGCGCGAACGCGCCCGCGTCGGCAGCCTCAGGGGGATCATCTCCTACCAGTGGGCGAGCGACGGCAGCGGGGTGCTGGTCCCGCTAGACGGCGACCTGTTCCTCGCGAAGCTCGACGGGACGGTGACCCGCCTCACCGATACCGAGGGCACCGAGTTGAACCCCGGCCTCTCGAGCAAGGGCGGCTATGTTGCCTTCGTGCGCGACCGACGGCTGTGGGTCGGCCCGGTGGGTGGGGAGGCGAAGCCTATCACCCCCGAAGGCGAGGCCGAGACGATCCGGTGGGGCGAGGCGGAGTTCGTCGCGCAGGAGGAAATGGCGCGGCTGCAAGGCTATTGGTGGAGCCCGGACGACAAGCGCATCGTCGTCCAGCGCACCGACGAGGCGAGCGTCGGCGTCGTCACCCGCGCCGCGATCGGCGCCAAGGGGACCAAGGTGTTCGACCAGCGCTATCCGGCGGCGGGCACCGACAATGCCGTGGTCGACCTCTACGTGATCGCCCCTGACGGCGCGAACAAGGTCAAGGTCGACCTCGGGCTCAACGCCGACATCTACGTCGCCCGCGTCGACTGGGCGCCCGACGGCAGCGCGGTCTACGTCCAGCGGCAGGACCGTGCGCAGACGAAGATCGACATGCTGGCGGTCGATCCCGCGACCGGCGCCGCGCGCATCCTCTTCACCGAGACCGCCGCGCGGCCCGACTACTGGATCAACCTTTCCGACAACTACCGCTTCCTCGGGGACGGCAGCCTGCTTTGGTGGTCGGAGCGCGACGGCTTCGGACATTTCTACCGCTTTGCGAACGGGCAGTGGACGCAGCTTACCCGCGGCACCTTGCCCACGACGACGCTCGTCGGCGTCGACGAGGCGGCAGGCACCTTCACCTATCAGGCGACCACGGACGTTCTCACCCAGCAGATCTACCGCGCGCGGCTCGACGGCACGGGGGAGCCCGAGCTGCTCACCGATCCCGCCTTCACCAACGCCGCCTCGATGGACGCCAGCGGCCGGCTGCTCTACGTCAGCCGCTCGAACCCCAACCAGCCGCCGCAGTCCTACCTCGCCACGCCCGACGGCAAGCGCGTCGCATGGATCGAGGAGAACCGGGTCGAGGGCGAACACGCCTACGCGCCCTTCCTCGCCGGGCACGCCGTGCCCGAGTTCGGCACCATCGCCGCCGAGGACGGGACGCCGCTCCACTGGATGATGCTCAAGCCGAAGATGAAGCCGGGCAAGCGCTACCCGGTGTTCTTCAGCCACTATGGCGGGCCAGGGCCGCAGATGGTCACCAAGGGCTGGGGCGGGGCGCTCGCGCAGGCGGTGGTCGACCGGGGCTATATCTATTTCGTGCTCGACAACCGCGGCTCGGCCAACCGCGGCGTCGATTTCGAGCAGCCGATCTACCGCGCGATGGGCGGGGTCGAGGTGCGCGACCAGAAGACCGGGGCGCTGTTCCTCAAGAGCCTCGACTTCGTCGACCCCGGCAAGATCGCGACCTACGGCTGGTCCTACGGGGGCTACATGACGCTCAAGATGCTCGAAGCCGACCCCGGGCTTTATGCGGCGGGCATCGCGGGCGCGCCGGTGACGCGGTGGGAGCTCTACGACACCCATTACACCGAGCGTTACATGGGCGATCCGCGCGAGGTGCAGGAGGCATACGACAAGGCGAGCGCGATCCCCGAGGCGACCAAGATCGCCGATCCGCTGCTGCTGATCCACGGCATGGCCGACGACAACGTGATCTTCGAGAACGCGTCGGAGCTGATCTCGGTGCTCCAGGAGAACAACGTGCCCTTCGAGATGATGCTCTACCCCGGCTACACGCACCGCGTCTCGGGGCCGAAGATCGGGCCGCACGTCTGGAACAGCATCTTCCGCTTCCTCGAGAGCCATGGGGTGACGCCGCCCGAATAGGTCTGCGACCCGCGCCTTAGCGGTTGCGCTGCGGGCAAGGGTCGCTATTTCGCAGCTGCGAAACTGAGGAGAATGCCAAGTGGGTTACCGGGTGGCAGTGGTCGGCGCGACCGGCAATGTCGGGCGCGAGATGATGCAGGTCTTGGCCGAGCGCGAGTTTCCGTGCGACGAGGTCGCCGCGGTCGCCTCGCCGCGCTCGACCGGGACCGAGGTCGAGTTCGGCGACACCGGCAGGATGCTCAAGTGCAGGAACATCGAGCATTTCGACTTCGCCGGCTGGGACATCGCCCTCTTCGCCGCAGGCTCGGGCCCTGCCAAGGAATATGCCCCCAAGGCCGCTGCGGCCGGGTGCATCGTGATCGACAACTCGTCGCTTTACCGCATGGACCCCGACGTGCCGCTGGTCGTGCCCGAGGTGAACCCCGACGCGATCGACGGCTACACGGCGCGCAACATCATCGCCAACCCCAACTGCTCGACCGCGCAGCTCGTGGTGGCGCTGAAGCCGCTCCATGATTTTGCGAAGATCAAGCGGGTGGTGGTCGCCACCTACCAGTCGACCTCGGGCGCGGGGAAGGCCGGGATGGACGAGCTCTTCGCCCAGAGCCGCGCGATCTTCGTCGGCGATCCGGTGGAACCCGCCAAGTTCACCAAGCAGATCGCCTTCAACGTCATCCCGCACATCGACAGCTTCCTCGACGACGGCTCGACCAAGGAAGAGTGGAAGATGGTGGTCGAAACCAAGAAGATCCTCGACCCCAAGATCAAGCTCACCGCGACCTGCGTGCGTGTGCCGGTGTTCGTCGGCCACTCCGAGGCGGTCAACATCGAGTTCGAGGACGAGATCAGCGCGAGCCAAGCGATGGACATCCTGCGCGAGGCGCCGGGCGTCATGCTGATCGACAAGCGCGAGGACGGTGGATACGTCACCCCGATCGAATGCGTCGGCGATGCGGCGACCTTCGTCAGCCGCGTGCGCGAGGATCCGACGGTCGAGAACGGCCTCACCATGTGGGTGGTCTCGGACAACCTGCGCAAGGGCGCGGCATTGAACGCGGTGCAGATCGCCGAACTGCTCGGCCGCCGCCACCTCAAGAAGGGCTGAGGCGCTTGCGGCTCGTTCTGCTCGCGCTCGCCCCCGCGCTGGTCCTCGCCGGCTGCGACAGCGGCGGGGTGCCGAGTCCGGCCGAGAAGCTCGAGGGCAAGGCCGCGCAGGCACCGCTCGCCGCGAACGCGGTCGAGCTGCGCGGGGAGGGGCTCGTCGCGGGGAGCGAGGCCTTCTACTTCGCCGCCGGGCAGACCGAGGTCGAGGCGGCGCTCGCGCGGGCGCTCGGGCCGATGCTGCGCAGCGGCGAGAATGCCGAGTGCGGCGCGGGGCCGATCACCTTCACCGACTATGGGGGTGGGCTCACCGCGCATTTCCAGCAGGGCCGCCTCGTCGGCTGGAACTGGCACGCCCCGCAGGACGGCGACGCCGCGGCGAGCGGGACGGTGAAGCTCGCCGGCAGCGTCCAGCTCGGCAGCGCCCGCAGCGTCGTCGAGGCCGCGCCGGGCTTCGCCACGGTCGAGGACAGCACGCTCGGCGAGGAATTCGCGCTCGGCAAGGCGATCGGCGGCTTCGTCGAGGGCGACGTGGTGGAGATGCTCTACGCCGGCACCCAGTGCTTCTTCCGCTGAGGCAGGCTACTCCGACAGGGTGACAGGCCCGGCCGGCCCCTTGTTCTTGCGCATCAGGAAGGCGAAGGGCGCGGCGGCCAGCGTGATCCACATCATCAGCCAGAAGTCGTCGATATAGGCGATCATCGCCGCCTGGCGCGTGACCTCGGCATTGAGCGCCACCATCGCCGCGTCGCCGACGATCTGGAAGCGGTCGACGGTCGAGAAGTCGACGATGCTCCCCGTCGCCGCCGTCACGTTGGCGCCGAGGTCGGCGTGCGCGGTCTGGATGTTGCGGGCGAGCAGCACGGTCATCAGCGAAATGCCCGCCGAAGCGCCCAGCGAGCGGAACAGGTTGAGGAGGCTCGACCCGTCGGTGCGCAGCCGCGGGTTCAGCGTCGCGAAGGCGCTCACCTGGAGCGGGATGAAGACGAGCCCCATGCCGAGGCCCTGCAACAGGCCGCTGACGATCACGTGGAACTCGTCGACCGCAAGCGACCAGTGCGCCATTTGCCACAGCGAGGCGGCGCAGATCACGAAGCCGCTCGCCACCACCGGGCGCGCGTCGACGCCGCGCCGGATCAGCAGGCCCGAGAGCTGCATCGACACCAGAATGCCCACCCCGCGCGGCATCAGCACCATGCCGGTGTCGATCACCCCGTAGCCGAACAGGTTCTGGAGCATCGGCGGCAGCAGCGACATCACCGCGAACATAACGATCCCGATCACCACCATGAAGGTGAGCGAGATCGTGAAGTTGCGGTCGGCGAAGAGCGCGCGCTCGAACATCGGCTCGCGGGCGGTGGCGAAGTGGACCACCACCATCCAGGTCGCGGAAAGGGTGACGAGGAGGTAGATCCAGATCTCGGCCGAGGCGAGCCAGTCCTCCTGCGCGCCGCGGTCGAGCAGCAGCTGGAAGGCGGCGAGCGCGAGCGCCAGCAGCGTGAAGCCGAGGAGGTCGAAGCTCCGCCGACGCAAGGGGCGGTGCGGCAGGCAGGTGACAAGCAGCACCAGCGCGGCGATCCCGACGGGCAGGTTCACGTAGAACACCCAGCGCCAGTTCGCGGTCTCGGTCAGCCAGCCGCCGAGGATCGGACCGAGAATCGGGCCGATCATGATCCCCATGCCCCAGATCGCCATGACCTGCGGGTGGCGGCTGGGGCGGGTGGCGTCGAGCATGAAGGACTGGCTCAAGGGCGCGATGAAGGCGCCCGCGACGCCCTGAAGGGCGCGGAAGGCGACCATTTCCTCGAGGTTCTGCGCGAGGCCGCACATCATCGAGGCGAGGATGAAGCCCGCCACCGAGCCGATGAACAGGCGGCGCCCGCCGATCCGGTCGGAGAGCCAGCCGGTAAGCGGCAGCGCGACCGCCGAGGCGATGATGTAGCTGGTCAGGACCCAGGTGATCGTGTCGACCGTCGCGCCGAGCGAGGACTGCATATGCGGCAGGGCGACATTCGCGATGGTGGTGTCGAGGATCTGGAGCAGCGAGGCGGCCATCGCGCCGACGATCATCAGCGGGTAGTTGCGCGAGGCGAGCTGCGGCACGTCGCCCGGCGGCGCTCCGGCTCCGGCTCCCGCACCCGCCCCGGCGGCGGGCGGCGCGGCAGCCGGGGCGGGTGCGGGCGTGCTCGCCATGTCAGCGCTTGCCGGTGAAGACGGTGACCTCGCTCGAGAGCCCTGCGATCAGGCGCCGCGGGCTCTGGCCGAGGATCGCGATCCGCACCGGCACGCGCTGGGTGACCTTGACCCAGTTGCCGGTCGCGTTCTGCGCCGGGAGCACCGAGAACTCCGCGCCGGTGCCCGCGCCGATCGAGGCGACCCGGCCCTTCAGGACGAGGTCGGGATAGGCATCGAAGCGGATTTCGGCGCGCTGGCCGACCGCCATGTCGGCAAGGTCGGTCTCCTTGAAGTTCGCCTCGACATAGGTCGAGTTCTCGCGGACCAGCGTGAGCACCGGCAGGTTGGGCACGGCCTGCTGGCCGACCTGGAGGCGGTCGGCCTGGGCGATGCGCCCGGCTGCGGGGGCGCGCACCTCGGTGCGGCGCAGCGAGAGCTGGGCGGTGGCGCGGCGCGCCTCGGCGGCGGCGACCTGCGGGTTGACGCCGGGCACCGCGGGACCGGTGGCGAGCCGCGCGCGCGCCTCGCGCTGGCGGTCCTCGGCCTGGCGCACCGCCTCGCGGGCCTGCACGACCTGCTGCTCGGCGGCCTCGTAGTCGGCCTTCGTCGAGAAGCCCTTCTCGCGCAGCGCCCGCACCCGCTCGAAGCGCGCCTCGGCGAAGGCGACGTCGCTGCGGGCGGCCTCGATGTCGGTGCCGGTCAGTTCGGGCGCGTTCCTGAGAGCGATGACGTTGGCCTGCGCGCTGGCGATCGCGGCATTGGCCTCGCCGATCTGGAGGCGGAAAGGCTCGGGATCGATGCGGAACAAGAGCTGGCCCGCCTGCACCTCGGTGCCGTCCTTGACCAGCACCTCGACGATCGGCCCGCCGACCTCGGCGCTGACCGAGACCATGTCCTGCTTGAGATAGGCATTGTCGGTCGAGACCTTGCCCGCGAGGCTCTGCCAGTAGAGGAGGGCGGCGAGCGCCAGCGCCAGCGGGACGACCAGCATCAGCCCCCAGCGGAGCCATGGGCGGCGGGTGACGGCCGCCTCGGCCTCGGGCGAGGCAAGCGGTGTGGCGGTACCCGGATCGGCGCTGCGGCGGGGATCGGCGTCAGCCATGGACCACCTCCGGCTGGCGCGCGGCAAGAATGTTGGCGGCGATCCGGTCGAGCAGCTCCGCGAAGAGAGCGCGCTCGGCCGCGTCGAAGCCCCCCAGCATTTCCTCGAACAGAGCCTCGACGCTGGCATTGAGCCGCTCGACGATGCCGCGGCTCTTGTCGGTGAGATGGAGGATGCGCGCGCGCCGGTCGGCGGGGTCGGGCTGGCGTTCGATCCAGCCTGCGTCCTCGAGCCGGTCGACGATGCGGGTCAGCGTGATCGGTTCGATCTCGAGCCGCTCGGCATAGAAGGCCTGGTTCTCGTTCGGGTGACGGTCGAGCGAGAGCAGCAGCCGCGCCTGCTGGCCGGTGAGGCCGAGCCCGCGCACGCGCTCGTCGAAGAGGCGGCGCAGCTGGCGCGAGTTGTCGGCGAGTCGGTATCCGGTGGCGATAATCATACGCCTCCATATAATAAGCCTGCTTAATACTCTCAAGCGCGCGGTGACACTGGCCGGGCGCCGCAAGCCGCGCTAGCAGGCCCGCATGACGCACCACACCGACCATTTTGCCAGCTTCGACGGCACCGACCTCGCCTTCCATGTCGCAGGTGAGGGAACGCCGGTGATCCTGCTCCACGGGCTGTTCTCCTCGGCCGAGATGAACTGGATCAAGTGGGGCCACGGCGAGCGGCTCGCGGCGGCGGGCTTCCGGGCGATCATGCTCGACTTCCGGGTGCACGGGCAAAGCGCCGCGCCGCGCGATCCCGAAGCCTATCCGCCGCGCGTGCTGGTCCGCGATGTCGCGGCGCTCGCCGCGCACCTCGACCTTGCGCCGGGGGAGTTCGACCTCGTCGGCTTCTCGCTGGGCGCGCGGACCGCCATCCATGCGGTCGCGCATGGCGTGCTCGAGCCGCGGCGCCTCGCGATCTGCGGGATGGGGGTTGCGGGGCTCGCCCACTGGGCGCGCCGCGCGGACCACTTCAAGCGGGTGATCGACGAGTTCGACACGATCCGTCCCGGCGACCCCGCCTACACCGCGCGCACCTTCCTGAAGTCGCAAGGCGTCGACCGGGTGGCGGCGCGGCTGCTGCTGGGTGCGATGGACGATTTCGACCTCGCGATGCTCGCCAACATCACCATGCCGACCGCGGTGATCTGCGGCGCCGAGGACCACGACAACGGCTCGGCCGAGGAGCTCGCCGCGCTGCTCCCCGATGCGCACTATATCGAAGTGCCAGGCACCCACATGAACAGCGTCACCAAACCCGATCTCGGCGAGGCGATCGCGGCCTTCCTGGCGGGTTGAGCGGGGCCGGGTTGATTCCCCGCGCGCGAGCGTTCAAACCTCGCGCCATTGCTCCTCTGACGGACGGGAATCCGCATCCATGAAAAACGCCTTCCTGCTGCACGGCGCCGCTGCCGCGCTCGCCATCGCCCCCGCCATCGCCATCGCCGCGCCTGCCGCTGCCGAGACCGCCGCTCCCGCCAGCCAGGCGGCCGCCGACCTGCCCTATCCGCTCACCCCCGAGGGCGCGGCGCAGTTCGTCGCGGCGGCGGAGAAGGACTTCTACGACTACACGGTCGAGGCCTCCCAGGTGAACTGGGTCAACAGCACCTACATCACCGAGGACACCGATGCGATGGCCGCGCGGATCAACGCGGTCGGCACCGAGAAGAGCGTGCGTTACGCGCTGCTCTCGGCGCGCTATGCCGCGATCCCGGGCCTTTCGGCAGAACTGAAGCGCAAGCTCGACATCATGCGCAACGGCCTCGTCCTGCCCGCGCCCACCACGCCGGGCGCGGCGACCGAATTGAACGAGATCGCCACCCGCCTCAACAGCCAGTACGGCAAGGGCAAGGGGACCCTTGGCGGCAAGCCGATCAACGGCAGCGACATCGAGGCCGAGATGGGCAATCCGGACCGCACGCCGGACGAGCTCAAGGAGATGTGGGTCAGCTGGCACGACAATGTCGGCGCGCCGATGAAGGACGATTACGCCAAGCTGGTCGGCATCGCCAACGAGGGCGCCGAGGAGCTCGGCTTCGCCGATGTCGGCGCGATGTGGCGCTCGGGCTACGACATGAAGCCCGAGGAATTCACCGCCATGACCGAGCGGCTGTGGCAGGAGACCAAGCCGCTCTACATCGCGCTCCACACCTATGTGCGCCGCAAGCTGAACGAGAAGTACGGCGATGCCGTCCAGCCGCGCACCGGCCCGATCCGTGCGGACCTGCTCGGCAACATGTGGGCGCAGGAATGGGGCAATATCTACCCGCTCGTCGCCCCCGCGGGCGCCGGCGACGTCGGCTATGACATCGGCGAGCTGCTGACGGCGCAGGGCAAGGACCCCATCGCCATGGTCAAGTACGGCGAGGGCTTCTACTCCTCGTTGGGCTTCAAGCCGCTGCCCGAGACTTTCTGGCAGCGCTCGCAGTTCACCAAGCCCGCTGACCGCGAGGTCGTCTGCCACGCCAGCGCATGGGATGTCGACAACAAGGACGACATCCGCATCAAGATGTGCATCAAGGTGAATGCCGACGACTTCGTCACCATCCACCACGAGTTGGGGCACAACTACTACCAGCGCGCCTACAAGGAGCAGCCGTTCCTCTACCTCAACGGCGCGAATGACGGCTTCCACGAGGCGATCGGCGATTTCATCGCATTGTCGATCACGCCCGAATACCTCGTCCAGATCGGGCTGCTGGGTCGCGACAAGGTGCCCAGCGCCGACAAGGACACCGGGCTGCTGCTGCGCCAGGCGATGGACAAGGTCGCCTTCCTGCCCTTCGGCCTGCTCGTCGACAAGTGGCGCTGGGGGGTGTTCGACGGCTCGATCAAGCCCGCCGATTACAACACGGCATGGGTGGGACTGAAGCGCGACTACCAGGGCATCGTCCCGCCCGCCGAGCGTCCGGCGACCGCCTTCGATCCGGGCGGCAAGTACCACATCCCGGGCAACACGCCCTATGCGCGCTACTTCCTCGCGCGGATCCTCCAGTTCCAGTTCTACAAGGCCGCCTGCGACCAGGCCGGGTGGAAGGGGCCGCTCCACCGCTGCTCGTTCTACGGCAACAAGGAGGTGGGCGCGAAGCTCGGCAAGATGCTCGAGATGGGTGCGTCCAAGCCGTGGCCCGATGCGCTCGAGGCCTTCACCGGCACCCGCGAGATGAGTGCCAAGCCGATGCTCGAATATTTCGCGCCCTTGAAGAAGTGGCTCGACGAGCAGAACAAGGGCGAGAAGGCGGGCTGGTGATGCCGAGCGGGGGGCGCATCCTTGTGGGGCTGGGCGCGCTGGCGGTCTTGGCCGCCGGGGCGCCTGCCGTGGCTGAAACTCCGGCGGGGGTGCTGTTCGTCGCGGGCAAGCGCGGCAACACCTTGTCGAAGATCGACCTCGCCACCGGCGAGGAGCGGCTGCGGGTGCCGAGCTGCACCAACCCGCACGAGCTCGCCGCCGCGCCCGACGGCAATCACGTCGCGCTCGCCTGCTACGGGGGGACGAGCGTCGACATCTTTGCCGTCGACACGCTCGAGAAGGTCGCGAGCATCGACCTAGGCGCGAACGCGCGGCCGCACGGGATCGTCTGGCAGCAGGACGAGGGCACGGGGCGCGACACGATCTTCGTCACCGCGGAAGGGCGCGGGGCGATCTTCGCGATCGACTATCCCCTCGGCGGGGAGCCCGACCTCACCGAGATCCCGACCGGCAAGGTCGGCTCGCACATGCTTGCGGTCAGCCCCGACGGGGCCTTCGCCTGGACGATGGACATGGGCTCGGGCACGGTCACGCTGATCGAGGTCGGGGACGCGCGCGCGCTGCGCTCCGCCGCGGTCGGGACCGAGCCCGAGGGGATTGCGCTCAGCCCCGACGGCCAGACCCTGTGGGTCTCCGCGCGCGGCTCGAACCGGGCCTTCGCGCTCGATCCCATGACCCTCGCGATCCGCGAGGAGGTCGCGACCGGACGCTTCCCCCTGCGCATCGCGGTGCGTCCGCAGGGCGATGTCGCGGTGACCTCGGAGCTCCAGGACGGGAGCCTCGGCGTGATCGACACGGCCACCGCGAAGCTGGTCCGCACCATCCCCGTCTCCGGCCCCGCCGAGGCCGCCGCGCGCCAGCAGGTGACGATCCTGTGGTCGAAGGACGGGGCGCGCATCTACGTCGCCGAGACCGGCAGCGACACCGTCGCCGAGGTCGATTATGCGCGCGGCACCGTGACCCGCCGCCTCAGGGCCGGCGAGGGCGGGGACGGGATGGCGATCCTGCCTTGAGGGCGCCGCGCGAACCGATGCTGGTCGGCTGGCGCGAGCTCGTCAGCCTGCCCGACCTCGGCCTTTTCGGCATCCCCGCCAAGATCGACACCGGCGCGCGCACCTCCTCGCTCCATGCGCGGGTGGTCGAGGACTTCCTGAGGGACGGGGAGCGCTTCGTGCGCTTCGCGGTCGACTGGGACGGGGAGCGGCATTTCTGCGAGGCGGTGCACGTCGACGTGCGCGGCATCACCTCCTCGAACGGCGAGGCGCAGACGCGCTTTGTCATAAAGACGCCGCTAAGGATCGGTAGCCTTACCTTCCGGGCGGAAATCAGCCTGGCGGACCGATCCCAGATGCAGTTCCCGATGCTGATCGGGCGCACCGCGCTCCGGCGGCGGATGGTGGTGGATAGCGGCCATTCCTGGCTGCAATCACCTGCGATAGCGCATAAGGGGCGCGTCCGCCGGTAGTGCGCTTTCCAGCCGGGGTCATCCCGGCGGTTCGGAAAGCGCGCCAAACAAGGGTCCGGGCCGGTCTTGAAAGGGTCTCAATGAAAATCGCGATGCTGGCGCGCAACGCCAACCTCTATTCGCACCGGAGGCTGAAGGAGGCCGCCGAAGCACGGGGGCACACGCTCGACATCCTCAACACGCTGCGCTGCACCGTCCACATCGCGAGCCACCGGCCGCAGGTGTTCTACAACGGCGCGCCGATTGCCGCCTATGACGCGGTGATCCCGCGCATCGGCGCCTCGATCACCAATTACGGCCTCGCGATCCTCCGCCAGTTCGAGATGAGCGGGATCTGGTCGCTGAACGAGAGCGTCGCGATCGGGCGCAGCCGCGACAAGCTGCGCTCGCTCCAGATCCTCGCGAAACATGGCCTCGGCCTGCCGCTCACCGCCTATGCCAACGACCCCAAGCAGGCCGAGGAGATCATCCGCGCGGTCAAGGGCCCGCCGGTGGTCATCAAGCTGCTCGAGGGGACGCAGGGGATCGGCGTGGTGCTCGCCGAGACCATGTCGAGCGCCAAGTCGGTGATCGAGGCGTTCCGCGGCGCCAACGTCAACATCCTCGTGCAGGAGTTCATCAAGGAGGCGGGCGGCGAGGACATCCGGGTGCTGGTGATCGGCGGCAAGGCAGTCGCGGCGATGAAGCGCTCGGGCGCGCCGGACGAGTTCCGCTCGAACCTCCACCGCGGCGGCAGCGCCGAGGTCATCAAGATCACCCCCGAGGAACGCTCGACCGCGGTGCGGGCGGCGAAGCGCATGGGGCTGAACGTGTGCGGGGTCGACCTGCTGCGCTCCAATCACGGCCCGGTCATCATGGAGGTCAACTCCTCCCCCGGGCTCGAGGGAATCGAGAGCGCGACCGGCAAGGACATCGCCGGGCAGATCATCGACTTCATCGCGGCCACGGCGAAGGGCGGGTCGACCAAGACCAAGGGACGCGGCTGACATGGCCAAGCGGGCGGGGGTGCGCTAAAGGCCGGGGGATGGCCGCCTCCGCTTCCACGCCGCGCTCCGCCGACACCCGCACCCGCCTCATCGACGCGGCGCTGGCGGTGGTCGCGCGCGCCGGGCTCGGCGAGGCCAACGTCAAGGCGATCGCGCAGGAGGCCGGGGTGACCGCGGGGCTGCTCCACTACCACTTCGCGAGCAAAGACGAGCTGCTCTTCGCCGCGGTCGAGCGGGCGGGGGAGGAATATGTCGCCGCGCTCGACGCGCTGATCGCGGACAACCCGCCCGAGCGGCTGTTCGACGCCTACACCGCCTTCGCCCACGCGGCGCTCCACGACCACCGACCGCTCTTCGCGCTGCGCTTCGCGCTCGCGGTGCGGGCGATCAACGAGCCCGCGCTCGCGGCGCGGCTTGCCGGGGGCGACGCGGCGATCGCCGAGCGGCTCGGGCGCGTGCTCGCCCGCCACGCCGGCCGCGCCGAGCCGGGCGAGGAGGACCGCGTCGCCGCGCGGATGATCAAGGCCGCCTTCGAGGGCCTGATGCTCTCGTGGCTCTCGCGCCCGGGCTTCCCGATGGAAGCCGCCCTCGCGCGCTTCGCCGGACTGGTGCGCAGCTCCCTCGCCTAGCTTTTTTGCTGCCGGACCCCTTGCGAACCCGCGCGATCCGATTATTTGGTTGGTTGACCAAACAGAAAAGGGCAAGGCCATGCACATCGTGATGACCGGCGGAACCTCGGGCTTCGGACAGGAGGCGGCGCGGCGCATGGCCGCGGCGGGGCACAGCCTCACGATCGGCGCGCGCGGGCGCGGCGCGGACAACGCGACGACGCGCTTCGTGCGGCTCGATCTGGAAGACCTCGCCTCGATCGACGCCTTCGCCGAAGCCGTCAGGCGAGGCGCTCCGGTCGATGCGCTGGTGCTCAACGCCGGGCTCCAGCTCGCCGCGCCCGAGCGGATGGCGAACGGGATCGAGAAGACCTTCTTCGTCAACCACCTCGCCCATGTGCGCCTGCTCCACCGCCTGCTCGGCGACCTCGCGCCGGGCACGCGGGTGGTCCTCACCGGGAGCGGGACCCACGATCCGGCGGAGAAGACCCCCGTCACCCCGCCCGACCATGCCGACGCGCGGCGCCTGGCCTACCCCGACACCGACCCGACCCTCCCCCGAGCCCCCCGCAAGCAGGCGTTCCGGGCCTATTCCTCCTCGAAGCTCGCTTGCATCATGATCGCCCGGCATCTCGCCCGGCTGCGGCCGGACCTGTCGGTGATGGCCTTCGATCCCGGCTACGTGCCCTGGACCGGCCTCGGCCGCGCGAACCACCCGATCATCGCGGCGCTGGTCAGCATCATCCTGCCGCGCACCATGGCGCGCGACCGGTCGAGCACGGTGCCGCTCTCCGGAGGGTTCCTCGCCGACCTCGCGACCGCGCCCGTCTATGCCGAAGAGCGCGGCACCTACTGGTCGGTGCGCAAGCCGAATCTCGTCGCCATCGAGCCCTCCACGCTGGCGCGCGACGATGCCGCGGCAGCGAAGCTGTGGGAGGACAGCCTCGCGCTGCTGGGTCTCGCGTGAGGCGGTTCAGGCGTTGCGCGCCGTCAGCCCGCCGTCGACCGGGATCGCCGCGCCGGTGATGTAGCTTGCCGCGGGGAGCACCAGCGAGAGCGTGATGTGCGCGACCTCCTCGGGCTCGCCGTAGCGACGGAGCGCGGTGCGGCGCTTGGCGAAGAGCGTCTTGTGCTCCTCGGCGACGGCGTCGGTCATCGCGGTGCGGATCGGGCCGGGGCAGATGCAGTTGACCGTGATCCCCTCCGGCCCGAGATCGACCGCGAGGCCGCGCGTCAGGCCGATCACCCCGGTCTTGGCCGCCACGTAAGGCGTGTCGCCGGGGGTCGCGCCGAGCCCCTCGGTGGAGGCGATGTTGACGATCCGCGCGGCGTCGCTCCGCCGCAGGAAGGGCAGGGCGGCGCGCACCACGCGCTGGTGGGATGTGAGCATCACGCCGAGCGCGCGGTGCCAGACCTCCTCGTAGGCGGGATCGTCGAGGCCGCAGAAGCTCGAGACCCCGGCGTTGTTCACGAGCATGTCGATCCGCCCGAAGTCCGCCGCGATCCGCGCGACGGTGCGGGCGACGGCGTCGCCGTCCGAGACGTCGAGCGCATAAGCCCGCGCCCCATTCCCGCATTCCGCCGCCACCGCCTCGCAAGCCGCGAGGTCGAGGTCGGTGACCGCCACTGCCGCGCCTTCTGCCGCGAACAGGTGCGCGGTCGCCCGGCCCATGCCGCTCGCCGCCCCGGTGACGATCGCAACCCGGCCTGCGATGGAGCGCGAGAGGCTCACCGGAACGGCGGCTCGTTGCCACCGCCGTTCATCTGAACGGCGGCTCGTTGAAGGCGCGCAGTTTCCGCGAGTGCAGCCGGTCGCCCTCGTCCCGCAGCATCGCGCAGGCGACGAGGCCGATCTGGAGGTGCGCGGCAATCGCTTCCTCGTAGAACTTGTTGGCCTGCCCCGGCAGCTTGATCTCGCCGTGGAGCGGCTTGTCCGAGACGCACAGCAGCGTGCCGTAGGGCACCCGGAAGCGGTAGCCCTGCGTCGCGATGGTCGCGCTCTCCATGTCGATCGCGATGGCGCGGCTCTGCGAAAAGCGCTTGGCGCTCGAGGAGTAGCGCAGCTCCCAGTTGCGGTCGTCGGTGGTGACGACCGTGCCGGTCCGCATCCGCTGCTTGAGGTTCGCGCCCTGCACGCCCGCGACCTCCTCCGCCGCGGCGGCCATCGCCTGCTGGACCTCGGCGATGGGCGGGATCGGCACCTCCGGGGGGAGGACAGGATCGAGCACGTGATCGTCGCGCAGATAGGCGTGGGCGAGCACGAAGTCGCCGATCTTCTGGGTCGAGCGCAGGCCGCCGCAGTGGCCGATCATCAGCCAGGCATGGGGGCGCAGCACCGCGAGGTGGTCGCAGATCGTCTTGGCGTTCGACGGGCCGACGCCGATGTTGACGAGGGTGATCCCCGAGCCGTCCGCGCGGATCAGGTGGTAGGCGGGCATCTGGTGGCGGCGCCAGGCGGTGTCGTTCAATTGCCCCTGCGCGTGCGGCGTCGGCTCGCGGATGTCGAGCCCGGCGGCGCCCGTCAGCGCGACGAAGCCGTCCTTGCCGATCTGCTGCGCGCCCCAGTTGACGAACTCGTCGACGTAGCGGTGGTAGTTGGTGAAGAGGATGTAGTCCTGGAAGTCGCTGACCTCGCTCCCGGTGTAATGCTTGAGGCGGGCGAGCGAGTAGTCGGTGCGAAGGCCGTCGAACAGCGACAGCGGGATGTCCGATGTGCCGTCGATGTCGATCCCGTCGGCGAGCTCGTCGCCGATGAGCGCAAGGTCGGTCGAGGGGAAGTGGCAGGCGATGTCCTGCGGCGAGATCCCGACCATCGCCGCCCCGGCCTCGCCGTCGAGCACGTAGGGGAAGGGGATCTCCTGGCGCGAGCGGCTGACGGTGATGTCGACATCATAGGCGCCGGCGATCAGTTCGAGCTGTTCGGTGAGGTAGCGCGCGAAGAGATCCGGGCGGGTGATGGTGGTGACGTAGGTGCCTGGGCCCTCGAGCCGCCCGAAGGCGCGCGAGCGGTCGCGCGGGGTGCCGATGCCGTTGTAGCGCAGGGTGATCTGCGGATAGGCATAGGAGCCGTCGGCGCGGCGGGCCGGGGGAGGAACCGTGCCGTCGCGCCCGAAGGCGATCACGTCCTCGCGCAGGGTGCGCACCGCCTCGTCGTAGTGCTGCCGGAGCTCGGCGAGGATGCTGGAAATGTCGATCATGGCAGTTGTCTCTGCTCCTTTCTTGTTATCGTTGTGTGGCGGCACCTTGGCCCGCGCGAGGGCCGTTTACAAGAAGGGCGCGGGGACCTGTTCCGATCCCCGCGCCCTCCCGCGTGTTCATGTGGCCGTGAGGCCGAAGGATCAGGCGTCCTCGCCGCCCTCGAGCAGCTCGGCCGGAATCTCGCCGGGCTCGAGGCTGGTGTCGATGCGGGTCGCCTCGGCCTGTTCCTCGATCTCGCGCTGTTCGTCCTCGAACATCTGCGCGAGCACGTCGACGCCTTCGCTCTGCAGCTTGGCCTCGTCGTCCGAGCGGGCGACGTTGGCCTTGACCGTGACGCGCACTTCCGGGTGGAGGGCGATGGTCACGTCATGCATGCCGATGGTCTTGATCGGCGCGCCGAGGATGACCATGCGCTTGTCGACCGCGTGGCCCTGTTCGGCGAGCCCGGCGACGATGTCGCGCACGCTGACCGAGCCGTAGAGCTGGCCGGCGTTCGAGGCGGCGCGGATCAGCACGACCTCGGCCCCCGCGACCTTCTCGCCCTGGGCTTCGGCGGCGGTGCGACGCTCGGCGTTTTCCTTCTCGAGCCGCTCGCGGTTGGCCTCGAAGACCTTGCGGTTGGCGTCGTTGGCGCGCAGCGCCTTCTTCTGCGGCAGCAGGAAGTTGCGCGCATAGCCGTCCTTCACGGAGACGACGTCGCCGATCGAACCGAGCTTCTCGATGCGCTCGAGGAGAATGATGTCCATGTCCCGTTCTCCTCTTACTTCACGATGAACGGCAGCAGGCCGATCTGGCGGGCGCGCTTGATCGCCTGGGCCAGCTCACGCTGCTTCTTCGCCGAGACGGCGGTGATGCGCGAGGGCACGATCTTGCCACGCTCGGACATGAAGCCCTGGAGCAGGCGCACGTCCTTGTAGTCGATCTTGGGGGCGTCCTTGGCCGCGAAGGGGCAGGACTTGCGGCGGCGGAAAAACGGACGGGCCATCAGTCGCGCTCCTCACGGGTTTCGCGGCGCTTGCGCTCGCGTTCGTTCTTGCGCATCATCACGGAGGGGCCTTCCTCGTGGGCGTCCACGCGGATGGTCATGTAGCGGATGATGTCTTCGTTGATGCGGGTCTGGCGCTCGAGCTCGGCGACCACCGAGCCGGGGGCGTCGATGTTGAGCAGCACGAAGTGCGCCTTGCGGTTGCGCTCGATCTTGTAGGCGAGCGACTTGAGGCCCCAGGTCTCGGTCTTGGTGACCTTGCCGTTGCCGGCCTCGACGATTTCGGTGGCTTGCGCCGCCAGCGCGTCGACCTGAGCCTGGCTCAGGTCCTGACGCGCAAGAAAGACGTGCTCGTAGAGCGCCATCTTGCGTCCTTTCACTACCATGCCGATCGCTGGCTGATCCTCGCGCGTTCCGCGCTCGGGGCCCCTCCGGCTTTCTTCACATATCCGCAAGGGCGCATCCCAAGCGAAGCGCGGCCCCTTACAGCATCGCGGGGCAATTGCAAGTCTTGTCGCCAGGGAACCGGACGGGCAGGCGAGCGCTTTACCTGCTCGAATCGCAAAGGGGGAATGGAACGTGCCGTCAGGTCTGGTCGCGCTGCTCGACGATATTTCGGTGATCGCCAAGGCCGCCTCGGCCTCGATCGACGACGTGGCGGTGGCCGCGGGCCGGGCCGGGACCAAGACCGCCGGGGTGGTGATCGACGATGCCGCCGTAACCCCCTCCTACGTCACCGGCCTATCCCCGGCGCGCGAGCTGCCGATCATCTGGAAGATCACCAAGGGCTCCTTGCGGAACAAGCTCGTCTTCCTCCTGCCCGGCGCGCTGCTGCTTTCCGAGTTCCTGCCCCAGGCGATCGTCTGGCTGCTGCTCCTCGGTGGCTCCTTCCTCGCCTACGAGGGCGCCGAGAAGGTGCTCGAGAAGCTCGGCGCGGCCAAGCACGGCGCGACGCTCGAGGATGAGATCACCGATCCGGTCGCCTTCGAGAACGAGCGCGTCGGCGGGGCGATCCGCACCGACTTCATCCTTTCCGCCGAGATCATGGCGATCGCCTTGAACGAGGTCGCCGACGAGTCGCTGGTGATGCGCGGCGCGGTGCTCGCGCTGGTCGCGGTGGCGGTGACCGTCGGCGTCTATGGCGTGGTCGGCCTGATCGTGAAGCTCGACGACATCGGGCTCCACCTGACCAAGCAGGCGAGCAAGGGGGCGCAGGCCTTCGGGCGCTTCCTGCTGCGTTTCGTGCCCAAGCTGCTGGTGACGCTCTCGATCGTCGGCACGGTGGCGATGCTGTGGGTCGGCGGGCACATCGTCGTCGACAGCCTCCACAAGCTCGGCTGGGACGGGCTCTACGGCCCGATCCATGCCGCCGAGCACGCGGTGCACGAGGTGGCGGGCGGGGTGCTCGGCTGGCTGACCGCGACGGCGCTGTCGGCGGCGGTCGGCCTTGTCATCGGCGGCGTGATCGTCTTCGTCCTGCATAAAGTGCTGGGTGTCGGCGCGGGCGAGGGGCACTAAGTCCGCCAACCATGACCAAGCCCGTTCTCTACACCTGCGCCCGCTCGCGCGGCCTGCGCGCGACCTGGGCGGCCGAGGAAGCCGGTGTCGACATCGACCTGAGGGTGCTGCCCTTCCCCCCGCGCTATCTCGCGCCCGAATACCTCGCGATCAATCCGCTGGGCACCGTCCCCCTGCTGATCGACGGCGACAGCCGCATGACCGAGAGCTGCGCCATCGCGCATTACTTCGCCAGCAAGGACGGCCCCTCGCCCCTCGTCATCGCGCCGGGCGAGGCGGACTACGCCGAGTATTGCGACTTCACCTACCACGCCGACGCGACGATCACCTTCCCCCAGACCGTCTATATGCGCTTCGTCCTGTTCGAGAAGGACAAGGGGCTGGGCGAGGCCGGACACGCCTATGCCAAGTGGTATTGGAAGCGCCTCCTCAAGGTCGAGGAGCGACTGAGGGGCCGCGATTATCTGTGCGGCGAGCGCTTCACCGTCGCCGACATCTGCGTCGGCTACGCGCTGATCCTGTCGGAGAGCGTCGGGCTCGACGAGGGCGTGCCCGACAGCCTCAAGGCCTATCGCGAGCGCCTCACCGCGCGCCCCGCCTACCAGCGGGCATTCCAGCGCGAGGAGGAGGGGCGCAAGGCGCTCGAGACAAAGGCGGGCTGAGCATTGCCTGTGGCCTTCGGGGGTTGCGCGCACTAGGGCCGCGCTGCTTTCGAAACAAAGCCGTGCCACGCGGAGTATCGCCCCTGCCGCCCGCGACCCTCTCGCACGACCTCACGCCAACGGGACCACCGCCTTGCGCCTCCGGATCGACGTCCATCTCGACTACGCCCTCTCGCGCGTTTGCGACCTCCTGCTCCAGATCGAGGCCGCCGCGATCCCCGAGCAGCGGATCGAGGAGGCGCATCTCCAGCTCTCGCCCTGCCAGCACTTCGCCCGCGTGCCCGCACAGGACATGATCGGCGAGCGCATCTGGCTGCGGAAGGAGGGCGAGCTCAAGGTCGACTACCGCGCGGTCGTCAGCATCGAGCGGATCCTGCGCGACGTCGCCACGCTTCCCGCGCTGCCGCCGCACCGCCTGCCGGGGGAGACGGTGCAGTATCTCCTGCCCTCGCGCTACTGCCCCTCGCACCAGTTCACCGACTTCGTGAACGAGCGCTTCGGCCAGCTCGAGGGCGGCGCGAAGCTCGCCGCGATGCGCGACTGGGTGGCGGGGCACCTTACCTACACGCCCGGGTCGAGCAATTTCGAGACAACGGCGGTCGATACCTTCCATTCGGGCAAGGGCGTGTGCCGCGACTATGCGCACCTCCTCATCACCCTCGCGCGGGCGGGCGAGATCCCGGCGCGTTATGCGAGCGTCTATGCGCCGGGGGTGAAGCCGCCCGATTTCCATGCGGTCGCGGAAGTGTTCCTCGGCGGCGAATGGCACCTCGTCGATGCGACCGGGATGGCGCGGGAGGCCGAGATGGCGAAGATCGGCATCGGGCGCGACAGCGGCGACGTCGCCTTCCTCACCGCCTTCGGCCCGCTGTTCCTGCGCGGGCAGAGCGTGCGGGTGGAGGCGCTGGCGGACTGAGGGCGGGCGGAGGTTTCCTACATCTCCTCCCGGCGCTAGCCTCTTCGCCGGCTCTTTCGCATCGTCTGGTCCGCGGCCCGCAAGGCCGCTCGATCCGCAGCTTTCGCGCCGCACCCCGTGTCCGTCCGGTTTCGCGATCTGCAATTAACGCGTTGAGGTTGAGAGTGAATTTGGAAGCGCGCGAACCGGACAGGGTGTCCGCTTTGTCCGCTTTGTCCGCCTGGTCGTGCTATGCTGCCTGTTCGGGCGTCACCGGCCGGGCGGACAGCTCGCGGCGCAAGAGCTTGCCGATCGGGTCGCGCGGGAGCTGGTCGACGAACTCGATGTAGCGCGGGCGCTTGTAGCCCGCGATCCGGCCCTTGAAGCGCGCGGTGATGTCCTCGCGGGTCAGCGTGTGGCCGGGCTTCAGCACCACGAAGGCCTTGACCGCCTCGCCCCACTGCCTGTCCGGCACCCCGCAGCAGCCCGCGTCGGCGACCTCGGGCATGGCGGCGAAGATCGCATCGACTTCGGCCGGGTAGACGTTCTCGCCGCCGGTCTTGATGAGCTCCTTGGCGCGGCCGAGCAGGTAGCCGCGCCCGCGCTCGTCCATCGTGCCGAGGTCGCCGGTGCGCAGCCAGCCATGGCCGAGCGCGGCCTCGCTCGCTTCCGGGTTGCGCCAGTAGCCGAGCATCACCGAGGGGCCGCGCAGGCACAGCTCGCCTTCCTCGCCGGGGGGGAGGTGGTTGCCTTGCGCGTCGAGCACAGTCATCGTCACGTGCGGCAGCGTCCAGCCGATCGAGCGCGGGGCCTCGAGCATGTCGGGGTAGTCGATGAAGGTCGCAAAGCCGCAGATCTCGGTTTGGCCGTAGCCGCCGACGACGCGCGCGTCCCAGTCCCTCTCGATGAATTCGTACATCTGCGGGCGGCCCATGCCTGCCCCGCCGGTGTAGTTGGTGAGCGGCATCCGCCCATCGCGCACCGGGTTCATCACCTGCCACGGGAAACAGATCGTCGGGAAGGCGCTGGTGGTGGTGCAGCCCTCGCGGTGGAGGAGCTCGAGGATCGCGGCATTGTCGTCGTCGCGGCCCGCGAAGACGCTGGTCCCCCCGCAGGCGAGCATCGCGGCGACCTGCTGCATTCCCACGACATGGAACAGCGGGTTGACCGAGAGCAGCACCTCCTCGTGGGTGAAACGCCGGTGCTGCGCGAAGCCGAGCGCCGACGCGGCGACCGCGCTCCCGGCCTGGAGGCAGCCCTTGGGCCGCCCGGTCGTGCCGCTGGTGTACATCATGTAGAGCGGGCGATCGGGGCCCAAGTTGAGGCCAAGATCATAGGCGTGTTGGATCGGCCCGAGGGTGGTTCCTACAAGGCTCTCGAAAAACCCGTCCCCCGCATGACTTTCGTCAACTTGGCGCACTTCGCCCGCATCAGCCCCTTGTAAAAGCTGGAGAAAACGCGGGTTTGCAAAGGTCATGGCAGGCTCGGCATTGCCGCAGATCCAGGCGATCTCTTGCGGAGCGAGGCGCCAGTTGAGGAGCACCGATATGGCCCCGATCCGCGCCGAGGCAAGCAGGGTGGTGAGGTAGGGTGCCCCGTCTGTCATCAGGATCGCGATCCGGTCGCCGGGCGCGATCCCGCGCGCCAGCAGCCAGCGCGCGAGGTTGGTGACGCGGGCGTCGAGCTCGGCCCAGGTCAGGCGCTGGGCGCCGTCGACAGTGGCGAGGCGGTGGGCGTGACGCTGGGCGCAGTTCGCCAGCAGCGTGTCGAGGGAGAAATCGCGCGGGTGCAGCATGGGGGCCAGGCTATCCGCGCGCGGGTCCTTCAGCCATCCGCGATTTTAGGGATACACCCTGTCGAGTTGCTCGCCGCAGCGCCCGCAGACGCGGTTCGGCCAGAACACCGCGAACCGGCCGCGGAAAAAGGCGTTCTTGCCGCAGCGCGGGCAGTTGAATCCGAGGATCGGGCGGTTGACCAGGAACAGCCCCGCGATCGCCGCAGCGAAGGCGAGGGTCGAATGGCCGAACAGCCTGTCCGAGATCGCGATCAGCAGCATCGCGAGCACCAGCGCGCCGGCCATCCGCCACGCATGGCGCGCGGCGCGGGCATAGAGGCTCTTCGGGCGGCTCAGGGCAGGCGGGCGAGCAGCGATCGGGCGAACTCCGTCAGCGTGTCGTCGCGCGCGCCCATCACCGCGATCCGGTCCCCGGGCTGGGCGAGGGCGAGGATGCGCTCCCCGCAGGCGGCACGGTCGGGGATGTGCTCGGCGCGGCCGCCGGCGGCGTCGATGAGCGCGACGATCCGCTCGCTCCCCACACTGCGGTCGACCGTGCCGCCGAAATAGACCGGGTCGCACAGGATGGTGATGTCGTCCGGGCCGAGCTCGCGGGCGAAGGTCCGCGCCAGCTCCTCGCCCATCTGGCGCAAGGGGCCGTAGCCGTGGGGCTGGAAGAAGGCGATCACCCGGCCGGGAGAGGCCTTGAGGGTGCGCAGGGTCGCGGCGCATTTCTCGGGGTTGTGGCCGAAGTCGTCGATCACCGTGATCCCGCCCGGCGAGGTGCCGATCACGTCGAAGCGCCGCGCGAGGCCCGCGAAGCTCCTCAGCGCATAGGCCGCCTGGTCGAGCGCGACCCCCGCCGCGTGCGCCGCCGCGATCGCCGCGAGCGCATTGGCGAGGTTGTGCCGCCCCGGCATCGGCACCACCAGCGGGAAGGCCTCGCGCCGGCGGTTGTCGATCAGCACCGCCTCGATCGCCCGGGCACTCTCGACGATGGTTGCGGGATCGACCGTCAGGTCCGCCTCCTGCGAGCGGATGCCGAAGGTCACCGCCTCCGCCGCGCGCGGCAGGAGGTAGCCCGCCTCGGCGCTGTCGAGATTGACCACCGCCGTCCCGCACGCGGCGAGGTAGTTGCCGAACAGGACGCGCAGTTCCTCGATGCTCTTGTGGTCGAGGCTGACATTGAGCAGCACCCCGACGCTCGGCCGGTAGAGCGCGATGGAGCCGTCGCTCTCGTCGACCTCGCTGACGAACAGGCCCGGCGCGCCGATCCGGGCGCTGGCGAAGGGGTTTGCGGGCGTGGCGAAGTTCTTCATCACCGCCCCGTTCATGACCGTCGGATCGTGGCCTGCCTCGTAGAGGATCCAGGCGATCATGCCGGTGACCGTCGACTTGCCCGAGGTCCCGGCGACCGCGACCGAGAAATAGGCGGCGTTGAACAGCTCCGAGAGGAGCTCGGCGCGGCTCATCCGCTCGCAACCGAGCGCCTTGGCGCGCGCCACTTCGGGCACCGTGTCCTCGATCGCGGCCGAGGCGATCAGCACCTGGTCGGGCGAGGTGACCCCGCTGCCGTCCTGCGGGAAGAGCGCGAAGCCGTTCGCCTCGAGCCAGGCGAACTTTTCGGGGGAGCGGCCCTGGTCGCGGCTGCGGTCCGAGCCGGCGACGGGGTGGCCGAGGCCCCGTGCGATCTGCGCGAGCGGCAGCATCCCGGACCCGCCGATGCCGCAAAAGAACAGCGGCCGCTCCGAGAGCGGCCTGGCCTCGACCCTGTTATCCATATGTTGGCCACGGTTATTGGCTTGCGCGCCCCCTGACAAGCGCCATAGGCTCGGCCCCATGACGAGTATCGCGATTTGCGCACCGGCCACCCCGATAACCTCCGAGCACCAGGCCGCGCTCGAGGCGCTGGTCGCGGCCGAGTATCCGGGGCACCGCGTGACCTTCCACCCGCAATGCTTCGAGCGCGCCGGGCACTTCGCCGGCGACGACCTGAGGCGCCTCACGGCGCTGCTCGAATGCGCCAACGACCCGGCCTTCGACGTCGTGTGGTTCGCCAAGGGGGGCTACGGCTCGAACCGCATCGCCGAGGCTGCGGTCGCGCAGATGAACCGCGTCGCCCGGGCCAAGACCTATGTCGGCTTTTCCGACGCGGGATACCTCCTCGCCGCGCTCTACCGCGCCGGGATCGGCCAGTGCGTCCACGGTCACATGCCGGTGAGCGCAAGGTCGGAAGGAGGCAAGGAGGCGATCCGCCGGGTCCTGGACTGGCTCCAGGGCGACACGAGCGGGGTCGAGCCGAGCGTCGACGGCGTCACGCCGGTCGCGGCCTTCAACCTCATCACCCTCGCGATGACCACCGGCACCCCGCTGATGCCCGACCTCACCGGGCACGTGCTGATGGTCGAGGAGGTGTCGGAATACATGTACTCCATCGACCGCCTGTTCTTCCATCTCGCCGGGACCCTCCCGCGGCTCAAGGGCCTGAGGCTCGGCTTCGTCACCGACGTGCCGGAGAACTACGTCGAATTCGGCCAGGGCGAGGAGGACATCGCGCGCTTCTGGTGCGAGCGTGCAGGGGTCTCCTACCTCGGCCGCGCGCTGATCGGGCACACCTCTGCCAACAGGGTTGTGCCCTTCGGCCTTGCCAGCCCGCCTTCGCGGACGTAACGGCCCCCGCCAATTCACGGGACAATCGGGGTCATCGATGCGCGCGTTCATCTTTCCGGGACAGGGCAGTCAGAAGGTCGGCATGGGCGCCGAGCTCGCCGCAGCGAGCGAAGCGGCCCGCGACGTCTTCGGCGAGGTCGACGAGGCGCTGAAGCAGAAGCTCTCCGTGCTGATGCGCGAGGGCCCCGAGGAGGAGCTCACCCTCACCGAGAATGCGCAAGCGGCGATCATGGCCAACGCCATCGCGACGGTGCGGGTGCTCGAGCGCGACTTCGGGGTGAGCGTCTTCGAGGCCGCGAACTGCGTCGCGGGCCACTCGCTCGGCGAATACACCGCGCTCGCGAGCATCGGTGCCTTCAGCCTCGCCGACGCCGCCCGGCTCCTCAAGCTGCGGGGGCAGGCGATGCAGGCGGCGGTGCCGGTCGGCGAGGGGACGATGGCGGTGCTGCTCGGCGCGGACATCGATCAGGCCAGGGCACTCGCCGCGGCCGCCGCGCAAGGCGAGGTGTGCGAAGTCGCCAACGACAACGACCCCTCGCAGGTCGTGCTTTCGGGCCACACGGCCGCGATCGAGCGCGCCGTGGCGCTGACGAAGGAGCACGGGATCAAGCGCGGAATGATCCTCAACGTCTCCGCCCCGTTCCACTCCTCGCTGATGGCGCCCGCGGCCGAGCGCATGGCCGAGGCGCTCAGCCAGACTCCGCCGGCGGCGCTCGCCCTGCCGCTCTACGCCAACGTCACCGCCGCCCCCGTCACCGACGCGGAGGAGGAGCGCGCGCTGCTCGTCGAGCAGGTCACGGGCCGGGTGCGCTGGCGCGAAAGCGTCCTTGCCATGCGGGCGGGCGGCGTGGAACACTTCGTCGAGCTGGGCGGCAAGGTGGTCGGCCCGATGGTCGGCCGCATCGACCGAGAGGCGCAGGTCACCAGCCTCGTGACCATGCAGGACCTCGAGGCATTCGCGAAACAGGTACTTGGTTGATCGCGCAGAGACGCAAAGAGCGCGGAGGGTTCGGTGACCACGATCAACGATCTGAGCGCCCTCGTCGTCGGAGAAGCTATCCGCATCCATCGAGCGCTTGGGCCGGGTCTGCTCGAAAGTGTGTATGAAACGGTTCTGTTTTCTTCGCTGGGCAGGCAGGAGATCAAGATTGCCCGACAGGTGCCGGTCGACTTCGAGTTCGAAGGACTCCACTTCGCCGGTGCGTTCCGTATCGACCTACTGATCGATGACCGCCTCGTGGTCGAAGTGAAGTCAGTCGAGACCTTGAGCAAGGCGCACTTGAAGCAGCTATTGACCTATCTCCGGTTGACGCGGCGACCACTTGGCCTGCTGCTGAACTTCGGCGAAGCGACGATGAAGGACGGCATTCGCCGTCTGGTGAACAATCTGGACAAAGAGACCTGATCCTCTGCGCTCTCTGCGTCTCTGCGCGAAACAACAGGAGACTGCCATGTTTGCACTCAACGGCATGAACGCCCTCGTCACCGGCGCATCGGGAGGCATCGGCTCGGCGATCGCGCACGCGCTCGCCGCGCAGGGGGCGCGGCTCGCGCTGTCGGGGTCGAACGCGGCCAAGCTCCGCGCCTTCCGCGACGAGCTCAACGAGGCCTATGCCCACCACGACCACGACGGCCATGTCGAGATCACCTGCGATCTCGGCAACACCACGCAGGTCGAGGAGCTGATCCCGGCGATGCTCGATACGCTCGGCAGCGTCGACATCCTCGTCAACAACGCCGGGATCACGCGCGACAACCTCGGCATGCGGATGAAGGACGAGGAGTGGGACCAGGTGCTCCGCATCAACCTCGAGGCCGCCTTCCGCCTGATGCGCGCGGCCGCCAAGCCGATGATGAAGGCGCGCTTCGGGCGGATCGTCAACATCACCAGCGTGGTGGGCGCGACCGGCAACCCCGGGCAGATGAACTATTGCGCGGCCAAGGCGGGGCTGACCGGCATGACCAAGGCCTTCGCGCAGGAAGTGGCGAGCCGCGGGATCACCGCGAACTGCGTCGCCCCGGGCTTCATCCGCACCGCGATGACCGCCGCGCTCGACGAGAAGCAGCAGGGCGCCATCAACGCCCGCATCCCGATGGGCCGGATGGGCGAGGGCGCCGAGATCGGCGCCGCAGTCGCCTTCCTCGCCAGCCGCGAGGCGGCCTACGTCACCGGCGAGACGCTGCACGTCAACGGCGGGATGGCGATGCTCTGATGCGGGAGGGGCGCAGGCAGTGCCCCTTATCCCCAGCGGAAACGGCCTCCGCAAAGCCGCCAACTTGCCCGTATCCGCGCCTTCGCTAAGGTTTTGCGGAGTTTCCGGCGCTTGGGGGCGATTCCTGCGCCCCTTCGCCATATACGCAGAACGATAGGGACAAGCGATGAAGGCCACGATCGAACGCGCGACGCTGCTGCGGTGCCTTTCCCATGTTCAATCCGTCGTGGAACGCCGCAACACGATCCCGATCCTCTCGAACGTGCTGATCGACGCCGACGGCGGCGGCTCGGTGCGGGTGATGGCGACCGACCTCGATCTCCAGGTGGTCGAGACCATGAGCGCCGCCGCGGTCGACCAGCCGGGCGCGATCACCGTTTCGGCGCACCTCCTGTTCGACATCGCGAGGAAGCTGCCCGAGGGCAGCCAGGTCAGCCTCACCGCCAGCGACAACCGGCTCGAGGTCAAGGCGGGGCGCTCGAATTTCAAGCTGCCGACGCTGCCGCGCGACGATTTCCCGGTGATCGTCGAGGGCGACCTGCCGACCAGCTTCGAACTGCCCGCGCGCCTGCTCGCCGAGCTGATCGACCGCACCCGCTTCGCGATCTCGACCGAGGAGACGCGCTACTACCTCAACGGCATCTTCCTCCACGTGACGGACGAGGACGAGCCGCTGCTCAAGGCCGCCGCGACCGACGGCCACCGCCTGGCCCGCTTCACCCTGCCGCGCCCGGAAGGCGCCGCCGGGATGCCCGACGTGATCGTGCCCCGGAAGGCCGTGGGCGAACTGCGCAAGCTCCTCGAGGAGGCCCTGGACGGCAACGTGCTGATCGACCTCTCCGCGAGCAAGATCCGCTTCACCCTCGGGGGCGAGGGCGGGGTGGTGCTCACCTCCAAGCTGATCGACGGGACCTTCCCCGACTACAGCCGCGTGATCCCGACCGCCAACGACAAGCTCCTCAAGGTCGATCCCAAGCTGTTCTATTCGGGCGTGGACCGCGTCGCGACCATCGCCACCGAGAAGACCCGCGCGGTCAAGATCGGGCTCGACAACGACCGCGTGACGCTCTCGGTGACCTCGCCCGACAACGGCACCGCGGCCGAGGAGCTGGCGGCGGAATACCGCGCCGAAGGGCTCGAGATCGGCTTCAACGCCAATTACCTCAAGGACATCCTCGGCCAGATCGACGGCGACACGGTGGAACTCCACCTCGCCGACGCCGGCGCGCCGACGCTGATCCGCGAGGACGATTCCGCGCGCGCGCTCTACGTGCTGATGCCGATGCGGGTGTGATCCCCGCCGCTTGAGGAGGGGAATGCCATGAATGCCCAGCAGGTCCACGTCCGCAAGGGCGCGCTCACCGATGCCGTGTTGGCCGAGGTGCCGTTCCCGCCGCTGCCCGAGGGCGCGGTGCGGCTCCAGGTCGAGAGCTTCTCGGTCACCGCCAACAACGTCACCTATGCGGTGGTCGGCGACGGCTTCCGCTACTGGGACTTCTTCCCTGCGCCTGAAGGTCTCGGCATCGTGCCGATGTGGGGCCATGCGCGGGTGATCGAGAGCCGGCATCCGGAGATCGCGGTCGGCGAGCGCGTCTATGGCTACCTGCCGATGGCGAGCCACCTCGACGTCGTGCCGGGGCGGGTGAGCGCCGGCGGCTTCTCCGACACCTTGGAGCATCGCCAGCCGATGAGCCCGGTCTACAACAGCTACACGCGCCTCGCCGCCGATCCCGAGCATGACCCGGCGCGCGAGGCGGAGCGGATGATCTTCGGGCCGCTGTTCCGCACCGGTTTCCTCATCGAGTATTTCCTGCGCGGGCAGGACTGGTTCGGGGCCGAGCAGCTGGTCGTCACCAGCGCCTCGTCGAAGACCGCGATGGGGCTGGCGAGCGTGGCGCGGCAGACCTCGCCGGGGATCAGGCGCATCGGGCTCACCTCGAAGGGCAACGTCGCCTTCGTGGCGGCAAGCGGGCTCTACGACGAGGTGCTCGCCTATGACGACCTCGAGCGGCTCGCCGTGGTGCGCAGCGTGAGCGTTGATTTCGCGGGCAATGCCGACCTGCTGGCGCGCATCCACCGCCACTTCGAGGACGCGCTTGCCCAGTCGGTGCTGGTCGGTGCGACCCACATCGAGGCGCGCAGCGTGTTCGGCAAGGGCGAGCCGCTGCCGGGGCCCAAGCCGCAGATGTTCTTCGCGCCCGACCATGCGGTCGCCTTCTTCAAGGCGCATGGGGCCGAGGAGGGCGGCAGGCTGGTCGCCGCCGCCTGGCACGCGTTCCTCGAGGCGGCCGAGGGCACGATCGCCATCGAGCGCCTCGCCGGACTCGAGGCGGCGCGCAGCGTCTTCACCGCGATGGTTGCGGGGCAGATCAACCCCGCTAAGGGGATCGTGATCGAGCCCTGAGAGGCTACTCCGCCGCCTCGGCGAGTTCCACCCGTTGCGGCCCGCGGATCAGCCCGCCGGGGGTGGCGCCGGTCCACGCGCCCTCGCGGAAGGTGACGACGCCGCTCTTGATGGTGGCGACATAGCCTTTCGCCTTCTGCAGCAGCCGCTTGCCGCCCGCGGGGAGGTCGAAGGCGAGCCACGGCTTGCCGAGCGTCAGCCTGTCCAGGTCGATGACGTTGAGGTCGGCGAGGTAGCCGGGGGCGATCACGCCCCGGTCCTCGAGGCCGTAGAGCCTTGCGGTGTCGCGGCACTGGCGCCTGATCGCCTGTTCGAGCCCGATCCGCTCGCCGCGCCTGCGGCCCTTGACCCAGTGCTCGAGCATGAAGGTCGGCGAGGCGGCGTCGCAGATCGTGCCGCAATGCGCGCCGCCGTCGGAGAGCGAGTTGACCGTGTCCTCCGCGTGCTGGAGCGGCACGAGGAAGTCGAGATTGCCGTCGGCGTAATTGAGGATCGGCAGGTAGATGAACCCCTTGGCCCCGTCGCGGCAGAGCAGGTCATAGGCATATTCCTGCGGGCTCACCCCCGCCGCCGCGGCGCGGGCGTTGATGCTCGCCTCGGGTGCGGGCTCGTAGTCGAAGTCGGGGTCCATCTCGAACTGGACCTTCCAGCCCATCGCCACCGCCATCACCACGCCGCCGATGTCCTTGGGGGCGTCGGTGAAATCGTTGGGCTCGGCGAGGAGCTGCGCCTTGAACGCGGGGTCGAGGAGCCTTGCCTTCTGCTCCTCCCATGGCAGGTCCTTGATCGCCATCCAGCTCGGTCGGTAGCGGAAGGGGTGGACGGTGCCCTGCCAGGCCATCACGATCCCGTTCCCGCGCAGCGCGATCTGGGCGACGATGTTCGCGCCCTTGTCGTTCTCAGCGCGCATCGCGGCGATCTGTTCGGGAAGGGTCATCTCCTTGGCGACCGACTGGAGCGCGGCGAAGGTCACCGGGATGCCGGCCTCGCGCGAGAGCTGCCCCATCCAGTCGAATTCGTTCCACTCGCGCTTCAGGTCGCTGGCGATCTCGAACACCGCGTGGCCCCCTGCGGCGCTGGCGCGGCCCATCGCGCGGCCGATCGCGATCAGCTCCTCGGGCGTGGCGGTGGTGCCGGGGACGAGTTCGCCGTCGACCGACTTGTGAAGCACGGTGCGCGAGGTCGAGAAACCGAGCGCCCCGGCGCGCACGCCTTCCTCGACGATCCGGCTCATCGCGGCGATGTCCTCAGGCGTGGGCACGGCGCCGGGCTGTTCGCGCTCGCCCAGCACATAGGCGCGCACCGCGCCGTGGGGGACATGGGTGCCGATATCGACCGTGCGGGGAAGCTTCTCGAGCGCGTCCAAATACTCGGGGAAGGTCTCCCAATCCCAGGTGATCCCCTCGGCGAGCGCGGTGCCGGGGATGTCCTCGACCCCTTCCATGAGGCTGATGAGCCATTCGTGGCGGTCGGGACGGGCGGGGGCGAAGCCGACCCCGCAATTGCCCATGACGACCGTCGTCACCCCGTGCCAGCTCGAGGGCGCCATCTCCTGGTCCCAGGTTGCCTGCCCGTCATAGTGGGTGTGGATGTCGACGAAGCCCGGGGCGACGACCATGCCGGTCGCGTCGATCTCCTCCGCCGCGCTGCCCTCGATGCGGCCCACCGCCGCGATCAGGCCGCCCCGGATCGCGACGTCGCCGGTGAAGGCAGGGGCGCCGGTTCCGTCGACGATTGTGCCGCCGCGGATGATGAGGTCGTAGCGTGTCATGTTCTCTCTCCCGATCGGGAGAGGATGTCGCAAAGTGCGCGCCCCTACAAGGGGAGGGCGCGCAAGTTGACATAGTGCATGCAGGCACCCCTAGGCGCGAGGTGCGTCAACTTGCGCCGCGCGGCGGGGTCTTGTGTAGGACTTGTAGGATTTCGGCGCTAGACGCCGCCAGACAGGGCCCGGCAATCAAGGAGATCCGCGCGCATGGTCACGGCAACATGGAACGGCATCGTCATCGCCCAAAGCGAAGAGACCGTGGTGGTCGAGGGCAACCACTACTTCCCGAGAAGCGCGGTCAACGCCGAGCTCCTCACCGACAGCGCGACGACCACCGTCTGCCCGTGGAAGGGCACAGCGCATTACCACTCCATCACCGCGGGCGGCGCCACCAACCCCGACGCCGCATGGTACTACCCCGATCCCAAGCCGGCCGCCGCCGAGATCAGGGACAGGATCGCCTTCTGGCGCGGGGTGGTGGTCGGCTGAAGCCTCACGCCAGCGCGCGCTTCGCCTCGCGCGCGGTCTCGCGGTCGGTGTCGGGCGCGTCGAGGAAGTCGCGGATCGCCGCGACGCTCTCGTCGGCATGGGTCAGCAGGAACAGGTGCCCGCCGCCTGCGAAGGTCACCAGCCGCGCATTGGGGATCATCGCCTTGAGGATCCGCCCGTTGACGAGCGGCACGATCTGGTCGTCCTCGCCCATCATGATCAGCGTCTCCTTCTTGAGGAAGGGGAGCGCCGGCAGGCTCGTCCAGCCCATCATGCACATCAGCTGGTACATGTAGCCGCGCGGGGAGGGGGGCTTGAGGCGGCCGATGTGGCTGTCCTTCTGGTGCTGGGACCCGTCCTTGTCGACGCCGCCGTAGAGCGTCTGGAAGTGCTCGTTCATGAACGCGGGGTCGATGTAGCGGCGCGGGTCGGCCATCTTGGTGAAGGCGGCGGGGTTGCCCGGCACCATCAGCATCCCCGGCGTGGTCGCGATCAGGGTGAGCCGCCGCGTGCGCCCCGGGTGCTGGAGCGCGAAGTGCTGCGCCATCGCGCCGCCCCACGAGACGCCCATCACGTCGACTTCCTCGAGCCCGTGCTTCTCGAGCAGCTGCGCGGCGGTCCAGCTCATGGTGAAGGGGTTGTAGGGCACCAGCGGATCGGGCGATTCGCCGGTCCCGGGCATGTCGAACATGATGAAGCCGCGCTCGGGCATGGCAGCCGCGAGCGGGGCCACCGCCTCGATGTTCGCGCCGATGCCGTTGAAGAACAGGATCGGCAGGTGATCGGAGGGCATGTGGAGCCGCCAGGCCGCAGTCCGTAGCGTCCGCCCGCCCACTTGCTCCATCGTGACGACCGCGTCGTCCATGGGATTGCTCAAGGTAACACGTCCTTTCAGCGCCCTGCGAAGGGGCGGGTTGGGCGCGCACGCCGATCCCTTAGCGCGCGCGCCCACAAGCTGTGCGCAAGGGCCCGGAAGGCCTCTGCCGCGCTGGCGCTGTATCAGACTTCTTCGACGACGTAGAGTCCCGGCGCGGCTTCCAGCGGCTGGAACGTGGCGTTGCCGAGAGCGGCGGGCGCGGGCTTCTTGCTGCCCGAGCGCGCCTGCACCCACTCCATCCACAGCGGCCACCAGCTTCCCTTGACCTCCTCGACCCCCTGGAGCCACTCGTCGGTGGTGGCCGGAAGCTTGCCCTTCTTCTTCTGCACGAAGTACTTGGCCTTGGGATTGCCCGGCGGATTGAGGATCGCCTGCATGTGGCCCGACTGCGAGAGCACGTAGGTCACGTCCTTCGATCCGAACAACTGGGTCGAGCGGTAGGTCGCCTTCCACGGCGTGATGTGATCGGTCACCCCGCCGAGGATGAACAGGTCGGCGGTGACCTTGCTGAGATCGACCTTGTGGCCCGCCATCTCGACCTCGCCCTTCTTGGTGAAGGCGAGCGTCTCGAACAGCGTCAGGAAATCGCCCATCAGGCTCGAGGAGAGGTTGGTCGCGTCCGCGTTCCAGAACAGCACGTCGAAGGCGGGCGGGTCCTGCCCGAGCAGGTAGTTGTTGATGACGTAGTTCCAGATGAGGTCGTTGGGCCTCAGCCAGGCGAAGCCGCGGGCGAGGTCGTCGGCCTTGATCACGCCCTGCTTCATCGCGCGCTGCCGGGCGAGCTGCATCCCGTTCTCGCTGACCAGCGAGCCCGCCTCGATGTCGGTCGGCTTGGGGTGGAGCACGCAGACCATCAGCGTCAGCGTGCCGAGGATCGGGTTATTGGTCGCGGCGAGCTTCGAGGCGAGCACCGATGCGGTCTGCCCGCCCGAGCACCCGGCCGAGACGTTGACCTTCTTCGAGCCGGTGATCGAGGACACCACCTCCAGCGCCTTCTCGCAGGCCGCGATGTAGTCGGCCATGCCCCAGTGGCCCTGTTCCTTCGACGGGTTGCGCCACGAGATCACGAAGGTCTGGATGCCGTTGTCGACCTGCCACTTGATGACCGATTTGTCGGGGCTGAGGTCGTTGATGTACATCTTGTTGATCTGCGGCGGAATCGTCAGCTGCGGGATCGCGTAGACCTCCTCGGTGGTCGGCGCATATTGCAGCACCTCCATGATCTCGTCGCGGTAGACGACATTGCCCTTCGAGGTCGCGACGTTCTCGCCGATCTTGAAGGGGCGCTTGTCGACCTGGCTGACCATGCCCTTGTTGTGGACGAGGTCATTGTAGGCGTTCTGGAGCCCCTTGATGAGGCTGAGGCCGCCCGAGTTGATGATCTGCTTCTGCGCGGTCGGGTTGCCGACGAGGGTGTTGGTGGGGGCGAGGCCGTCGAGGATGATGTTGGCGATGAAGTTCGCGCGGTTCCTCTCGAGCTCGTCGAGTTCCAGTTCCTCGAGCCAGTTCTTCATCCCCTTCTGCACCGCGAGGTAATATTGCGCGCCGGCACGGAAGAAGGGGTTGTATTGCCACGCGGGATCCATGAACCGCTTGTCCTTGGGATCGGGGGCGAGCTCGCTCTTGCCGGTCATGATCTTGACCATGTCCTGCGCCATCGCCGTGGAGTGGCGGATGAACCGCGAGGGGTCCGAGGCGGTCTCGCGCAGCAGCAGCGCGACCGCGCTGACGAAATCCTCGCGGGCGACCCCGATCAGGGGCCCGAGGGCATTGGTGGACTGGGCTGCTTCGTTCTCGAGCTTGACTTCGCTGCGTGCCATTCGGATCCCCTTCTCCTGGCCCTGCGCCCGCTGCCTCGGGGAACAAGCGTTAACGCGGACCTCGGGGGCAGAATGCAGCCTCGCCTGCCAAGTTGCAAGCACGCCGCTGGCGGCACGCGGGACCGGAGGCGGGCCATCATGAAAGAATTAGGGATCGCGATTAACGCTTTTCTCAGCCCTCCTGAGGCATGGGGGAGGCATGGCTGGGGCACCAATAAGAAAATTTGCGACCGATAACCCGCGACCGCTCGGTTCGCGGCGCGATCTGCACGCCGCGGCCCTCGCCAAGGCCAATGCGGAAGGCGGGGATCTGCGCGGCCGGGGCGACCGGCGCGGGGCCGAGCGCACGCGGGTCGAGGCGGCGAGAGGCTTCAAGCCGGTGATCGACGAGCCGGCGAGCGAGCAGAACTTCTTCCTCCCGCGCCAGGCCGGCGGCATGACGCTGTTCCTGCTCGCCGCCTATGCGGTGGCGGGAATCGTCTTTCAGGGCATCCCCTCGACCTTCACCTGTTCGCTGGCGCTCGCCTCGGCGGCGCTGTTCGCCTGCGGGACGCTGTTCGCCGAGACCGAGCGCCGTCCCGAGACCGCCAATGCGGTGCGGCTCGGGATCGTGTTCGTCGGGATCGTCCTGCCGATGGCGCTCGCCGGGCTGGCGCTCGCGACCTGGGTCGGGCAGGGGCTGCCGTGGCAGTGGGCGATCGGCACGATGGTGTGCATCAACGCCGCCGCGGCCGCGCTGTTCGACATGCGCATCGTCTCGCTGTTCTGCGCCAAGATCGCGAGCTGGGCGGGCTTCGCCGTGCTCGTCCCGGCGCCGGTGACCTATGCCGCGGTCGTCGCCGCGGCGATCACCCTGCTGCTGATCGCGCGGCTCGAGTGGAAGGCCGCGGCCAACCGCCGCCTCGCCCGCGAGGCCCGCGAGCGGGTCGCGGCGCGCGCCGAGGACATCCTCAGGAGCTTCGAGGAGACCGGGCAGGGCTGGTTCTGGGAAACCGACCGCCGCGGGCTCATCACCTACATCTCGCCCAAGGCCGCGCTGGCGCTGGGCAAGACCACCGACGCGGTGGTCGGCCGCCCGCTCTCCGAGATCGTCGACCCCTCGCAAGGCGCCGCCGATGCCGAGCGCACGCTCGCCTTCCACCTCTCGGCGCGCTCGGCCTTCCACGATGTCGAGGTGCGCGCCGCGACCACCGGGGACGAGCGCTGGTGGGCGCTCGCCGGGCGCCCGGTCTACGACAGCTACAAGAACTTCTGCGGGTTCCGCGGCCATGGGACCGACCTCACCGAGAAGCGCCGCAGCGAGCAGCAGGTCTCGCGCCTCGCGCACTACGATTCGCTCACCGGCCTCGCCAACCGCGTGCAGATGAGCCAGGCATTGGAGCAGATCCTCGCCGCCCCGAGCGGTCGCGAGCGCGCCTGCGCGGTGCTGATGCTCGACCTCGACCGCTTCAAGCACGTCAACGATACGCTCGGCCACCCGGCGGGCGACGCGCTGCTCAAGCAGGTCGCCCAGCGGCTCGAGCGCGCGATCGGCGGGGCGGGGCGTTGCGGGCGGCTCGGCGGCGACGAGTTCCAGGTGATCGTCCCCGGCCACCAGGACCGCGGCACCCTCGGCCACATCGCGCAGGAGATCATCGCCTCGCTCTCGCAGCCCTATTCGATCCAGGGGCAGAGCGTGGTGATCGGCGCCTCGGTCGGCATCGCGCTCGCGCCCGAGCACGGCTCGAACAGCGACGAGCTGATCCGCAACGTCGACCTCGCGCTCTACGCTGCCAAGGACGCCGGGCGCGGGGTGTTCCGCTTCTACGCCGAGGACCTCCATGCCGCCGCAGAAGAGCGCGCCGAGCTCGAGCAGGACCTGCGCGAGGCGATCGCCAAGGGCGAGCTCGAGCTCTACTACCAGCCGGTCGTCTATGCCGCGAACGAGAAGATCGTCGGCTTCGAGGCGCTGATGCGCTGGAACCACCCGCGCAAGGGCTGGCTCAGCCCGGCCAAGTTCGTGCCGATCGCCGAGGACGCCGGCCTCATCGACCGCCTCGGCCAGTGGGCGCTGCGCACCGCCTGCGCGGACCTTGCGCGCTGGCCGCGCTCGATCCGCTGCGCGGTCAACGTCTCGGCGCTGCAATTCGCCAATCCCGAGCTCCCGACCATCGTCGCCAACGCGCTCGCGCACAGCGGGGTCGCACCCTCGCGGCTCGAGCTCGAGATCACCGAGAGCGTGTTCCTCAACGACAGCGCCGGCACCGACGCGATGTTCAAGGCGCTCAAGCGGGTCGGCGTGCGCCTCGCGCTCGACGATTTCGGCACGGGCTATTCCTCATTGGGCTATCTGAAGAAGGCGCCCTTCGACAAGATCAAGATCGACCGCAGCTTCGTTCAGGGCGCGACCGAGGAGGGCAGCCGCAACGGGGCGATCATCGCCTCGATCACGTCGCTGGCCGAGGCGCTGCACATGGACACGACGGCGGAAGGGGTCGAGACCCTCGACGAGCTCGAACTGGTGCGTCTGCTCGGGTGCAGCCACGTCCAGGGCTATATCTACTTCAAGCCGATGAACGCCTCGGACGCGACCGCGCTGGTTTCGGGCGATCTCGTCGCCGAGGCCGACGGCCCGCAGTCCGCCCGCGCGCCGCGCCAGAACCTGCTGCGCCGCGTGGTGGTGGTCCACAACGGCAACCGCCTCAACGCCACCTTGCGCAACGTCTCCGAGAGCGGGGCGATGATCGAGGGCCTTTGGAACATGCCCGCCGGCAGCGCGATCCGCATCGAGTTCTCGGCCGACAGGAGCGTCACCGCCCAGGTCCGCTGGTCGCGCGAGAACCGCGTCGGCATCGAGTTCCACGCGCCGCTCAAGCGCCGCGCCGACGGGTCCTTCTCGGTCCTCAAGGGCGCCCCGGGCACCGTCGGCGCCTGGTAGCCCCGCCCGCGCATGCCGGGCGCGACCCGGCGCGATAGGGACATGCGCTTTAGCGGAATAATAACCATCGGCCTTTACGCCTTGCGAACACGGCCCCGGCGCATCTGCGAGCATCGCCCGGGCCGAGCTACGGAGGCAGGTCTCACGAGATGTCCCTCAAGGGTCTCTTGTCGTCACGCAACGGCAGCGCCTCGCGCCGCGAGCCGCCGGCCGTCGCGCCGCGCCCTCTCGCGCCGCCCGCCACCTCCGCGCTTACCGACGGCGAACGCCTCGCGATGCTCGACGAGCTCGAGCAGTCGGGCCTCGGCTGGTTCTGGGCGAGCGATGCGCGCGGCAATCTCACCTACCTCTCGGGCGCGATCGCCAAGCGGCTCGACCTGCCGCTCGCCGACCTCCTCGGCCAGCCGCTGACCGCGATCTTCGCCGCCGCCGACCGCGAGGGGCGGGGCAAGTCGCTCCCGCTGATGCTCGGCGCGCACAAGGCCTTCACCGGGCTCGCGGTGCGCGCTGCCAGGAAGCCCGAGGGCGCGGTGCTGCGCCTCTCGGGCCAGCCGATCGCGACCGCCGAGGGCGCGTTCGCCGGCTTCCGCGGCACCGGGGTCGACATCACCGAGGAGTACACCCGCGAGGAGGAGACCGCGCGGCTCGCCCGTTACGATTCGCTGACCGGGCTCAGCAACCGCCACCGCATGGCGCACCACATCGATGCGACCCTCACCGCCTTCCGCGCCGCGCGCCGCAACTGCGCGGTGATGATGATCGACCTCGACCGCTTCAAGCACGTCAACGACACGCTCGGTCACGCGGCGGGCGACGAGCTGTTGAAGCAGGTCGCCGCGCGGCTGACGCGGGCGATCGACCGCGATTGCGAGATCGGGCGGCTGGGCGGCGACGAGTTCCAGGTGATGCTCCCCGACATCGACGACCGCGGGGTGCTCGGCGAGCTCGCGGCCAAGGTGATCGCGATGCTGCGCCAGCCCTACAGCCTCGAGGAAGGGCGCTGCGTGATCGGCGCCTCGGTCGGGATCGCCATCGCCCCGCACGACGGCGTGACCCGCGACGAGATCGTGCGCGCCGCCGACCTTGCGCTCTATGCCGCCAAGAACGGCGGCCGGGCGCAGTACCGCTTCTTCTCGGGCGAGCTCGAGAACGAGACGATCTTCCGCCGCCGCCTCGAGCAGGACCTCGGCACGGCGCTGCGCGAGGAGCAGCTGTTCCTGCGCTTCGAGCCGATCGTCGCCGCTGCCGCCGGCACGGTATGCGGGCTCGAGACGCACGTGTGCTGGAACCACGAGACCCGCGGCGTCATCGACGAGCACGAGTTCGCCCAGATCGTCGAGGGCTCGGCGCTGCTCGGCGATGTCGGGCGCTGGGCGATCGCGGCGGCCTGCCAGCGCGCCGCCGGCTGGCCCGACAGCGTGCGGGTCGCGGCCAGCGTGCCGGTCGCGCTGTTCCTCGCCGATGACTTCGTGACGCTCGTCTCCGAGGCGGTCGACGCCGCCGGGATCGCGCCCGCGAGGCTCACGCTGGCAATCAGCGAGGCGGTGTTCTTCGGCGAGGCGAGCGTCGTCGACCGCACGCTCGCGGCGCTGTTCAAGCTCGGGGTGCGGCTGACCCTCGACGAGTTCGGCTCGGGCTATTCCTCGCTCTCCTACCTGCGCCGCGCGCCCTTCGACGCGATCAAGATCGACCAGAAGCTGGTCGCCGAGGCCGAGCGGCAGGATGGCACCGAGCTCGGCCTCGTGCGCGCGATCGTCGCGCTCGCGGGCGCCTTGCAGATGGACACCGTGGCGGGCGGGATCGAGAGCGCGAGCCTGCTCGCCGCGCTCCAGGCCTGCGGGGTGCACTACCTCCAGGGACCGATCTTCTCCGAGCCGGTCGACACCGACACCCTCGCGCGCGAGATGGCGGGCGGCGCGTGGCGCATCGAGCCCGGCACCAGCCGCATGCGCCGCGCCCGGCGCCGTACCCTGCTGCGCAAGATCCAGGTGATCCACGACGACTATGCCTACATGGTCACCTTGCGGAACCTCTCGAAGACCGGCGCGCTGATCCAGGGCCTTGCCGACGTGCCGCGGGGGACGCAGTTCGTGGTCGACCTCGGCGGCGGACAGCTGGCGGTCGCGACCGTGATGCGCTCGAGCGGCGACGTCCAGGGGCTCGAGTTCGAGCAGTCGCTGATCGAGGACGGCTCGGGCGGGCTGTGCACCCGCAACCGCGTCTCTCCCTACGCTCTTGCCGCCGCCGGAACGCCTCTGGCAGCGCTGGCCCCGGGCAAGTTCCTCGGCATGGATCAGGGCGGGGCTGTCCCCAAGTTCGGCTACGCCAAGCCCGCCCGCACCGAACCCGCCTGACGGGCCCCTCAGCAGTTGCGTTTTTGGCGCATGACAATGCTGCGCCCTACCGCTAATCGGCGGGGGAAATGACCGACCTCTCTCACATCCGCAACTTCTCGATCATCGCGCATATCGATCACGGCAAGTCGACCCTCGCCGACCGGCTGATCCAGTTCACCGGCGGGCTCTCGGAGCGCGAGATGTCCGCGCAAGTCCTTGACAACATGGACATCGAGAAGGAGCGCGGCATCACCATCAAGGCGCAGACCGTGCGCCTTACCTACCAGGCCAAATCCGGCGAGACCTATCAGCTCAACCTGATGGACACCCCCGGCCACGTCGACTTCGCCTACGAGGTCTCGCGCAGCCTCGCCGCCTGCGAGGGCGCGCTCCTTGTCGTCGACGCCGCGCAGGGGGTCGAGGCCCAGACCCTCGCCAATGTCTACCAGTCGATCGAGCACGACCACGAGATCGTCCCCGTCATCAACAAGATCGACCTCCCCGCCGCCGAGCCCGACAAGGTCCGCGCCGAGATCGAGGAGATCATCGGCCTCGACGCTTCGGACGCCGTCCTCGCATCCGCCAAGTCGGGCATCGGCATCGAGGAGGTGCTCGAGGCGGTCGTCGCCCGCATCCCGCCGCCCAAGGGCACCGTCGACGCGCCGCTCAAGGCCAGCCTCGTGGACTCGTGGTACGACCCCTATCTGGGCGTCGTCATCCTCGTGCGCGTGATCGACGGCAAGCTCACCAAGGGCCTCAACATCCGCTTCATGCAGGGCGGCACCCAGCACCTCGTCGACCGCGTCGGCTGCTTCACCCCCAAGCGCGCCGACCTGGCTGAACTCGGCCCCGGTGAGATCGGCTTCATCACCGCGCAGATCAAGGAGGTCGAGCAGGCCCGCGTCGGCGACACCATCACCACGGTGAAGGGCGGGGCCGAGATCCCGCTGCCGGGCTACAAGGAAGTGCAGCCGGTGGTGTTCTGCGGCCTCTTCCCGGTCGACGCCGCCGACTTCGAGAAGCTGCGCGAGTCCATCGCCAAATTGCGCCTCAACGACGCGAGCTTCAGTTTCGAGATGGAGTCGAGCGCCGCCCTCGGCTTCGGCTTTCGCTGCGGGTTCCTCGGCCTCCTCCACCTCGAGATCATCCAGGAGCGGCTCAGCCGCGAATACGACCTCGACCTCATCACCACCGCGCCCTCGGTGGTCTACCGCATCCACCTCGGCCACTCGAAGACCGAGGACGCCAAGGTCATCGACATCCACAACCCCGCCGATTGGCCCGACACCAACCGCATCGAGATGATCGAGGAGCCGTGGATCAAGGCGGTGATCTACACCCCCGACGAATACCTCGGCGCGATCCTGAAACTGTGCCAGGACCGCCGCGGCATCCAGACCGAGCTCACCTATGTCGGCGGCCGCGCGCAGGTTTCGTATGAGCTGCCGCTCAACGAGGTGGTGTTCGACTTCTACGACAGGTTGAAGTCGATCTCGCGCGGCTACGCCAGCTTCGACTACGAACAGATCGGCACCCGCGAGGGCGACCTCGTGAAGATGAACATCCTCGTGAACAACGAGCCCGTGGACGCTTTGTCCCTGATCGTCCACCGCGCGAACGCCGAAGAACGCGGCCGCGGCATGTGCGAGCGGTTGAAGGACCTCATCCCCCGGCATCTTTTCAAGATCCCCATCCAGGCCGCCATCGGCGGCAAGGTGATCGCCCGCGAGACCATCGCGGCGCTGCGCAAGGACGTGACGGCGAAGTGCTACGGCGGGGACATCACCCGGAAGAAGAAGCTGCTCGAGAAGCAGAAAAAGGGGAAGGCGCGGATGCGGGAGTACGGCAATGTGTCGATCCCGCAGGAAGCCTTTATCGCCGCCTTGAGAATGGGTGAAGAGTGAAGCCCCGCGCCTAGCGCAGGCGGTCGCAACGCGGCCGGGAAGCTAGAAGCGAGAGGCTGCAACTCCGGCCGGCGGGTCTGCGCAGCAGAACCCGTTCGACGTCACGGCCGCGGCTTCGCCGCGGCTAACCTTCAATCCTCCCCTTCCGGGGAGAGCCTGTCCTGAGCCTGTCGAAGGAGGGACCACCGAAGGTGGTGGAGGGGCGAGCCGCATTTCGAGCAAGTTGTTTCACGCGGAGACGCAGAGACGCGGAGAGGCCGCTCTTCACCCTTCCCGCTCGCGGGAGGGGCAGGGGGTGGGCCTGCCTTAAAGTGGCTCGCTCCGCTCGCTCCCACCCCTGACCCCTCCCGCAGGCGGGAGGGGGACGGCAAGACCTTGACTCAGCAACCGTGAGGCCAGATCACACCCAGATGGGCTTCGGCGTATTCATGCACAAGGACGGGTCGATCTACGACGACATTCCCGAGGTGCATTATCAGTTCCCGAAGGCATACCTCAGCCGCGCCTAGAAAATGGTCGGCGACTGGATCGTTTATCGCGAGCCTGTCAAACTCCCGCAGTCAAAGGGCTTTTTCGCCGTCGCCAAGGTCGAGCGGATCATCCCCGATCCGGCGATTTCGGATCGCTATCGCGCGCTCATTGAGCCAGGAAGCTATCTGCCTTTCGAGCACTTCGTTCCGCATATCGTCGATGGCCAGCAAGTCGAGCGCGACCTAGCCAACGCGCAAGCAGCGGTGCGTCCGCTTTCATCTCCGACTTTGAGCGGCTCCTCGGTGCCGTTGAGCGCCCGGTCCCCAAAGAATCTACCGATTTGCTTCGCAAATCGGAAAGGGCGCGACGTCCTCGATGCGCTGGACGCCGAGCGCGAGGGCGGCCTGCCAGGCGGCGCGGAAGCCCTCGGCGCCGGGCTGGCGCCGGAGCTGGTAGGCACCCTCGGTGCTCATGTCGACGGCCCGGGCGGCGGCCTCGACCGAGCCCGTGTCGGCGAGCGCCTCGATGAAGCCGCGCTGGCGCTCCGGGGTCCAGCCGTCGTGGCGCGCGGATTTGCGGGGGACGGGGGCGAAGGCGGGGAGCTCGCCTTTGGCGGCGGGGAGGTCGGCAGTGCGGGGGTCTTTGCGGCGGGTCATGGGGCGGGCCTTTCGCGAGCGGGGCCGCGAAGGGATCACGAAACCGCGAGGTAGGAAATGCGCGGCGGCGTCGGGGCGTGGGGGCGGGGGATCAGGCCCCGGTGGTGCCCGGCTGCATCGCGTTGGTGATGTTCTCGAAGACGCCCGCGAGCGTCAGGCCGAGCGCCTGGAAGGCGATGATCGCCGCGACCGCGATCAGCGCGGCGATGAGGCCATATTCGATCGCCGTCGCCCCGGCCTCGTCGCTGGTCAGTTGCCCGAGCATTTTCTCGTTCCCCTTCCGATGGTTGGTGGAGCGTGACCGCGAAAGCCTGGCGGCGCGTATCGAGAGATGGTTGGCGCTCGTCCGGGAGGGGCCGCGCAGAAAGTTGCGCGCGAAGCGGGCGGGGGCGGAGGCGTGGCGCGGCGCGGCAAAGCCGCGCCGTCACGTCGAACGGGTCGGCTGACGCCGCCCGCATGCCGAGGCCGCTGCCTCTCCTGCGCAAGCCTGAAGACTTGCGCACGGGGCATCAGCCTTCACTTGGCGTTCAGCACGCGCCTCGCTATAGCCTCGCCCCATGCACTCGAAGCTCACCACCACGCTCGCGCGCGCGGCGCTCCTCGCTCTCGTCGTCACCCCGATCGCGGCCTGCTCGGGCAGCAAGGGCGGCAAGGACGTGGCCTACGTCGCGCGCGACGTCGAATCGCTCTATGCCGAGGCGCGGCGGCGGCTCGACCGGGGGAACACCCTCCAGGCCGCGGCGCTTTTCGACGAGGTCGAGCGCCAGCACCCCTATTCGCCCTGGGCCCGCCGCGCGCAGCTGATGAGCGCCTTCAGCTACTACGTCGCGCGCGACTACAACAAGGCGATCCAGAACGCCCAGCGCTTCCTGTCGATCCACCCCGGCAACAAGGACGCGCCTTACGCCTACTACCTGATCGCGCTCTCCTATTACGAGCAGATCAGCGACGTGAACCGCGACCAGAAGATCACCGAGCAGGCGCAGACCGCGCTGCGCGAGGTCAACCGCCGCTTCCCGCAGAGCGAATATGCCTCGGACGCGCGGCTCAAGCTCGACCTCGTCGCCGACCACCTCGCGGGCAAGGAGATGGAGATCGGCCGCCATTACCAGCGCATGGGCCTGTGGCTCGCCGCGGACATGCGCTTCCGCAACGTGGTCGAGAAGTTCGACACCACCAGCCACACGCCCGAGGCGCTCTACCGGCTGTGCGAGAGCAGCCTTGCCCTCGGCGTGCCGCAGGAGGCGGTGAAATACGCTGCGGTGCTCGGCGCCAACTATCCCGGCTCCGAGTGGTACGAGCGCGCCTTCAAGCTCGTGAACAAGCACGCCGAGGGCGTTACCGCGAGCTGAGCCCGCCCGCCCGCCCGCCAGGCGGGCCGCCGCGCAATCCCCCACCGGACGATCCCCCGCATTGCGCAGGCGCTTGCCTCGGGCGCTGATCTATATATGATTGGATATAGAAGAGGGGCCGCTCGGGGGGACACGTCTTGCGCAACATCGCCACAGCCGGGCTTGTCGCCGCCGCTGCTGCAACCCTGCCGTCGGCAGCGGTTGCGCAGGGCCGGGAGGCCGAGCCCGACCGGCCTGCGCTCGGAGCAATCATCGTCACCGCGCGCCAGCGGCCCGAGGCCGCGCAGGAGGTGCCCGCAGCGCTCTCGGTCATCGATGCGCGCTGGCTGGAGCAGTCCTACACGCTCAACACCCGCGACCTCGCGGTGCTCGTCCCGGCGCTCAACTACTCCTCGGCGAACCCGCGCAACACCGCCTTCACGATCCGCGGGCTGGGCTCGAGCGTGGTCGCGGTCAGCCAGGCGAACGACGGGCTCGAGCCGGGGGTCGGCTACTATGTCGACGGCGTCTACCACGCGAGGCCCGCGACCGCGGCCTTCGACTTCTCGGACATCGCCCGGATCGAGGTGCTGCGCGGGCCGCAGGGGACGCTGTTCGGCAAGAACACCACGGCAGGCGCGATCAACATCGTCTCGGCCGCGCCCGGCTTCGACCCGGCGCTCGATGTCGAGCTCAGCGCGGGCGAGCGGCGCTTCGTGCAGGCGCGGGTCGCGGCGACCGGGCCGCTCGCCGGGGACAGCCTCGCTTACCGCCTTTCGGGGACCCTGACGCGGCGCGACGGGGTGCTGCGCAACGTGCGGACCGGCGCGGACCAGAACACCCTCGGCGCGCAGGCGGTGCGCGGGCAGGTGCTGTGGCAGCCCTCTGGCGATGTCAGCCTGAGGGTGATCGCCGACTTCGCCAATTTCGACAGCGAATGCTGCACGCAGGTGTTCCTGCGGGTCGGCTCCAGCCTGCGTCCCGCCGCGCGGCAATATCCGGCGCTCGCGGCGACGGCGGGCTATGCGCCGCCGAGCACCGATCCCTACGACCGCCTGACCGACATCGACGCGCCGCTTGCCGTCAGGACGAGCGAGGGCGGCATCGCCGCGACCGCCGACTGGGACCTAGGCCGTGCAACGGTCACCTCGATCAGCGCGTGGCGGTTCTGGAACTGGGACGCGGCGAACGACCGCGACTACACAGGCCTGCCGATCCAGCTCGTCCAGCGCATCCCCTCGCGGCAGGACCAGTGGAGCCAGGAGCTGCGCATCGCCTCGAACGGCACGCGCGGGTTCAGCTATGTCGCGGGACTGTACTGGTTCCGGCAGGTGCTGACCGGGGAGCCCAACTCGGTCTACGGCCCCTACGGCGCGCCGTGGCTGATCGGGCCGACGACCGGCGCCAATGCCACCCCGGTTCCCGCGAACCTCCTCGACGGCTACGGCCAGACCGGGAGCACGCGTTTTGCCGCCGACAGCTATGCCACCTTCGCCGAGGTCAACTGGCGCCTCGTCCCGCGCCTCACCCTTACCGGGGGCCTGCGCTACACCCACGAGGACAAGCGGGGGGACTACGCCACGCGCGTCTTCGGCGGTCCGCCCGTGACCAGCCCCGCACTGATCGCCGCCCGGCTCGGCGTGCTGCGGCCGCAGAGCTACTCCGCGCGTGACAAGGACGGGAGCCTTTCGGGCCGCGCCAACCTCGCCTGGCAGCCCTCCGATCGCCTGCTCGTCTACACGAGCTTTGCGCGCGGGTTCAAATCGGGCGGGATCAACATGTCGGGCCTGCCGCTCGACGCGAACAACCAGCCGGTGCCGGCGACCGCGGTGGTGCGGCCCGAGCGGAACACGACGTGGGAGGCCGGGCTCAAGACGCAAGCGTGGGACGGGCGCCTCACCCTCGATCTCGCCGCCTACCGCACCACTGTTACCGACTTCCAGGCGACGGTGGTGGACTCGAGCCAGACCGTCGCGCTGCGCGGCTACCTGTCGAACATCCCCGCGGTGCGGGTGCAGGGGATCGAGGCCGATGCGCGGCTGCGGATCGGCCGCCTGACGCTGACCGGCGCGCTCGCCTATGCGCAGGGCACCTATACCGATTATCCGGCAGGGCCGTGCCCGCTCGAACGCCAGACCGCCGCGACCGCGGCCTGCGACCTCACCGGCCGGCGCCTCGCGGGCCTGCCGCGCTGGTCGCAGACGCTGAGTGCGGACTACGCCATCCCGGCGGGCCGCGGCGCGTGGTTCCTCCACGCCGACAGCAACTGGCGCAGCGGCTATTTCGGCGATCCGACGCTGTCGCGCTTCACCTGGATCGACGGCTACAACCTCACCAATGCGAGCCTCGGCTACCGGCGCGAGGATGCGGACGGCAAGGGCTGGGAGGTCGCGCTTTTCGCGCGCAACCTGCTCGACGCCGACTATATCCAGAACCTCACCATCCAGGCAGGCAATTCGGGGCTGATCCTCGGCAGCCCGAGCGATCCGCGCACCCTGGGGCTCACGCTCAGGGTGCGGCGCTGAGGTCGCTTTCGCCCGGCTCCTCCTGGCCCCTCGGGGCGAGCGGGGCAGCCAGCAGGTGCTCGGCGAGCACGGCCATGTCCTGCGCCGCACCTGCCGCCGCCGCCGTCTCCATGCGCCGGTAGGCCGCGCGCACGCGCTCGCCGAGAGCCGTGAGCTGCGCGCCCGCCTTGGGGTTGCCCGGCACCGTCGCCACCAGCGGCCCCTGCCAGCAGCGGTTCATCGCATCGACCAGCAGCCAGGCGCGGCGGTAGCTCATCCCCATCGCCCGCCCCGCCGCCGAGATCGAGCGCTGCGCGGCGATCGCCTCAAGCAGTTCGGCCTTGCCCGGACCCATCGCGATCTCGTCGCCGCACATGATCTGGATCTTGAGCCTGAGAGGGGAGCGCCGCGCCATTCCCGGGAGCCTAGCCGCGCTGCCGAGGAAGGCCAAGCCCGCGAGGCTCTCCCGCCTTGCTTCGCTATATCTTAAGATAGGCATCTCCCCCGAGGCCACGCGCCAGACCATCTTCAAATTCCCGTGGGAAATCGGTGCGATCGAAGGGTGTCGCATGGGGCGACGCGCCCGCTTTCGCGCAGGGTTGGCGAGGGTCAGCATGGCACGGCTTGGTATCGGGCGAGGGGCACCTGCCGCGGGCGTCATGCTCGCGGCCGCGCTGCTGGGCGCCGAGCCGGCGCTTGCCGAGGAGCGCGAGCCCGAGGCCGCCGAGGGCGCGCGCCCGGTGCTCGCGCTGTCGGGCGAATACATCCTCGATGCCGTCGCGGTGGTGCGCGGGGCCGATGCGGGAGTGCGCTATGTCGATCTCGCGACGCTCACCGCCGAGGTGGATCTCGAGGCCGCCGCGGGCTGGCGCGGGGGGAGCCTCGTCGCGGAAGTCATCGCAGGGACGGGGCAGCGGCCCAACGACCTCGCGGGCACCTTGCAGGGGATCAACAACTCGGAAGTTCCCGACAACCGGGTCAAGCTCTACCAGTTCTACCTTTCGCAGGCGCTCGCCGGGGGGGCAATGACATTGCGCGCCGGGTTCATCGATCTCAATGCGGAATTCTACAGCAACGAGGCCGCCGGGCTGCTGATCGCGCCCGCTTTCGGGATCGGCTCGGAGCTCGCCGCGACCGGGCCCAACGGCCCGGCGATCTTCCCCTCGACCGCGCTCACCGCCGCGGTGCGGGTCGCGCCCTCGCGCGATACCTATGCCGCCTTCGCTCTGGTCAATGCCGAGGCCGGGGTGCTGGGCGACGTCGGCGGGATGGCGCCGCTGCTGAAGGAAGGGGCGCTCCTGATCGGGGAGGGTGGCTGGACCGGCGGGGCGGGCAAGGTCGCGCTCGGCGCCTGGTCCTACACCCGCAGGCAGGACGACATCCGCCTCGTCGACGCAGCGGGCGACCCGCTGCGGCGGCGCGCGCACGGGGGATACCTGCTGCTCGAATGGCCGGTCGGCGGCGTCACCGGCCCCGAGCCCGACGCCCCGCGCAAGGCGAGCCTGTTCCTGCGTGCGGGGGTCTCCGACGGCGACACCACGCCCTATCGCGGCGGGTGGCAGGCCGGGGTGCTGGTCAACGCCGCGCTCCCCGGGCGGCCCGACAGCCAGCTCTCGTTCGGCGCCAACCAGGCGTTCCTGTCGGACAAGTTCCGGCTCAATCACGCGGAGGCGGGCAACCCGATGCGCGGCGCCGAGACCGGCGTCGAGCTGACCCTTGCCGACACGCTCGCCCCGTGGCTCACCGTCCAGGCCGACGCCCAATATGTGCGCAATCCCGGCCGCGCCGCCGGCACGCGCGACGCGGTGATCCTCGGCCTGCGCTTCATCTTCGCTTTCTCCCGGGAATGGTGAGCCCCGTGCGCTCGCCGGAAGGACTGTCCTGCCCATGACCATCAAACGGCGCGCGATCCTAATCGGTTCGATCTTCATCGCCCTCATCGTCATGCAGACGCTCTCGGCCGCGTGGAGCGACTGGCAGCGCGCCCGCACCGATGCCGAGGGCGAGGTGATCGTCAGCATGCTGCGCAACCACATGGTCGGCGACATGATGCACGACGCGGCGCGCGGCGCGGTCTTCGCCGGGCTCTACGGCGCGGCGAGCGGGCAGCCAGAAGTGGTGAAGCAGGCGAGCGACGACCTCGATTCCTACGCCAAAAGCTACCGCTCGATCATGGCCGAGAACATCAAGCTCGCGGTCGACCCGGCGCTGCACCAGCAGCTCGAGGCCGCGAACCGCGATGTCGATGTCTACCTCGCCACCGCCCGCCAGATGCTCGACGCCGCCGCGCGCGGCCGCTCGGATGCCGAGCGGCTTTTCCCGCGCTTCAACCAGAGCTTCGACCGGCTCGAGGAATCGATGGGCGATATCGGCGTGGCTTTCGAGGACCTGCTCACCGCGCGCAAGGCCGCGACCCGCGCCTCGAGCCTGTGGCTGCTGATCGGCATCGCGCTCGTCTCCTTCGTGCTGCTCGCGGTGCTGATGGGCCAGATCCAGAAGCAGCTGGTGCTGCGCCTCTATGCCCTCGGAGAGCGGTTCAAGGCGATGGGCGAGGGCGATTACACCAGCCCGGTCGAGGGCGCCGATGCCCCCGACGAGATCGGCGCGATCGCGCTCGCGGCGGAGAAGTTCCGCGAGGTGGCGCTCGCCAAGCAGGCCGCCGAGGCCGAGCAGAAAGTGGTCGTCGCCGCGCTCGCCGGGGGCTTGCAGGACCTCGCCGCGCGCGACCTCACCCGGCGGCTCGAGGCGCGCTGGGCGCCCGAATACGAGACCCTGCGCGAGAACTTCAACCGCACCGCCGCCGAGCTTGCCGCGGTGATGCAGCAGGTCGCGGTCGCGGCCGAGGGGGTCTCGACCGGGGCCGAGGAGATCCACAGCGCCTCCTCCGACCTTGCCCGGCGCAACGAGTTGCAGGCCGCGCGGGTCGACCAGACCTCCTCGACGCTCGGCGATGTCGCGCGCAACGTGCAGAGCACCGCGAGCAATGCGAAGGAGGTGCAGCGGGTCATCGCCGAGGCGCACCGCGAGGTCGTCGAGGGCGGCGAGGTGGTGCGCCAGGCGGTCGAGACGATGGCCTCGGTCGAGGCCTCCTCCGCCGAGGTCGGCAACATCATCACCCTGATCGAGGGGATCGCCTTCCAGACCAACCTGCTCGCGCTCAACGCGGGCGTCGAGGCGGCGCGCGCCGGGGAGGCAGGCAAGGGTTTCGCGGTTGTAGCGGGCGAGGTCCGCGCGCTCGCCCAGAAGAGCGCCGAGGCGGCGAACGAGATCACCGCGCTCATCAAGGCGAGCGCCGAGCAGGTCGGCCGCGGGGTCGCGCTGGTCGGCAAGACCGGGGAGAGCTTCTCCTCGATCACCACCACCTTCTCGAGCATCGACACCTATGTCCGCACCATCGCCGAGGGCTCGCAGGAGCAGGCGGACAACCTCCAGCAGGTCAGCGAGGCGGCGAGCGACATCGGGCGCACGACGCAACAGAACGCCGCGATGGTCGAACAGGCGACCGCCGCGGCGAGCAGCCTCGCGCGGCAATCGAGCGACCTGCGCGCGCTGGTGGCGGCGTTCCGGATCGAGGATGCGGCGGGCGTCTCCAGCCCCGCCGGGACCGCGACCCTCGACAGCTGGGCGGCCTGACCGCTGCGGCCTCTTGCCTTTTCTCCGAATCCGCACTAAAAGTAGTTAGAAAACTAACTATAGGAGTGTGGCATGGAGTTCAGCAGGCGCAAGGTGCTGGTCGCGGGCGGGGCGGCAGCCGTCGTCACCCTGGCAGGCGGATGGCGCGCGCTCACCACCCCCGCGCTCGCCGAGGCGGCAGGGCCGTGGCGGCGTGCGGGCAAGGGCTTCGCCGACCCCCGGCTCGACGCGCTCTCCTACGCGATCCTCGCGCCCAATCCGCACAACCGCCAGCCGTGGCGCTTCACGCTGGTGGGTGGCGACACCATCGACGTCGCCTGCGACCTCGCGCGCCGCCTGCCCGCCACCGACCCCTTCGACCGGCAGATCGTGATCGGCTTTGGCTGCATGCTCGAACTGCTGCGCATCGCCGCCGCCGAACGGGGCTACACCGCCACCATCACCCCTTTTCCCGACGGCGAGGACCAGCCGCGCCTCGCGGGCGGGCGCATCGCCCGGGTGCGGTTTGTGAAGGGCGCGGCGGTGCGCGACCCGCTGTTCGGCGCGGTGCTCGCCCGGCGCTCGACCAAGGAGCCGTTTCTCGAGCGGCCCGTCGCCGATGCCGAGGTGGCGGCGCTGGCATCCGCGCTCCCCGCCGGGGTCGCCCTCGGGCACTCGACCCCGGCGAACCACGCGGCGCTCTCGGCCAACGCCATCGGCGCGTGGGAGACCGAACAGGCGACCCCCGCCACCCGCCGCGAGAGCATCGCCCTGATGCGCATTGGCAATGCGGCGGTGGTCGCCCAGCCCGACGGCATCGACCTCGGCAGCCCCTTCATGACCGGCGCCGGCGCGCTCGGGATCGTCACGCCGACGAGCCTCGACACCCCCGGCAGCATGGCCTTCCAGTCGGGCATCGACATGTACCGCTCGCTTGTCGCCGCCACGCCGCGCTGGGTGTGGCTGACGACCCCCGGCAACACCCGCGCCGACCAGCTCGTCGCCGGCGCCGCCTGGGTGCGGCTCAACCTCGCCGCGAACGCGCGCGGGCTCGCCGTCCATCCCTGGAGCCAGGCCTTGCAGGAATTCCCGGAGATGCAGGAACGCTACCGCGAATTGCGCGGGCTTGCCGGTGCGGGCGAGAGGGGCCTACAGATGTTCGCGCGCCTCGGGTTCGGCCCCGCCGTCGATCCGAGCCCGCGCTGGCCACTGGAGACCAAGCTCGTCGATGTCTGATCCGCGTCCCGACCCGGTCACGTTCCGCATCTTCAACGAGATCGGGATCATCGACCAGCTCGCCAGCACCGCCTTCCGCCAGCACATGCCGCGCCCGCTCAACAACGCGATGTTCGGCGTGCTCAACCACTTCGTCCGGCTTGGCGATGGACGCACGCCGAGCGAGCTTGCTGCGGCATTTCAGGTCGCCCGCCCGAGCATGACCGCGACCCTCGACAAGCTCGCGCGGGCCGGGTTCGTGGACATCGTCCCCGATCCCGCCGACGGGCGCACCAAGCGGGTCTACATCACCGAGGCCGGGCGCGCCGCGCGCGCGCGGGCGGTGGAGGCGAGCGGCGCGCTGCTCGAAACGATCGCGCCCGCGCTGGAGGGGGTCGATCAGGAACGGCTGCTGGCCTTGCTCCAGGAAATGCGCAAGGTGCTCGACGCGGCGCGCTGAGGCGCGGCTCAATCGGCCGGCACGGTCCCGAGCGGCGTGGTGCGCCCGCCGAGCGCGAAGTGCACTGCAACGCCCACCACCATCAAGCCGAGCCCGAGCAGCGCCGCCTCGGTCCCCGTGCCATAGAGCACCGCCGCACTGAAGGCGATGCCGATCACGCACAGCATCGGTTTGGTGCGCGCCTTCAGTCCCGCAAGGCAGATCCCGGCGTAGAAGAAGATGTTGGTCGCCGCGCTCAGGCGCAGCAGGAAGTCGAGCACCTGTTCGCCGAGCGAGAAACGACTGACGATCACCAGCACCGCACCCAGCGTGATGCCGAGGATCAGCGCTCGGCGCCCGATCCCCCGCTCGTCCTCGGGCGCCATCCACGCCGGCAGCTGCCCGTCGCGCACCAGGCCGTAGGGAATTTCGCCAAAAAACAACACCCCGGGGTTGAGCGCGCCGATCGCCGAGATCGCCGCGAACAGCGCGATGCCCGAAGCCGCCCAGCCGCCGGCGTAGATCGCCGCGAAGGCGGCGAGCGGCGCGCCTTGCCGCGTCAGTACCGACGGCGGAACCGCGAGCACGATGCCCATGGTCACAAGCAGGTAGACGAGCAGCACGAAGGCGAGGCCGTAGTGCGTCGCGCGGGTGACGTTGCGCATGGGATCCCGCACGCGCTGGGTGACCATGCTGGCGGCCTCGAAACCGAGCAGCGCGAAGAAGCTCGCCCCGATCGCCGGCATCAGCCGGTCTGCCCGGAACGGCTCGCGGACGAGTGCGTGTAGGTGCCGGGCGCGGTCACCGCGAGCACCAGCACGATCACGATCACCAGCACGAGAGGCAGGAGCTTCAATATCGTCGTTATCACCTGGAAGTGCCCCGATCCCCTGATCCCCGCCAAATTGATCCACCCGACCGAGGCGAGGACCGCAAGGGCGATGATCGACGTTGCACTCTGCGGCACCGGGCCGGGCACGAGGTACAGCAGGTATTCGGCCGCGACGGTCGACAGCACCGCGGAGATGGGGACCAGCCCCACCCAGTAACTCCACGCCAACACGCGCCCGGCCCCCAGCCCGAGGATGTCACCGCAGATGGTGAGGATACTGGGTTCGTCGGGGAACCGCATCGACAGGACGGCGATGAGCTGACCGAGCGCCAGCACGCCGACGCCGCTGAGCAGCCAGGCTGCCAGCGCCGTCCAGCCGAACGGCGCGAGCGAGGCGGGCATGACGAAAATGCCGGCCCCGATCATCGTCCCCACGACCATCGCGGTGGCGGTCCACGGCCCGAATGCTCTCTGCATGATGATGTCCCCCAATTCCCCGCAGCCGGGCTAGCATCGCTTCACCGCACAAGGAAGGTGAGGGGCGGCCCGCTTGGGGATTGGGCCAAGTGCGCGGGTGACGCGCGGGCGCGCCTGCGCTATCCCTGCGCACGCCCATGCTCACCCGCCTCTCGATCCGCAACATCGTCCTCATTGAAGCGCTCGACCTCGACTTCGCGCGCGGGCTCGGCGTGCTGACCGGCGAGACGGGTGCGGGCAAGTCGATCCTTCTCGACGCGCTCGGCCTGGTGCTCGGGGACCGCGCCGAGACCTCGCTGGTGCGCGCCGGCGAGGACAAGGCGAGCGTCACCGCCAGCTTCGACTTCGCGCAGCTCCCGCCGGTGATCGCCGCGGCGCTCGACGATGCCGAGATCGCGATCGAGGCCGGCGAGCCGCTGATGATCCGCCGCCAGGTGCGCGCCGACGGGGGCTCGAAAGCCTTCATCAACGACCAGCCCGCGAGCGTCGCCCTGCTGCGCGAACTCGCGCCCGCGCTCGTCGAGCTCCACGGCCAGCACGACGACCGCGGGCTCGTCAACCCGCGCGGCCACCGCCAGCTGCTCGACCGCTATGCGGGGACCGACATCGCGGGCCTGGAGCGCGCCTTTGCGCAATGGGCGCGCAGCGAGGCGCAGCTCGCCGAGGCGCGCGCCGCGGTCGAGCAGGCCAAGGCCGACCAGGACCTGTTGATCGCGCACCTCGCCGAGCTTTCCGCGCTCGAACCCCAGGCGGGCGAGGAGGCGCGGCTCGCGCTCGCCCGGGCGGACATGCAGAAGGGCGAAAAGCTCTCGGGCGACCTCGAGGACCTGCGCCACCTCTGGGAGGGCTCGGATTCGCCCCTCGCGAGCTTGCGCGTCGCCGCGCGGCGGCTCGACCGGATCGCCGAGCAGCACCCGCTCCTCGCCGAAGCCTTGGCCGCGCTCGACCGCGCGGTGATCGAGGCGAGCGAGGCCGAGGACAAGCTGCGTGAGGCCGCCGAGGCGCTGGTCCATGATCCCATGGCGCTCGAACGCGCCGAGACGCGGCTGTTCGAGCTGCGCGCCGCGGCGAGGAAGCACCGCTGCGAGGTCGACGATCTCCCCGATCTCGCGCGCTCGATGCGCGCCCGGCTCGACGCGATCGAGGGCGGGGAGGCGCAGCTCGACGCGCTGGAGGCCGCCGCCAAGGAGGCGCGCAAGGCCTATGTCGCCGCCGCGGAGAAGGCTCACGCCGCGCGCGTGGCGGGGGCGGGGCGGCTCGACGCGGCGGTGGCCGCGGAGCTCGCGCCCCTGAAGCTCGACGCCGCGCGGTTCCGCACCAGCATCACCCCGCTCCCCGAAGAGCGCTGGAATGCCGCGGGCATGGACGCGGTCGAGTTCCTGATTGCGACCAATCCCGGCGCCGACTTCGCCCCGCTCGCCAAGATTGCGAGCGGCGGCGAGCTGTCGCGCTTCATCCTAGCGTTGAAGGTCGCGCTGGCGGAGAAGGGCGGGGCGGCGACGATCATCTTCGACGAGATCGACCGCGGCGTCGGCGGCGCGGTGGCCTCCGCGATCGGCGAGCGCCTCGCCCGGCTCGCCGCGGACGAGGGGCAATTGCTGGCGGTCACCCACTCCCCGCAGGTGGCCGCGCGCGGGGGGCAGCACTACCTCATCGCCAAGGCCTCGAGCGGCACGGTGACGCGGACCAGCGTGGTCCTGCTCGACGCCGCTGGCCGCCAGGAGGAGATCGCCCGGATGCTCTCCGGCGCCGAGGTGACGCCTGAGGCCCGGGCGCAGGCCGAGCGGCTGCTGGAGGGGGTGTGAGGCAGCACCTCATCCTGCCCCTCCTCCTCGCCGCCTGCACCCCCGCCACGCCCGCGCCGGAGAGAGCCGTGACGTCCGTCCAGCCCAACCACGCCGCCTACGGCACCGACGCCCACCTCGCGCCCTCGAAGCCCGATGCGATCCTGCGCTATGCCGACCACCCGCGCGGCTTCGCGGAGCTGCGCCTTCCCCCGGGCAAGGGCCCCTTCCCGCTGGCGGTGATCTATCATGGCGGGTGCTGGAAGACCGGGATCGCCTCGCAGGCCTACATGGCCCCGCTCGCGACGCGCTGGCAGGAGCAGGGCATCGCGACGCTCAACGTCGACTACCGCGAGGTCGGCGACGGCGGGGGCTGGCCGGGCTCCTTCGCCGACTGGGCGGCTTCGGCGGCGCTGGTCGAGGATGTGGCGAAACGCCATCCGATCGACCGCGCGCGGGTCACGCTGGTCGGCCATTCGGCGGGCGCGCTGCCGGCGCAGTGGCTGGCGCGCGGCGACGGTCCCGACGGCCCGCTCGGCGCGCGCGCGGCGACCCGAGTGCGCGCGAGCATCGTGCTCGACGGGCCGGGCGACGTCGGTGCGGAGCGCGTCGGCTTCGACGCCCTTTGCCAGTTCAGCGCGGTCGATCCCTTCATGGGCGGGGAGCCGCAGCGCTTCCCCGAGCGCTATGCGGCGATCTCGCCTGCGACGATCGCGCCGCGCCTCGCCGAATTGCTGTTCGTGCAGGCGAAGCTCCCCGTGCCCTCGGCGGCGACGCAGGCCGCGCTCGCGACGGGCGCGGCGCGGGTCACCGTGCGCGAGAACCCCGGAGCCAGCCACTTCGCGATCATCACCCCCGGCGACCCCGTTTACGCCGCGAACGAGCCGGCGATGCTCGCGGTGCTCGAAGGTGGCCAATGATCCGTTGCCCCCCGCCGCCGCGGCGCTAAGCTGCGGGGCGACGAGGGGAGAGAGGTTCATGACGCGACTGATTCCGGCCGCCGTCAACGCCGCGCTGCTGCTCGCCGCCTGCGCGCCCGCCGCGCCGGTCGGCGAGGCCGCGCGCGCCGACCACGTCACCATGCTCGTCCCCGGCACGGCGGATTTCGCCGCGATCGGCCCGGTGCTGCTGGACATCACGCGGGGGCGCTGAATAGAGCGGGCACCATGAGCAGCGAAGCAATGACCGAGGCCGAGGCCGCCAACACGCTGATGCGCCTCGCGCGCGAGATCGCCCGGCACGACCGCCTCTACCACGCCGAGGATTCGCCCGAGATCAGCGACGCCGAATATGATGCGCTGGTGCGCCGCAATGCCGCGATCGAGGCGGCCTTCCCGCACCTCGTCCGTCCGGATTCGCCCTCGCGCAAGGTCGGTCACCAGGTCGCGGCCTCGCCGCTCGGCAAGGTTCGCCACGAGGTCCGGATGATGAGCCTCGACAACGCCTTCTCGCCCGAGGAGGTCGCCGAGTGGCTCGCGCGGATGCGGCGCTTCCTCAATCTGCCGGAGGGCGAGCCGCTGGCGATCACCGCCGAGGACAAGATCGACGGCCTTTCGTGCAGCTTGCGCTACGAGAACGGGGTGCTGGTGCGGGCTGCCACCCGCGGCGACGGGCAGGTCGGCGAGGACGTGACGGCGAATGTGCAGTTCATCGACGACATTCCGAAAGTTCTCACTCCCCTCCCGCTTGCGGGAGGGGCTGGGGGTGGGGCTGACAACGGGAGTTCCCACCCCCCGACCCCCTCCCGCGAGCGGGAGGGTGAGATCCCCGCGATCTTCGAGGTGCGCGGCGAGGTCTATATGGAAAAACAGGCCTTTACCGCACTCAATGCTGCGCAGCATGAGGCGGGGGGCAAGATCTTCGCCAACCCCCGCAACGCCGCGGCGGGCTCGCTGCGGCAGAAGGATGCGAACGTTACGGCGAAGCGTCCCTTGCGGTTCTGGGCGCACGGCTGGGGGGCGGCCTCGGAGGTGCCGGGGGCGACCCAGACCGAGGTGGTGGAGGCCCTGCGCGCGTGGGGCTTCCCGGTCTCGCCGCTGTTCACCCGCATCGAGGGCGGGGCCGACGACCTCATCGCCCATTTCGACGCGATCGGCGCCGCGCGGCCCGCGCTGCCCTACGACATCGACGGCGTCGTCTACAAGCTCGACCGGCTCGACTGGCAGGAGCGCCTCGGCTTTGTCGCCAAGGCCCCGCGCTGGGCGCTCGCGCACAAGTTCCCGGCGGAGCGCGCCGAGACGGTGGTGCAGGGCATCGACATCCAGGTCGGCCGCACCGGCAAGCTCACCCCCGTCGGGCGGCTCGCCCCGGTGCTGGTCGGCGGGGTCACGGTCACCAACGTGACGCTCCACAACCGCGACGAGATCGCCCGGCTCGGCCTGCGCGTCGGGGACCGCGTGGTGATCCAGCGCGCCGGCGACGTGATCCCGCAGGTGGTGGAGAACCTCACCCGCGACGAGCCGCGCGTGCCCTTCGTCTTCCCCGACCATTGCCCCGAGTGTCAGTCCGAGGCGGTCGCCGAAGAGGGCGAGGTCGACGTGCGCTGCACCGGCGGCCTGATCTGCCCGGCGCAGCGCACCCAGCGGCTCGAGCACTTCGTCAGCAGGCGGGCGCTCGACATTGAGGGGCTGGGCGAGAAGACCATCGCGCAGTTCTTCGCCTTGGGCTGGCTCGAGAGCCCCGCCGACATCTACCGCCTGCGAAAGCGCCGCGCGGAGATCCTCGCGCTCGAGGGCTGGCAGGAGAAGTCGGTCGACAACCTCCTCGCCGCGATCGAGGCCAAGCGCACGCCCGACGCCGCGCGGCTGCTCTTCGCGCTCGGCATCCGCCATGTCGGCGAGGTGACCGCGCGCGACCTGATGAAGCATTTTCACGAGCTTCCGGTCCTGCGCGCGACAGCCCACCGCGCCCGGGCGGGCGACCTCGAGGCGGCGGGCGAACTCACCGCCATCGACGGCATCGGCCCCTCGGTGGTCGAGGCGCTCGGGGACTTCTTCCACGAGCCGCACAATGTCGCCGTCTGGGAGGACCTGCTCTCCGAGGTCAGCCCGCCGCGCTACGAGGTCAGGACGCTCGCCAGCCGGGTCGCGGGCAAGACGGTGGTGTTCACCGGCAAGCTCGAGACGATGAGCCGCGACGAGGCCAAGGCGCAGGCCGAGCGGCTCGGCGCCAAGGCGGCGGGCTCGGTCAGCGCCAAGACCGACCTGCTGGTGGCGGGGCCGGGGGCGGGCTCGAAGCTCAAGAAGGCGGCCGAGCTCGGCATCGAGGTGACCGACGAGGCCGGCTGGGCGGCGATCGTCGCCGAGGCGCTGGGGGGCGGCGCGTGAACTTCGACGCCTTCCATCATCTCGCCTCGCAGATCGCAAGTCGCTTGCGCGCGCGCGGCGAGAAGGTCGCGGTCGCCGACGGCGCCACGGGAGGCCTGATCGCGGCGAGCCTGCTCACCGTCCCCGGGGCGCTCGACTTCTTCGTGGGCGGCGGGGTGGTCTACTCGCTCCGCGCGCGCGACGTGCTCTTCGCCCTGCCGCGCGAGGCCTACAGGGGGATGCGCGGGGCGAGCGAGGATTACGCGCTCCTTCAGGCCCGCGCGATCCGCGACAATTTCGGGGCGGATTGGGGGCTGGCGGAGAGCGGTTCGGTGGGCGGTTCCAATCACCCGAGCGGCGCACCCGCGGGTCGCTCGGTGGCGGCGATCGTGGCGCCCGGCGGCATGAGCGTAACCCGCGTCATCGAAACCGGGTCGGATGACCGCATCCTCAACATGGAAGCCTTCACCCGCAATGCGCTCACGGCGTTCAGGGACGCGCTCGACGCGGCGGGGGTGCGCGAATAATCTTCTGCGAGCCTGTCGAATCCGGCTTGGCAGGCGCGTCTCCGTGTCAGAGCCTCGCCATTCCGGCGCGGCCCTGATGGGAGGACGTGACATGCAATACATCCTGATGATCCACGAAGACGGCAGCCCCTATGCCGGCCCCGACGGCGCCGCGCTGATCGAGGCGACGCTCGCCGGGCACATGAAGCTCGCCGAGGACCTCGTCGCCGCCGGCGTGCCCTTCTCGGGCGAGCGCCTCAAGCCCGCCGCGACCGCGACCACCGTGCGCAGCGACAACGGCACCGTGACGCTCCACGACGGCCCCTTCGCCGAGACCCACGAGGAGCTCGGCGGGTTCTACGTCATCGACGTCGCCAGCCTCGACGAGGCGCTCGCCTGGGCCAGGCGCATCCCGGTGCCCAAGGGCGCGGTCGAGGTGCGCCCGGTCTGGCAGAGGGAAGGCTGAGCCTGGAGGCGAAGCGCGCGTCCGCGATCATGGCGGCGCGGCCCCGGGTGGTGGCCGCGCTTGCCGCGCAATTGCGCGATCTCGATGCGGCGGAGGAGGCCTTCGCCGAGGCCGCCGCGCGCTGCGTCGCGCTGGCCGAGCCACCGCGCGACGTCGCCGCATGGCTGTTCGTCGCGGCCCGGCGCCGTGCGCTCGATGCCCTGCGCAAGGCGGCCGCCGAGGTGCGCAGCTCCGAGGCGCTCGGCATCCTCGCGTCCGCGGAGGTCACCGACATGGCCGAGATCCTGACGCTCCCCGACCCGATCCCTGACGAGCGGCTGCGGCTGTTGTTCATCTGCTGCCACCCCGCGCTCGGGCCGGAGGTGCGCGCGGCGCTCGCATTGAAGGTGATCTGCGGGCTGCCGGTCAACCGCATCGCGCAGCTCTTCCTCGTCAGCGAGCCCGCGATGTTCCAGCGCATCACCCGCGCCAAGGCCAAGGTGCGCGAGGCGGGGATCGCCTTCGAACTGCCGCCGCGGCGCGAGTGGCCCGAGCGGCTGGGGGCGGTGCTGCTCGCGCTCGAACTCGCCTTCACCGCCGCCTATGCCGATGCGGGGGGCGAGCTGTCAGCGGAGCTTGAGGACGACCTCGGCGCCGAGGTCGAGCGGCTCGCGCTGCTGGTCGCCGAGCTGCTGCCCGAGGAGCCCGAGGCGCTGGGGCTCGCCGCGCTGGTGCTGCTCGCCCGCTCGCGCGCGGCCGCGCGGGTCGACGGCGCGGGAGCGATGGTGCCGCTATCCCGGCAGGACGTGCGCCTGTGGGACTTTGCGCGGATCGAACGAGCGCGGGGCTTGATGGACCGGGCCGCCGAGGCGGGGCGCTCGGGGCCGTATCAGGTGATGGCGGCGATCCAGCTCACCCATGCGCGGCGCGCCTTCGACCAGGCGACGGACTGGCGCGCGGTGCTGCGGCTCTACGACGTGCTGCTTGCGCTGCGCCCCGGTCCGATGGTCGCGCTTTCGCGCGCCCTCGCGCTGGCGCAGGTCGAGGGGGCCGAGGCAGGGCTGGCCGCGCTCGCGGCGCTCCCGGCCGAGCGGCTCGCGCTGGCGCGCCCGTTCCATGCCACGCGCGCCGAGCTGCTGGCGCGCAGCGGGCGGGACACGGAGGCGCGCGCGGCGCTCGACGAAGCGCTCGCGCTCGGCCCGCCGCGCGCCGAGCGGCTGTGGCTCGAGGCGCGGCGCGCAGCCCTCGGCTGAGGCCTACTCGGCGGGCTCGGGCGTCAGTTCCGGTTCGCGCACCCGCGCCTTCACCGCGCGGAAGGTCTCGCGGTACTTGGGGTGCTCGGTGCCCATCCAGCGGTCCCACCAGGTGAAGTAGAGCCCGAAGTTCCAGGTGCCCGCCGAGTGGTGGAGGTCGTGGTGGGTGACGGTGTTCCACCACCCGGTCCAGCGGCTGTCGACCCAGCCCGCCGGGTAGATCTCGACCCCGCAATGCCCGATCACGTTGCGGAAGATCATGTGCCACAGGAAGGCGAGCATCGCCCAGCCGACATACTCGACCCCGAGCGAGGTCGCGAGGAGCAGGTAGAGCGGCACGAAGGCCGCCTCGGACACGCCCTCCCATGCCGAGAAGCTGTAGGCCGCCCAGGGCGTCGGCGTGCGCGACTTGTGGTGGTGCATGTGCCAGGCGCGGAACAGCCGCTTGTGGTGGATCGCGCGGTGCATCCAGTAGAAATAGGCATCGTGCGCGAGGATGATCGCGACAGTCTGCAACGCCAGCTCAACCCAGGTGAATTCGCCGAGCGAGAAGCGCACGAGGCCCACCTGCTTCATCGCAAGCGTGCTCAGCGTCGTCACCCCGAACACCACCGCGGTGCGCAGCGAGGAGAGCACTTCGCGGCGGTAGTCGGCAGGGCTCGCGCGGCGCCCCTGCTGGATGCGGTAGATCCCCAGCCAGCGCCCGCCCGCCCACAGCACGAGCGTCATGAAACCGGCGGCGATGAAATAGCGGCCGAGGTCGAAATACATGGCGTTGGCCATGTGCCGGGTGACCAGGTCGAGGACGGTGGGATCGTGCGGGGCGGCGGACATCGATAAACTCCATAGCGTTGATGGCGCCGTCTTGCACGTGGCTCGCTTGACCGTCTCCGCAGCGGCGAAGAATGCCGGTCGGATTCGAAATCGCAGCGCTTTTTTCAGTTCTGACCGATCATCGCGCGGCGGTAGTCGGTCGGCGTGCTGCCGGTCTGGCTGCGGAAGGCGCGGTTGAAGGTCGGCAGGCTCGTGTAGCCGAGGTCGAGTGCGATGGTCAGCACCGGCAGGTCGACCCGGGCGCGGTCGGCGAGCACCGCGCGCGCCTCGTCGATGCGGTAGCGGTTGAGGAAGGCCGAGAAGTTGCGGTGCCCGAGGCGCTGGTTGATGAGCGCGCGCAGGCGGTGCTCGGGCGCGCCGAGATGCGCCGCGAGCCCCGCGATGCCGAGGCCGGGGGTGCGGTAGAAGCCTGCCGCCATCGCGGCTTCGAGCTTATCCTTGAGCACTATTTCGCTGGGGCTGAGAGTCGCGAGAGGGAGCGCCTCGCCTTCGGCTTCGGCGGGAGCGGCGTCGGCGCTCCTCACCAGCAGTTCGGGCTCGGTGCGCAGCAGGGTCTTGCCCGCGAACAGGGTGAGCGCGAGGATCAGGACCGCGTTGACGAGGCTCACCGTCGGGTCGGCGGCGGTGTTGCTGCCGCGCCCAGTGACGAGCTCCCAGGCGAGGATGCCGCCGGTCTGCCCCGCGACCAGCAGCGGCAGCCAGAGGCGGAAGACGCGGCGCTGCTCGACGAGGTCGTCCTCGCGCTCGAGCAGGGCGACGCGGAACAGGTCGGCGACGAGCAGCAGGCCGACGACGTGGATGACGTAGAAGCCGACATTCATCCCCGGCAGGACGATGATCGCCACCAGCCAGGCGGCGGCGAGGAGGGCGGGGATGCCGAGCAAAGCCAGCCGCGGGGGCTCGCGCTCGAAGACGCGCATCGCGAAAAGCCAGGTGAAGTAGGGCGTGAAGATCGACAGGAAGTCGTTCACCGGCAGCGGCAGGCGTGCGCCGAGGATCGCGCTCGAGGAGTTGAGCAGATAGCCGATCGAGCCGACCAGCAGGCCCGCGAGCGGGAGCTTCAATCCGCGCCGCACGTCGCCGGTGAGCAGCAGGACGATGAGCAGCAGGCTCGCGCCGCAGGCGAGCAGCCGCACCGCGATGTCGATCCGCTCGATCATCGCTGGCGGCGCGCGGCTCCCCTCGCGGTGCGGCGCCGCAGCCACAGGATCGCCCAGTCGCCGCGCTGGAGGCGGGCGGCCATGCGGAAGCCGGCGAGATGCATCGCGCGCTTGACCGCCGCCTCCTGCTCGCCCGCCAGCAGCCCGGCGAGGAGGAGATTGCCGCCCGGGCTCACGGCTTTCGCGAAGTCGGGCGCGAGGCTCACGAGGGGTCCGGCGAGGATGTTGGCGATGAGGAGGTCGTAGGGCCCGCGCAATTGCAGGAGGGGATCGTTCATCCCGTCGGCGACGATCATCACCGCCTCGCCCGCGCCGCCGCCCATCGGGACGCCGTTGAGCCGCGCGTTCTCCTCGACCACGCCGGTGCAGACCGGGTCGATGTCGGTGAGGGTGATCGAAGCGCGCGGCCACAGGGCGAGGGCGGCGAAGCCGAGGAGGCCGGTGCCGGTGCCGATGTCGGCGACGTTGCGCGCGACCACGCCGCTCGCCTTCATCGCGCCGAGCATCTCGAGGCACCCGGCGGTGGTCTTGTGCTGGCCGGTGCCGAAGGCCTGCGAGGCGGGGATGGTGAAGTCGATCAGGTCGGGGTCGGCGGGGTAGTCGGGGGTGTGGACATGGAAGCGTCCCGCGCGGATCGGGGGTGCGTTGTGCTGGCTGAGGGTGACCCAGTCTTGCGGGGCGAGTTCCTCGACGCTGATGGGAGGAGCATCCCCCTCGAACAGCCCCGCGAGCGCGGCCTTCTCGGCCTTGCCGGGCTTGCGCGGATACCAGCCCTCGAGCACCCAGTCCTCGGGCCGGTCCTCGGCCTCCTCGCGGCCCGCGATGACGAGTTCGTGGTCCCAGTCGTCGACGAGGTCATGCGCGAGCAGCGCCGCCTGGACGACGGGCTTGGGGGCGTGGGCAGTGAGCTTCCAGGTGGTGGTCACTTGAATGCGGCTTCCTTGGCGAGGCGTTCGTCCAAGGCCTTGGTCTTGGCGTCGGCATATTGGGCGCAGGTCATGCCGCCGAGCATCGAGCCGGTGGCCGCGCGGGCGTACATGTCGCTCGCCGCGGGGTGGGGGGTGATGAGAATGTCGCACTTGAGCGCGCGCAGCTTCGCCAGCCCCGCGCGGAACGCTGCGACATATTCGGGGTGGTCGGAGAAGCGGTAGGTGTCGCTGCTGATCGGATTGAGGCTGTCGGCATAGACGATGGTCTTGCAGTCCGAGCCCTCGCAGCTTTGCCATGTCCACGTGAGCGCGCCGGGCGTGTGGCCGGGGGTCGAAATGGCAGTAAGGGTGTGTTCGATCTGCCCCTTGAACAGCGTCTGGATTGTCTCGCCGTTCGCGACGCGCAGTTGCACATTCGCGGGCTCCATCGGCTCGTGCATCCCGAATTGCGGATCGGCAGGGTCCGCCTCGCCGGTGCTGATCACTCCCTCGGCAGGGTAGGATGTGACCACCTCGGCGCCGGTCAGATCGGCAAGATAGCCGAGCCCACCGACGTGATCGAAGTGTTCATGGCTGTGGGTGATAGAGGCGATGTCGAACGGATCGACGCCCAGCTTGCGGATATTGGCAAGCACGAGGCGGGCACCTTCCTCAGTGCCCGTATCGATCAGGACATGCTGCTGCCCGCCCTTGATCAGCAGCGCGCTGATCCCGCAGGTGCCGACGTACCAGGTGTCGCCGTGGATGCGGAACGGCGGGCCGGGGGTGTCCCAGCCGTCCTTGCCCTTGCAGGCCTCGGCCCATGCCGCTTGGCCATTATCGGTGGCGGGCTTGGGCGGCTCCTTCGCACCCAACAGCGGCAGGGCGAGCAGCGTCGCGGCAAGAAATCTAGCGGACAAAGCTCGCTCCATTGGCGTCGATCACCGCGCCGGTCATGCTGGGGGGCGCATCGAGGGCGCAGAAGGCGATGATGCTTGCGATCTCGTCCGGGGTGGCGACGCGGCCGAGGGGGATGTCCGCCAGCAGCCCCGGCCCACCGCGGCTCGCGAGGTAGTCGCCTGCCATGCTTGTGTCGGTGAAGCCGGGGGTGACGGCGAAGCTCAGGATGCCGTCCTTCGCGTAGGCCCGCGCGATGGTCTTGTGCATGCCGACCATCCCGCTCTTGGCGGCCGCATAATGCCAGTGTGCGGGGCTGTCGCCGCGATAGGCGGCGCGGCTCGCGACGTGCACCAGCCGCCCCCCGAACCCCCGCTCCTGCCAGTGCAGCACCGCGAAGCGCGAGAGCTGCGCGGCGCTGGTGAGGTTGACCCGCAGGGTATCCTCCCAGGCGTCGAGCCACTCGATGTCCGAGCGCTCGAGCCGGTTCGCCTCGAAGCGCCCGGCGTTGTTGACGACGACGTCGATCGCGCCGTTGGCGAGGTCCATCGCCTCGTCCCACAGCGCCTCGACCGAGAGCGGGTCGCCGAAATCGGCGGCGATGATCGGCACGCCCGCCTCGCCCGGCACCGCGCGCGAGGCATGGCCGATCACCTTCGCCCCGCGCGCGGCGAGCGCCTCCACTGCGGCCCTGCCAATTCCGCGGCTTGATCCGGTTACGAGAATGTGTCCCATGCAATCGCCTATCCGAAACTTTGCAAGCCATGTCCACCGCTCGCGCTCTTGCCTCGCGCGGGGCAGGCGCTAAGGGATGGGGCCGAAAAGAGGGACAATCCGGGATCACCATGAGCCAAAGAGACCAACAGAACCCCGCGCGGCCACTGTCGCCGCACCTCCAGATCTGGCGCTGGGGACCGCATATGCTGGTGTCGATCCTCCACCGCGCGACGGGCGACGGCATGGCGCTGGTCGGCCTGCCGGTCCTGGTGTGGTGGCTGGCCGCCGCCGCGAGCGGCCCTGAGGCCTATGCGACCTTCCAGAGCGTGATGGGTCATCCGCTCGGGCTGTTCGTGCTGGTCGGCATCTCGTGGGCCTTCTTCAATCACATGACGAGCGGCCTCCGTCACCTCGTGCTCGACATCGGCGCGGGCTACGAGCTCGACACCAACCGCGCCTGGGCGACCGCCTCGCCGATCATCGGCATCGTTCTTACCGCCGCCTTCTGGGCGGTCATCCTGCTCAAGTAGAGGGATCACACATGGGCAACGGCACCCCCATCGGCCGCGTGCGCGGCCTCGGCACGGCGCACGAGGGCGCGCATCACTGGATCGTCCACCGGATGACCGCGATCGGCAACCTCGTGGTGATGAGCTACCTGATCGTCAGCCTCACGCTGCTCGGCGACTACGGCCATGCGAGCGTCGTCAAGTGGCTTGCGAGCCCGATGGCGGCGACCGCGATCATCCTCCTGGTGATCAGCGTCTTCTGGCACGCGCGCCTGGGCTTGCAGATCGTGATCGAGGACTACATGACCGACGCCGGAACCAAGCTCGCGATCCTCGCCGCGCTCAACATCGCAATCATCGGCGGCGGGGCCTTCGCCATCTTCAGTGTCGCCACGCTCGCATTCGGAAGGACCGCCTGATGGCTACCGCAGCACCCAAGGGAACCGCGAACGACGTCGGCGGTGCGCATCTGAAGGGCGCCTACACGATCGTAGATCACACCTATGATGTCGTCGTGGTCGGCGCGGGCGGTTCTGGCCTGCGTGCAACGATGGGCGCCGCCGAAGCGGGCCTTCGCACCGCGAACATCTCCAAGGTCTTTCCCACACGAAGCCACACCGTCGCGGCGCAGGGCGGGATCGCCGCCTCGCTCGGCAACAACTCGCCCGACCACTGGACCTGGCATATGTACGACACCGTCAAGGGGTCGGACTGGCTGGGTGACCAGGACGCGATCGAATACCTCGCGCGCGAGGCCCCGGCGGCGGTCTACGAGCTTGAGCACGCCGGCGTGCCCTTCAGCCGCAATGCCGACGGCACGATCTACCAGCGGCCCTTCGGCGGGCACATGCAGAACATGGGCGCCGGCCCGCCGGTGCAGCGCACCTGCGCCGCGGCCGACCGCACCGGGCACGCAATGCTCCACGCCCTGTATCAGCAGAGCCTCAAGTACGACGCGGACTTCTTCATCGAATACTTCGCGCTCGACCTCATCATGTCCGACCGCGACGGCGTGAAGCAATGCGTCGGCGTCATGGCGATGTGCCTCGACGACGGGAAGATCCACCGCTTCCGCGCGCAGAGCGTCGTGCTGGCGACCGGCGGCTACGGGCGCTGCTACTATACCGCGACCTCGGCCCACACCTGCACCGGCGACGGCGGCGGGATGGTGCTGCGCGCGGGGCTCCCCTTGCAGGACATGGAGTTCGTGCAGTTCCACCCGACCGGCATCTACGGCGCGGGCGTGCTCATCACCGAGGGCGCGCGCGGCGAGGGCGGCTACCTCACCAACTCGGAAGGCGAGCGCTTCATGGAGCGCTATGCGCCGTCCGCGAAGGACCTCGCCTCGCGCGACGTGGTGAGCCGCTCGATGGCGCTCGAAATGCGCGAGGGCCGCGGCGTCGGGCCGGAGGGCGATCACATCTACCTCCACCTCGACCACATCGACCCCAAGGTGCTCGCCGAGCGCCTGCCGGGGATCACCGAAAGCGGCAAGATCTTCGCCGGGGTCGACCTCACCAAGCAGCCGCTGCCCGTCACCCCGACGGTGCACTACAACATGGGCGGCATTCCCTGTAACTACCACGGGCAGGTCGTGACCCTCGGGCCGGACGGCAATCCGGACACCGTGATCCCCGGCCTCTATGCCGTGGGCGAGGCGGCGTGCGTCTCGGTGCACGGGGCGAACCGGCTGGGCTCGAACTCGCTGATCGATCTCGTGGTGTTCGGCCGCGCGACGGGGCACCACCTGCGCGACAACCTCAAGCCCGGTGCCTCGCAGCCCGAGCTTCCCGCCGACAGCGCCGACTTCGCGCTGACCCGGCTCGACCACTTCCGCTATGCCAGCGGCGGCTCGCCGACCGCGCAGATCCGCGCCGAGATGCAGAAGGCGATGCAGAAGCACTGCGCGGTGTTCCGCGACCAGAAGCTGATGGACGAGGGCGTCGCCAAGCTCGCCGAGCAGAACAAGCGGATGGAGGACATCCACGTCACCGACAAGTCGCTGATCTGGAACAGCGACCTGATCGAGACGCTGGAACTCGACAACCTCATGGCGCAGGCCAACGTGACCATGGCGTCCGCCGCCAACCGCAAGGAAAGCCGCGGCGCCCACGCCCACGAGGACTACCCCGAGCGCAACGACAAGGAATGGATGAAGCACACCATTTCCTGGTTCGACGGCTGGGGCGGCCGCGGCTCGAACATCCGCATCGATTACCGCCCGGTCCACGAATACACGCTGACCGACGATATCGCGTATATCGAGCCCAAGGCGCGCGTGTATTGAGGCGGCGCGTCAGCCAGGCGTTTCAGGAGGCCCGGTTTCGAGAGAGACCGGGCCTTTGTTCGTCAGGTGTCGAGTTCGTCGGGAACGTCCTCGCGTTCATGGATGATGCGGACCACGATGAGCTGTTGCTCCGCCGTCCGGTAGATGATCCGGTGCGACCCGGTCCTTACCTTCCGGTACCCTGTGAGTAGTCCCTCGAGCGGCGTTCCGATCTCCGGGAAGACAAGCAGCTTCTCCATCTGAGCCCCGATCTGCCCGACGTAGAAGTCTGCCTGTTCTATGCTCCAGGTGGTGGCCGTATACGACCAGATGTTCGCAAGATCCTGCCGCGCGGCCGGCCGGACGACCAGTTCGATCATGCCGACCGTTTGTGGCTTGCATGCATCTCGTCGAGGAACTTGGCGAGGTCGAACGGCTGCGGATCACCGCTCTGTTCGCCCTCGCGAAGAAGGGCTTGCAAGTGCTCGATCCGGAGATCCCGCTCCTCCGCGCGCCTGAGCGCGTCGCGGATCACCTCGCTGATGGTCGCGAACTCGCCCGACTCGACCTTGCGGCGGGCATAGGCTTCGTAGTGGTCGCCGAGCGAGACGGACGTGTTCTTTCCCATGCCTCGCCGATTACCAGATGTTGGTAACGGCGCCAATGCGGATTGTCGCGCAGCCGGTGCGGTTCCTCGCCTCGGGCGCGACAGCTTCGTTCCCGTTATGTACCAGAGAACCGGTCAGGCGAGGGCAAGGGGATCACGACATGGCCAAACGACAACCCGCAACCCCGCCCGATCCCAAGGCGATCGACTGGCGGCGCAAGGACGCCTATCGCAAGGACTTCGCTCGCCACGCCAATCTCGCCTTCCTCATCAAGAGCTTCGGGATCGGGGTGATCGCGCTCGCGGTGCCGATCGTGCTGCCGCTGGTGGGCGGCTACTCCGGGCATTACTCGATCAGCTATTTCTACCACGTGCCGGAAACGCGCGACCTGTTCGTCGGGCTGCTCTGGGCGCTGGGGCTGTTCCTCGTGCTGTTCCAGGGGCTCAGCCGCGCCGAGAACCTGCTGTTGACACTCGCGGGCGTCCTGCTGATCTGCGTGGCGATGGTGCCCACGGGCATCGCGCAATGCACCGACACCGCCTTCGACTGGCACGAGGGGTTCGCCTTCGCCTTCTTCGCCTGCCTGTTCGTGGTTGCGCTGGGCTTCTCGAAGCGGCGGCTGACCTACATCCTGTGGCCCCCGCTGAGGGCGCGCTTCGCGCGGGCCTATACGTTTGCCGGGGTGCTGATGATCGCCCTGCCGCTCGCCGCCTGGGGGATCGCGCAGTGGCAGGGGCCGGATTGCGGGCACGCGGTCTACTGGACAGAAGGCGCGGCGATCCTTGCCTTCGCGTTCTACTGGTTCGTCAAGACCATCGAGTACAAGCGCCTGCTCGGCCTCAGTTTGAAGGTGATCTGGCGGCGGCTGGTCGGCTGAGCGCGCTTGACGGGGCCCGGCGGCAAGGGCAGCTTGGCGGACGATGAACAGGGGCAGGATCATCCTCGCAGCGCTCGCGGCAGGCTTGCTGGCCGCGCCCGCGCTGCCGCAAGCCGCACCTGCTTCCGCCGTCCAGCCCCCGCCGCACACGCTGCCCTGGCCCGACCTCGCGAGCGGGCGCAACGAGGCCGAGCGGCGCCGCTCCTATGCACTCGGCCCCGAGCTCCAGCGCGGCGTCTCGCCCGCCGCGATGCGCGCGCAGGCGCGGCGGCTCGAGGCCGCGCTCGCCGCGCTTGCACCCCAGCGCCCGGGCACGGCCGACACCTATGTTCTCGCCATCGCGCTCGACAGCGACCCGGTCTTCGCCCGCGAGGCGCGCGAGGCGGGGCGCGTGCTCGCCGCGCGCTACGGAGCGACGGGGCGCACCGTGACGCTTGCGGGACCCGACGGCACCGCCGACGACCTGCCGCAAGGCTCGATCTCCGCGCTGCTGCTCGGCCTCGCCCGCATCGGCGAGCTGATCGACCCGCAAGAGGACGTGCTGGTGCTCTACACCACCAGCCACGGCGCCGACATCGGGCTCGCCTACCACTACGGCGACACCGGCTACGGCATCCTCTCGCCCGCGCGGCTCAAGGCGGCGCTCGCCGAGGCGGGGATCGCGCGGCGGGTGCTGATCCTCTCGGCGTGCTACTCGGGGGTCTTCGTGCCCGAGCTCGCCAGCCCCGACACCGCGATCCTCACCGCCGCGGCGAGCACCCGCAGCTCCTTCGGCTGCGTCGCCGAGAACGACTGGACCTATTACGGCGACGCGCTCGTCAACCGTGCGCTGCGCCAGCCGGTCGGGCTCGAGGAGGCGGCGCGGATCGCGGGGCGCTCGGTCGCCGAGTGGGAGGCGAAGTCGCGCTTCCTCGCCTCGCTCCCGCAGGTGAGCATCGGGGCGGGCGCGCGGGGCTGGCTGCCGGTGATCGAGGCGGGGATGCCGCAAACCCCGAGCAAGCCCGTGGGGCGCCCGGCGGCCGAGTAGGGCCCGTTTCGTTCAGCAAGTACACGCGAAGCGCGGGGGATTGACCTTGCGCGGCGATAATGTATCCACTGGATACATATCCACCCGAACGAGGATCCCCCACATGACCCCCTTCGACGCTCTCAAGGCCCAGCTCTCCGCGGTCGTTCCTTTCGCCTCCTACGTGGGGGTGGAGATCACCGAGATCGCCGCCGGCCGGGCGATAACGACGCTTGAGCAGAGCCGCGACACCAGCAACCACATCGCCACGATGCACGCCGGCGCGCTGTTCACCCTCGCCGAGGCCGCCTCGGGCGCGGCGATGGCGGGGCTGTTCCTCGAGCGCCTCGCGCAGCTTCGTCCCGTGGCGGCGAGCTCGACCATCGACTTCGTGAAGCCCGCCAAGGGAGCCATCACCGCGCAGGCGCAAGTCGATGCCGAGGCACCCACGCTCTTCGCCGCGCTCGATGCGACAAGCAAGGTGCGCTTTCCCGTGAAGGTCACCATGACCGACGCCGAAGGCCGCGAGGTCGCGCGCATGAGCGTCGACTGGCACGTCTCGGCCTTGGCGAAGGCGGCTTGAGCCGCTAGCCCGGCGCCATGACCCGGCGCGCGGCCTATCACCACGGAGACCTCGCCGCCGCCGCGGTCGAGGAGGCGCTGCGCCTGATCGCCGCCGAGCCCGCCGCGAGCTTCTCGCTGCGCTCGCTCGCCGAGCGGCTCGGGGTCGCCCACCGCGCGCTCTACAATCATTTCGCGACCCGCGACACGCTGCTGGCGAGCGTCGCGGCGCGCGGCTTCGACAGGCTCGCCGACACGCTCAGGCAAGCGCCCGATCCGGCGCGCTTCCTCGCGGCCTACGTCCGCTTCGCGCTCGCCGAGCCGGGGCTCTACGACGTGATGACCCAGCGCGACTATGCGCAGATCAACGCCCATCCGGGCCTGCGGAGCGCGGTCGACCGGGTGATCGCGGTTGCCCTCGCGGTGCTTGCGACGCCCGGCGCCGAAGAGGACACCCGCCGCCGCGAGGTCATGCGGGTGTGGATGCTCGCCCACGGCGGGATCGGGCTCCAGCGCGCCGGGATGCTGCGGCTGCGGAGCGGAGACGAATTCGCCGAGGAGATCCTGCGCATCGCGGGCCTCGGCTCCAAGGAGGAGACAAAGCGATGAACCCTGCCGATGCCATGCCCTTCTCCAAGCTCATGGGCGTGACCGTCACCGCCGCCAGCGCGCAGGGCGTCGAAGGCGAGATCACCGTGCGCGAGGACCTGTGCACGGCGGGCGGGATCATGCACGGCGGGGCGATCATGGCCTTCGCCGACGCGCTCGGCGCGGTGGGCGCGGTCGCCTCGCTGCCCGAGGGCGCGAAGGGCACGACGACGATCGAGAGCAAGACCAACTTCCTCGGCGCGGCGCCGGTCGGCAGCCTCGTCAGGGCCAAGTCGGTGCCGCTCAAGACCGGCAAGCGGATGTCGGTGTGGCAGACCACCATCGAGACCGCCGAGGGCAAACCGGTCGCGGTGGTGATCCAGACGCAGTTGGTGCTCTAGGGCTGCACCCGCCGGGCCGAGAGAATCTTCACCGGCTCTGCGAGGATCTGCCCCTTCATCACCCCGTCGCCCGCGTTCGGATCGCGTGGGCTCGCGAGGATCGCGGCGACGACGTCCATCCCGCTCGTGACATAGCCGAACACCGCATAGCCCGCCGCGAGCGCCGGGTCGCCCGAGGACGGGTCGGCGTCGAAGCCGGGCTGGTCCTCGACGATCACGAAGAAATCGCCGTCGGCATCGCCCGGAAAGTTCATCGCCATCGACACCGCGCCGTGGCTGTGGGTGAGCCCGGTCTTGCCTGTAGGCTCGTGGGCGATCTTGGGGAGCTCGCGCTTCGGGTCGTTGGCCGTGCCGCCCTGGACGATGCCCGCCGGCTGGCGCTCGCCGCCGAGCGCCATCGCGCGGTAGAAGGTGGTGCCGTCGAGCCGCTTGCCGTCGACATACTTGAGGAAGTTCCCCGCGGTGACCGGCGCGCGCTCGGTCTCGAGCGCGATGGTGACGGGGCCGAGGCTGGTCTCGAGCACCACGCTGACGCTCGCCGCCTCGGGGTGGGGGCGAACACCGGGCCGCCCGGTCGGCGCGACGGCGAAGGCGGCGGGCGCGATCGGCGCGGGCGCTACGCCGGGCGGGGGCGCGATCTCGAACTTGTAGAGGAGGTTGCGCTGGCAGCGCGGCCCCGGCTTCACTCCGCAGTTGTTGAGGTTGTCGTCCGAGGCGAGGTAGAGGAACGTCCGCCCCGGCTCTTCGCGCACCGCGATCCCCTCGAAATTATCGAGCGCGAGCGGCGGGGCGAGCACGCCGAGGGTGATCGCGGTGTTGTCGGGCGCGAGCGCCACCACGGCGGCGCGGTTGCCCTCCTTCGCGTTGTAGCTGCGGAACAGGACGTAGCAGGTGCCGTCCGCCTTGCAGGCCGCGTCGGTGGGCACGCCGCCGGCTGCGGCGATCCCCTCGGGCGCGGCGAGGTGGAAGGGGGTGGCCGCGCCCGCGTCGGCGATGCGCAGGCAGTTGGGGCGGGCGGGATCGGCCCATTCGCTGCAGGCCAGCACGCCGCCGGGATAGGCCGCGAGCGTCTCGATCCCCTCGTTGGGCGCGGCTCCGGCGGTGAGCGATGCGGCGCGGGTGTTGGTGCCGTTCGCATTGCCTTCGAGGTCGGCAAAGCGCCAGACGCGGTGGTCCTGCTCGAAGGCGACGAGCCACTCGCCCGAGGGGAGCCGGGTCAGCGCCTCGGCATCGCCGCGGACCTTGGCGTCGAGCGCCTTGCCCTGCGCGTCGCGCAAGGGGCCGAGCCGCACCCCCGAAACATCGACCAGCTTGCCCCCGATCTCGTCGATGGTGAGCTCCATCCAGCGCCCGTCGTCGGTCACCGCGACCAGCGCGCCCTCGTGCCACTCCAGCGAGGAGATGCCGCCGATGTCGGCCTTGTCGGGCGCGATCTCGACCCCGCCGCGAAAGATCAGTTCGCCGACGCGGGTGTCCTTCTCGCCCGGGGCGAGCTCGGCCGGGGCGGTGTCGGGGAGGAAGGCATCGGGCGCAGCGTCCTTCGCGAAGGCCGGGGCAGGGAGGAGGAGGGCGAGGGCGGCGAGAGCGCGGGTGCAAGTCATTCGTCCGGGTGTATCGCCCGCCCGTCGATACGCAACCCGTCGCAGGCGCCGTTCAGCCGGGCGCAAGGTTTACATCTGTAATCGGCTGTGACTACAGGTGTAAACATGAAGCGAGGGGAGTCGCAGCCGTGAGCCCGCCGACCGACAATGCCGGAGAACGCATCACCGAGGCCGAACACGCGGTCATGGAAGTGCTGTGGGATCGCCCGCGCCAGACCGCCGCCGAGGTGTGCAAGGTGGTCTGCGCGAACCGCGACTGGAGCCTCGCCACGGTCAAGACCCTGCTCTCGCGCCTCGTCCAGAAGGGCGCGCTCGAAGCCGAGCCCGACGGGCGGCGCTTCCTCTACACCCCGCTGATCGCGCGCGAGGCCTATGTCGGGGGCGAGAGCCGCCGGCTGGTCGACCGCCTGTTCGGCGGGCGCGCGGCCTCGCTGGTCGCGCACCTCGCCGAGACCGAGGCGCTCACCGATCGGGACTTCGACGAGATCGAGGCGCTCCTCAGGGAGCTGCGGCCATGAGCGCGGTGCTGACCGATACGCTGGTGTGGACCGGCGCGCTGATCGGCGGCGTGCTGCTGCTGCGCCGCCCGGTGTCGCGCCATTTCGGCCCCGAGGCGGCCTATGTGCTGTGGGCGCTGCCGTTGCTGCGTCTGGTGCTGCCGCCGGTGACGCTCCCGGCGTGGATGGCGCCCGAGGCCGCCGCGCCGGTCGCCGCCGCCGCGGCTCCGGCTGCCGAAACGCTGGTGGCGGCGCCCGTGACCGAGCCGGTGCTGCTCCACGCCGCCGCCGTGACCGCGCCCGCCGAGGCCGCCGCGCCGCAAGCGGGCTTCGACCTCCTCGCGAGCCTCGCCGCGCTGCTGTGGCTCGACCTGCTGCTGCTCGTCTGGCTGGCGGGCGCGGCGGTCACCCTGTGGCGGCGCTTCGCGGCCTATTTCGCGCTGCGCGACGCGCTCCTTGTCGAGGGCCGCGAGGTGGGGCGCGCGAAGGGACGGCTCGGCAGGATCCGTCTCGTCGAGACCCCCGCGACCCATGCCCCGCTGGCGATGGGCGTGCTCGACCCCGTCATCGCCCTGCCGCCCGGCTTCATGGCGCTCCACGACCGGGCCGCGCGCGACCTCGCGCTGGCGCACGAACTCGCCCACCACCGCGGCGGCGACCTCCTGGTCAACGTCCTCGTCCAGCCGCTCTTCGCGCTGCACTGGTGGAACCCGCTCGGGCGCTACGGCTGGCTCGCGCTGCGGCGCGACCAGGAGGCGGCCTGCGACGCGCGGGTCATGGCCCGCCGCCAGCCCGCCGAGCGCGCCGCCTATGCCGCGCTCATCGCCCGCTTCGCTGCCGCCTCGGGCGGCGCCGTCACCGATGCCGCCCTGACCGCGCCGATGGCCTGTCCGGTGCTCGGCGAGAAATCAATCATTCACCGCCTGAGGAGCCTGAAAATGTCCGACCTGTCTTCCCGCCGCCGCTGGGCCGGCCGCGCCCTGCTCGGGGCGGGTTTGCTGGCGCTGCCGCTCACCGCCTCGATCAGCTACGCCGCGCAGGACGAGGACGTGCTCGAGGCCCCCGAGCCGCCCGCGCCGCCCGCCCCGCCGGCCGCTCCCGACGCGCCGCCCGCGCCCCCGGCTCCGCCCAGCGTCGTGATCGTCGAGAAGACCCTCGGCGAGGGCAGCGCCGATGGCGAGGGCGAGGTCGTCGAGCACGTCTGGCGCGATGCCGATGGCAAGGAGAAGCGCGTGCGCTTGGTGATGCGCGGTGCGCCCAACGGCGCCGAGCGCGAGGCGATGGAGAAGCACTTCGACGCGCTTCGCAGCGCCGACAAGGCCGAGCGCGAGGCGGCGATCGCCGCGCTGCGCGCCGACATGGAGGCCCGCCGCGCCAAGGGCGAGGTGATGATGCTGCGCCGCCCCCTCCCGCCGGGCACGCCGCTGTCGCCCCCCGGCCCCAACGGCGAGCTGATGCTGCTCCCGCCGATGCCGCCGGTGATGGTGATGAGCGGCTGCAAGCCGGGCTCGTCCGAGATGGTCGACACCGTCGAGGAGAAGGACGGCCGCCAGAAGATCATGATCTGCCACAAGCGCATCGCCGAAGCCTCGCGCGTCCAGCAGGATGAAGTGAAGGCCGGGCTTGCCGAGGCGCGCGCCGGGCTCGAAGAGGCCCGCGCCGAGATCGCGGCCGAGAAGGACATCCCCGAAGGGGTCCGCAAGCAGGTCCTCGCGACGCTCGACGCGCAGATCGAGGCGCTCAAGTCGAAGTAACGCCGACCGGGAACCCGGCAGAGGTGCGGCGGGCGGGAGGTTCTACTTCCCGCCCGTCGTCGCTTTCGGGCGCGCCGGATAGGCGCAGCCGCGGCCCTGGCCCCAGCCCTTGAGGAAGGAGCGCCGCGCCATCCCGGCGGTGTAGGCCGCCCGCAGCGCCCGGTCGTTCGCCGCCGCGCCCGTCACCTCGCGCAGGATGCCGCGGAAGGGGATAATCGAGCCGACCACGCTCTGCCCGATCCGCCCCTCGCTGATCCGGTCGCGCTTTGCGCCGTCTTCGGCGATGTCGTAATCCGCGCCCAGCACCCCATCGAGCGCGGCGATCTCGCTGACGAGCGCGCTGCACTTCTTCATCCCCGCGGTCGCATAGGGGTCCGCGGCGGCGCGCACCAGCACCTCCGGGATGTCGCGGCCGTCGATGTTGAGGTCGCGCAAGGGGGTCTTGGCGACCTCCTTCGCATCGGGCTCGGGCACCACCTGCCCCCCGGCGGGGGCGGCGAGGGCGGCGAGAAGCAGGGCAAGGGCAGCAAGGCGCATCGGGTCACATCCCTTCGAAGAAAACATTGCACGCCGCATCGTCGCGGCTCTCGAGCCCCAGCCGGAGCGCTGCCATGCGCTGGCGGCTGGTGCCGTGGGTGAAGCTCTCGGGGCTGACCTGCTGGCCGGCGTTGCGCTGCAAGGTGTCGTCGCCGATCGCGCTCGCCGCCTGGAGCCCCTCCTCGAGATCGCCGGGCTCGACCGCGTCGCGGTTCTTGCCCGCCCACATCCCGGCATAGCAATCGGCCTGGAGCTCCATCGCCACCTGAAGGCGGTTGGCGGCGGCGGGGTTGCGCTGCTGCGCGGCGCGGACCTGCGATGCGAGGCCGGTGATGTTCTGGATGTGGTGCCCGTATTCATGGGCGATCACGTAGAGCCGCGCGAAGTCGCCCCCGGTGCCGCTCATCCGGGCGAGCTCGTCGTAGAAACTGGTGTCGATGTAGATGTGGCGATCCGCCGGGCAGTAGAAAGGCCCCGCCGCCGAGGTCGCGCTGCCGCAGCCGCCGGTGTCGACCCGGCCATTGCGGAACAGGTTGAGCCCCGGCTCCTCGAAGGCGACGCGGCTGTTGGCGAAGCTCGCGCGCCAGGTGCGGTTCAAGTTGGCGAGCGCGGCGCAGGCCTCCTGCGCATAGGCGTTCTGCGCGCAGACCTGTTCCTCGGTCAGTTCCTCGCCGCCTTCCGCCCGGCTCGGCGCGGTCTGCTGCTGGACGCTCTCGACCATCCCGATCGTCTGGCGCGGGTCGATCCCGAACACCAGCGCGCCGATCAGCGCGATGAGGATCGTCCCGCAGCCGATCCCGCCCGCGCCGATCCCGCCGCCGCCGCCGCTCGAGCGGACATTGATCTCGGAGGTGTCGAAGGGGCCCAAACGCATCAGTCTTCGTCCTTTTCTCGGGCCCTCCAGCAATTTGCTGGACAGGCGCGAAAGCGGAGGCAAAAGCGATTGCCGTTAGCCCGAACGTGCAGGAGATGCGGCGAATGCTCAAGGACAAGCGCGCGCTGGTCACCGGCTCGACCTCGGGCATCGGGCTCGCCATCGCCCGCGCGCTCGCGGCCGAGGGTGCCGCAGTGATTCTCAACGGTTTCGGCGAGGAGGCGCAGATCGCGCAGCTCTGCGACGAGCTCGGCGCGAGCTACAACGGCGCGAACCTCATGGACCCCGCCGCCATCGCCGCGATGATGGAGGCGGTCGGCCCGGTCGACATCCTCGTCAACAATGCCGGGATGCAGCACGTCGCACCGGTCGAGGATTTCCCGCCCGAGAAATGGGACGCGATTCTGGCGCTCAACCTCACCGCCGCCTTCCACACCACGCGCCTCGCAGTGCCGGGGATGAAGGCGCGAGGATGGGGGCGGATCATCAACACCGCGAGCGCGCACTCGCTCGCCGCCTCGCCCTTCAAGAGCGCCTATGTCGCGGCCAAGCACGGGCTGGCGGGCTTCACCAAGACCATCGCGCTCGAGCTGGCCACCCACGGCATCACCGCCAACTGCATCTCGCCCGGCTATGTCTGGACGCCGCTCGTGGAGAACCAGATCCCCGACACGATGGCGGCGCGAGGGATGACCCGCGAGCAGGTGGTGAACGACGTGCTCCTCGCCAAGCAGCCGACCAAGCGCTTCGTCCAGCCTGAGGATGTCGCCGCGCTCGCGCTGTTCCTGTGCGGCGAGGCGGCGGGCGGGATCACCGGCGCGAACTACGCGATCGACGGGGGCTGGACGGCGGAATGAGGCGGCTCGCGCGCGTTCCCCTGCTGGCGGCGCTGCTGGCGAGCCTCGCGCTCGCCGCCTGCGCCCCGCGCGCGCCGGTCGCGACGGTCACGCCCGCGATGCGCGCCGAGATCGCCGAGCGGATGCGCGCCGATGTCGCGGTGCTCGCCAGCGACGAGCGCGGCGGCCGTCGGCCCGGCACCCCGGGCGCGCGGGCGACCTTCCCGTGGATCGAGAGCCGCATGACCGAGATCGGCCTCGTCTCGGGCACCGACGATCCGGGCTCCTACTGGCGCCAGCCGGTCGACCTTCTCGCCACCGAGCCCGATGGCGGGCAGCTCACGCTCGGGCAGGGGCGGAGCCGCGTCGCCGTGACGCAGGACGACGCGGCGGTCTACACTTCGCGCCGCCGCGCGCTCGCGATCGGCGGGCCGGGAACGGGCGCGCCGGTGGTGTTCGTCGGCTATGGCGACGGCTCGGTGCTCGGCGACGCGCTCGCAGGGGCCGTGGCGGTGATGCTCGCCGACCCGGGGCGCGACACCGCGCGGCGCGAGGCGCTGTTCGCCCAGAACGCGACCGCGGTGCTGACCGTGCTGCCCGACCGCGCGGCGCTCGAGGCGGTGCGCGCGCGCGAGGAGCGCCCGCGGCTGATCCTCGCCAGCGACGAGCAGGACCACCTCGGCGCCTACATCACCGACAAGGCCTTCGCGCAGGTGATCGGCGCGCGGCGCTGGCAGAAGCTCAGGGCCGATGCCGAGGCCGCCGCCGCCGCCTTCGAGCCCTTCGAATTGAATCTCTCGGTGAGCATCGACGCGACCTCGGACCGCCGCGAATTCGCGAGCCAGAACGTGATCGGCCGCCTCGTCGGAACCGACCCGGCGGCGGGAGCGGTGCTGGTGCTGGCGCATTGGGACCATCTCGGCGAATGCGGCGCGCCGGAGGATGCGGACCGGATCTGCAACGGCGCGGTCGACAATGCGAGCGGGGTGGCGATGCTGCTCGAACTGGCGCGGCGATTGAAGGCCGGGCCGCCGCTGGCGCGCGACGTCTATTTCCTCGCCACCACCGCCGAGGAGCCGGGCCTGCTCGGCATCCGCGCCTTCGTGAGGAAGCCGCCGACCCCGCTCGCCCGCTTCGTCGCCGCCTTCAACCTCGACATGATGGCGCTCGCTCCCGAGGGGAGCCCGGTCGGCGTGATCGGGCGCGGGCGCGATGCGGCGCTCGATGCGGTGATCGAGGCCGCGGTGGCGAAGAGCGGTCGCACCATCGGCGACCAGGCGCTCGCCGACAGCTTCCTCCAGCGCCAGGACGGCTGGGTGCTGCTCCAGGCGGGGGTGCCGACGGTGCTGATGAGCGGCACCTACGGCTCGCGCGGCATTCTCGATCCCTTCATCGCGGAGCGCTACCACCAGCCCTCCGACGAGGCGGCGGCGGTCGAGTATGGCGGGGCGGTCGACGACCTCCTGCTCCACGAGGCGGTGATCCGCGAGGTCGCCGATCCCGCGCGCTATCCGCCGCCGGACAAGACCCGCCCCTAGCGCAACGCCCCGGCTGTCGTTACATGGGCCGCCACGAATCTCCCGCCAGAGGAGATGCCCTCCCACCGCAAGAAAGTGGCGCTCATGGATATCCCGCTCGGCCTGACCTTCGACGACGTGCTGCTCCGCCCGGCGGAGAGTAGCGTGCTGCCGAGCATGGCGGACACCACGACGCGCCTGACCCGCGACATCGCGCTCAACATCCCGGTGCTGTCCTCGGCGATGGATACCGTCACCGAGGCCGACATGGCGATTGCGATGGCGCAGCTGGGCGGGATCGGCGTGCTCCACCGCAACCTCGACATCGCCGCGCAATGCGCTGCGGTGCGCGCGGTGAAGCGCTACGAAAGCGGCATGGTGGTGAACCCGATCACCATCCAGCCCGATGCGACGCTCGGGCAAGCGCAGGCGCTGATGCAGGCGAACCGGATCAGCGGCATCCCGGTCGTCGACGCGGGCGGGCGGCTGGTCGGCATCCTCACCAACCGCGACGTGCGCTTCGCCGAAAATCCCGCGCAGCCGGTGCGCGAGCTGATGACCACCGAGAACCTCGCCACCGTGCCGCTCGGCACCTCGCAGGAGGATGCGCGGCGCCTGCTCCACGCCCGCCGCATCGAGAAGCTGCTGGTGGTCGACGATGCCTATCACTGCATCGGCCTCATCACGGTCAAGGACATCGAGAAGGCGGTGAACTACCCCAACGCGACCAAGGATGGCGCGGGCCGCCTGCGGGTCGCCGCCGCGACCACCGTCGGCGACGCGGGCTTCGCGCGCACCGAGGCGCTGGTCGATGCCGAGGTCGACGTGATCGTCATCGACACCGCCCACGGCCACAATGTCGAGGTCGCCCGCGCGGTCGAGCGGGTGAAGAAGCTCTCGAACGCCGTGCAGGTCGTCGCCGGCAACGTCGCCACCGCAGAGGCCACGCGCGCGCTGGTCGATGCCGGGGCGGACGCGGTCAAGGTCGGGATCGGCCCGGGCTCGATCTGCACCACCCGCGTCGTCGCGGGCGTCGGCGTGCCGCAGCTCACCGCGATCATGGAAAGCGCCGCCGAGGCCGCCAAGTCGGGCGTGCCGGTGATCGCTGACGGGGGGCTGCGCACTTCGGGCGATGCGGCCAAGGCGCTGGCGGCAGGCGCTTCGAGCGTGATGATCGGTTCGATGCTCGCGGGCACCACCGAAAGCCCGGGCGAGGTGTTCCTCTATCAGGGCCGCTCCTACAAGGCCTACCGCGGCATGGGCAGCGTCGGCGCGATGGCGCGCGGCTCGGCCGACCGCTATTTCCAGCAGGACGTCTCGGCGATGAAGCTGGTGCCCGAGGGGATCGAGGGGCAGGTGCCCTTCAAGGGCCCGGCGGCGGACGTGATCCACCAGCTCGTCGGCGGGATCAAGGCGGCGATGGGCTATACCGGCTCGGCAACGATTGCCGACCTCCAGAACCGCGCCCAGTTCGTGCGGATCACCAATGCGGGGCTCTCGGAGAGCCACGTCCACGACGTCGCGATCACCCGCGAGGCGCCGAATTATCCCACACGCTGAGGCCTCGATATGACCCCCGCCGCTAGAGTACAGGCGGCGATCGAGCTGCTCGATACCGTCATCACGTCCGCGCGTTCCAAGGGCGCGCCGGCGGACCGGATCATCGCCGACTATTTCCGCACCCGCCGCTATGCCGGTTCCAAGGACCGCCGTGCGGTGCGCGATCTCGTCTACCGCGCGATCCGGCTGTGCGGCCCGGTCCCGGCGAGCGGGCGGGCGGCGATGCTCGCGGTCGCGGCGCAGGACGAGGCGGTGGCGGCGCTGTTCGACGGTTCCCCCCACGGCCCGGCCCCCCGCGCCGAGGGCGAGGGGGCGGCCAGCACCGGCCTTGCGCCCAAGTGGCTCGCCGCCGCCTTGCGCGCCTCGGACCTTGGCGGGCGCGAGATCGCCGCCTTGCTGGACCGCGCCCCGCTCGACATCCGGGTCAATGCGCTGAAGGCCGACCGCGCGAGCCTCGACCTGCCCGAGCCCGGCGAGCCGCTCGCCAGCGCGCAGGGCCTGCGCTTCGGTTCGGGCACCCCGGTCGAGAGCTGGACCGCCTACCTCGAGGGCCTCGTCGAGGTGCAGGACTTGGGCTCCCAGCTGATCGTCGAGGCGCTCCCGGTCGCCCCCGGCGACACGATCATTGACCTGTGCGCCGGCGGCGGGGGCAAGACCCTCGCGCTCTCCGCGCGGCTCGGCAATGCCGCGAGCCTCGTCGCCGCCGACACCGACAAGCGGCGCCTGGGCAACCTCGCCCCCCGTGCCGCGCGTGCCGGGGCGGCGGTGGATCACATCGTGCTTCTCGATCCGGGCCGCGAGATGGCCGCACTGGCGCCGTGGCAGGGCAAGGCCGATCACGTGCTGGTCGACGCGCCCTGCTCGGGAAGCGGCACCTGGCGCCGGAGCCCCGAGGGGCGGTGGCGACTCGACCCTGCCGAGCTGAAGCGGCTGAACGCGCTTCAGGACCACGTCCTCGATGTCGCCGCGCAGCTTGCCCGCCCGGGCGGGACGGTCGCCTTCGTCACCTGCTCGGTGCTCGATGCCGAAGGGCCGGACCGCATCGCCGCCTTCCTCGCGCGCCATCCGGGCTGGGCCGCCGCGCCGCTCGCGCTCCCGTTGGGCACCCCGCGCGGGGGCGGCATCCGCCTCGATCCGCTCCATCACGGCACCGACGGATTTTTCGTCGCATGCCTGGCCCACGCATGATAGTCTTGCGGGCATGACCCAGCCGTCCGGTTCCCGGTCTCACACCCTGAAGGAGCTCCTGATGCGTTTCGCAGCCCCTGCCGCCGCTCTCTCGCTGTGCCTCGCGATGACGGCGAGCATCACGATTGCGCGCGACAAGGCCGCGCCCGATCCGCGCGCGGCGGCGCTGATCGCTGAGGGGCAGGCGGCGCTCAACGCGGGCGAGAGCGAGGCGGCGATCGACGCCTTCGAGGCGGCGCTGGCGGTCGACCCGGCCTATACCCCGATCTTCATCGACCTCGCCGAGGCGGTGCGCGCTCAGGGGCTCCAGGGCAAGGCGATCGGCTACTACCGCGAGGCGCTGGCCCGCGACCCCGGCAATTTCGCGGCGATCTCGGGCGAGGGCGCGGCGCTGGTCGAGAAGGGCGCGCTCGAGAAGGCGAGGGCGAACCTCGCGCAGCTGCAATCGCTGTGCGGCGAGGATTGTCCCGAGACCCGGGCGCTCCAGGGCACCATCGCCCGCGGCGTCCCCCAGGCGCGCCTCGCGGTCGAGGCCGCCAAGGACGCGCCGGCCTCGAACTGAGGCTTCCTTCCCGCGCGCCTCAGATGAAGTCCCGGAACTCCTGCAGCACTTCTTCGTAGGTGGCGCGCTTGAAGGGGATGATGAGCTCGGGCAGCAGCGCGGGCTCGACCCAGCGCCATGCGTTGAATTCGGGCGGATCGTGCGCCTCGAGGTCGATGTCGGCGTTCTCTCCGAGGAACCGCCCGAGGAACCAGTATTGCTCCTGCCCGCGGTACTTGCCCTTCCACACCTTGCCGACGAGCTCGTCGGGGAGGTCGTAGCGCAGCGGGCGCGAGGGGCCGGCGATCAGCTCGACCTTGTCGGGGCCGACGCCGATCTCCTCGTGGAGCTCGCGCAGCGCCGCCGCGCGCAGGTCCTCGCCGGGGTCGATCCCGCCCTGCGGCATCTGCCAGTAGCCGTGCGCGGTCGGGTCGATGCGCTGGCCGACGAAGACGTGGCCCGCGGCGTTCACGAGCATGAAGCCCGCGCACGGACGGTAGGGGAGGTCCTCGCGGCTCATGCCGGGCTGCCCAGCATAAACGTCATCGCCGCGACGACGCGCTCGAGGTCGCGTTGGGTGGAGGGGACCATTTGCCTCAGGTTGGTGAAGGAGTGGGTAACGCCGCGCATCTCGAGGAACACCACGTCGCGGCCTGCGTCGACGAGCGCCTTGGCATAGGCGCGGCCCGAATCGCGGATCGGGTCGAGGCTGGCCGTGACGACGATCGTGGGGGGCGCATCGGTGTGGTCGGCAAGGATCGGGAAGCCGCGCGGGTCCGAGCGATCAGCGGCGTATGCGGCGTCGAAGAAGGTCATGGTCTCGGCGGTGAGGAGGAAGCCGTCGGAGAAGGCCGCCATGCTCGCCGAGCCGATCGCGTCGGCGACAAGGGGGAAGATCGGCACCTGGAGGAGGACGGGGACAGCAGCCGGGTTCGCCCCGAGGAGCTGGCTCACCACGACGGTGGCGTTGCCCCCCGCCGAATCGCCGATGGTGACGATGCCGTTGGCGGTGAGGCCGAGTTCGGGCGGCGAGGCGGCGACCCAGCGCGTTGCCGCCTCGCAGTCGAGGATCGCGGCGGGGAAGGGCGCCTCGGGCGCGCGGGCGTAGTGCACCGCGACGAGCGGCAGGTCGAGGAGCGCGGCAAGCTCGGTGCACAGCGCGTGGTGGGTCTCGAGGTCGCCGATCACGAAGCCGCCGCCGTGATAGAAGACGACGACCGGGGTGGGCTCGGAGCGGCCTTCGCGCGCGTCGTAGAGCCTGAGCGGGATCTCGCCCGCAGGCCCGGGGCAGGCGAGGTCGCGGATCACCGGCAGCGCGCGCGCCGGGCGGTCGGCGAGGGCGTGCATCGCGACATAGGACTGGCGCGCTTCTTCAAGCGTCATGTCGGCGAGCTTGGGCCCGTTCACCTGTGCCATCATGTCGAGGAAGGCCTTCATGTCGGGCCGGATATAGGGGGTTTCGGTCATGCTCTCTCCCGGGTCTCTTGCCCCGAGCGATAGGCGCTGGGGCTGCGCATTTCCACTCGCTTGATCGTGCGCGCCGCGCTAGCCAGCGAAGTCATGGACAATCTGACACATAGCCTCGTCGGCGCGGTGCTGGGGCAGGCGGGGCTGAAGCGCAAGACCGGCCTTGCCATGCCCGCGCTGATCATCGGCGCGAACCTGCCGGACGTGGACGTGGGCTGTTTTTTCTGGCTGCACGGCACCGAGCACCTCGCCTTCCGCCGCGGCATCACGCATGGGCCGCCCGCGCTGGTGCTGCTGCCTTTGGTGCTGGCGGGGCTGCTGTGGGGCTGGGACCGCTGGCAGACCAAGCGCGGCACGCGGCCCGAGGGGCGGCTGCCGGTGCACTTCGGCCGGCTCTATGCGATGGCCTTCGTCGGGTGCCTGAGCCACCCCTTCTTCGACTGGCTCAACGTCTACGGCATCCGCCTGCTGGAGCCGTTCTCCTCGCAATGGTTCTACGGCGATACGCTGTTCATCGTCGACCCGTGGCTGTGGACGCTGCTGATCGCGAGCCTGTGGTGGTCGCTGCGGCGGGAGAAGGCGGGAGCCGAGTGGGCGCGGGCAGGGCAGGTCGGGGTGGTGGCGGCGCTCGCCTATGTCGGACTGAACGCGGCGATCAGTGGGGGCAAGCTCGCCCGTGACGACGACGTGACCGGCCGCACGGTGATTGCCAGCCCCGTGCCCCTCGCATTCTGGAACCGCGAGATGATCCTCGGCAGTAGAGGCCATTATGCAATCGTCGATCCGGCTATCGAAGGCCGCGATCCAGCGACGGTCAGCCCCGCAGAGGAAGCGGCGTTGATCGCCGAATTGGGCGACTGCGCGCTGGAGCCGGCCATCCGCGGAGCGCAGGGCAACTCGCAGGCCGAAGCCTTCCTGTTCTGGTCGCGCGCGCCCTTTCTCACCCGCGCGCCCGACGGCTCCGTGGTGCTGCGCGACGCGCGCTTCACCGACCCGCGGGTGGTGGACCGCTTCAGCCTCGCGCTGCCGGATGTGCGGTGCGAGCCGCTGGGCGAGGAACATCCAAAGCCCTAATTCGTCATTGCGAGGAGCCGAAAGGCGACGAAGCAATCCATGGCCGAACGGTTCCGCCGTGGATTGCCGCGGCGACTGCGTCGCCTCGCAATGACGAGAGAAATACCGGAACACTCATGCCCAACACCCAACTCGTCTGGCTGCGCCGGGACCTGCGCCTGGCCGACAATCCCGCTCTCCATCATGCCGCGCAGCAAGGCCCCGTCGTCGCGGTCTATGTCCTCGACGACGAGAGCCCGAGGCACCACGCCTATGGCGGCGCCTCGCGCTGGTGGCTGCATCACTCGCTTGCCAGCCTTGCGGAGAGCTTCGCCGCCAAGGGCAGCAGGCTGATCCTCCGCCGCGGCGAGTCGGTCGCGGTGCTGACGAAGCTCGCCGAGGAAGTCGGCGCGACCACCGTGCATTGCAACCGTCACTACGAGCCGTGGTGGCGCAAGGTGCAGGGCAAGCTTGCGGACCGGCTCGACCTGCAATGCCACGATGGCAATTACCTGATGCCCCCGGGCTCGATCACCACCGGCACGGGCGGACAGTACAAGATCTACACGCCCTTCTCCCGCGCTCTCCGCGCCGAACTGCCGCCGCGGGACGAGCTGCCCGTCCCCGAGACGCTGGAGGCCCCGGCAAGCTGGCCCGCCTCCGACGATCTCGCCTCCTGGAACCTCCTCCCCACCAAGCCCGACTGGGCGGGCGGCCTCAGGGACTTCTGGGAGGTCGGCGAGGCGGCGGCGCACAGGCGGATGCGCTGGTGGGCCGATCACGTCGACGACTATGCCGACAAGCGCAACAACCCCAGCGAGGACAAGGTCTCGCGCCTCTCGCCCTACCTGCATTTCGGCGAGATCTCGCCGATCCAGGTGTGGCACGCGCACCATGCGCTCAAGCAGCGAAGCGGCAGCGCAGACAACGCCCGCACCTCGAAGGGATGGGAGACCTACGAAGGCGAGCTGATCTGGCGCGACTTCGCCACCAACACGATCTGCCAGTTCCCCGACTACGCCACCGCCAACCATCGCAAGGAGTTCGACCGCTTCCCGTGGCGCGATCCCGCGACCGACGAGCACGCCGCGCGTGACCTCGAAGCCTGGAAGCGGGGCCGCACCGGATATCCGATCGTCGATGCCGGGATGCGCCAGCTGTGGCAGACCGGCTGGATGCACAACCGGGTTCGGATGATCGCGGCGAGCTTCCTCATCAAGCACCTCCTCATCGACTGGCGCGTGGGCGAGCAGTGGTTCTGGGACACGCTGGTCGATGCCGACTACGCCTCCAACGCGACCAACTGGCAGTGGGTCGCGGGGACGGGCGGGGATTCGAACATGTTCAGCCGGATCATGGCGCCGCTCGGCCAGTCGGAGAAGTTCGACGCCGCGCGCTATATCCGCGAATACGTGCCCGAGCTGAAGCACGTGAAGGAGCCCGCGATCCACGATCCCGAGGAGCACGGCGCCCGGCCCTCGGGCTATCCGCGCAAGATCGTCCCCCACAAGGCCGCGCGCGAGCGGGCGCTGGCGGCATTGAAGTCGATCAAGGTCGCCGAATAGCGGAAGACTTGCCGCCGGGGTTCTTCCGCGCCTATGCCTCTCCCGACAAGAACAGGGGGAGAGGGACATGAGGATCACGCGTGCGGCATCGGGCGTGGTGCTGGCGGCTTTGCTGGCGAGCGCGGGCGCAGGGGCCGAGGAGCCGCAGGCGGCGCCCGCTCCCGAGGTGCGGCTCACCCAGCCGCGGCCACGCGATCCGTCCGAGCTCCAGGTGCTGTTCTGGACCGATGCCCAGCGCAGCCAGCGCTTCCGCGCGTGGGAGACGTGGTTCGCCGGCCACGAGGTCTCCGCCGCCGCCACCCCGCGCGCGCTGCCGAAGGGCGCGCCGCTCTCCCCCGAATTGCAGACCGAACTTGGCAAGCTGATGGCCGAAACCAACACCGCCGGGCTCATGGTGCTGCACAAGGGCAAGGTCCGCTACGAGGCCTATGGGCTGGGCCTCAAGCCCGAGGATCGCTGGACGAGCTTCTCGGTCGCCAAGAGCTTCACCTCGACCCTGCTCGGCGCGGCGGTGAAGGACGGCTTCATCGCCAGCCTCGATGACCCGGTGGTGAAGTATATCCCCAAGCTCGCAGGCTCGGCCTACGAGGGGGTGAGCGTCAGGCAGCTCGCCACGATGACGAGCGGGGTCAGCTGGAACGAGGACTATACCGACCCCAAGTCGGACGTCGCGCAGATGAACCGCTTCCTCCTCGAATATGGCCCCGAGGCGATCGTCGAGCAGATGAAGCGCCTGCCCCGCGAGGCCGAGCCGGGAACGAAGTGGGTCTACAAGACCGGCGAGACCAACCTCATCGGGGTGCTGGTCGAGAACGCGGTCGGCAAGCCGCTCGCGGTCTATGCCAAGGCGAAGATCGTCGACCCGGCGGGGTTCGCGGGCGGGCTGTTCTGGATGGTCGACCCGCGCGGCGGGAATATCGGCGGGTGCTGCCTCTCGCTGCGGCTCGCCGACTATGCGCGCATGGGACAATTCGCGCTCGAGGGCGGGAAGGGCGTGGTGCCCGAGGGCTGGTTCGCCGAAGCGGGCAAGGCGCAGGTCGCGCTCCCGGACGAGCCGGGGTTCGGCTACGGCTACCAGTGGTGGGCCTATCCGGGCGGCGCCTACGGGGCGCAGGGAATCTTCGGGCAGGGGATCACGCTGGTGCCGGCCAAGGGGCTGGTGTTCGCCTTTGTCGGCAATTGGCGGCAGGCGAGCGGCGGGCCGGAGCGGGAGCGGATGCTCGAAGCGGCGGCGAAGGTCGCGGCGAGCCTCGAATAGGGCGGGCCTTGCGCGACTTTGCGCGAGGTTAGACCCGTCTAGGCCCCCTCTACACCCCCTCCAGACCCCTCCTTTTGCGCGATGTTTCACGTGAAACATCGTCCGGGGAGCGGCGCGCGGGTCAGATCACCTGGCGGAAGGTCCCGACCGCGCTGTAGCGTTGCAGGATGTTGTCGTGGACGATCGGGCTCAACAGCTCCGAGAAGGCGCAGCCGACGATGCAGTTGTCCCACCACACCACCTCGGCCTGGAGGCTCTCGAGCCCAGGCAGGGTCAGCCAGCACATCTGCCCTTCGTGCATCCGGTTGATCGAGGCCGCCGAGAAGCCCGAGATCGAGAGGTCGTGGACGACGCTCTGGAAGGCGCGGCCGCCCGAGGCGCGCAGGGTGGCCGGAATAGTCAGCCGCGTGCGCGGGGCGCAGCGGTCTTCCTGCGAGGCAAGGCGGTAGGGATCGGAACTGATCGGCATCGCTATTGACCTTGTTTCGAAGCCAGCGGTCTCTCGGGGCGAAGTGGTCCACCCGGGACTGTGACCGGAGAGCCCTAAGGGAAAGTGACCAGGCTTGCTTAACTGCGCGGTAAGAAGACGCCGCGGGGCGCGAGTGCGATCAGCCGATGCGCTCGCGGTGGAGGCCCTCGAAACCCCCGGCGAGGAGGGCGACGAGGCGCTCGGCGACGACCTCGGGGCCCTTGAGGCTCGCCGGGTCCTCGCCCGGATAGGCGCGGGCGCGCATCTCGGTGCGGGTCGCGCCCGGATCGACGATCGCGACGCGCAAGGGGGCGAGCTTCTCGACCTCGGCGGCATAGGTCGCGAGGAGGTTCTCGAAAGCCGCCTTGGTCGCCCCGTAGGCCCCCCAGTAGGGCCGCGGCGCGGCGGCAACCGAGCTGGTGAGGCCGACGATCTTCCCCGCCTCGGCGCGGCGCAGCAGCGGGTCGAAGCCGGCGATGAGCGCCTGAGTCGCCACGACATTGGTGAGCAGCGCCTGGTTGAACTGCTTGGGCTCGACCTGCGAGGCCGGGGTCAGCTCGGGGAGGTAGGCGGCGGCGAGCACCATGATGTCGAGCGCCTGCCAGCGCCCCGCGATGGCATTGGCGAGGCGGGTGATCGCGTCGGGCTCGGTGAGGTCCACCGGGGCGATGGTCGAGGTGCCGCCGCCCGCGTGGATCGCGTCCTCGACCTCCTCCAGTGCCTTCACCTTGCGCGCGACGAGAATGACGTGCGCCCCCGCGGCGGCGAGCGCCTTCGCGGTGGCGGCGCCGATCCCGCGGCTGGCACCGGTGACGAGCGCAATCTGTCCGGCGAGCGGCTTGGCTTGGGTGTCGGTCATGGGGTCTCAGGCGGCTTTCGGATCGGCGAAGGGAAGCTGCGCCGCCTTCTGTTCGGCGAGCGCGAGGTCGGTCAGCGCGGTCGGGTAGTCGCCGGTAAAGCAGGCGTCGCAGAACTGCGGGCAGCCGGCGTTGCGCTTCTCGTGGCCGACGGCGCGGTAGAGGCCGTCGATCGAGATGAAGGCGAGACTGTCGGCCTGGATGAATTCGCGCATCGGCTCGAGGTCCATGCGCGCGGCGAGGAGCTTCGAGCGCTCGGGCGTGTCGACGCCGTAGAAGCAGGAATGCGCGGTCGGCGGGCTGGCGACGCGGAAATGGACTTCGGCGGCGCCCGCCTCGCGCATCATCTCGACGATCTTGAGGCTGGTGGTGCCGCGCACGATGGAGTCGTCGATCAGCACGATGCGCTTGCCTTCGACCAGCGCGCGGTTGGCGTTGTGCTTGCGCTTGACCGAGGAGTGCCGCGCCCCGTCGCCCGGCTGGATGAAGGTGCGCCCGACATAGTGCGAGCGGATGATCCCGAGCTCGAAGGGCAGGCCCGATTGCTGCGCAAAGCCCAGCGCGGCGGGCACCCCGCTATCGGGCACCGGCACCACGAGATCGGCCTCGCAGGGCGCCTCGATGGCGAGTTGCATTCCGATCGCCTTCCTCGCCTCGTAGACGGAGCGGCCGGCGAAGACCGAGTCCGGCCGGCTGAAATAGACGTGCTCGAAGATGCAGGGCCGCGCCGGGGGGCTGCCGAAGGGGCGCACCGAGCGGACTTCGCCCGCGAAGTCGACCAGCACGAGCTCGCCCGGCTCGATCTCGCGGATCACCTCGGCGCCGACCACGTCGAAGGCGACGGTCTCGGAGGCGAACAGGATCGCGTCACCCATCCGGCCCATCACCAGCGGGCGGATACCTAGCGGGTCGCGGCAGGCGATCATGCCCTCGGGCGTCATGACGATGAGGGCATAGGCCCCCTCGACCAGCCGCAGCGCGTCGACAAGGCGATCGGCGATGGTCGGGTAGCGCGAGGTCGCGACGAGGTGGATGATGACCTCGGTGTCGGAGGTCGACTGGAAGATCGAGCCCTTGTTGACGAGGTCGGCGCGCAGCGCACCCGCATTGGAGATGTTGCCATTGTGCGCGACCGCGAAGCCGCCGCTCGCAAGGTCGGCATAGAGCGGCTGGACGTTCCTCAGCCCCGCGCCCCCGGTCGTCGAATAGCGCACGTGGCCCGCCGCCATCGAGCCGGGCAGCGCGGCGATCGCCTCGGAAGAGGAGAAGTTCTCGGCGACGTGCCCGAGGCCGCGGCGGGCGAAGAACTCGGTGCCGTCGTAGCTGACGATCCCCGCCGCCTCCTGCCCGCGGTGCTGGAGCGCGTGGAGCCCCAGCGCGGTGGTCGCGGCGGCATCGTTCGCGCGGATCGCGCCGAAGATCCCGCACTCCTCGCGCAGCTTGTCGCCATCGGAGTCGAGGAAGGGATGGGTCACGTTGAGGAGTGTCATCGGCATCACCAGACTGTCCGCGCGCGAAGGCTTCCGAAAAGCGCACCGCCCCAATGGCGATGTGACAGGGCAATTACAAGGGAAAGGCGAAGCCCCGTGCCCGGCTTTTTGCTGACCGCAGTGCGACAGGCGAGGTCCTCAAGTAGCGAAGCGGTAGGACAACAAGGACTCCATTGCCGGGGCCGCCAGCCCGCACTACAGGCAGCGTTCAGCAATCACCGGGCACCCCTCGACACCCATGCTCTCCCCCTTCGAATGGATGATCGCCAAGCGTTACCTCTGGCCGGGCAAGGCCGAGGCCTTCATCGCGCTCGTCGCCGCGATCTCGGTGGGGGTGGTGATGCTCTCGGTCGCGATGCTGGTGATCGTGATGAGCGTCATGAACGGCTTTCGCGGCGAGCTGCTCGACAAGATCACCGGGGTGAACGGCCATGCGGTGGTGCAGGCCTATGGCGGGCGGCTCGAGAACTGGCAGAGCGTGCTCGCCAATGTCGAGCGCACGCCGGGGGTGGTCGAGGCCTCGCCGATGATCGAGCAGCCGCTGCTCATCAGCTACGGCGGGCGGGTCGAGGCGATCTTCCTGCGCGGCCAGAGCGACCGCGATATCGCGCGGATGGGCGACAAGGTGCTGCTCGGCGACATGAAGAGCCTCTACGCGCCGCCCGGCGAGGACGGACTCGGGCGGGTCGCGATCGGCAGCCAGCTCGCGCAGAACCTCGGCGTGCGGGTCGGCGACGTCGTCACCATCATCAACCCCTCGGGCCGCCCGACACCCTTCGGCACCTCGATCCGCCAGGTCGGCTACGAGGTCGGCGCGATCTACGAGGTGGGCATCTATACCTTCGACGAGAAGTTCGTGATGATGCCGCTGAAGGAGGCGCAGTCGCTGCTCCTGATGGGGGACGAGGTCGCGCAGATCGAGATCACCGTCACCGATCCCGACCGGGTCGGCGAAATCCTCGCCCCGGTGTCGCGCCGGCTCACCGGCAAGGCGGTGATCGCCGATTGGAAGACGATGAACTCGGCGCTGTTCGAGGCGCTTCAGGTCGAGCGCGCGGCGATGTTCTTCGCGCTGTCCTTCATGGTGGTGGTCGCGGCCTTCAACATCCTTTCGAGCCTCGTCATGCTGGTGCGCGCCAAGACCCGCGATATCGCGATCATGCGCACGATGGGCGCGACGCGCCGCTCGCTGCTCAAGATCTTCGTGACGACCGGGACCACGGTGGGCGCGATCGGGACGGCGGCGGGCCTGCTGCTCGGCGCGGTCGTGCTGTTCTTCCGCGAGCCGATCGTCGATTTCATCGCCTTCGCCACCGGCCAGCAGATCTGGGACCCCGAGGTGCGCTTCCTCACCACGCTGCCCTCGCGCACCGATCCCTGGGAGATCCTCGGCATCGTCGCGCTGGCGCTGACGATGAGCTTCCTCGCGACGCTCTACCCCGCGCTCAAGGCGGCGAACACCGACCCGGTGCAGGTGCTGCGCTATGAGTAGCGGCGCCCCCATCGTCAGCCTGCGCGGCCTGAGGCGCGCCTTCGAGCAGGGCGGACAGCGCATCGACGTGCTGCGCGGGGTCGATCTCGACATCATGCCGGGCGAGATCGTCGCGCTGCTCGGCCCCTCGGGCTCGGGCAAGTCGACGCTGCTCCAAGCGGTTGGCCTGCTCGAGGGCGGCTTCGAGGGCTCGATCGCGATCGGCGGCACCCGCGCCGAAGACCTCGCCGGGGACGCGCGCACGGCGCTGCGCCGCGAGCACCTCGGCTTCGTCTACCAGTTCCACCACCTCCTCCCCGATTTCGACGCGCGCGAGAACGTGGTGATGCCGCAGATGATCCGCGCCGTCCCGCGCGCCGATGCGGAGGCGCGGGCCGACAGCCTGCTGACCAGCCTCGGCCTCGGCGCAAGGCTCACCCACCGCCCGAGCCAGCTCTCGGGCGGCGAGCAGCAGCGCGTCGCGGTCGCCCGCGCGCTCGCCAACCGGCCGACGCTGGTGCTCGCCGACGAGCCCACCGGCAATCTCGACGAGCACACCTCCGACGCCGTGCTTGCCCAGTTCCTCGCGCTGGTGCGGGGCGAGGGGAGTGCGGCGCTGGTCGCGACCCACAACGAACGGCTCGCCGCGCGAATGGACCGCGTCGTCCGCCTGCGCGAGGGCGTGCTCATCTAGGTTGTCCGCCGCGCCCGCCGGTTCTCGCAGTCGGCGCGCGAAGGAGAACCCCCCTCATGACCGACCATCCCAGCATCTTCGGCGGCACCACCACCCCCTCGGACGAGCAGGCCTGGGACGACCGCGCCGCGATCGTCCCGGCGGGGCAGGGTGCGCTTCTCCCGGACGGCGCCACGCCGCTCGCCAGCGGCACCTTCGCCGCGATGATCCGCCGCCTCGCGCAGCTCCCCGAGGCCGAGCGGGAGGGCTACGCGATCGCGAAGGCCGGGGACCGCACCTACAGCGCCGCCGAAGCGATGGCGCTTGCCAGCGCGCCCGGTTTTCCCGCAGAAGGCTCGGGCTAGATCATCCAGCAGGGGGCCCCATGACGACCATCGCCGACTTCACCGTCACCACCAACCGGGGCGAGCCGCTCGACCTCAAGGACAAGCTCGGGACGGTGTTGCTGGTGGTCAACACCGCGTCGAAGTGCGGCTTCACCCCGCAATACGACGGGCTCGAGAAGCTCTACCAGACCTACAAGGACCGCGGCTTCGAGGTGCTGGGCTTCCCCTGCAACCAGTTCGGCGCGCAGGAACCCGGCAGCGCGGACGAGATCGCCGAGTTCTGCAAGGTCAATTTCGGCGTGACCTTCCCGCTGATGGCCAAGATCGACGTCAACGGCGCGGATGCCTCGCCGCTCTACGACTGGCTGAAGTCGGAGAAGAAGGGTCTGATGGGCACCACGGCGATCAAGTGGAACTTCACCAAGTTCCTGATCGACCGCCAGGGCCGGGTGGTGAAGCGCTATGCCCCCACCGACAAGCCCGAGGCGATCGCCAAGGACATCCAGAAGCTGCTCTGATGGGTGAGCCCGAATCGCTCGCCGAAGTCGAGCCGCTCGAGGAGCACATCCGCCGTCACAGCTATGACCGGCTGATCATGCTCTCCGACGGTGTCTACGCCATCGCCACGACCCTTGCGGCCATCGAGGTCAAACTGCCGCATGGCGAGACGCTGAGCGCGATGCTGCGAGCGGGGCAGGGCCAGCTCGGGGCCTATGCGCTGAGTTTCCTGCTGACGGCGGTGTACTGGCTGCAGCATCGCGACCTGTTTGCGCGGTTGCAGCGGGCCGATCAGGCGATCACCCTGCTGACGCTCGCCCAGCTTTGCCTGGTGGCGCTGATCCCGGCGGCGATCCACGCCGTCTATTCAGGGGGAATCTCGGGGGGCGCGTTCCAGGTCTATCTGGTGCTGGTGGCCGTCATCGGGTTGGTCAATTTCGGCATGTGGGCCTATGCCGAAGCGCGCGGCACGCTGTTCCATCCGGCGGTGCCTCGGCTCTATCGGTGGCAGCGCCTTGTCACCACGGGTTCGGCGCCTGTGCTTCTGCTCCCTGCCCTCTTGCTGCCGCTTGATGAGGCGGGCTACGTCATCCTCCCCGGCGCGCTTGCCTTGCTGGCGTTGCGCAGCGGGCTGTTGCCGCGGATTGTCGATCGCCATCCACAGCATATGGCGTGAGCGTGGTTCCCTAGGCGCAGGCCTCACCCCATATTCCCGCCCATGCCCTTCGCCCCGTTCGTTCCCTTGCGCGTGCTGTCGTCCTATTCGATGCTCGAAGGGGCGATCGATCCGAAGGACATCGCCAAGCTGGCGAAGGAGCGCAAGTTCCCGGCGATCGCGATCTGCGATCGCAACGGGCTCTACGGCATCATGGCCTTCGCAGGGGCGTGCAAGGACGCGGGCGTGCAGCCGATCATCGGCACGCTGCTCGGGGTCGCTCGGGGGGAGGATCGCAGCGTCGTCGACTACCTGCCGCTCTATGCGCAGGACGATGCGGGCTACGACAACCTCTGCCACCTCGTCTCCGCCGCGCACCTCGAGCGCCCGCTGGAGCGCGATCCGCACGTCACTCTCGCCGACCTCGAGGGGCGCACCGACGGGCTGATCGCGCTGACCGGGGCGGGCGAGGGCGGGCTGACGCGCCTGCTCGCCGAGGGCCAGCACGAGGCCGCCGCGAAGCTCGCCGACCGCTTGGAGGCGCTGTTCCCCGGAAGGCTCTATGTCGAGATCGCCCGCGCCGGCGATCCGGTCTGCGAGCGCGCCGAGGAAGCGCTGATCGACCTCGCCTATGCCAAGGGCCTGCCGCTGGTCGCGACCAACCCCGCGAACTTCGCCGAACCGCACATGCACAAGGCGCATGACGCCATGCTGTGCATCGCCGCCTCGACCCAGATCGAGGCCGAGGAGCGCGTGCGCTCGAACCCGCAGGCCTTCGTCAAGACGGCGGGGCTGATGGAGGAGGCCTTCGCCGACCTTCCCGAGGGGATCGCCAACACCCTCGTCATCGCCCAGCGCTGCGCCTTCGCGCCGCCCTACAGGAAGCCGATCCTCCCCAGCCTCGCAGGCGACCTTGCGGGCGAGGCGCGGATGCTGGCGGAGGATTCGAGGCTGGGCCTCGAGGCGCGGCTCGCCGCCTATCCCGACCTCACCGAGGAAGAGCGCAAGGTCTATTTCGACCGCCTCGAATTCGAGATCGACGTGATCGTGAAGATGGGCTTCCCCGGCTACTTCCTGATCGTCGCCGACTTCATCAAGTGGGCGAAGGAGCAGGGCATTCCGGTGGGGCCGGGGCGCGGTTCGGGGGCGGGTTCGGCGGTCGCCTGGGCGCTGACCATCACCGACCTGGACCCGATCCGCCTCGGCCTGCTGTTCGAGCGCTTCCTCAACCCCGAGCGCGTCTCGATGCCCGACTTCGACATCGACTTCTGCGAAACGCGGCGGGGCGAGGTGATCCGCTACGTCCAGCGCAAGTATGGCGGCGACCATGTCGCGCAGATCATCACCTTCGGCAAGCTGAAGGCCCGCGCGGTGCTGCGCGACTGCGGGCGCATCCTTCAGATGAGCTACGGGCAGGTCGATCGCCTCTGCAAGATGGTGCCCAACCACCCGACCGACCCCTGGACCCTGCCGCGTGCGCTCAACGGCGCGGCCGACTTCAGGCGCGAATACGACAACGACAACGAGGTGAAGCGCCTCGTCGACCTCGCGATGCAACTGGAGGGCCTGCCGCGCAACTCCTCGACCCACGCGGCGGGGGTGGTGATCGGCGACCGGCCGCTCGCCAAGCTGGTGCCGCTCTACCGCGATCCGCGCTCGGATATGCCGGTGACGCAGTTCGACATGAAATATGTCGAGAGCTCGGGGCTGGTGAAGTTCGACTTCCTCGGGCTCAAGACGCTTTCGGTGCTGAGGAAGGCCGTCGACCTGCTCGAGAAGCGCGGCATCGCCATCGACCTCGGCGCGCTGCCATTGGACGACGCCGAGGTCTATCGCCTCATGCAGGCGGGCAACACCGTGGGGGTGTTCCAGCTCGAATCCGAGGGGATGCGCCGCACGCTCAAGGCGGTGAAGCCGACCAATTTCGGCGACATCATCGCGCTCGTCTCGCTCTATCGCCCCGGCCCGATGGACAACATCCCGCTGTTCGGCCAGCGCAAGGCGGGGCAGGTGCCGATCGAATACCCGCACCCCAAGCTCGAGGGGATCCTTGCCGAGACCTACGGGATTTTCGTCTACCAGGAACAGGTGATGCAGGCCGCGCAGGTGCTCGCGGGCTATTCGCTCGGGGACGCGGACCTGCTGCGCCGCGCGATGGGCAAGAAGGTGCAGGCCGAGATGGACGCCCAGCGCGGCCGCTTCGTCGAGGGCTGCAAGGCGGTTTCGGACATCGAGCCCAAGCGCGCCAACGAGCTGTTCGACCTGATCGACAAGTTCGCGGGCTACGGCTTCAACAAGTCGCACGCCGCCGCCTATGCCCTCCTCGCCTACCAGACCGCGTGGATGAAGGCGCATTACCCGGAGGAATTCTACGCCGCCTCGATGTGCTTCGACATGCACCAGTCGGAGAAATTGAACGTCTTCGTCGACGATGCGCGGCGCTATCCGAACGGCCACGGCGGGGTCGAGGTGCTGCCGCCCGACATCAACGCCTCCGAGGCCGAGTTCACGGTCGAGCAGACCGACCACGGCTACGCGGTGCGCTATGCGCTCGCAGGGATTCGCAACGTCGGCGAGAAGGCGATGGAGGCGATCGTCGCCGAGCGACAGGCGAACGGGGCTTTCGCAAGCCTCAAGGACCTGTTCGAGCGGCTGCCGCAGGGCACGATGAACCGCCGCCAGTTGGAAGGCCTGATCTGCGCCGGGGCCTTCGACGGCCTCGAGCCCGACCGCGCGCTGCTCTTCGCCAATGCCGAGCATCTCATGGCAGTCGCCGACGCCGCGATCCGCGAGCGCAGCAGCGGGCAGGCCGGCCTGTTCGGCGGCGATGCGGGCCCCGCGGAGGACCTTCGCCTCCAGCCCTGCGCGCCGTGGTCGCGGCCCGAGAAGATGGCCAAGGAGCGCGAGAATTTCGGCTTCTACTTCTCCGCGCACCCCGTGGCGCAATATCGCGAGGCGGCCTCGGCGAACGGCGCGCGCACCTACCAGAGCCTGATGGAGGCGGGCGCGCCGCCGGGCGGACGCGGGACGGCGGTGATGGCGGCGCTGGTCGAGGGGATCACCAAGGCGCGCACCCGCAAGGGCGGCACGTTCGTGCGCGCCGATTTCTCCGATGCCTCGGGCCAGTTCGCCGCCGCCTGCTTCGAGGAGGCGCTGGTGCCCGATTTCGAGCGCTGGGCCGCCGCGGGCGAGTGCCTGCTGCTGACCGTCGAGCTCGATGCGCCCAATCCCGACGAGCCCCCGCGCCTCACCGTGCGCGGCGCGCGTCCCCTCGCGGCGGTGAGCGGGACCACCGCGATGGAGCTGAGCTGCGCGGTCGCGAGCGTGGCGGCGCTGCGTGAGCTCCAGATCGAGCTCGAGGCGGCGCGGGCCGAGCGCAATTCCGGGGCGGGCGAAGTCGTCGTCACTCTCGCGCTGGCCGATGGCGGCGAGGTGCGCCTGCGGCTCGGGCGCGATTTCGTGCTGACCGGCGAACTCGCCGAGCGGCTCGGCGCGGTCGAGGCCATCGCCCGCGTGAACCTCGCGCCCCTCAAGCGGCGCGGCAACCTGCGGCTCGTCGCCTGATACGAAAAGGGGCCGGATCGCTCCGGCCCCTTCCGATTGCCTGGCCTACATCCCCGAGCCGGGGCCGTAGGTGATCTCGACCCGGCGGTTCTGCGCCTCGCGCACCCCGTCGGCGGTCGGCACGCGCGGCTGACTCTCGCCGAAGGCCTGGCTCGTGATCGACTGGCCCGGCACCCCGCGCGAGGCGAGGTAGCTCTGCACCGCGCTGTTGCGGCGCTCGGCGAGGCCCGCGTTGTATTGCGTGCTCCCCGCACGGTCGGTGTGCCCGGCGAGCATCACCCGCGCATTGCCGCAATTGGCATAGGCGGTCGCGGCATTGTTGAGGATGCTCGCGGCCTCGGGGGTGATGTCCGACCGGTCGAAGTCGAAGAACACGATGTAGGGCCCGGTGTTGCAGACCGCTTGCGGGGGCGGCGGAGGTGCCTGGACGGGCGGCGGGGGCGGCGGCGGGGTGTAGGTCTGGACCGGGGCCGGAGCTGGGGCGGGCGCGGGTTCGGGCTCGGAGCGGCCGCCGAAGTTGAAGATCAGGCTCGCCAGCACCGAATGCGCCGAATAGTCCGCGCTCACGTCCGCGCCGTTGGTCGCCTGGAGTCGGAAGTCGTCGACGTTGAAGTAGCGGTACTTCACCCCGAGATCGAGGTTCCGGGTCACGGGCAAGCGCACCCCGCCGATCAGCTGCCAGGCGAAGTCGGACTTGCTGTCGTCGATCAGCGTGCCGACCCCTGTCACCTCGACCGGGAGCTTGAGCTTGGCATAGCCCGCCCCGCCGCCGCCGTAGATCTGGAAGCCGTCGTCCGGCCCGATCTCGAACAGGGCATTGACCATGCCGCTCCAGATCTCGAGATCGCGCTCGTTCTCGACCACGGTGCCGCTCGGCACGGTGGTGCCGGTCGGCAGGAGCGCGTTGTTGAAGACGGCGAGGCCGCGATACTTGTTGTTCTTGTAGCCGCCCTCGGCCTCGAGCCGGAACGGGCCGAAGTCGTAGCCGAGGATGATGTCCCCATCGACGCCCACCTTGGTGCGGCCCGTGGCGGTGCGGGTGAAGGCGTCGTCGCCGGTGCTCTCGGCGGGCCGGGCGGCGATCTTCACCTGGTCCTTGAGGCTGACGCCGCCCTCGATGCCGATATAGGGCCCGTCGGCCTGCGCCGGCGCGGCGATGGCGATGGCGGCAGCCCCGGCCATCAGGATGGTGGTGTTTCTCATTGTCCTTGTCCCTCGCAAATGGATGGTCCGCCGGCTCTCGGAGAGGAGCCCCTGACCGGGTCTCGCGACCTGGCTGTTCAACCGGCGGTGGAAGGAAAGCCCCGCGCGATAAGAAATGTTTCATCGCGCATCGACGGGTCGTGCCGATGATTGGGCGAAGCGATTGCCAAGGCCTGCAGGCGAAGGCATGAAGCTTTCCGAGCCGCCCCGGCCGAGGGCGGCCGGGGACCAACGGAACACAACGGAGAGAGAGCGGACAATGGCGACGGCACGGCTCGGGGCGATGCAGGACTGGACGATGCGGGTGACCGCGGTAATCGATCATGCCGCGCGCGAGGCGCCGACGCGCGAGATCGTCAGCCGCTGGGCGGACGGGAGCGAGACTCGCACCGACTGGGCCGGGATCCGCCGCGATGCGCTCAAGATGGCGCAGGCGCTCCAGCGGCTCGGGCTGAAGCCCGGCGACAAGGTCGCGAGCCTCGCGATGAACCACGCGCGCCACCTCGTCAGCTGGTACGGCGTCGCCGGGATGGGCGGGGTGCTCCACACCGTGAACCCGCGCCTGTTCGACGACCAGCTCGAATACATCGTCAACCACGCCGAGGACCGGGTGCTGTGCTACGACGCGGCCTTCCAGCCGATCGTCGATCGCATGAAGAGCCGCTGGCCGACTGTCGAGCACTACATCTGCTACGATTCCGGCGAGCACGCGCCGGCCTTCGAGGACTGGATCGCCGCCGAGGACGGCAACTTCGAGTGGGTGACCGGCGCCGAGACCGACCCCTGCATGATCTGCTACACCTCCGGCACCACCGGCAATCCCAAGGGCGTGCAGTACGAGCACCGCTCGACGGTGATGCACGCGATGGCCGGCTTGCAGCCGGCCGCCTTCAACTTCTCGAGCGCCTCGGTGATGCTCCCGGTGGTGCCGATGTTCCACGCGGCGAGCTGGGGCCTGCCCTATGCGGGCGCGATGGCGGGGATCAAGTTCGTCTTCTCGGCGGTCAACGACCCGGCCGTGCTGCACGATCTGATGATCCGCGAGGGCGTGACCGATTCCGCGGGCGTGCCGACGGTGTGGCTCGCGCATTTCCAATATTGCGACGCCAACGGCCTCGATCTGCCGCCGCTGAAAGCGGCAACGATCGGGGGCTCCGCCGCGCCAAAATTCATGATCGAGCGGCTGCTCAGGAACGGCACCCGCGTCCAGCACGCCTGGGGCATGACCGAGACCTCGCCGATCGGCACGGTCGGCGGGCCGACCTGGGACTGGGACCGCCTCACCCTCGAGGAGAAGGTCGAGAAGGTCGCGATGCAGGGCCGCCCGATTTTCGGCGTGCAGCTGCGCACCGTCGACCTTGCCGACATGACCACCGAGCTGCCGCGCGACGGCAAGACCTCCGGTGCGCTCCAGATCCGTGGGCCTTGGGTGATCCGCCGCTATTTCAAGGCCGAGACCGACGCGACCAACAACGAAGGCTGGTTCGACACCGGCGACGTCGGCATCCTCCACCCCGACGGCACGCTCCAGCTCACCGACCGCACCAAGGACGTGATCAAGTCGGGCGGCGAGTGGATCAGCTCGGTCGAGCTTGAGAACGCCGCCTGCGGGCACCCGGCCGTCGCCGAGGCGGCGTGCATCGGCATTCCGCACCCCAAGTGGGACGAGCGCCCGGTGCTGTTCGTGGTGAAGAAGCCGGGTGCGGAGTGCTGCTCGGACGACATCCTCGAGCACCTCAAGCCACAGATCGCCAAGTGGTGGCTCCCCGACGCGGTCGAATTCGTCGACGACATCCCGCACACCGCCACCGGCAAGATCAGCAAGAAGGACCTGCGCGACCGTTTCGCGGATTACCGGCTTGGCTGACTGCGCGATCCGGCCTGCGTCTGCAGACGATGCGCAGGCCATCGCCGCGATCTATGCCTGGCACGTCGCGAACGGCACCGGGACCTTCGACATCGAGGCTCCCAAGGCCGCGGCGTGGGCGGGCAAGATCGCCGACTTCGCCGCGAAAGGCTGGCCGTTCCTCGTCGCCGAAGGTGAGGGCGCGGTGCTCGGCTATGCCTATGCCGCGCGCTTCCGCGACCGGGCGGCCTATGCGCGGACCTGCGAGGACAGCATTTACATCGCCCACGAAGCGCGCGGGCAAGGGATCGGGACGGTGCTGCTCGCCGCGCTGATCACCGCGGCGCGCACCGCCGGGTTCGAGCAGATGATCGCGGTGGTCGGCGGCGGCGAGCCCGCCTCGGTGGCGCTCCACGCCAAGTGCGGGTTCGCCCATGCCGGGCGCCTTGCCCGCGTCGGACACAAGTTCGGTCGGGTGCTCGACACGGTCTACATGCAATGCGACCTCACCCTCGGAAGGGACGACCCATGACCTGCGAAACCTATATCGACCCCTCGCCGGCGAACTTCCAGGCCTTCAAGGACTTAGCCCGCGACACGCCGATCAATATGCTCAACCTGCTGCTCTACCGCGACCTCGCGGAATATCCCGAGGGTCACGAGCACGCCGGCAAGGGCTGGAGCGGGAGGCGCGCCTACCAGGAATACGGTCGCACCTCGGGGCCGATCTTCCAGCGGGTCGGCGGCACGATCCTGTGGCGCGGGCGGTTCGAGACGATGGTCACCGGCCCCGGGGGCGAGCGCTGGCATGACGGCTTCATCGCGCAATACCCGAACGCCGGGGCCTTCTTCGCGATGCTCAAGGACCCCGACTACCAGCAGGCGGTGGTCAACCGCACCGCCGCACTGGTCGACAGCCGCCTCGTGCGCTTTGCCCCGGGCGAGGCGGGCGATGCCTTCGGCTGAGCGGGCTCAGGAGGCCTTCGTGTCTTCTGCGGAGGCCTCTTCGTCGGTGTAGAGGTAGCCGAAGAAGTCGAGCACCGAGTTGAACCACAGCCCGATCTGGCGCGCGTAGTTCTCGCGGGTGATGCCGCCATCGGCGATGATGTACATCCTGACCGAGATCGTGCCCTCGGGATCGAGATAGGCGCGGCCGAAATTCTCGCGGTAATTGTAGGTGTTGATCGCGTCCTGGATCTGCTCGGGGGTGGCGCCGTCCTGCGGGCTGAAGGTCGCGAGGAGCGAGGAGCCGAGGCAGTTCTTCTGGGTCGCTTCGTCCTCGCAGGCGAGCAGCAAGCCGTCGGCGATCACCCCGTCCTCGAAGGTGAAGTCGATGTGCTCGCTCGGCTCCTCGGGGGTCTTGATGGTCGCCCCGGCCTCGGTCAGGGCGCGCTCGAAATCGGCGCGGGTGAACTTCTGGAGCGCGCCCTTGTTCTGCGCCCCGGCGGCGGAGCCGAGTGCGAGCATGGCGATGGCCGCGGCGGCGGCGAGTCTGGTCGAGCGCAAGTGATGTCCCCTCTGTCGATGCCCGACTCCTCCTTATCACAGCAGCGCGAGTTGGCCATCGCTTCGCGGCGGGCGGAAGCGCGAGGCATCGAGATCGAAGCGCGCCTTCGCGATCCCTGCCTTGCGGCACGCCACCCGGAAGCGCGCGCGGATCAGGTCGGCCCACACGCCTTGCGGGTTGAAGCGGCTGTGGAAGTTGGGATCGTTGTCCCGCCCGCCGCGCATTTCGCGCACGATCCCCATCACCTTGCCCGCGCGCTCGGGGAAGTGGACCGCAAGCCACTCGCGGAACAGCGGGGCGACCTCGTGGGGGAGGCGCAGCGGGATCCAGCCGACGCTGGGGACCCCGATTGCGCCGACGCGGGCGACGATGCTCTCGAGGAACTCGTCGGTGATCGCCGGGATGATCGGCGAGATCGAGCAGTGCACCGGCACCCCGAACTTCACCAGTTTCTCCAGCGCCGCCAGACGCTTGACGGGCGCGGCGCAGCGCGGTTCGAGCTTCGCGGAGAGCCCCGGATCGAGGGTCGTGACCGAGATCGCGACCGCCACCAGCTTCTCGCGCGCCATTTCGGCAAGGAGGTCGGCATCGACAAGCACGCGGTCGGACTTGGTGGTGATGGTGACCGGGTGGCGGGTCTCGAGACAAACCTCGAGGACCGCCCGCGTGAGCCGGTAGTCGCGCTCGATCGGCTGGTAGGGGTCGGTGTTGGTCCCGAGCGCTATGGGCTTGGGATCGTAGCCCTTTTTCGCCAGTGTCGAACGCAGCAGACGGGCCGCGTCGGGCTTGGCGAAGAGCTTCGTCTCGAAGTCCAGCCCGGGGGAGAGATCGTGATAGGCGTGGGTCGGCCGGGCGAAGCAGTAGATGCAGCCGTGCTCGCAGCCGCGGTAGGCATTGACCGAGCGGTCGAAGGGCACGTCGGGTGACTGGTTGAAGGTGAGGATCGACTTCGCCCGCTCCTCGGTGACGGTGGTGCGCAGCTTCACCGGGGGGCCGTCGAGGCTCTCGACATAGTCCCGCCAGTCGCCGTCGAGGGCGCGTGTCGCCAGCCCGAAGCGGGTGGGGACCGCCCCCGATTGCGCGCCGCGACCTTTGACCGGGGAATGTTTCACGTGAAACATTTAGGGAACAAAACCGCGCGCGCCAAGCGAAAACGCTGTTCGGGGCGGGGTGTGGAGGGGGTGTAAGGGGGGTCTGGATGGGGTCTAGCGCGCGCTAAACGCGGTTTCGCGCCGAGCTGGCGCGGGCAGGCGTCAGACCTCTTTCAGCCGCGGCATCAGTTCGACGAAGTTGCAGGGGCGGTTGCGGCTGTCGAGCTGCTCGGCGAGGATCCCGTCCCAGCCGTCCTTGACCGCCCCGTTCGAGCCCGGGAGCGCGAAGATGTAGGTCCCGCGCGCCACCACGGCCATCGCGCGCGACTGGACGGTGCTGGTGCCGATGCTCTTGAAAGAGAGCCAGCGGAACAGCTCGCCGAAGCCGGGGATCTCGCGCGCGCCTGCGATCCTCGCGAGGGCTTCGGGAGTCACGTCGCGCCCGGTGAGGCCGGTGCCGCCGGTGCTGACCACCGCATCGACGCTCGGATCGTCGATCCACGCCTCGAACTGCGCGGCGAGCAGCGCGGCGTCGTCCTTCACGATGGCCCGTGCCGCCAGCACGTGCCCGGCGGCTTCGACCCGCCCCGCGAGGATATCGCCCGAGGTGTCGGTCTCGGGCGTGCGGGTGTCCGAGACGGTGAGGACAGCGATGGCGATCGGCTTGAAGGGCCGGCTCGTGTCGATCGCCATCAGCGCTCGAGGCTCGCCGAACGGGTGGAGACGGCGCGCGGGAACTCGGGCCAGCGGCCCTGTGCGAGCGCCCGGCGGCTCGGCGAGGCGACGCCCGCGGCGCGCTCGTACATCCAGTAGTTCCGCATCACGATCGCGACATAGCCGCGCGTCTCCCAATAGGGAATGGACTCCATCCACAGGAGCGGATCGCCCTGGTCGTTGATCTCGGCGTTCCAGCGCGCGACGGGCACGAGCCCGGCATTGTAGGCGGCCATGATCTTGGGCAGCGTCCCGCCGGTCGCCGGGCTGTCGCGCAGCATCGCGAGGTGGCGCTGGCCATAGGCGAGGTTGACCTGCGGGTCGGAGAGGTCCTCGTAGCTCATTCCGAGGTTGAGGCGCCCCGAATGATCCCTGGCGGCGGCCGGCATGATCTGCATCAGCCCGCGCGCATTGGCGGGGCTCACCGCATTGGCGCGGAAGGCGCTCTCCTGGAGCGCATGGGCGAAGGCGAGCGCGGGATCGACCTGCCAGCCGCCGACCGGCTGCCAATAGGCGAGCGGGAAGCGCAGGGACGGGTCGCTCGCCATGCCGTAGGGCGCGTTGTGCGCCATGAACAGCTGCGTGGCGGGCAGGCCCAGCTCGCGCGCGAGGCGGGCGAGCGCGCCGTATTGCTGGGCCGGGCCGATGCGCGCTTCCTGGCGCAGCACCTCGTCGGCCAGCGTCGGCCGCCCGATCTCCATCAGCGCCACCGCGACGCGGACATTGCTGCGCCCGGCGAGCTGGTTCCAGTCGTCCTTGCCGAGCGGCTGGGGCGGGGCATGGGCGGGCAGCTCGATGCCGAGCTGGTCGGCGGCGAGCATCCCGTAGAGCGTCTCGTCCATCCGCGCCGCGGCGGCGAGGTGCTGCTGCGCCTGCCCCGGCTCGCGGCAGCGGACCGCGGCGCGCGCGGCCCAGTAGTGCCCGGCGGCGACCAGCTCGACATTCGAGGCGCGGCCCGCGACCCGCCCGAAGGCCTCCCCGGCGAGCGCGCAATAGCCCAGCCGCCACGCCGCCAGCCCCTCGACCCACGCGCCCTCGGCGACCCACTCGCCCGTGCCTTCCGCGACGGTGCGCGCGAGTTCGAGCGCGGCGTTGTCGTTGTTCTCGATGTAGTAGCTCCACGCGACCCGCTGGCGCCACTCGGCGCGGGCGTCGCTGGAGAGCAGGGGATCGGCCTCGGCGAGCAGGCGCTGCGCCTCGACCGGATTGTCGGCCTTGATCGCGGCGAGGATCGCGCTCGCGGCCTCGGGCGGCATGGTACCGTCATTGACCGGGCGCGGCAGGATGCGCTTGGGCGCATAGGGCTGGCGGGCGAAGGCCTGCTCGCGCGGCAGGACGGGCAGCGCGGAGAGGCCGCGCTTGGCGCCCATCCGCGCGAGCTGTTCGGCCTGCGGCAGCTCGACCCCGGCGCCGAACCACTCGGCGATCCGCTCGGGCGCGACCTTGGGGCTCTCGGCATGGGTGTAGTATTCGGCGCGGGCGAGCTGGGTCAGCACGCCATCGGGCCTCTGGGCGAGAAGGCGCTCGACCGTCTCCCATTGCTTCGCGTCGATTGCGGCGAAGAGCTGGCGGTAGAGGTCGCGCTCGTCCGCCTTGAGCACGGCGCCCAGCGCGCGGTCGCTCGGGGTCGCGCCGTTCCAGCGCGCGACCAGATCGATCGTCTCGGCGCGCGCGGCGGCGGGCAGGGCGAGGCCGGCGAGCACGGCGCCTGCGAGCATCATCCCCTTTCGCTTCGCGCGGACCGTCAAACCGTGGGCGACCATTCCATCCATCTCCGCCAGAACCGGGCCTTGAGCGGCGCCATGTGCATCATCGCGTCGAGCGTCTCGCCGACGAGAACAGGGGTATTGCGCATGCTCTGGTTGATTTCGCGTAAAGCATCATCCGGTGTGCCGAGCAGGGATGCAAGTCCGGTGCCGAAGGCGACGAGGCGCTGCGGGCGCGCGAGGCTCACGTGATGCGCGGTGACCGCATCGAGCCCGCCCGCGGCGAGCGCTGCGAGGTCGGCCATCGGGGTGTGGCAGGGGAGCGCGGCGGCGATGTAGACCTCGCCCTCGCCGAGGCCCATCGCGGCGAGGATCGCGCCCAGCAGGCGCCCCTGCGGGCCGGAGAGGAGCCGCTCTGCGTCCTCCGCCTCGGGCTGGGGGACGAGCACCATCAGCGCCGCGCCGGCATCCCCGCGCGGCGGCACGCGGGGGAAGCCGGTCGCCGGGGCGAGGCCGGGGGCCTCCATCCAGAAGCGGCGGAAAGCGGCAAGGTCGGCCGGGGGCGAATCGCCGAGGAGGTTCGGGCGCGGCGCGGCGGCGGGTTCGGCTTGCAGGGCCGATGGCGTGGCGGCGCGGCGGGGCTGGGGCTCTCCCGGACGGGGCGCCGTCTGGGCCTGTCCTGAACGGGGCTGCGGCTGGCCCATCGGGGCATCGAGCGGCGCTTCTGCCAACCACGCCGTAGCGTCATCGTTGAAGTCGCAGTCCACCCCGGCTGCCTGCCACCAGGCAAGCGCCGCCTCGAATTCGCGCGCGAGGGTGAGATCAAGGCGGCTCATCGGGGGGTCATCTATCCAAAGCGGCTCTTGACTGTCCCTGCCCCGGTTAGCAAGTGAGCGGGCAAGGCATATCGCCAGGCTGTGCGGCTCGCGCGGCAAAAACCAACAAGGATCAGGAAAAGCGCGATGAGCGAACGTGAATCAATGCCCTGCGACGTCGTGATCGTCGGCGGCGGTCCGGCGGGGCTCGCGGCGGCGATCAGGCTCAAGCAGATCAACGACGGGCTCGAGGTGATCGTCCTCGAGAAGGGTTCCGAGATCGGCGCGCACATCCTGTCGGGCGCGGTGGTCGATCCCAGGGCCCTCGACGAGCTGCTCCCCGAGTGGCGGACGATGGGCTGCCCGATGGCCGAGACCCCGGTGACCGACAACTGGCACTGGGTGCTCTCGAAGACCGGCAAGTCCTCGATCCCCCACGCGATCATGCCCCCGCTGATGAGCAATGACGGCTGCTACACCGGCTCGCTCGGCAACCTCACCCGCTGGCTCGCCGAACAGGCCGAGGGGCTCGGCGTGATGGTCTTCCCCGGCTTCCCGGCGGCCGAAGTGATGTTCGACGAAGAGGGCCGCGTCGCCGGCGTCATCACGCAGGACATGGGCGTGGCGGCGGATGGCTCGCACAAGCCCGACTACCAGCCCGGCATGGAGATCCACGCCAAGTATACCCTCTTCGCAGAGGGCGCGCGCGGGAACCTCACCAAGCTCATGAAGGCGCGCTTCGACCTCGAGGCGAACTGCCAGCCGCAGGTCTATGGCCTCGGGATCAAGGAGCTGTGGGACATCGATCCCAGGAAGCACAAGCCGGGCCGGGTGATCCACACGCAGGGCTGGCCTCTGTCGGAGAGCGACAGCTGGGGCGGGGGCTTCCTCTACCACCAGGCGAACGGTCAGGTCGCCTTGGGCTTCGTCACCGCGCTCGACTACAAGAACCCGTGGGTCTCGCCCTATCAGGAATTCCAGCGCTGGAAGCAGCACCCGGCGATCCGCGAATATCTCGAGGGCGGCAAGCGCGTCAGCTACGGCGCGCGCGCGATCAACGAGGGCGGCTGGCAGAGCGTGCCGAAGCTCGCCTTCCCCGGCGGGGCGCTGATCGGCTGTGCAGCTGGCTTCGTCAACGTGCCGCGCATCAAGGGCAGCCACACCGCGATGAAGAGCGGGATGCTGGCGGCCGAGAGCATCGCCGCGGCTATTGCGTCGGGCGCGGAAAAGACCGAGCTTGCCGACTATGACGCCGCCGTGCGCTCGAGCTGGATCGCGGCCGAGCTGAAGGTTGTCCAGAACGCCGAGCCCGCCGTCGCCAAGTTCGGCGGCGATATCGGCACGCTCGTTGCCGGGATCGACATGTGGATGCGCACGCTCAAGATCGGCCTGCCGATCAGCATGAAGCACCACCGCGACTACCAGATGACCGGCCGCGCCGATCTCTATCCCAAGATCGACTACCCCAAGCCCGACGGCGTCATCACCTTCGACCGCCTCACCAACGTCGCCTACAGCTACACCAACCACGCCGAGGACCAGCCCTGCCACCTCAAGGTGAAGGATCTGGAACTCCAGAAGGTGAGCGAGCTCGGCGTCTTCGGCGGCCCCTCGGCGCGGTACTGCCCGGCGGGGGTCTACGAATGGCTGACCGACGCCAACGGCGAGCCGCGCTTCCAGATCAACTCGCAGAACTGCGTCCACTGCAAGACCTGCGACATCAAGGATCCCAACCAGAACATCACCTGGGTGACGCCCGAAGGCGGCGGCGGGCCGAACTATCCGAATATGTGAGGTTCGCGCGTGGACTGGTGGCTTGCCGCTTCTGCGATCCTCGCCGTGAATTCGCTCCTGATATATCGGTGGGGCCGAGGAGGTGTGCTGACTTCCTTCGCGCTCACGCTCGTCTTCCTTCAGGGAAGCTCGTTCCTGTTCCTCATACCGTGGTACAAGGATGGTGGAGACGGGGCCCTGATCGGAGGCTGGTGGGTATGGACCGTTTATTCGCTGGTGTCGGTCGGTCTATGCTTGCTTGTCGTCCAGTTGCTTAGGCGGCTGGTTCGTTGACCCTCACCGATACCGCCTACGCCAAGATCAACCTCGCGCTGCATGTCCGCAGGCGGCGGGAGGACGGGTATCACGCGCTCGAAACCCTGTTCGCCTTCGTCGATGCGGGCGATGTGCTGACGGCGACGCCCGCCGCGCAGGACAGCGTCACCACGCTGGGCGAGTTCGCGGGCGGGCTCGACAACCCTCTCGACAACCTCGTCGCCCGCGCGCTGAACGCTCTCCCGCGCCCCCTGGGCCTCGCGGTGACGCTGGAGAAGAACTTGCCGATAGCAGCGGGCCTCGGCGGCGGGTCGGCGGATGCGGGGGCGGTGTTCCGGATCGTCAAGGCGCTCCACGGCCTGCCGGAGGACTGGCAGGCGCGCGCCGCAAAACTCGGCGCGGATGTGCCCGCCTGCGTCCTCAGCCGCACCCATATCGGCCTCGGCACCGGCACCGAGCAGCTTGAGGTGGAGGACGACCTCGCCGGAACCCCCGTCCTGCTGGTCAATCCGCGCGTGCCGCTTTCCACCGGGCCGGTGTTCAAGGCGTGGGACGGCGAGGACAGGGGTGCCCTGCCCCAGGGCCCCGCCAGCCGGATCGCGCGGGAAGGGCGCAACGACCTCGAAGCTCCCGCGATCTCGCTCTGCCCCGAGATCGCCGAGGTGCTGAAGGCTCTCCGCAAGACCAACCCGTCGCTCGCCCGCATGTCCGGCTCGGGCGCAACCTGTTTTGCGCTCTACGACACGCCCGAGGCCCGCGATGCGGCGGCGGCGGCGATGCCAAGGGAGTGGTGGGCGATGGCAGGGCGGTTGCGTTAGCTACCCACCCACCGTTCGCCCTGAGCTTGTCGATGGGCCGCTTTTCTTTTCAAGCTAGGTCAAAGAGTAAGTACAGTGCTTCGACAAGCTCAGCACGAACGGGGTTTGGGTTCATGAGCGAAGTCTACCGCCAACTCGGCACGCCTGCCCCCGGCGGCATCGTGCTTGTCGCCGACCATGCCTCCAACGCCGTGCCTGCCGACATCACCCTCGGCATCCCCGAGCGCCTGATGCACGAACACATCGCACTCGATATCGGCACCGAGGCGATCGCCGACCTTCTGGCACAGGAACACGCCATCCCCGCACATATCGCCGCCGTCAGCCGCCTCGTGTGCGACCTCAACCGCGAGGAGGAGGCCCCAGGGCTCGTCCCCGAAGCGAGCGACGGCCACCCCATCCCCGGCAACATCGGCGCCGACCGCGAGGCGCGGCTGAACCGCTTCCACCGCCCCTACCACACCGCCCTCGCGAATTGGCTGGCGACAGCGCAGCCGGCGCTGATCCTCTCGCTCCACTCCTTCACCCCGCGGCTCGCAACCTCGGACGCGGCGCGGCCGTGGGAGGTCGGGGTGCTCTACAACGCCGACGACCGCGCCGCCCGCATCGCGATCCCCCTGCTCGCCGCCGAGGGGCTGAATGTCGGCGACAACCTCCCCTATTCGGGGCGCGATCTCAACTACACCATGAACCGCCACGCGGAAGGCGAGGGCCGCGCCTATCTCGGCATCGAGCTGCGCCAGGACCTCGTCGCCACACCCGGGAGCGACGCCCGCTGGGCCGCGCTGTTGGCGCGGATCGCGCAAAGGGTTGCGTCGGCGCTCGCCTGAAGGCAGGGGCGTTTCGCGAAACCGCTGGATCGGGAAATCTTATGTCTCACACCTTTGACAAGTCGAAGCTCCCCAGCCGCCACGTCTCGGTCGGCCCGGAGCGCGCGCCGCACCGCTCCTACTACTACGCGATGGGCATGACCGAGGAGGACATCGCCCGGCCCTTCGTCGGCGTGGTCAGCGCAGGCAACGACTCGGCACCGTGCAACACCACCTTGAACGCCCAGGCCGACATCTGCCGCGAGGGCGTGATCGCGGGCGGCGGCACCCCGCGGCGGTTCAACACCATCACCGTCACCGACGGCATCGCGATGGGCCACCAGGGCATGAAGTCCTCGCTGATCAGCCGCGAGATCATCGCGGATTCGATCGAGGTTTCGGTCCGAGGCCATTGTTATGACGCGCTTGTCGGCTTTGCGGGCTGCGACAAGAGCCTGCCGGGCATGATGATGGCGATGCTGCGGCTGAACGTCCCCTCGATCTTCGTCTATGGCGGCTCGATCCTCCCCGGCACGCACCGCGGCAACGACGTGACCGTGGTCGACGTCTTCGAGGCGGTCGGCCAGTTCGCCGCCGGCAATTGCCCGCTGACCGAGCTGATCGCGCTCGAAAAGGTCGCCTGCCCCGGCCACGGCGCCTGCGGCGGCCAGTTCACCGCCAACACCATGGCCTGCGTCGGCGAAGCGATTGGCCTCAGCCTGCCGAACAGCAACATGGCGCCCGCTCCTTACAGGTCGCGTGACGATATTGCAGTCGCCGCGGGCAAGCAGGTCATGGAGCTCGTCGCCCGAAATCTGCGCCCGCGCGACATCTGTACCCGCGAGGCCTTCATGAACGCCGCGCGCGTTGTCGCCGCGACCGGAGGCTCGACCAACGCCGCGCTCCACCTCCCCGCCATGGCCAGCGAATGCGGCATCGACTTCGACCTTTTCGACGTCGCCGAAGTCTTCAAATCAACGCCTTACATCGCGGACCTGAAGCCCGGCGGGAAGTATGTCGCCAAGGACATGCACGAGGCAGGCGGGGTCTACATGGCGATGAAGACCCTGCTCGACGGCGGGTTCATCGACCCCAATCCGATCACCGTCACCGGCAAGACCATCGGCGAGAACCTCGAGGAAATCACCTGGAACCCCGACCAGAAGGTGTTCTATGACGTGAAGACCCCGATCACCCCGACCGGCGGCGTGGTCGGCCTCAAGGGCTCGCTCGCCCCCGACGGGGCGATCGTGAAGGTCGCCGGGATGGCGCGCCTCCAGTTCTCCGGCCCCGCGCGGGTGTTCGATTGCGAGGAGGATGCCTTCGCCGCCGTCGAAAGCCGCGACATTGCCGAGGGTTGCGTGATCGTCATCCGCTATGAAGGCCCCCGCGGCGGCCCCGGGATGCGCGAGATGCTCTCGACCACCGCGGCGCTCTACGGGCAGGGGATGGGCGAGAAGGTCGCGCTGATCACCGACGGGCGCTTCTCGGGCGCGACGCGCGGCTTCTGCATCGGCCATGTCGGCCCCGAAGCCGCTGATGGCGGCCCCATCGCGCTGGTCGAGGACGGCGACGTCATTGCCATCGATGCAGTTGCGGGGACCATCGACCTCGAAGTGGCCGAAGATATGCTCGCCGAACGCCGCGCCAAGTGGCAGCCGCGCACCAACGACTACCAGTCGGGCGCGCTGTGGCGCTACAGCCAAGTCGTCGGCAAGGCCCGCTACGGGGCGATCACCCATCCCGGCGCGAAGGCGGAAACCCATGTCTTTGCGGATATCTAGCGCGCTCGCGGCGCTCGTGCTCCTTGCAGCTTGCGGGGCCGAGAGCCCCCCGCCGCCGGGCGAGACCATCGCCTGCGCGATCGGTGCGGGGTCCGATTTCGCCGAGGCCTGCACCCTGGAACGGGTCGCGGGGACGCGCGAGATCGTCATCCACCACCCCGACGGCGGCTTCCGGCGGCTGACCTTCGACCCCGCCACCGGCACGCTCGCCCCTCTCGACGGGGCCGAGCCGCTGGTGCTCGAACAGGGGCAGGGCGTGATCCAGTTCGCCCTCGGCGCCGACCGCTACCGCATCCCGCGCGAGCCCGCGGCAAGCCCGGCCTCGTGAGCCCCGACCAGGTCCTCACCGCCCAGCAGATGCGCGCCGCCGAGCAGGCGCTATTCGATGCGGGGCTGCCGGTGATCGACCTGATGGAAACCGCCGCGGGGGGTGCCGCCGAGTGGATCCGCCGCGTCGCTGCCGGGCGTGCGGTCACGGTTCTGTGCGGCCCCGGCAACAATGGCGGCGACGGCTACGTCATCGCTCGGCGGCTGCGCGAGGCGGGCAATGCCGTCACCGTGATCGCCCCGCTCGCGCCTGCCACTGCGGCCGCGCAGGAGGCACGCCGCCGCTGGGCCGGGGCGGTCGCCGCGATGGGCGAGGGCGCCGCGGGCGACGTCTTCGTCGACTGCCTGTTCGGCTCGGGCCTCACTCGGCCCTTGTCGGACGCCCACGCTGCGCTGCTCGGCGACCTCGCCGCCCGCCATCGCATCCGGATCGCCATCGACCTGCCCTCCGGCATCGCCACCGACAGCGGCGCGGTGCTGAATGACGGCCTGCCGCGGTTCGACCTGACGCTGGCGCTCGGCGCGTGGAAGTTCGCGCATTGGAGCCTGCCCGGCCGCGCCATGATGGGGCAGCTGCGGCTCGTCCCCATCGGCATCGCGGAGGTCGCAGGCGCGGCGCGGCTCGCCGCGCGGCCGCGGATCGCCCCGCCGGCCGCCGACAGCCACAAGTACCGCCGCGGCCTCCTTGCGATCCTTGCGGGCGCGATGCCTGGCGCGAGCCTCCTCGCCGGCGCCGCCGCGCAAGCCGCGGGAGCGGGCTACGTGAAGCTCCTCGCTTCCCTGCCCGACCCGCGCACCCCGCCCGACATCGTCACCGAGACCGCGCCCCCCGCCGAGGCGCTCGCCGACAGCCGCATCGCCGCGGTGCTGGTCGGTCCGGGGCTGGGGCGCGACGATTTCGCCCGCACGAGGCTTGCGGCAGCGCTGGCCCAGGCCCCCGCGCTCGTGCTCGACGCCGACGCGCTGGTGCTCCTTGCTCCCGCGATGCTCACCCGCGAGATCCCGATCCTCGCCACCCCGCACGACGGCGAGCTCGAGGCCTTGTGCCGCAGCTTCGCCGTTACCGGCGAGACCCGCCGCGAGCGCGCGCTCGCCCTCGCGCGGGCGAGCGGCATGGTGGTGCTCGCCAAGGGGCCCGACTCGCTTATCGCCGCGTCCGACGGCCGTCTCGCGCTCGGCATCCCGGCGCCGAGCTGGCTTTCGGTCGCGGGGACGGGCGACGTCCTCGCCGGGATCGCCGCGAGCCGCATGGCGGCGGGGGCCGATCCCGTTACCGCCGCCTGCGAGGCGCTGTGGCTCCACGGCGAGGCGGCGCGGCGCGCAGGCCCCGCTTTCACGCCATCACAGCTTGCCGGGAGGGTGCAGGAGGCGCTAGCGGCGGCGCTGTGACCGCTCCCGACCTCGAACCCGTCATCCGCCTCGCCGCCAAGGGCGACGGCGTGACCGCCTCCGGCCGCCACGTCGCGGGGGCGGTGCCCGGCGATCTTGTCGACGCGAACGGCGCCATCACCCCCGGTGCGCACCATGTCGCGCCCCCCTGCCGCCATTTCGGGGTCTGTGGCGGGTGCCAGCTCCAGCACGCCGACGAGGCGGCGCTCGCCGACTTCGTGACGGGCCGCGTGGTCTTCGCCGCGCGCGGGCAGGGGCTCGAGGCGGGCGCGGTGCTCCCCGTCCACCTCTCGCCGCCGCACACCCGCCGCCGCGCGGGACTCCATGGCTTGCGCACCGCGAAGGGCGCGGTGCTCGGCTACCGCGAGGGCGGGTCGCACCGCATCGTCGACCTTGCCGAGTGCACGGTGCTCGCGCCCGCGCTCGCCGCGCTGATCGGCCCCTTGCGGAGCTTCGTTGCCGCATACGGTCCCAAGGCGATGGTCGGCATCGACCTGACGCTCGCCGACCAGGGGGTCGAGGCGAACTTCTCGCACTTCCCGCTCGAGGGGCTGGGGCCGACCGAGGCGGCGCTGGACTTCGCGCGCGATCAGGGGCTTGCACGGCTCACTGTCGACCAGGGCTATGGTCCCGAGACCGTCTGGGAGCCCGAGCCGGTGACGGTCACGCTCGGCGGGGTGCCGGTCGGCCTCCCCCCCGGCGCCTTCCTCCAGGCGACCCGCGACGCCGAGGCGCGGATGGCCGCCGACGCCGCCGACTGGTTGGCGGGCGCGCGGGTGGTGGCGGACCTCTTCGCCGGGCTCGGGACCTTCGCCTTCGGGCTGAGAGAGGGCCGCAAGGTGCTCGCCGTCGAGGCCGAGCGCGCGGCGCATCTCGCCTGCAAGGCCGCGGGGACGAGGGCCGGGGGACAGGTGCTGGCGCTCCACCGCGATCTGTTCCGCTCGCCCCTCCAGCCCGAGGAGCTCAACCGCTTCGATGCCGTGCTGCTCGACCCGCCGCGGGCCGGCGCGCGCGCGCAAGTCGCTGGAATCGCGCGGAGCACCCTCTCGCGGGTGGTCTATGTCAGCTGCAACCCCTCGAGCTGGGCGCGCGACGCGGCGGTGCTCGCCGAGGCCGGATTCGGTCTCGCGAAGCTGCGTGCCGTGGGCCAGTTCCGCTGGTCGACCCATGTCGAGCTGGTGAGCCTGTTCGAGCGCTAGGCGCGCAGGATCTCAAGCAGTTGCGCCTCGAGCCAGGCGCGGTGTTCGGGCGCGACATAGGCATGGGTCCCGCCCTCGCAGCGGCGAATCCGTGGGTCGCCCTTGTCCCACGCCTGTTCGAAGACCTGCGCGGTGCGGTCGGCGGTCGCGAGGAGGATCCGCACCGCGCCGGGGAAGCCTGCCAGCCCCGCGGCCATTGCCTGCGCGAGGCTCGAGGGCGGCGGGCTTGGCCGCAGCGCCTGGACGAGGCCCCGCGCGAGCTTGCCGAGGTTCACCCCGCCGCTCGCCAAGCGCATGATTTCGCGTGGGTTTGCGAGCTTCTCGGCATAGCGCGCGCGGATCGCCGCGGGGGGCGGGGTGGCGCCGGCGTCATCCTCTTCGATGGTCCAGGGGTTCGACAGCACCAGCGCGTCGCACCCCGCGCCGCGGGTCAGCATCAGCGCCGAGGCGGCGTCGCAATTGCCGAAGCCGACCACGCAGGCGACCTGCGGCGCGATCGCCCGGAAGGCGTCGAGCGCCGCGCTCAAGTCCTTCGCGGAATGGCGGAATCCGCGGTTCTCCCCCTCGCTGTCGCCGACCCCGCGGCGGTCGAAGCGGAACACCGGGAAGCCCGCGGCGGCGATCCGGGCGGCGAGTGCGGCCTGCCCGCCGAAGGCCCCGGCGCGAACCTCGTTGCCGCCGCTGACGATCAGCAGCCCGGTGGTGCCCGGCGCGGTGTCGAGCGTGCCCGCAAGGCTCAGGCTGCCGCAGGGAAAGGTCAGCGAATGGCGGCTCATCGTGCTGAGTCCGCGAGGTTTTCGGCGATGAGCGCGGCGAGGCGGTCGGCCTGCGCGGGGTCCTCGCCGGGCTCCGCGCGCAGCCACAGGCCGGGCGCTCGAAGCGCGCTTTGGGGGATCGCGGACTGGCCGGGGGCGAGCACCGGCTCGGCGGTCTCGAGCGCCGCGACCATCGCCGCCCCGAGGTGCCAGCCGGCGAGGACCAGGCCCTCGTTCCGGCCGAGCGTTGCAAGTGCCTCGGAAGTCTCGGCTTTTCCTGCCTCGCGCGCGGCGATGGTGCGGGCGCGGAGCATGGCGCGCAGCAGCGCCGGGCCGCCCTGCGCGGCATAATGCCACCCCGGCAGCCCCTCGGGCGCCAGCAGCGCCCCGGCGCGGATCGCGAGCACGTGGGTCGCGCCGAGCGCCTGCGCTGCCGCTTCGGCCGCCGCGCGCCATCCGGCAAGTGTCTGATCGCGAAGGGGAACCAAGCTCTCGTTGCACCCCGGCAGATCGGGCAGCAGGCTGTCGATCCCCGCCGCGTCGAGCCGCCGCATCACCTCCACCGTGAAGCGCCGCAGCTTGTTCGCCTCGTCGAACCAGGCGGGCAGGACGAGCAACCGCACCGCCCGGCCATGGTCGAAGCCGACGCACAGCTCCTCCCCGCCATCGGGAATGTTCCACGTGAAACACAGATTCATGGCACCCTCTGGAGGGGGCTGGAGGGGGTCTGGAGGGGGTCTAGCGGGGGGCTAGCTTCGACTTCGCGAAGGCTAGCAGGGCCCCATAGGTCTCGAGCATTTCGCCATCGACCTCGTCGTCCTCGATGACGATGCCGAGGCGGTCCTCCATCTCGGTCAGGAGACCCGCGACCGCCATCGAATCCAGCTCCGGCAGGTGGCCGAACAGCCCCGATTCCGGACCGAAGGCCGCCGCCTGCTCCGGGGCGAGCCCCAGCACGTCGGCGATCAAGCCCTTGAGTTCGCGGTCGAGCGCGGCCTCGCCGGCGGCATCGCCCATGTTCGGCATGATGGTCATCGGCCCTCGAAATATCCCTGTTGTCGCCGTGGCGGCGGGGCTTAGCCATGCGGGCGGGGCAGCGCAAGCACTCCGCACGGGGGCAGGGCGCGGCCATGGCCTAGCGCCGCAGCGCGCGCCGGGCGAGGGCGGGCCAGCCGCGCGGGGAGGCCGGATCGAGACAGTCGATGCGGTAGCGCGGGCGCACCGCCTCCATCCAGTCGGCCTTGTAGCTCTGGTCGCCGGTGCCGAAGTCGACGAGGCTTACCCGGTCGACGTCGATCACGTGGGCGAACAGCGCGGCGGAGAGCGTGGTGCCCGCCGAGAGCTGGCGATGGCTCTCAAGATGCGCGAGCTTGTGGATATAGGCGATTGAATTCTCGACGGTCCAGCACTGCGCGGCGACCGCCCGCCCGTCCGCCCGCGCGATCCCGAGCCTGAGCCTGCCCGCCGCCCCCTCGGCTTCGGCGAAGGCGCGCAGCATCGCCGGGAAGTCCTCGGCGGGCTTCCAGCTCGCGGCGTAGATCGCCTCGTATTCGGCCCAGGCCTGCGGATCGAAGCGGGTGAGCACTTCGCATTCGACCTTCCCGCCCTTGCGCTTCAGCGTCGAGCGCAAGGCACCCGGGCGGCCCGCCCAGTATTCCGCGAAACTCCGGCCGCTTACGGGGAGCACGTGATTGATGTCGCAGGGTTCGATGGCGACCGCCCACCCCGCCGCGCGGAAGGCGCGGGCGAGGCGCTCGGCCGAACCGTCCTCGCCGGGGACGGGCTCGAGCGTCACCCGCCACCCGCGCTGCCGGAGCTGCCGGGCGATGGCCGTGAGCAGGCGGTCGCCCTGCGCTCCTGCCGGGGCGAGCTCGCGCCAGGTGAAGCTGTACCAGTTGCGAAGCGGCGTGATTCGCCCAGCCTTCTCGGTGAGGGCAAGCGCCGCGACCGCGCCCGCATCCTCGGCGAGCGCGATCAGCGGGACGAGGCCGGTGTCGGCGAGCAGGGCATACCACTCCGCCCGGTCGAAGGGCGCGCGCGCCGCCGAGCCCGTCAGGGCTTGCAAGACGTTAACGCTGTCGTGATACCGCGCTTCGATCACTTGCCAGGTCCATATCCTCGATGCCGTCGCCCGATCCGCTCCCCCGTCCGCTCGACCACCTCGCCGAACTGGCGGGGCCGGCGGGGCATGGGGAGCGCCCGGCGCTGGTGCTTCGCGAGGGCACGCTTAACCACAATACGTTAAGGGAGCGTGTTGCCCTGCTCGCCGGGTGGCTGGCGGCCCGCGTGCCCGAGCGCGGCGCGCGGGTGGCGAGCTGGGCGGCGAAGGGCGAGCTCACCTGCCTGATGCCGCTCGCCGCGGCGCGGGCCGGGTTGGTGCACGTTCCCGTCAACCCGCTGCTCAAGCGCGCGCAGGTGGCGCATATCCTCGCCGACAGCGGCGCGCGGCTCTTGCTGGGGACGCCCTCGCGGCTCGCCGCGCTGGAGCCGGGCGATGTGCCGGAAGGTTGCGCGGTGCTCGGGGAGGGCGAGGCGCTGGCGGCGGCGCGCGAGGCGGGGGTGGCGCTCGGGCCCTCGGCGGCCGATCCGGGGGCGCTGGCGGCGATCCTCTACACCAGCGGCTCGACCGGGCGGCCCAAGGGGGTGATGCTGAGCCATGCCAACATGTGGCTCGGCGCGGTGAGCGTCGCGCATTACCTGGGGCTCGCCGAGGACGACGTGACCCTCGCGGTGCTGCCCTTGAGCTTCGACTACGGGCAGAACCAGTTGCTCTCCACCTGGCTCGCGGGCGGGAGCGTGGTGCCGCTCGATTTCCTCTTCCCGAAGGACGTGGCGAAGGCCTGCGCGGCGCACGGCGTGACGACGCTCGCCGCGGTGCCGCCCCTGTGGGTGCAGCTCACCGAGGTCGAATGGCCCGCGGAAGCGCGCGGTCCGCTGAGGCGCCTGACCAACAGCGGCGGGGCGCTGACGGTGGAGCTGGTGCGCTCGCTCAGGGGCCTGTTCCCCGCGGCGCGGCTCTTCCCGATGTACGGCCTCACCGAGGCTTTTCGTTCAACCTATCTCGATCCGGCGCTGGTGGATTCGCATCCGACTTCAATGGGTAAGGCGATACCCTTCGCAGAGGTTCTCGTCATCGACGAGGCGGGCGCGGTCGCGGCGGATGGCGCGGAAGGCGAGCTCGTCCACTGCGGGCCGCTGGTCGCGCAGGGCTATTGGCAGGACCCCGAGCGCACCGCCGAGCGCTTCCGCCCCGCGCCCGCCGCGTCCCGGTATGGGGGCACGGCGGTATGGTCGGGCGACCGTGTCAGGCGCGAGACGGACGGGCTGCTCTACTTCGCCGGGCGGCGCGACGCGATGATCAAGAGCGCGGGCAACCGCATTTCCCCGCAGGAGATCGAGGAGGCGGCGCTCGCCTCCGGCCTCGCGGTCGAGGCCGTGGCGCTCGGCGTCCCGCACCCGCGCCTCGGGCAGGCGGTGCATCTCGTGGTGCGAGGGGACGCGGGCCATGCGGAAGCGCTGGCGAAAAGGCTCAAGGCTGACCTTCCCAATTTCATGCAGCCCCAGCATATCCACTGGCGCGCGGCGCTGCCCTTGAACCCCAACGGCAAGATCGACCGCACCGCCTTGCAGGCGCAGTTGACGGAGGAATACGGCGCATGAAGCCTGTCGGGCCGATCCCTTCCGGATACGCGACCGTCGACGGCGAACTCGCCATCGGCGGGCGCACCGCGCGCGCGCTGGTCGCCGAGGCGGGGGGGACGCCGCTGTTCGTGTACTCCCGCGCGCACCTCGACGCCCGCATGGCCGAGCTGCGCGCGGCGCTCCCGGCGCGGGTGGGGGTGAACTATGCGGTGAAGGCCAACCCGCACCCCGCGGTGATCGCCCACATGGCGCCCCTCGTCGACGGTTTCGACATCGCCTCGGCGGGGGAATTGCGGCTGTGCGAGGCGGCGGGGATCGACGCAGGCCGCATCTCCTTCGCCGGCCCGGGCAAGCGCGACGCGGAACTCGAGGCCGCCATCGCCGCAGGGGTGACGCTCAATTGCGAGAGCGAGGGCGAGGGAGCGCGGGCGCTCGCCATCGGGGAGCGGCTCGGGATCGCCCCGCGCATTGCCGTGCGGGTCAACCCCTCCTTCGCGATGACCGGTTCGGGGATGAAGATGGGCGGCGGACCCAAGCAATTCGGCGTCGATGCCGAGCGGGTGCCGGCGCTCGCCCGTCACCTGATCGCGCATGGGGCGGAGTGGCGGGGCCTCCACATTTTCACCGGCAGCCAGACGCTCTCGGCCGAGGCGATCATCGAGGCGCAGGCCAATGTGCTAAACCTCGCGACGGAGCTTGCCGAGGCGATCGGCGGCCCCCTGCCGAAGCTCAACATGGGCGGGGGGCTCGGCATCCCCTACTTCCCCGGCGACACCCCGGTCGACCTCGCGAAGGTCGGCGCGGCGCTGGCGGAACGGGTCGCGGACCTGCCGGAGGTGCTGGCCGGGACCGAGCTGTGCATGGAGCTCGGCCGCTACCTCGTCGGCGAGGCGGGGGTGTATCTGTGCCGGGTGATCGACCGCAAGGAGAGCCACGGCACCACCTTTCTCGTCACCGATGGCGGGCTGCACCACCAGCTCGCCGCCTCGGGGAACTTCGGCACCGTCGTCAGGCGCAACTATCCTTCCGCGATCGCAACGCGTTACGGCGCGCAAGGCGAGGAGGAGGTCAACATCGTCGGCTGCCTGTGCACCCCGCTCGACCGGCTCGCCGACAATGCCCTGATGCCGCGCGCCGAGGTCGGCGATCTGGTCGCGGTGTTCTGCGCCGGGGCCTATGGCGCGACCGCCTCGCCCAGCGCCTTCCTCGGCCACGGCCCGGCGGCCGAAATCCTCGTATAGTCCAGCGCGTTAACCGCGTCCTTTAAGCCTCAGCGCGGCGCTGTCCCGATGCGGGATGGGGCCGCATTGGGCGCTGTATCACTAACGCAATGTTCACCAATTGAGGCCACAAGACACCCGATATCCGGGCGCGTCTCGTGGTGCAGGTCGCTCCTGCACGGCTGCGGGGAGCCCCTTATTGGCCAAGGATCGATACGCACATGCTCCACCACCTGTCCGGCCTGCGCCTCGCGGCTGTCGCGCTCCTTGCCGGGCTGCTCGCGGCCTGCGCGGGGGGCGGCACCCAGCTTCCCCCGGCGAGCTACGGCGACGGCAGCATCGCCCCGTCCGAGGAATACACCATCGGGCCATTGGACGAGATCACCATCCACGTCTGGCGCAACCCCGAACTCTCCGCCGAGAAGGTCCGCGTGCGCCCCGACGGGCGCCTGACCATCCCGCTGGTGCAGGACATCCCGGCGGTCGGCAAGACCGCGACCCAGCTCCAGGACTACATCGCCAAGGAGCTCTCCAAGTACATCGAGCAGCCGATCGTCTCGGTGATCGTCAACACGCCCGAGGGCAACTTCACCCAGCAGGTGCGGATCATCGGCGCAACCCCGCAGCCCGCCTCGCTGCCGTTCCGCGCCAACATGACGGCGCTCGACGCGATGATCGCGGTCGGCGGGCTCGGCGAGTTCGCGGCGGGCAACCGGGCGAAGCTGATCCGGCTCGACCATGCCACCGGCACCCAGGTCGAATACCGGCTGCGCCTTTCGGACCTGATCCGCAAGGGCGATTCGAGCGCCAACGTCATGCTCAAGCCCGGCGACACGATCATCATTCCCGAGAGCCGGTTCTGAGGCGGCGGGAGAGCGGGGGATGAGCGAGATCTTCGACGAGCTGCGCGCGGCGCTGTGGTCGGTCTGGCACCGGCGCTGGATCGCGCTGGCGCTCGCCTGGGGGGTGTGCCTGCTCGGGTGGCTGGTGGTCAGCATGATCCCCAACACCTACGAGAGCAAGGCGCGCGTCTATGTCGACGTCGAGGACGTGCTCTCCAAGCAGCTCGGCATCGCGGGTGACGGCAAGGACCAGATCATGCGCGTGCGCCAGACCCTCTCGAGCGCCAAGAACCTCGAGAAGGTCATCACCTCGACCCGGCTCGGCGAGGGCATCACCGAGCGCGGCGCGCTCGATGCGGCGATTGCCGACCTCGAGAAGAAGGTGAAGGTCACGAGCGAGCAGGACAACCTCTTCGAGATCACCGCCGCGATCGGCCGCCGCGACCTCGACGATGCGCAGAACGCGGTGCTGGCGCGCGATGTCGTGCAGAAGCTGCTCGACATCCTGCGCGAGGAATACGTGATCGGCAGCCGCACCGGGATCAGCACCGCGATCGGCGATCTCGACCGCCAGCTCGAGGAGCGGAAAGCCGAGCTCGAACAGGCCGAGCAGCGCCGCCTCGCCTTCGAAGCGCAGTATCCCGACCTCGCCGGCGGCTCGGAGAGCCTGTCGAGCAAGGTCCAGCAGGCGCGCGACGAGCTGCGCGATGTCGATGCCGATCTCGCCGCGGCGCAGAGCGGGCTCGCGGCGATCTCGGGCCAGATCGCGGGCACGCCGCGCACCGTGACCGGGGGGCGCGATGCGACCGGGCCCAAGGCGGCGCTGCTCGTCGCCCAGACCCAGCTCGCCGAGCTGCGCGCGCGCGGGCTCACCGACAGGCACCCCGACGTCGTCGCGACGAGCAAGCAGGTCGCACTGCTGACCCGCCAGGCCGCGGCGGCGGGCGAGGACGCGGGCGGGGCGCCCAATCCCGCCTATGCCTCGCTGGTCGCGATCCGCAGCGAGCGCCAGGCCGCGGTCGAGGCGCTCCAGGCCAAGCGCGCCGCGCTCCAGAGCAATGCCGCCGCGCTGATGGCGAGCCAGGCGAGCGAGCCCGCCGCCGCGGCCGAGGCGAACCGCATCAGCCGCGACTACGACGTGCTGCGGAAGAACTACGAGAAGCTGCTCGAGGACCGCGAGGCGCTGCGCACCCGCGGCAAGGTCGAGGACAAGGCGAGCCAGTTCCGCTTCGACATCATCCAGCAGCCCGGCGTGCCGCAGAAGCCCGCCTCGCCGCACCGCCCGCTGCTGCTGTTCGGCGTGCTGATCGCCGGGATCGGCGCGGGGGCGGCGGGGGCCTATGCGCTGGGGCAATTGAAGGGCGGCTTCGCGACCGAGCAGAAGCTCGAGCGGGCCTTCGACCTGCCGGTGATCGGCGCGATCTCGCTGACCGTTTCGGAGGCCGCGCGCGCGGTCGAGCGCCAGCGCTTGAAGCAGTTCGCGGCCGCCTCGGCGGGGCTGGTCGCGATGTTCGTCATCCTGCTCGCGATCGAGGTCGTCTCGGTCGTGACGGTGGCATGAGGCGGGGGAGAGCGACATGACCGAACAGGGCAAGATCGACCGCGAGGGCGCCAGGCCCGCCTCGCTGTTCGAGCGCGCCGACGCCGTCTTCGGCCTCGGCGTGCGGCCTGCCGCGCCCAAGGTTCCCCCCGTCGCGCCCAACCTTCCGCCGGTGCCCCAGGCGCTGCGCCGCCCGGTGCCGCAGCCGCAAGCCCAGCCGCAGCCCGTCGCCCCGGTCCCGCCGGTTGCCGCGCCTGCGCCCGAACCGCAGGCGCCGCGCAAGGTCGAATTCTGCGGGCCCTTCGCCGCGGTCGACCGCAAGACCCTGCGCGAGGAAGGCCTGATCGTGCCCGAGGACCCGGTGACCGGCCTCCTCGAGGAGTTCCGGATCGTCAAGCGCGAGCTGCTCGCCGATGCCCGCACCGCCCGTTCGGGCCTCGCGCGGCGGATCCTCGTCTGCTCGCCGCATCCGGGCGAGGGCAAGACCTATTGCGCGACCAACCTCGCGATCGCGCTCGCCGCCGAAAGGGGCCTCGAGGTGCTGCTGGTCGATGCCGACGTCGTCCGCCCGAGCGTCACCCGCCGCCTCGGGATCGAGGCCGAGCGGGGCCTGATGGACGCGCTCGAGAACCCCGCGCTGTGCCCTGAGAGCCTCGTGATCGAAACCGACATCGAGGGCCTCTTCGTCCTGCCCGCCGGCACCCCGAGCGCGCGCGATGCCGAATATCTCGCCAGCAGCCGCACCGCCGAGGTGCTCGACCGGCTGACCGCGGGCGCGCCCGACCGGATCGTGATATTCGACACGCCGCCCGCGCTCGCCGCCTCGCCCGCCGCCGAGCTCGCCGGGCACGTCGGGCAGGCGCTGCTGGTGGTGCGCGCCGACGAGACGGGCCGCGCGGCGCTCGAGGATGCGCGGCAGCTGCTCTCGGCCTGCGCCGACATCAAGCTGCTGCTCAACGCGGCACGCTACAGCCCCTCGGGTCGCCGTTTCGGCTCCTACGGGGGGAGGGGGTCATGATGAAGTTCGCCATCGCTTTCGCCGCCGCCTTGATGGCAGGCGCCGCGCCCGCTCTCGCGCAGGACCAGGGACAGGGCCAGGGCGGCGGCGAGGCGCCCCCCGCGCGCGGCCGCGTCGTCCAGCCCTATATCGAGGTCAGCCAGATCGTCTCGGCCGAGATCACGCCGGGCAGCGACGTGGTGACCTTCACCCAGGTCGCGGCCGGCGCGGACGTCAATATCCAGGGCCGCAACTCGGGCGCCTCGGTCTCGGTCCGCTACGAGCGCAACATCGCCTATGGCGACGACAGCGTCGACAGCAACACGCTGAGCGGGATCGCGCGCGGGACGCTTGCGGTGGTGCCGGGCGCGCTCAGCCTCGAGGCCGGCGCGCTCGCCTCGCGGACCCGCGTCGATGCGGGCGGGGGCACGAGCGTCAACCCGCTGGTGCGCGAGGACAATGAGAGCCGCGTCTACAGCGCCTATGCCGGGCCGAGTCTGCGCACGCAGGTCGGCGATGTCGGGATCGAGGGCGTGGCGCGGGTCGGCTACAACCGCTTCGAGGCCGAGGACGCGCTGGTCACCCAGCAAGGCCAGACCGTCGACGTCTTCGACGACAGCGTCACCTATCTCGGGCAGGTCCGCGCCGGGGTGCGGCCCGATACGGTGATCCCCGGCGTCGGCCTCGCGGTCACCGCGGGGGGCTTCCAGGAGGACATTGCCAACCTCGACCAGCGGGTGCGCGATCTCTACGTGCGCGGCGACGTGACGATCCCGGTCAGCCCGACGCTCGCGCTGGTCGGCGGGGCGGGCTACGAGGACGTCGAGATCTCGAGCCGCGACGCGGTGCGCGATGCCAACGGCGTGCCGGTGCGCGGCGCCGACGGGCGGCTGGTGACCGACAAGACCGCCCCGCGCCGGATCGCCTTCGCGGTCGACGGCCTCTTGTGGGACGTCGGCGTGCTGTGGCGCCCCTCGTCGCGCACCAGCCTCCAGGCCGCGGTCGGGCGGCGCTACGATTCGACGACCTATTACGGCACCTTCACCTACGCCCCGAGCGACCGGAGCAATCTCGCGATCAACGTCTATGACGGGGTGAGCGGCCTCGGCGGGGCGCTGAACAATGCGCTCGCCGGGATTGGCACCGATTTCGAGGCGATCCGCAACCCGGTCACCGGCGATTTCGGCGGGCTGGTCGGCGGGTCGCAGGGGCAGTCGCTGGTCGGCGTCGCGGGCTCGGTGCGCTCGGCGGCGTTCCGCGGGCGGGGGGTGCGCGCTTCCTACCAGCGCCAGGTGGGCCGCACCACGGCGGCGATCGGCGCGGGCTACGACCGGCGCACCTTCATCGCCGCGGCGGGCACCGCGCTTGCGCCCCTCGATGGGCTGAGGGACGAGAGCTACTACCTCACCGCCGGCCTCTCGCGTCAGGTGGGGGCGGGCTCGGCGATCACCACCAATGCCTATGTCAACTGGTTCGACGGCGCCGGGTCCAACGACGTGACCGCGATCGGCGGCTCGGCGGCCTACAACCAGACGATCACCCGCCGCCTCGAGGGCCGCGCGGCGATCGGGGTCGACTATGTCGACAGCCAGTTCACCGACCAGGATTTCGCCGTCGCCACGGCGCTCGTCGGCCTCAGGTACAATTTCTGACGGGAGTGCACGCACCCATGTACGAACAGTTCTACGGCTTCAGCGGGCGCCCCTTCCAGCTCACCCCCGATCCGCAATTCTACTTCGAGAGCACCAGCCACAAGAAGGCGATGAGCTATCTCGGCTATGGCCTCAGCCAGGGCGAGGGCTTCATCGTCATCACCGGCGAGGTCGGGGCGGGCAAGTCGACGCTGGTCGCGCACCTCATGGAACGGATCGACCCGGCGGCGCTCACCGTCGCGCAGGTGGTCACCACCGCACTCGACGGCGAGGAGCTGGTGCACGTCGTCGCCCAGGCTTTCGGCCTGCCCGTCGAGGGTCACGACAAGGCGAGCGCGCTCGGCACGATCGAGCGCTTCCTCCAGGACGAGGCGCGCGCCGGGCGGCGCTGCCTGCTGGTGGTTGACGAGTGCCAGAACCTCGCGCTGACCGCGCTGGAGGAGCTGCGGATGCTCTCCAACTTCCAGCTCGGCTCGCACCCGCTGCTGCAATCGCTGCTGCTCGGCCAGCCCGAGTTCCGGCGCACGGTCGCGCATCACCCGGGGCTCGAACAGCTGCGCCAGCGGATCATCGCCTCGCACCATCTCGAAGCGCTCGATGAGGGCGAGGTCGGGCACTATGTCCGCCACCGCCTCGCCCATGTCGGATGGAACGGGCGCCCGGCCTTCGAGGCGGGGCTGCTCGAGGCGCTTTGTCGCCACACCGACGGCATTCCGCGGCGGGTCAACCAGGTGATGAACCGGTTGCTGCTGCTCGCCGCGATCGAGGAGAGCGACCGGCTCTCGCTGAGGATGCTCGACGCGGTGGTCGCCGAGATGAGCGCCGACCAGACCCGCGGCGCGCGCGCGGGCGGGGGCGATCTCCACACCGCGCCGGTCGCGCCCGAAGTCTCCGCTCCGGCTCCCGCTCCCGCCGCGCCCGGCAGCCTGCCCGCGACCGAGGTCGCCGCGCTGCTCGCCACCCGCGACGCGCGCACCGCCGAGCTCGAGGCGGCGATCAGCGAGTTGCAGGCCGCCGGCATGAGCCGCATCGGCGGCGCGGCTGCCGGCACCCCTGAGGAGGTGCACCTCGCCGAAGCGCGCCTCGCCGCGGCGCTCGACCGGATCGAGGCGCGGCTCGAGGAGCAGGAACAGTCCTTCCGCCACGTGCTCACGATGCTGATCGAATGGCTCGAGGAAGACCCGTCGCGCAGGGCCGCGTGACGATGAACGCTGGCTTCCCCCCGCCCGCGCAAGGCCCGCTCGTCAACGGGTTGTCGGTCGACGTCGAGGACTGGTTCCAGGTCGGCGCCTTCGAGAAGGTCATCGCGCGCGGCGAGTGGGATGCGATCAAGACCCGCGTCGAAGACAATGTCGCGCGCGTCATCGACCTCTTCGCCGAGGCCGAGGTGCGCGCGACCTTCTTCACGCTGGGCTGGGTGGCGAAGCGCCATCCGGCCATGATCCGCCGCATCGCCGAGGCCGGGCACGAGCTCGCCAGCCACGGCTACGATCATGCGCGGGTGTTCACCTTCAGTCCCCGCGAGTTCGCCGAGGACATCCGCAAGGCGCGCGCGATCATCGAGGACTGCGGGGGCCAGGCCGTCACCGGCTACCGTGCGCCGAGCTTCTCGATCGACCACCGCACCCCCTGGGCCTTCGAGGTCCTCGCCGAGCACGGCTACGCCTATTCCTCGAGCGTCGCGCCGGTGGTCCACGACCACTACGGCTGGCCCGAGGCACCGCGCTTCGCCTTCCGTCCGCTCGCCGCTTCGCCGCTGATCGAGATCCCGGTGACCACCGCGATGCTCGGGAGCAGGCGCGTGGCGGCAGGCGGCGGGGGTTTCTTCCGGGTGCTGCCCTATGCCTTCTCGCGCTGGGCGATCCGCCAGGTGAACCGCGTCGAAGGGCGGCCCGCGGTGTTCTATTTCCACCCCTGGGAGGTCGATCCCGATCAGCCGCGCGTGGCCCACGCGCCGATGCGCTCGCGCCTCAGGCACTACACGGGCCTCTCCAAGATGGCGGGCAAGCTGCGCGAGCTCGTCCACGAGTTCCGCTGGGGCCGGATGGACGAGCTCGCCGCGCGCGAGGCGGCGCAGCTCGCGCTCGCCGAGGACGTGCTGGCATGAACGCGCCGGTCCGGGCGGGCACCGCGGTGCGACTGGCCGACTTCCGCGAGCCGGACGAGGTCGAGCGGATCGAAGGCTTTTGCGCGGAGAACGGCGCGAGCCTGTTCCACCGCCCGGCGTGGCTCAAGGCGGTCGAGGCCGGGACCGGCCAGCGCGCGGCGGGGCTTCTCGCCGAGCGGCTCGGCACGATCACCGGCTGGCTGCCGCTGACCGAGGTGCGCTCGGCCCTCTTCGGCAAGGCGCTGGTCTCGAGCGGCTTCGGCGTGGGTGGCGGGATCCTCGCCGAGGACGAGCGCACCGCGCGCGGCCTCGTCGAGGTTGCGCAGGGCCACGCGCTCGCCGGGAGCTTCGCGAGCATCGAACTGCGCGGCGGCGCGATCCCCGAGGGCTGGGAGAGCTGGTCCGACAGGCATTGCGGCTTCGAACGCGAACTTGCCGCCGACGACGAGGCCGAGCTCCTCGCGATCCCGCGCAAGGCGCGCGCCGAGGTGAGGAAAGGCCTCGGCTTCGGGCACCGGGTGACGGTCGGGCGATCGCCGAGCGACCTCGCCGCGCACTACGCCTGCTACAGCGCGAGCGTTCGCAACCTCGGCACCCCGGTCTTCCCGCGCGCGCTGTTCCGCGCCATGCTCGAGGCCTTCCCGGAGACGAGCGACATCCTCACCGTCTGGCAGGACGAGATCCCGCTGGCGAGCGTGCTCAGCTTCTACCACGACGGGGCGGTGATGCCCTTCTGGGGCGGCGGCGTTCACGCCGCGCGCGCCGCGCGGGCGAACGAGGTGATGTATTACGAGCTGATGCGCCACGCGCGCCGCCAGGGCATGACCCGCTTCGACTTCGGGCGCTCGAAGACCGGGAGCGGGCCCTACAGCTTCAAGAAGAACTGGGGCTTCGCGCCGCAGCCGCTCACCTACGCGGCCTGGACCGCCCCGGGCGCGCGGGAGCGCAACATCGACCCCACCGACGCGGGCTACAGCCGCAAGATCGAGCTGTGGAAGAAGCTCCCGCTGCCGGTCGCCAACGCCATCGGGCCGTGGATCGCCCGCGGGCTCGCCTAGAGCCGACGATGGGCGGCATCCTGTTTCTCGCGCACCGCGTGCCGTTCCCGCCCGACCGCGGCGACCGCATCCGCGCGCATCACCTGCTGAAGGCGCTCGCGCGGCTCGGGCCGGTGCATGTCGGCTGCCTCGAGGACGGCGACAGCGCCGCGGAAGGGGAGCGGGCGCTCGCCGCTGTCGCGGCCTCGCGCTGCGTCGTGCGGCGCGTGAAGCCGTTGCCGCTCGCGGGGGTCGAGGCGGTGCTCGCGGGCAAGCCGGTGAGCCTCACCGCCTTCCATTCGCGCCGGCTCGAGGCATGGGTGCGCGAGACCATCCGCAGGGAGGACATCGCAGCGATCGTCGTCTTCTCCGGGCAGATGGGACAATATGTCCCCGCCGACTTCGCCGGCCCGGTGGTGATCGACCTGTGCGACGTCGACAGCGCCAAGTTCGCCTCCTACGCCGCCGCGGGCGAGCGCGTGTGGCTTAACGCCCGCGAGGCGCGGCTGCTCGCGCGCGAGGAGGAGCGCCTCGGGCGGCGCGCCGATGCGACGATCCTCGTCTCCGAGGCCGAGGCGGCGCTCTACCGCGCGCGGCTGACCGAACCCGCCAAGGTCCGCGTCGAGGTGATCGGCAACGGCATCGACGCCGCTTTCTTCGACCCCGCCGCCGCCGTGCCGCACCCCGCGCTCGCCGCCCCGCCGGGGCCGCAGCTCGTCTTCACCGGGCAGATGGACTATCGCCCCAACGAGCAGGCCTGCCTGTGGGTGATCGAGGACCTGCTCCCGGTCCTGCGCGCGCGCCTGCCGGACGCGACCTTCCACGTCGTCGGGCGCAATCCGACGGCGCGGCTCCTCGCGCATCATGGTGCGCCGGGCGTGCGCGTGTGGGGCGAGGTGCCCGACGTGCGCCCCTTCCTTGCCGCCGCCGACGCCGTGCTCGCCCCTCTGCTGATCGCGCGCGGGGTGCAGAACAAGGTTTTGGAGGCGATGGCGATGGCGAAGCCGGTCGTGCTGACCCTCGAGGTGGCCACCGGCATCGCCGCCGACGACGGGGCGCAGTGGCTGGTCTGTCCGCCCGATCCGGTGGTGATGGCGGCGCGGATCGAGTTCCTGCTTGCCCACCCCGAGCTTGCCGCCCGCATCGGCGCGGCGGCGCGGCGCTTCGTGCTCGAACGCCACGGTTGGGAGGGGATGCTGAGCCCCCTCGCTGGTCTGCTCGGACTGGAAGCGACAGGAGAGCGCCATGCCGCCTGAGGCCGTGCTGCCCGCTCCCGCGCCCGCGCGCCTCCCCGCCGCGTGGCGCGCACCGCTCGTGTCGCTCGCGGTCGGGCTGCTGGTGCTTGTCGCGGTGACCGCGAGGGCCTGGGGCGCGATGGTCCACCAGTGGTGGAACATCGACACCTACAGCCACCTGCTGCTGGTGCCCTTCATCATCGCCTGGCTGGTGGTGCTCAAGCAGCGCGACCTCGCGCAGCTCGCGCCGCAGCCCTTCTGGCCCGGGCTCGTCGCGCTCGCCGGAGCGCTCGCTCTGTGGCGCGCCGGCGAGGCGCTCGGCATCAACCTCGTCGCGCAAGCGGGCGCGGTCGGCGCGGTGCAGGCGGCGGTCGTCACCCTCCTCGGCGTGCGCGCGAGCCTCGTCCTCGCGCTGCCGCTCGCCTTCGCCGCCTTCCTCGTGCCCTTCGGCGACGAGATCATCCCCCCGCTGCAACTTGTCACCGCCGAGATCGCCATCGCGCTCACCCATGCGAGCGGCGTGGCGGCGGGGATCGAGGGCATCCACATCCAGACCCCCGCCGGGCTGTTCATCGTCGCCGAGGCGTGCTCCGGCGTCAAGTTCCTGATCGCGATGGTCACGCTCGGCGTCCTCGTCTGCGCGACCCGCTTCCGCCGCTGGACCACCCGCGCCGCCTTCATGGCCGCCTGCATCCTCGTCCCCATCCTCGCCAACGGGGTGCGCGCCTGGGCGACGATCTACGTCGCGCAGTTCGTCGGCGCGGAAAAGGCGACCGGGTTCGACCACATCGTCTACGGCTGGGTGTTCTTCGCGATCGTGCTCGCCGTCCTGCTCGGCGTGGCATGGCGCTTCGTCGAGCGCGAGCCCGAGAGCCACGGCTGGCCCTTGCAAGCGATCGACCGCTGGCGCTGGGTCGCGCGCGCCGAGGCCCTGCGCCTCGCGCCGACCGGAGCGCTGCTCGCGGTCGTCGCCCTCGCGGGCGTTGCCGCCGTCTCGACGCTGGTCTAGGCCTCGATCCCAGAATGTGCGGGATTGCCGGGATCTTCCACGCCGAGACGCCCAAGCCTGTCGACCCCGCGCGGGTCGTCAGGATGTGCGACGCGCTCGCGCATCGCGGGCCTGACGGGTCCGGGGTATGGACCGACCACGGGGTCGGGCTCGGCCACCGCCGCCTGTCGATCATCGACATCGCGGGCTCGCCCCAGCCGATGCATTCCGCCGACGGCCGCGCGGTGATCGTCTTCAACGGCGAGATCTACAATTTTCGCGAGCTGCGCCGGGAGCTCGAGCAGGCGGGCCACACCTTCCGCACGAGCGGCGATACCGAGGTGATCCTCGCGGCATGGCAGAAATGGGGCCCCGATTGCCTCGCGCGGCTCGACGGGATGTTCGCCTTCGCGATCTTCGACCTGGCGAGCCGCCGCCTGTTCCTCGCCCGCGACCGTTTCGGGGTGAAGCCGCTGTTCATCGCGCACCTCAGCGACGGGAGCATTGCCTTCGCCTCGGAGCTCAAGGGCCTGCTCGCGCACCCGCTGCTGCGCCGGCGGGTGAACCCCCAGGCGATCGAGGCCTACATGGCCTGGGGCTATGTGCCCGACACGCATTCGATCCTCGCCGGGGTCGAGAAGCTCCCCGCCGGGCACTTCTGGCTGCTGGAGCAGGGCAAGGCGCCGGGCCGCCCGCAGCGCTGGTGGGACATCGACTTCAGCCAGCGCGAGCGGGGAAGCGAGGCGGACCTCTCCGCCCAGCTCGTCCACCTGCTGCGCGAGGGCGTGCGCTCGCGGATGGTCGCCGACGTGCCGCTCGGGGCGTTCCTCTCGGGCGGGGTCGATAGCTCGGGCGTGGTCGCGCTGATGGCCGAGGCCTCGCCCAACCCGGTGCAGACCTGCTCGATCGGCTTCGACGTCGCGGCCTATGACGAGACTTCCTACGCGCGGCAGGTCGCGGCGAAGTTCGGCGCGGACCACCGCGAACGGATTGTCGCGACCGACGACTTCGCTGCCATCGACGCCCTCGCGGCGATGTTCGACGAGCCCTTCGCCGATGCCTCGGCGCTGCCCACGTGGCGGGTGTGCCAGCTGGCGCGCGAGCGGGTGACGGTGGCGCTGTCGGGCGACGGGGCGGACGAGGCCTTCGCGGGCTACCGGCGGCAGGTCTTCCACCATCACGAGGAGCGCGCCCGCGGCATCCTGCCTGCTGCCTTGCGCGCGCCGCTGTTCGGAACGCTCGGCCGCGCCTGGCCCAAGGCCGACTGGGCCCCGCGTCCCCTGCGCGCCAAAGCGACCCTGCTCGCGCTCGCAGAGAGCGGGGAGGAGGGCTATGCGCGCGGCCTTTCGGTGACGCTGCCCGGGTCGCGCCGGTCGCTCTACTCGGACAGCTTCGCCGCGAGCCTCGAGGGCTTCCGCGCCGAGGACGAGCTCATCGCCCTGATGCGCGCCGCGCCGGGGCGCTCCGGCCTCGACCGCGCGCAGTATGCCGATCTCGCTTTCTGGATGCCGGGCGATATCCTTACCAAGGTCGACCGCACCAGCATGGCCGTCAGCCTCGAGGCCCGCGAGCCGCTGCTCGATCACCGCCTCGTGGAGTTCGCCGCGCGCCTGCCCGAGGGGATGCGGGTGCGCGGCTCGGTCGGCAAGCATCTGCTCAAGAAGAGCCTCGAGCGCTACCTCCCCCCCGACATCCTTTACCGCCCCAAGCAGGGCTTCGTGACGCCCATCGCCGAATGGCTGAGGGGGCCGCTTGCGGGCGCTTCGCGGGGGATCGCGACGGGAGCGCTCGCGCAGACCGGGTTCTTCGATGCGAAGGCCATCGCGGGTCTGGCGGAGGCGCACATCGGGGGCCGCGTCGATCACTCGCGGACGCTGTGGCAGCTCTTGATGCTGGAGAAGTCGCTGGGCCAGCTGGGGGTGAGTGGGTAAGTCCGAATCCCGTTTGCCCTGAGCCTGTCGAAGGGCTGTCCTTCACTTGTGGCTTCGAGCTGTCAGAAGAAAAGTGCAGTCCTTCGACAAGCTCAGGACGAACGGAGATCTACGGGTCTCCGAGATCTAATCCTCCGTCCCGTGCCCGAGCGCCATGTAGTCCTCGCTCTGCATCTCGTTGAGCCGGCTCACCGTGCGCTCGAACTCGAAGGCGCCGTCGCCGGCCTGGTAGAGCTCCTCCGGCGCCGCGGCGGCGGTGACGAACAGCTTCACGCGGTGCTCGTAGAGCGCGTCGATCAGCTTGGTGAAGCGGATCGCCTCGTTGCGGCTCTCCGGGCCCATCCTCGGGATGCCGACGAGGATCACGGTGTGGAACGCGCGCGCGATGGTGAGGTAGTCGGCGGCGCCGCGGTTCTCGGCGCAGAGCTTCTTGAACGAGAACACGCCGACGCCCTTCAAACACTTGGGCACATGCAGGGTTCGCCCGCCGCCGAGGTCGAGCTCGCCCGAGGGCACATTGGCGGCATCCTCGGGGGCAAAGTCGGTGAGGCGGAAGAAGGCCTCGCGCACCTGTTCGGTCGCCTCGTCGCCCAGCGGCGCGTGCCAGGTGCCGAGCCCGCCGATCCGGTCGAGGCGGTAGTCGGTCGGGCCGTTCAGCGAGAGCACGTCCATGCGCGCCTCGACGAGGTCGATGAAGGGCAGGAACAGCGAGCGGTTCAATCCGTCCTTGTAGAGGTCGCGCGGGGGGCGGTTCGAGGTGGTGACGATCACCGTGCCGGCCTCCATCAGCGCGGTGAAGAAGCGGCCCATGATCGCAGCGTCGGCGGTGTTGGTGACGACCATCTCGTCGAAGGCAAGGCACGTCAGCTCCTCGCCCATGTCGCGGGCGACGGCGATCAGCGGGTCGGCGCGCTCCGCCTTGCGGGCCTCGGACACCCGCCGGTCGAGTTCGAGCATGAAGGCGTGGAAGTGGACCCGGCGCTTCTTCGTCACGGCGAGCGTGTCGACAAACAGGTCCATCAGCATCGACTTGCCGCGCCCGACGCCGCCCCACAGGTAAAGGCCGCGGGGGGGCTCGGGCTTCTTGCCGAACAGCTTGCCGAGGATGCCGCCAGAGGGCGCATCGGCCTCCAAGGCGTCCTGCAAGCACGCCAGCCGCTCGGCCGCGGCGCGCTGGTCGGGGTCGGCGCGCAGTTCGCCGCTGGCGATCAGCGCGTCGTAGCGGGCGAGGAGACCGGGCACTGCGTCAGGTTTGGCCGCGCGGCTGCATCTTGCGCACGATCCCCGAGAAGCTCGCGACGGTGTCCTCGTCCTGCACCACCATCCCGCGGATGAAGACGAGCTTGCCGGTCTCGCGCACGATCTCGGTGACGGCGTCGAGCGGCCGCCGCGGATCGCCGCCGCCCACGAACTGGGTCGACAGCTCGAGCGTCACCGAGGGGCCGGCATTGCCGGTGCCGATCCGGTGCATCGTCACGAACAGCGCAATGTCGATCAGGGAGAGCGTCACCGCGCCGTGGATCACGCCCTGAAGGTTCATGTGCCGCCGCTCGGGAAACATCCTGAGGCGCGCCTTGCCGTCCGGATCGACGCGGGTGATGAGCTTGCCCATCACAGCGCCGTTGAACAGGCTCGCGTCCTTGAGGTTCCAGTGATGCCAGCCGGGGTTTGCCGGGTCGGGCCCGTGCTCGAAGACGTTGTCCTTGAAGCTCACCGGATCAGATCGCCCGCTCGGCGAGCATCTTCTTGGTCTCGGCGATCGCCTTGGCCGGGCTGAGGCCCTTGGGGCACACGTTCGCGCAATTCATGATCGTGTGGCAGCGGTAGAGGCGGAACGGGTCCTCGAGATCGTCGAGCCGCTCGCCGGTCATCTCGTCGCGGCTGTCGGCGAGCCAGCGATAGGCCTGGAGCAGGATCGCGGGGCCGAGGAACTTGTCCGAGTTCCACCAATAGGACGGGCACGAGGTCGAGCAGCAGGCGCACAGGATGCACTCATAGAGGCCATCGAGCTTCTCGCGCTGTTCGGGCGATTGCAGGCGCTCCTTGCCCGAAGGCGTGGTGCTGACGGTCTGGAGCCACGGGCGGATCGAGGCGTATTGCGCGTAGAAATGGGTGAAGTCCGGCACCAGGTCCTTGATCACGTCCATGTGCGGCAGCGGGGTGATGCGGATCTCGCCCTTCAGATCCTCGATCGCGGTGGTGCAGGCGAGCGCGTTCTTGCCGTTGATGTTCATCGAGCACGACCCGCAGATCCCCTCGCGGCACGAGCGGCGGAAGGTGAGGGTGGGATCGACCTCGTTCTTGATCTTGAAGAGGGCGTCCAGAACCATCGGGCCGCACTGGTCGAGGTCGATCTCGAACTTGTCGTAGCGCGGGTTCTGGCCGCTGTCGGGATCGTAGCGATAGATCTTGAACGACTTGACCCGGCCCCCTTGCGCCTTGTGCAGCTTGCCGTCGTTCCTGATCTTCGAATTCTTGGGGAGAGTGAAGGTCGCCATTGCCAGATCCCGGTTGCAATTTGGCACCCTACTTAGCGGCATTGCCGGTGGGCGCAAGCGGGGCGGGCCTCGCAATTGTTGCAGGGTTTCGCACAGAGGTTGAGCGCGCGTCACCGCCGGGAACGAAGCGCAGGCGGGGGCCGTTCTGCGCGTCATGAGGGAAAGCGACGGGAATGCGGGCTGGCCGCGCAGCGCGGCTGTGTTCGGGGCGAGCGGCGGGATCGGGCAGGCCTTGTGCGAGGGGCTCGCGGCGCGCGGGTGCGCGCGCATCCATGCGGGATCGCGTTCGGGCGAGGGGCCGGAGGTCGCGGGCGTCGGCTCCTTCGCCTTCGACCTCGACGACGAGCCGAGCATCGCTGCCGCCGCCGCGGCGATGCGGGACGACCCGCCCGAGTGGGTGATTGTCGCCACCGGGGTGCTGACGCTCGCCGACGGCCGGGGGCCGGAGCGGAGCTACAGGCGGATCGAGGCCGCGACGATGGCCGAGGTCCTCGCGCTCAACACCATCGGCCCGGCGCTGGTCGCCAAGCATATGCTCGCGATCATGCCGCGCGGGCGGCCTTTCACCTTCGCCGCGCTCTCCGCGCGGGTCGGGTCGATCAGTGACAACCGGCTCGGCGGGTGGCATTCCTACCGTGCCTCGAAGGCCGCGCTCAACATGCTGCTGAAGAACTTCGCGCTCGAGATGGCGCGCACCCATCCCGAAGGGGTGGTGGTCGGGCTCCACCCGGGGACGGTGGACAGCGCGCTCTCCCGGCCCTTCCAGTCGGGGCTGGCCGAGGGGCAGCTCTCCCGGCCAGAGGATGCCGCGGCGAACCTGCTCGGCGTGCTCGCCCGCCTTACCCCCGCACAGTCGGGGCGGGTGTTCGACTTTCGGGGGGAGGAGGTCCCGGCCTGAGGCTTTCCTTCGCGCCCGGCGCCGCTAGACTGCGCCGGGCGAACGAGGGGAGGGACGGCATGGGGCTTACGGGCTGGTACGAGGCGAAGGTCATGCCGCGCCTGATCACCTGCGCCTGCTCGCAGGGCCAGGTGATGAAGCGCCGCGCCGCGGTGGTGCCGCACGCGCGCGGCGACGTCTTCGAACTGGGCTGCGGGGGCGGGATCAACCATGAATTCTATGACCCCCGCGCGATCACCTCCTATGCCGGGATCGACCCGCACGAGGGGCTGCTCGACGCCGCTCGCGCCGCCGCGCGGGAGAAGGGCTGGGCGGCGGACCTCAGGCAAGGGCGGGGCGAGGCGATCCCCTTCGATGACGCGAGCTTCGACTGCGTGGTGTGCACCTTCACCCTGTGCTCGGTAGACGACCCCGCGCAGGTGATGCGCGAGATGCGCCGCATCCTGCGCCCGGGCGGCACGGCGCTGTTCCTCGAGCACGGCCGCGCGCCCGACGCGCCGGTGCGGCGCTGGCAGGAGCGGATCGAGCCCGTCTGGAAGCGCCTCGCGGGCGGCTGCCACCTGACCCGCCCGATCGCGGGCGCGCTCGCGCAGGCAGGTTTCGCGGTCGAGCCGCTGGGCGAGGGCTACACCCCCAAGACGCCGCGCTTCGCGGGTTGGATGGAGTGGGGCAGGGCCGTCAAGGCAGGCTGATCAGAAGCTGCGCACTTCGCCGACCTGCATGATCCATGCATTGGCTTCGCCATACTGCTGCTCCAGCGCAGCCCGGCGAAACCGGATCGGCGCCTCGAACGGGTCCTCGGGGGTGAGCATGATGCTGCCCCAGTGCATCCCGACCGCAGCCCGCGCACCGATGTCGCGGGCGATCGTCACGGCTTCTTCGGGCGTGGCGTGGCTCGCTTCCATGATGATCCGCGGCTCGTAGGCCCCGATCCCGACGAGGGCGAGGTCGAACGGGCCGGCACGCTCGCCGATCTCGCGGAAGACCGCGCCGTAACCCGTGTCACCGCCGAACCAGACCCTGCGCTCGGATGATGCGATTGCCATGCTCGCCCACAAGGTCCGGTTGCGATCGAAGAGTCCGCGCCCTGAGAAATGGACCGCGGGAAGCGCGGTGACGCTGATGGGTCCGAAGTGGTGCCGCTCCCACCAGTCGAGTTCGACCACCTCGGCAAACCCCTGACGTCGCAACAGCGGCCCGACGCCCAGCGGACAGACCACGGGCGTCTCGGCCCGCCAGCGGTAGGCCGTGAGGGCCGCGGTATCGAGGTGGTCGTAGTGGTTGTGGCTGATGACGATGAGGTCGAGCCGCGGCAGCTCGCCCGCCTTGACCGTCGCCGGCAGAAATCGCTTCGGGCCCAGCCCGAAGGGACCAGCGTTCCGGCTGAGGTATGGGTCGGTGAGAACGAGCTTCCCGCCGATCCGCATCGCGAAGCAGGCATGGCCGAGCCAGGCGATCTGGTTGTCCGCGAGCGCAGCGAGATCCGGCCTCGTGCTCGCGACATGACCGTCCGGGATCGGCGGCAGCTTGGCGCGGCGCATGTCCCACAGCAGGAACCGGAGGAAATCGCGAAGCCCCGCGCGATAGGCCGGGCTGCCCGGCGGATTGCGGTAACCGCCACCCGGCTTGTGGTGAGAGGGTTGCTGCGGGGCGCCTGCGCGATCGTTCATCGCTTAGCGAGGTAGGAGTGCGGGCGCGACCTTTCCAGATCGCGCCCGCTTCTCCCGATCATTCCCCGAAGGTTCGCTGCCACCAACCACGGCGCGGCTTGGCCTCGGCCTCGGGCGCAGCTTCGGTCCGGGCCTCTTGCTGGGCGGCCTCACCGGCCATCGCCTCGGCGGTCTGCGGCGCGTCCTCTGGCCCGGCGATCACCGCCATGTCCTCGGCGACCTGCTGCGAGAGCGCCTCGGCGGCATCCTCGGCGGCCACCTTGGCCTTGCGCGGGGCGCGCTTGCGCTTGGGCTTCTCGGCCGGAGCTACCGCCTCGGCCGGAGCCGCATCGGCAGAAGCGGCGGCGAGTTCGGGGGCGAGTTCGGCCGGAGCCTCCTCGGCGACCACGGGCTCGGCGTCCTTCTTCTTGCGCGGCGCGCGGACGCGCTTGGGCTTGGCAGGCGGCGCTTCCTCGGCGGCGGGCTCGGCGTCGGGAGCGGGCGCTTCTGCCTCGACCTCGGCAGGCGCGTCGGGTTCGGCCTCGTCGCCGGTCAGCGCGTCGACATCGGCCTCGCCCTCGGCGCCCTGCTGGCCTTCCTCGGTGCCCTCGTCGGAGCGGCGCTTGCGCCCGCGGCCACCGCGGCGGCGGCGCTTCTTGGGGCGGCCCTCGCCGTCACCGGTCTCGCTGTCGTCGCGCAGCGTGGCCTCGCCGGCCTCGCCCGCCTCGTCACCGTCGCTGTCGGTATCGGCGCCGTCCTCGGCATATTCGCCCTCGGCGCCTTCGCCGCCCTCTTCGCGGTCACGGTTGCGACCACGACCACCGCGCCGACGCCGGCGCTTCTTCTTGCGGCCGCCGTCTTCGTCGCCGTCGGACCGCTCGCGATCGCGATCGCGGCCGCGCTGGCGCCGTTCGCGCTCCTCGGCCTCGTCCTCGGCGTATTCGTCCTCTTCCTCCGGGAGGTCGGCATCGTCCTCATCGTCGATGATCGGCTCGAACCTGGGCGCCTGGAGCGGGCGCGGGCCAGAGCTCGAGACGCTCATCTTTGCGCCTTCCTGCTCGCCTTCCGGCACCACCTCGACGCTGACGCCGTAGCGCTGCTCGATCTCGACGAGGTCGGCGCGCTTCTCGTTGAGGAGGTAGATCGCCGCCTCGGTGCTCGCGCCGAGGCGGATGAGCGTGCCCTTGCCCTTGGCCGCCTCGTCCTCGATCAGGCGCAGCGCCGAAAGCCCCGCGGACGACGCGGTGCGCACGAGGCCGGTGCCGTCGCAATGCGGGCAGGCGCGGGTGGTCGCCTCGAGCACGCCGGTGCGCAGGCGCTGGCGGCTCATTTCCATCAGGCCGAAGGAACTGATGCGGCCCACCTGGATGCGCGCGCGGTCGTTCTTCAGCGCCTCCTTCATCGCCTTCTCGACCTTGCGGACGTTGGAGGGGTACTCCATGTCGATGAAGTCGATGACGACGAGGCCGGCCATGTCGCGCAGGCGCAGCTGGCGGGCGATCTCGCGCGCCGCCTCGAGGTTGGTATGGAGCGCGGTCGCCTCGATCCCGTGCTCCTTGGTGGAGCGCCCGGAGTTGATGTCGATCGACACCAGCGCCTCGGTCGGGTTGATGATGAGGTAGCCGCCCGATTTGAGCTGGACCATCGGGTCGTACATCGCGCGCAGCTGGTCCTCGGCGCCGTAGCGCTGGAACAGCGGCACCGGGTCCGAATAGGCCTTCACCCGCCGCGCGTGGCTCGGCATGAGGAGCTTCATGAAGGCCTTGGCCGACTTGTAGCCCTCCTCGCCCTCGACGACGACTTCCTCGATCTCCTTGTTGTAGATGTCGCGGATCGCGCGCTTGATGAGGTCGCTGTCCGAGTGGATCAGCGCCGGCGCGACCGAGGCGAGGGTCTTCTCGCGAATCTCGTCCCAGACGCGGGCGAGGTAGTCGAAGTCGCGCTTGATCTCGGGCTTGGTGCGGCTCATGCCCGCGGTGCGGACGATCAGGCCCATGGTCTTCGGAAGCTTGAGGTCCGAGACCATCTCCTTCAGCCGCTTGCGATCGCTCGTCGAGCTGATCTTGCGGCTGATCCCGCCGCCGTGCGACGAGTTGGGCATGAGCACGGTGTAGCGCCCGGCGAGGCTCAGGTAGGTGGTCAGCGCCGCGCCCTTGTTGCCGCGCTCTTCCTTGACGACCTGGACGAGCAGCACCTGGCGGCGCTGGATCACGTCCTGGATCTTGTAGCGGCGGCGCAGCGCCATGCGCTTGGCGCGCACCTCGTCGACCTGCTTGGCGCGGCTGCGGCCGTTGCCCTTGTCGGTCTTGTCGCCGCGGTCGCCCTTGCCCTGGCGGCGGCGGCCACGCCCGCGTCCGCGACGCTCCTCGCCGTTTTCCTCGCCGGTCTCTTCTTCGGAGGAGTCTTCGTCCGAGGCCTCGTCCTCGTCAGAGGCGCCGCCCTCGATGGTGGCGACCTCGTCCTTGTCGGAGGTGTCGACTTCCTCGACCCCGTTCTCGGCGAAGTCCTCGGCGAGCGCCTCGCCGCTTTCGTCCTCGGCGTCGTATTCGGCGCCTGGCGCGATGCCTTCCGCCTCTTCCTCGGCGCGCAGGCGCTCCTCTTCCTCGGCGGCCTCGGCCTCCTCGGCCAGAAGGGCGTCGCGGTCGGCCTTGGGAATCTGATAATAGTCGGGATGGATTTCGCTGAAGGCAAGGAAGCCGTGGCGGTTGCCGCCGAAGTCGACGAAGGCCGCCTGCAGCGAGGGTTCGACCCGGGTTACCTTGGCGAGATAGATGTTGCCCTTGATCTGCTTGTGTTCGGCAGATTCAAAGTCGAATTCCTCAATCCGGTTGCCTTGCAGGACCGCCACCCGGGTTTCTTCCGGGTGGCGCGCATCGATGAGCATGCGCGTTGCCATTGAATAGTCTCCATGCGCCCGGCCTTGCCCGCGTGGCGGGGTGAAGGGGGCGCGCATATTGTGGGAAACCGGCGCGCCCGGGGGAGGCGCCGGAAGGGGGTATCGCGCCTGGGGCCGTGACGGCGGTCAGCGCGAAGCTCGTGTCTGCAAGGACAGATGTGCGGCAGGCTGCCGCGCCTTGACCCGCAACGCCGAGCACGCGTTGGTCACGCGTTGTGCTCGATCGGCGGGGAGAACATACTGTCACTGCATCAACCTGTACTGGGCCGGGGAGCGGAAGAAAGAGTGTGCCCCGGCGCAAGAGGCGGGCAAGTGGGGCGCGCATCGCGCCTACCGGCAACCTCCATGACCCATCGCTAGCACTGTGGGGCAAACCCCGCAACTCTCTTGCGTTTCCTTCGGGCAAGAACGTAAGCGGCACACGCAATGAGTTTTCGCGCCCTGCTGCTCGTCCTTGTTCTGCTGCTCGTGCCGGCGGGCGTGCTGGGCGGCGCGCGGGTGCTGGGGCGCGAGGTGCCGATGGCCTATTGGGGCCGCGACTACGTGCTGCGCTTCCCGCTCGCCGATGCGGGCGAGGGCGGGGGCGGGGCCGCCGCGCCGCTCGAGTTGCCGCAGGTCGCCGGCCCCGACGATCCCTCGCGCCCGCTGGTGGTGATCGATGCCGGCCACGGCGGGCGCGATCCGGGGGCGATCGGCACGGACCCCGAAGGCCGCCGCGTCGAGGAGAAGGCGATCACCCTCGCGCTCGCGCTGGCGCTGCGCGACGAGCTGCTGCGGCAGGGCGGGGTGAGGGTCGCGCTGACCCGCTCGGACGACCGCATCCTCCCGCTCCCCTACCGCCCCGAGATCGCGCGGCGGCTCGAGGCCGACCTGTTCGTCTCGATCCATGCGGACTCCGCCGGCGAGCGGGAGGAGGTCAGCGGGGCGAGCATCTACACGCTCTCGAACGAGGCCTCGAACGAGGCGGCGGCCCGCTTCGCCGCGCGCGAGAACGACGCCGACCGGCTTAACGGCATCACGGTGAAGGGCCAGAGCGCGGCGGTGAGCGCGATCCTCGTCGACCTCTCGCAGCAGCGCACCCAGGAGGAGGCGCTGGCCTTTGCCGGCCTCGTGCTGCGCGAGGGCGAGGGGACGCTGCCCTTCATCCCGCAGCCCCGCCGTGCCGCCGCGCTCGCGGTGCTGCGCGCGCCCGACGTGCCCTCGGTGCTGTTCGAGAGCGGCTTCGTCACCAACCTCACCGACCGCGCGCGGCTCACCACGCCCGAGGGGCGGGCGCAGTATGCCGCCGTGCTCGGGCGCGCGATCCGGGTCTATCTCGCACGCCGAGCGGGGGCCGCGGCGAGCGGGGAATAGGCGCGCGAAGTCGCTAGCTTTCGCGCACGCCCGCGTGCTAGTTGCGCCCCGTTCATGACCGAGACGCTCCCGCCTCCCGAAGACCGGCAGACCACCTGGGCCTATCTGCGCTACCGCGTGAACCGCGATGTCGGCGGGGCGCTGGCGTGGTTCCGCGCGCGCTGGCGGGCGAGCCGGCTGTTCCGCATCCTCGCGATCGGCTTCGGCCTCGCGCTCGCGCTGTGGATCGCGCTGTTCGTGTGGCTGGCGAGCGACCTGCCCGAGGCTGAGGCGCTTCTCACCTACGAGACCCCGCTGCCGACGGTGGTGCGCGGGATCGACGGCGAGATCGTCCACTCCTACGCCCGCGAGCGGCGCGTCCAGCTGCAATATGCCGACTTCCCGCAGAAGCTCATCGAGGCCTATCTCGCGGCCGAGGACAAGACCTTCTTCAGCCACGGCGGGGTCGACTTCCTCGGCACCGCCAACGCGGTGTTCGATTACGCGCGCAAGGCCGGGACGGGCGAGCGTGCGGTGGGCGGCTCGACGATCACCCAGCAGGTCGCCAAGAACCTGCTCCTGGGTGACGAATACTCGGTCACGCGCAAGCTCAAGGAGATGATCCTCGCCGGGCGCATCGAACAGGTGCTGACCAAGCAGGAGATCCTCGAGCTCTACTTGAACGAGATCCCGCTCGGCCGCCGCTCCTTCGGGGTGCAGGCGGCGGCGCGCGCCTATTTCGACAAGGACGTCGACCAGCTCCAGCTCCACGAGATGGCCTTCCTTGCGATTCTCCCCAAGGCGCCCGAGCGCTACGGGCGCAAGGGGCAGGAGCAGGCGGCGCTCGAGCGGCGCAACTTCGTGCTGAACCAGATGGAGGCGAACGGCTTCATCACCGGTTCGCAGCGGCGCGCGGCGGCGGCCAAGCCCCTGGGTCTCGTCACCCAGCGCCGCGAACGTTCTGTCGATGCCGGATACTTCCTCGAGGAGGTCCGCCGCGAGCTGATCGAGCGCTTCGGCGAGACCGCCGAGGACGGGCCGAACTCGGTCTATGCGGGCGGGCTGTGGGTGCGCACCAGCCTCGACCCGCAGATGCAGCTCGCCGCGCGCGACGCGCTGCGCGAAGGGCTGCTGCGCTATCAGGGCGGGCGGGCCTGGGCGGGTCCGATCGCGACGCTCGAGGTGGAGGACGGCCAGTGGGCGAGCCGTCTGCAATCCTCGCCGCTCGGGATCAGCTACAAGGACTGGCGCGTCGGCGTCGTCACCCGCCGCAGCGGTCCCAATGCGCGGATCGGCTTCGCGAACGGCGACGAGGCCCCGCTGATCGGCCTGCCCGACCGGCTCAAGGCCGGCGACGTGATCGCCGCCGCTCCGGTCGGCAATGCCTGGGCCGTGCGCACCATCCCCGAGGCGCAGGGCGCGCTCGTCGTCGAGCAGGCGCAGTCGGGCCGGGTGATGGCGATGCAGGGCGGCTTCGACCACCGCCTCTCGGACTTCAATCGCGCGACCCAGGCGATGCGCCAGCCGGGCTCGACCATCAAGCCCTTCGTCTATGCAGCCGGGCTCGACAGCGGGATGACCCCCTCGACCCAGATCGACAACTCGCGCTTCTGCTTCTTTCAGGGCGCAGGGCTCGGCGAGAAGTGCATCCGCGGCGGGCGCGGTGCGGGCGGGCAGCACCCGATGCGCTATGGCCTCGAGCAGTCGCAGAACATCATGACCGTGCAGATCGGCATGACCGCGGGAATGAACAACGTCGTGCGCGAGATCGAGCGGGTCGGGATCGGCAAGTTCCCGGCCTATCCCTCGACCGCATTGGGCGCCGGGGAGACGACGCTCATCAAGATGGTCGCGGCTTACGGCGCGCTCGCCAACCACGGGCGGCTCAATCCGCCGACCGTGATCGACTACGTCCAGGACCGCCGCGGCAAGGTGGTGTGGCGCGCCGACCAGCGCGAGTGCCGCGGGTGCAACATGGCCGCGTGGGACGGCAAGCCGATGCCGCGCTTCGGGGTGCGCGGCACCCAGGCGATGGACCCGCGCACCGCCTTCCAGGTGATGCACATGCTGCGCGGCGCGGTGAGCCGCGGGACCGCGACCGTGCTCAACTCGCTGAACCTGCCGCTGTTCGGCAAGACCGGGACGACCACCGGCCCCAAGGACGTGTGGTTCATCGGCGGCACGCAAGCGATGATCGCGGGCGCCTATTTGGGCTTCGACCAGCCGCGCGACATGGGCGGCTATGCCTATGGCGGCACGATCTCGGCGCCCATCGTCAAGAGCCTGATCGAGAAGACCCGCGCCAAGTGGTCCGATCTCCCGCCCGTCGCGCCCACCGGCGTCCGGATGGTGCGGGTCGACCGCCGCTCGGGCAAGCGCGTCTTCGAGGGCTGGCCGACCGAGGATCCCAAGTCGGCGATCATCTGGGAGGCCTTCAAGCCCGACACCGAGCCCGAGCGCTACACCCGCCAGGACGCGATCGCCGCCAAGCGCAACGAGATCCTCGCGCTGATCCGCGCCGGACGCCAGAGCGCCGAGAGCGCGGTAGTGAAGGAGCCCGAGTTCCTCGAGGAAGGCGGCATCGACTGACGCCGGTCCGGAAACCATCTCAGGCCATGACGGTTGGAGAGCACATGAAACAGCTTCGCACCATTGCCCTTGCGGCTTTCGCCCTCGCCGGTCTCGCCGGTGTGACCTCCGCTTCCGCAGAGCTTCCCACGGGCACCAAGGCCCCGGCCTTCTCGACCAAGGCCGCGCTCGCCGGCAAGGAGTTCGGCTTCGCGCTGAAGAGCGCCCTCGCCAAGGGGCCGGTGGTGCTCTACTTCTACCCCAAGGCCTTCACGCAAGGCTGCACGCTCGAGGCCAATGCCTTCGCCGAGGCGATGCCGCAGTTCAAGGCGGCGGGCGCGAGCGTGATCGGCATGTCCGCCGACGACATCGCCACGCTCAAGGAGTTCAGCCGCAAGGAATGCCGCGACGCTTTTCCGGTCGGGATCGCGAGCCCCGCGGTCGCCAAGGCCTACGACGTGGCGATGGGCCAGTCGGGCCTCACCACCCGCACTTCCTACGTGATCGCGAAGGACGGGACGATCGTCGCGGTGCACTCGAACCCCGACTACCGCGGCCATGTCGCACAGACCCTCGCGGCGGTGAAGGCGCTCCGGACGAAGTGAGGGGCCTCGCGGCTTTACAATCGCGCCGCCGACGCTAAGCGGCGTGCCTCATCACGTTTGCTCGTCGCGAAGGATTGACCCATGCGGGCCGAGGCCCAGGCTTACATCAACCGGATCGAGGCGGCGCTGGCGCTGGTGCGCCTGTCGCTCGACTGGGAGCGCGCGCTGCGCCGTTTGGACGAGCTCAACGCGCGCGTGCAGGACCCGAAGCTCTGGGACAATCCCAAGCAGGCCCAGGCGATCAGCCGCGAGCAGAAGACGCTCGAGACGGCGGTGAACACCGTCCGCGAGATCGAGGCCGAGATGGCCGACGCGGTCGAGTTCATCGAGATGGGCGAGGCCGAGGGCGAGGATTCGATCGTCGAGGACGGCCTTGCGACCCTCGCCCGGCTCGCCGACCGCGCCGATGCCGACAAGGTGCAAGCGCTGCTTTCGGGCGAGGCGGACGGCAACGACACCTATCTCGAAATCCACGCCGGCGCAGGCGGGACCGAGAGCCAGGACTGGGCCGAGATGCTCTTCCGCATGTACGGCCGCTGGGCCGAACGCCGCGGCTTCAAGGTCGAGACGGTCGAATACCAGGCGGGCGAACAGGCCGGGATCAAGTCGGCGACCCTGCTCATCAAGGGCGACGGGGCCTATGGCTATGCCAAGACCGAGAGCGGCGTCCACCGCCTCGTCCGCATCAGCCCCTATGACAGCTCGGCGCGCCGTCACACCAGTTTCTCCAGCGTGTGGGTCTATCCGGTGATCGACGACAGCTTCGAGATCGAGATCAACCCCGCCGACCTCAAGATCGACACCTACCGCGCGTCCGGGGCGGGCGGACAGCACGTCAACACCACGGACTCGGCGGTGCGCATCACCCACCAGCCCACCGGGATCGTCGTCGCCAGCCAGCAGGACCGCAGCCAGCACAAGAACCGCGAGATCGCGATGAACATGCTCAAGGCCCGGCTCTACGAGGCCGAGATGCGCGCCCGCGAGGAAGCCGCCAGCGCCGAGCATTCGGCCAAGAGCGACATCGGCTGGGGCCACCAGATCCGCTCCTACGTTTTGCAGCCCTACCAGATGGTCAAGGACCTGCGCACCGGCATCGTCTCGAACACCCCCGACGCGGTGCTCGACGGGGCGATCGACCCCTTCATCTCGGCCGCGCTCGCGCAGCGCGTGACCGGCGAGAAGGTCGAGATCGAGGACGTCGAGTAGGCCCGATGCGAGGCGGGCGCGCGCTCCTTGCGGCAGTGGCGGCGGCGCTCGCTGCCAGCGTCCTTGCCGGATGCGACGGTCTCGCGCCCGCGACCACGAAGCGTCCCGAGAGCGCGCTGGCCTTCCCCGCGCCCGACCGCCCGGTCGCCGCGGTCGTCTCCAACGAGTTTTCGAACGAGGACGCCCGCGACGAGCGCGGCGAGGCGCAGGTCGTGATGGACCTCGCCCGGCTGCGCCCCGGCATGACCGTCGCCGATCTCGGGGCGGGGGAGGGCTACTACACCGTGCGCCTCGCCGAGCGGGTCGGGGCCGAGGGTCGGGTGCTCGCCCAGGACATCAGTCGCGAGGCCCTGGACCGGCTCGGCCGCCGGGTCGAGCGCGAGCGGCTCGAGAACATCTCGATCAAATTGGGCGATGCCGACAATCCGCAGCTGCCCCCCGACAGCTTCGACCGCATCTTCATGGTGCATATGTACCACGAGGTCACCGAGCCCTACGCCTTCCTGTGGAACATGTGGCCCGCCCTGAATGCCGACGGGCAGATCGTGGTGGTGGAGAGCGAGAGCCGCGTCGGAAGCCACGGCCTGCCGCACACGCTGCTGTTTTGCGAGTTCGAGGCGGTCGGCTATGTGCTCGTCGAATATACCGAAAGGCCCGACATCAAGGGCTATTTCGCGCGCTTCCAGAAAGGCAAGGCGCGGCGCTCGCCCGAGGCGATCGAGGTGTGCAGCGCCTCCTGAAACGCCCGCGGCGCGCGAGGTTGCGGGGCGGGGCGCGCGCGACTATGGGCAAGATCTGATAAGCCGCGCCGCTCCCGGCGCTCGAGAGGATTGTTCGTTGTTCAAGGGATTGTCTCCGATCGTCTACGGCGGTCGCGAAGTCTGGCCGCTGGTCGAGGGCGGCAAGGGTGTTTCGGCCACCAACCACGCGAGCTCGGGCGCCTGGGCGGCCGCCGGCGGCATCGGCACGGTGAGCGCGGTCAACGCCGACAGCTACGATGCGGACGGCAACGTCATCCCTCAGGTCTATCACGGCCGCACCCGCGAGGAGCGCCATCAGGAGCTGATCCGCTATGCCATCGAGGGCGCCACCACGCAGGTGAAGAAGGCCTACGAGATCGCCAGCGGCCGCGGTGCGATCAACATCAACGTGCTGTGGGAGATGGGCGGGGCGCAGGCCGTGCTCGAAGGCGTGCTCGAGCGCACCCGCGGCCTCGTCACCGGGGTCACCTGCGGGGCGGGAATGCCCTACAAGCTCGCCGAGATCGCCGCGCGCTTCAACGTCAGCTACTTGCCGATCGTCAGCTCGGGCCGCGCCTTCCGGGCGCTGTGGAAGCGCTCCTACCACAAGGTCGCCGAGCTGATGGCAGCGGTGGTCTACGAGGACCCGTGGCTGGCGGGCGGGCACAACGGCCTCTCCAACGCCGAGGACCCGACCAAGCCCGAGGACCCCTATCCGCGCGTCAAGGTGCTGCGCGACACGATGCGCGCCGAGGGCGTCTCGGACGACGTGCCGATCGTTATGGCGGGCGGGGTGTGGTATCTGCGCGAATGGAACGACTGGATCGACAATCCCGAGCTCGGGAAGATCGCGTTCCAGTTCGGCACGCGCCCCCTGCTCACCCGCGAGAGCCCGATCCCGCAGATCTGGAAGGACATGCTGCGCACCGTCGAGCCCGGTGACGTGCTGCTCCACAAGTTCTCGCCCACCGGCTTCTATTCGAGCGCGGTCAAGACCCCGTTCCTCTACGACCTGATGCACCGCTCGGAGCGCCAGATCCCCTATTTCAAACGGGGCGAGGAAGAGGGCACGGTGCAACTCGGCGAGGACGGCAAGGCGAGGAGCTTCTGGGTCCGCCCAGAGGACAAGGCCCGCGCCGAGATGTGGATGCGCGCCGGCCACACCGAGCCGCTCAAGACCCCGGAGGGCACGATCGTCTTCGTCACTCCGCAAGCCCGCGAGACGATCCGCCAGGACCAGCAGGACTGCATGGGGTGCCTCTCGCACTGCCAGTTCTCGAGCTGGAAGGACCACGACGACTACACCACCGGCCGCCTCGCGGACCCGAGGAGCTTCTGCATCCAGAAGACGCTCCAGGACATCGCCCACGGCGACGACCCCGACCGCAACCTCGCCTTCGCGGGCCATGCCGCCTACCGCTTCAAGACCGACCCCTTCTTCTCGAACGGTTACACACCGAGCGTGGGCGAGCTGGTCGAGCGGATTTTGACGGGGGATTGAGAGGATTGAGATGGCTCGGCGCAGGCGTCGTCACGAGTGGGCTGACCATCCCGAGCTTCTGACTTCGATCCGAACGCCTTGGGACAAATACCAGAAGGCGGATTGGAACTTCGCCCGATATGAGGATGAGGTCTTCAAGCGGCCGTGCAACGCCGAAAATGTCTGCTTCACCGCGCTCGATTTCTGCGTTGCTCTGACGTCTCTTCGGGATTGGACAAGGGTCTCGCTCGCCAGAGATATAAGAGCCGGTCTCAGGCAACTGCCAATTGGCTTGGCAGGCCTATCTGAATTCGACGCATTCGCGCGACAGCTGATACCTTGGATGTTTGCTGTCGAAGCGATTGCCAACACGACAAAGCATGCTGAATATCGAGATACGGGTTGGCCAAGAGGCATAGCTATGCCTCACACGTTCGTTCCGATAAACCTGAAAGAAGAACACGACAACTGTCGCGATGGGCTAGACCTGTTTGCCTTCATGCATCGCCATAAAGATGTTGCTTGGTGGGATGTAGCACTTCGACAGCAAGGCGATGAAGAAGCGACACCCGGCTACATCGCGTTCGGCGACGCGCTGGAGGGTTGGGAGCAAGTCCTGACGACCCTTGGCTATAGGCCAGCGGACTAGCGCACCAGCGCAGTCAGCACCTGGTCAGGCGGGCGGTGGCCGTCGGCCCACATGCGGATGTTGGCGATCACCTTGTGCCCCGAATCCTCGCGGCCCTCGGCGGTGGCGCTGCCGATGTGGGGGAGGGTCATGACGTTGGGGTGGGCGAACAGGCGCGGGTCGACATGGGGCTCGTCGGGATAGACATCGAGCCCCGCGCCCGCGAGCTGCCCCGACTCGAGCGCCGCGATCAGCGCCTCCTGGTCGATCAATTCGCCGCGCGCGGTGTTCACGATGCTGCTGCCCGGCTTCATCAGCGCGAGCCGGCGCGCGTCGACGAGGTGGCGGGTCTCCTCGGTCAGCGGACAGTGGAGGGTGAGGATATCGGCCTCGGCCATCAGCGCGTCGACTTGCGCCACGTAGCGCGCGCCGAGCATCCGCTCGAGCGCCTCGGGGAGACGCTTGCGGTTGGTGTAGGCGATCTCGAGCCCGAAGGCGCGGGCGCGGTGGGCGACCGCTTGCCCGATGCGCCCCATGCCGACGATCCCGAGCACCTTGCCGGCGAGCTTCCGCCCGAGCAGGCCCGAGGGCGCCCACCCGGTCCACTCGCCGCGGCGGACCAGCGCGGTGCCCTCGCGGATGCGGCGCGGCACGCCGATGATTGCGGCCATCGCGAGGTCTGCGGTGTCGTCGGTGAAGACGCCGGGGGTGTTGGTGACGATGATCCGGCGCGCGGCGGCGGCGGCGAGGTCGATGTGCTCGGTCCCTGCGCCGAAGCTCGCGATCAGGCCGAGGCGCTCCCCCGCACCGGCGATCAGCTCGGCGTCGATCCGGTCGGTGACGGTCGGCACCAGCACGTCGCAGTCCTGCATCGCCGCGGCGAGCTCGGCGCGGCTGAGGGGGCGGTCGGCCTCGTTCAGCACCACGTCGAACAGCTCGCGCATCCGTGCCTCGACTTCCGGCATCAGGTGGCGGGTGACGATCACGCGCGCAGGGAAGGCGAGCGGGCGGGAGGGGCGCTGGGTCATGGCTGTGGGCTAATGCCAGTGGGGCGGGCGGGTCAAGGCTCATGGCCTTGAATCAGCGCCGCTGTCGGAGCTATCGGAGGGGGCATGCGGACCTTCCGGATCTTCACCATCTTCGCGCTTGTGACGCTTGGCATTGTTGGATGTCTCGCTCCGCTGAGGGCGCAGGACCGGGCGCTCCCCTACTGGGCGAGCCTGCGCTACGAGAAGGTCAACATGCGCGTGGGGCCGAGCAACGAATACCCCATCGCATGGGTCTATCTGCGCATCGGCCTGCCGGTGAAGGTCGTGCGAATCCGCGAGGGCTGGCGGCTCGTCGAGGACCCCGAAGGCACGCAGGGCTGGATCGCCGCAAGCCAGCTCGACCCCGAGCGCGGCGGGCTCGTCATCGGCGAAGGCCTCGCCGAGGTCCGCGCCCAGCCCTCGCCGACCAGCGCGATCAAGTGGCGCGCCGAGCCGGGCGTCGTCACCCGCCTCAAGACCTGCCGCGAGGGCTGGTGCGAGGTCGACATCCAGGGCCGCAAGGGCTGGATCGCCGCCGCGCGGCTGTGGGGATCGGAGCAGCTCCCGGGCGACGAGTGACCCCGCCGCCCGGCGCGCTCCTGCCGGTCAGGTCTTGGGCTTGACCGTGACGCTCTCGCCGTTCTCCGAGGTGGCCGTGAACGAGCCGTCGGCGCCCGGGGCGCTCTCGGTCCAGCAGGTCGGCAGCTTGCCTTCCCCGGCGGTGAAGCACGTTCTGCCATCGACCACGGCCCAGCGGCCTTCGGTTACCGCACCATCGGCCGCCGTGTCGACATAGGTGCCGTCGGCATTGAGCACGCTGGTGCCCTCGGTGCCCTTGGCGTCGACGACCGTGTAGGTCCCCGCCGGCGAGCCGTTGGCGGTGGTCATCGCCGCCGCAGCGGTCTCGGCCGCGGCCGGCGTCTCCTCGTCGGCAGGCGCCTCGGACGCAGGCTTGCTGCAAGCCGCGAGCACGGCGAACGAAGCCAGAATGGCGTATCTCTTCATGATGTTCCCCCTCCACTGGCCGATGCGGCCGGAAGGGGACTTATCACGAGCCGCAGCGCTGCGGCAAATCGGCCCCTCAGACGAGCTCGACCGCGACCGCCGTCGCTTCCCCGCCGCCGATGCACAGGCTCGCGACGCCGCGGGTCTTGCCCTGCTGCTTGAGGGCGTTGATGAGCGTGACGACGATCCGCGCGCCGCTCGCCCCGATCGGGTGGCCCAATGCGGTGCCGCCGCCGTTGACGTTGATCTTCTCGTGCGGGATGCCGAGGTCGCGCATCGCGAACATGGCGACGCAGGCGAAGGCCTCGTTGACCTCGAAGAGATCGACATCGTCGACCCCCCAGCCGGCGCGGGCGAGCACCTTCTGGATCGCCGGGATCGGCGCGGTGGTGAACTGCGCGGGGGCCTGGGCGTGGGCGGCGGTGGCGACGACGCGGGCGACGGGGCTGAGGCCCTTGGCCTCGGCGACGCTCGCGCGGGTCAGCACCAGCGCCGCGGCGCCGTCGGAAATCGAGGAGGAGGTCGCGGCGGTGATCGTCCCGTCCTTGGCGAAGGCGGGCTTCAGCTGCGGGATCTTGTCGGGGCGGCCCTTGCCGGGCTGCTCGTCATGCTCGACCACCACGTCGCCCGCGCGGGTCGAGACCGTCACCGGCACGACCTCGTCGGCGAAGGCGCCGCTCGCGATTGCCTTGTTGGCGCGGGCGAGGGACTCGATCGAATAGGCGTCCATCTCCTCGCGGGTCATCTGGTAGGCGTTGGCGGTTTCCTGCGCGAAGGTGCCCATCGCCCGGCCCGGCTCGTAGGCGTCCTCGAGCCCATCCAGAAACATGTGGTCATAGGCCGTGTCGTGGCCGAGCCGCGCGCCCGAGCGGTGCTTCTTGAGGAGGTAGGGCGCGTTGGTCATGCTCTCCATGCCGCCCGCGACCACCACGTCGATCGTGCCGCTGGCGAGCGCCTCGGCGCCCATGATCAGCGTCTGCATGCCCGAGCCGCACACCTTGTTGACGGTCGTCGCCTCGACCGAGAGCGGCAGCCCCGCCTTGATCGCCGCCTGCCGCGCCGGCGCCTGGCCGAGCCCCGCGGGCAGCACGCAGCCCATGTAGGCGCGGTCGATGTCCTCTACCGGCACGCCCGCGCGCTCGACCGCGGCCTTGACCGCGATGGCGCCGAGATCGGTCGCGGAGACCTCCGACAGCGCCCCCTGCATCGCGCCCATCGGGGTGCGGGCATAGGAGAGGACCACGATCGGATCGGCGGGGGAAAGCTGGGTCATGGCAAAGTCCTTGCGTGACGGGGGAATATGCCGGGCGATGTAATGCTGCGATGCGGCATTGGCAATGAGGGGGGGGAGTTTCAGCGGCGGGGCGATCCCTTCCGCCACCCCACTTTCGTCACCCCGCACGCGATGCGGGGTTAGGCGTCTCTTCGACAGGGCGCCTTCCTCCGCGGCAGCGAGAAGGCAGCCGAGCCCCGTGTCCCCGGCCTGCGCCGGGGCTGGCAGGCACGGGGCGACGCTGATTTTCCGGCTTGGTCTGCCTCCCACCCCGTCGCCCCGGGCTTGATCCGGGGCTTGGCTACTTCTGCCCGACCTCGGGCGCGAACCATTGCTCCCACAGATCCTCCCAATCGGGATTGTCCGCTTCGATCAGCGCGAACTTCCATTCGCGCCGCCATTTCTTGACCAGCTTTTCGCGGGCAATGGCGCTTTCGATGGTGTCGTGGCGTTCGACGTAGACCAGCCGCCGCATTCCGAAATCGAGCACATGCTGAGAGCCGCTGCCCTCACGGTGCTGATACACGCGGGCGATCGCATCGGCGGTCACGCCGACATACATCCCGCCGCGAAAGCGGTTCGCCATGATGTAGACCCAGCCACCCCTTTCTATTTGCCGAGTATCGCGCCAACGCCGAAAGAAGAAAAGCCAAGCCCCGTGTCCCCGGCCTGCGCCGGGGCAGGCAGGCACGGGGCGACGGTGATTTTTTGGCTCTGTCCCCCTCAACCCTCGTCGCCCCGCACTTGATGCGGGGCTTGGCTTTTGTCCAAGCGGAAGAGCAGGTTTGGCGGAATTTCGAGCGAAAGCGGAATTGCAGCTGTCGACCCCATTGCGGACATGGGAGCGCTCGGGCATTCACTCACCATGCTCATCGACCGAGTGCTCACATCTGTGCTGCTGTTATCGTTCGGAATTGCTTGCGCGCCTTCGAGCGATGCGACGATGTGCAAGGGATGGTCGAATTCGCAGTATATCGATCTCGCACGCAAGCAGAAGAAAGGCATGCTCAGCCGATCAGTGAAGGCCGAGGAAACAAACTTTGCTTCTGACGAAGCCACCGTGGCGGATGATCCGACTGGCTATGCAGCGAAAGTAAGCTTTCAGGGGAAAGACGGGCGCAGTTTGATCGCCCTGATCGACGAGGATTGCTACGTCGGGTGGACAAAAAGCTAAGGCAGCAATCCACCCACTAGCAGTCGTTCGCGGTGTTCAGCCCCCATACTGGAAGCCGACGCGGAGCCGTCGTCGCAGGGCGGGGGCAGCCAAGCCCCGTGTCGAGCACGGGGCGATGAAGGAATGGGGCAGCCCCGCTTGCGCCCCCGCGCGCTTTGCGCGACAACGCGTCGCAAATCAAAACGCATATGTCCTTGGGAGAACGACATGGCCGACGATCGCCGCGATGAACTCGAAGCCCTGCTCGCGCGCCAGCGCGCCGCCTTCACCGCCTCGCGCCCCGAGCCGCTCTCGCAGAGGAAGGACCGCATCCGCCGCGCGATGGCGCTGGTGAAGGACCATGGCGAGGCCTTCGCCAAGGCGATGAGCGCGGATTTCGGCAGCCGCTCGCAACATCAGTCGATGCTCACCGATATCGCCGCGACGGTGGGGGCGGGGCGCCATGCGCTCAAGCACATCGACGCCTGGTCGAAGCCGGAGAAGCGCAAGGTGCAGTTCCCGCTCGGGCTGATGGGCGCGCGCGCCGAGGTCCGCTACGAGCCCAAGGGGGTGATCGGCATCCTCTCGCCTTGGAACTTCCCGGTGCAGCTCGCCTTCGGGCCGCTGATGCAGGTGCTCGCCGCGGGCAACCGCGCCATGATCAAGCCTAGCGAATTCACCGAGCGGACGAGCGAGCTGATGGCCGAACTGACCGCCCAGTATTTCGCGCCCGAGGAAGTCGCGGTCGTGACCGGCGGGCCGGAGGTGGCGGCGGCGTTCTCGAGCCTGCCCTTCGATCACCTCGTCTTCACCGGATCGACCGCGACGGGCCGCCGGGTGATGCAGGCCGCAGCGGCGAACCTCGTCCCGGTCACGCTCGAACTCGGCGGCAAGTCGCCGGTGGTGATGGGCCGCAGCGCCGATTTCGCCAAGGCGGGTGAGCGCATCGCGATCGGCAAGATGATGAACGCAGGCCAGATCTGCCTCGCGCCCGACTACCTGATGGTGCCCGAGGACAAGGCCGACGAGGCGGTCGCGGGCGTCACCGGCGCGGCGGCGGCGATGTATCCGCGCCTCCTCGACAATGACGACTACGCCTCGATCATCTCAGACCGCCATTTCGAGCGCCTCCAGGGCCTCGTCGCCGATGCCAAGGAGAAGGGCGCCGAGGTGATCGAGGTCAACCCGGCGAACGAGGACTTCGGCAATGCCAACCAGCGCAAGATGCCGCTCACCGTCCTCAAGGGCGTCAACGACGGCATGACCGTGATGCAGGAAGAGATCTTCGGCCCCGTCCTGCCGGTGATGACCTACAAGTCGGTCGATCAGGCGATCGATTACATCAACGCGCACGACCGCCCGCTCGGCCTCTACTATTTCGGCGAGGACAAGGGCGAGCAGGAGCGGGTGCTGACCCGCACCATCTCCGGCGGGGTGACGACCAACGACGTGGTGTTCCATGTCTCGATGGAGGACCTGCCGTTCGGCGGGGTCGGGCCATCGGGGATGGGGAGCTATCACGCCATCGAGGGCTTCCGCGAGTTCAGCCATGCGCGCGCGGTCTATCACCAGCCCAAGATCGACATCGCCAAGCTCGGCGGGCTGAAGCCGCCCTACGGCAAGGCCACGGAGGGTGCGGCGGCGCGGATGATGAAGTAGGGGGCTCGCGAGGCGGGTCTGTCGCCCGCAACTTCTGTTCGAAATCCTGCAACTCAGCTCCGGGCTTTTCCCCGAGTCCGGCCCTTGCGCAAGCGGCGCGAGAGGCCTAGGTGGCGCCTCGGGATTAAACAGCTTGGACATCGCCGTGGTCGACCTCAGCCAGTATCTGCCGATACTGTTATTCGTGCTCGTTGCCCTCGGGCTTTCGGTGCTGTTCGTGGTCGCACCGATGGCGGTGTCGCGCCTCACCGGCGTGCACAATCCCGATGCCGAGAAGCTCTCCGAATACGAGTGCGGCTTCCCCGCGTTCGAGGACGCACGCAGCCAGTTCGACGTGCGCTTCTACCTCGTCGCGATCAGCTTCATCGTCTTCGATCTCGAGGCGGCCTTCCTGTTCCCCTGGGCTGTGAGCCTCGACGTCACCGGCTGGACCGGGTGGGGGGGCATGATGGTGTTCCTCTTCATCCTCGCCGTCGGTCTCGCCTATGAATGGAAGAAGGGGGCTTTGGACTGGGAATGACCAACATCGTTTCTCCTCCCCAGGGACTGCCCGACATGTCGAAGCTGGCCACCGCGCAGGGCGGCGAGGTCCGCGCGCCCGATGCGGACTTTTTCAAGGCGCTCCAGACCGAGGTCACCGACAAGGGTTTCCTCGTCACCTCGACCGAGGAGCTGTTCCAGTGGGCGCGCACCGGCAGCCTGTGGTGGATGACCTTCGGGCTCGCCTGCTGCGCGGTCGAGATGATCCACGTGAACATGCCGCGCTACGACATGGAGCGCTTCGGCGCCGCCCCGCGCGCCTCCCCGCGCCAATCGGACGTGATGATCGTGGCCGGCACGCTGTGCAACAAGATGGCCCCGGCGCTGCGCAAGGTCTACGACCAGATGTCGGACCCCAAATATGTGATCAGCATGGGCAGCTGCGCCAATGGCGGCGGCTATTACCACTACAGCTATTCGGTGGTGCGCGGCTGCGACCGCATCGTGCCGGTCGACATCTACGTTCCCGGCTGCCCGCCGACCGCCGAGGCGCTGCTCTACGGCGTGATGCAGCTGCAGCGGAAGATCCGCCGCGTGGGCACGATCGAGAGGTAAGGGCAGGGACATGACCGTTCTCCACTCCGCCCCGAAGTTCGCTTCGAACGAGGGCGTGATCGACGCCATCAGCGAGACGATCAGCGTCTGGCTGATCGAGGCCAAAGAGGCCCACGGCGAGGTGATCTTCCGCGTCGAGCGCGAGGCGATCGCCCGCGTGCTCCAGATCCTGCGCGACGACCACGCCTACCAGCAGCTCATGGAAATCGCCGGGGTCGACTACCCCAGCCGCCCCGACCGCTTCGAAGTCGTCTACATGCTCCAGAGCCTCACCAGGAACCACCGCGTGATGGTGAAGTGCTCGGCCTCGGAGGATACCCCCGTCCCGACCGTCACCACGCTGTGGCCCAACGCCGGCTGGCTCGAGCGCGAGGTGTTCGACATGTTCGGCGTGACCTTCGCCGGCAACCCGGACCTGCGCCGCATCCTCACCGACTACGGCTTCGAGGGGCACCCGTTCCGCAAGGATTTCCCGATGACGGGCTACACCGAACTGCGCTATTCCGAGGAGGAGAAGCGCGTGGTCTACGAGCCCGTCGTGCTGCCGCAGGAGATGCGGACCTTCGACTTCCTCAGCCCCTGGGAAGGCGCGGACTACGTGCTGCCGGGTGACGAGATGTCGCGCGGCACGCCGCCGGTCGCCGAGCCCAAGGTCACCGACAGCCCGGCCCAGACCGGCGCGGGCAAGGACGCCGACAAGGCCGCCAAGGACCGCCTCTCTCCGCCGCCGCCGACCCAGACCGACACCGGCAAACCCGCGCCCGGCGCCCCCGATCCCACCTCGAAGGAGGGTGGACGATGAGCATGAAGATCGAGGAATCGCCCACCACCGGGGGCGAGGTCATCACCAACTACACGATCAACTTCGGCCCCCAGCACCCCGCGGCGCACGGCGTGCTGCGCATGGTGATGGAGCTTGACGGCGAAGTGATCGAGCGCATCGACCCGCACGTCGGCCTGCTCCACCGCGGCACCGAGAAGCTGATCGAGCAGAAGACCTATCTTCAGGCGCTCCCCTATTTCGACCGCCTCGACTACTGCTCGCCGCTGTGCATGGAGCACAGCTACGTGCTCGCCATCGAGAAGCTGCTGAACCTCGAGGTGCCGCTGCGCGCCCAGTACCTGCGCGTGCTGTTCGCCGAGCTGACCCGCATCTGCAACCACATGCTCAACATGGGGGCGCACATCCTCGACGTCGGCGCCTTCACGCCGAACCTGTGGATCATGGACCTGCGCGAGGACTGCCTCAACTTCTTCGAGCGGGCGAGCGGGGCGCGGATGCATAGTGCGTGGTTCCGCCCGGGCGGCGTCCACCAGGACGTGCCGGAGAAGCTGCTGGTCGACATCGGCGACTGGCTCGACAACCGCTTCTTCCAGCTGTTCGAGGACGCGATGAGCCTCGTCATGGACAACCGCATTTTCAAGCAGCGCAATGTCGACATCGCCGTCGTGTCGCGCGAGGACGCGATCGCCTGGGGCTTCTCGGGCCCGATGATCCGCGCCGCCGGCCTGCCGTGGGACCTGCGCAAGAGCCAGCCCTACGACGTCTATGATCGCATGGAGTTCGACATTCCGGTCGGCACCAACTCCGACTGCTACGACCGCTTCATGGTGCGCGTGAAGGAAGTCTACGAAAGCGCGAAGATCATCCGCCAGTGTCTGCGCGACATGCCGGGCGGGCCGATTGCCTCCACCGACACCAAGGTCGTGCCCCCCAAGCGCGGCGAGATGAAGCAGTCGATGGAAGCGCTGATCCACCACTTCAAGCTCTACACCGAAGGCTTCCACGTGCCCGCGGGCGAGGTCTATGTGGCGACCGAGAGCCCCAAGGGCGAATTCGGCGTCTATCTCGTCAGCGACGGCACCAACAAGCCCTACCGCTGCAAGATCCGCCCCACCGCCTTCTCGCACCTTCAGGCGATGGACTTCATGTCCAAGGGCCACATGCTGCCCGATGCGACCGCCATTCTCGGCGCGATCGACGTGGTGTTCGGGGAGTGTGATCGGTGATTGGGCTTATCCCGCTTTTGGCCGCCGTCGCGGCCCAACCTGAACATAGTGTTCGAGAGATTGGCACTTTCGCGATCGAAAGCCTGCCCTTGGTCATTGGCTTCGATGAAGCACTGCAGGCACACGACGAAGTTGCGATGCGTGCGTTGGCAGCGGACGATCTCCAGATCGAACCGCTTTTTGGGCGGCTTCTGGACGAAAACAAGTCGCTCAAGTTCAAGGATTTGTATGATTTCGTGTCCCGTTGCACTCAAACAGGGCGAATGAGCGCCAACCATGTATCGGTTACGGTGCATTACGATTGTCCCAAAGAGATGCGGGGAAACATGGTTTTCAATTTCGACGACGGGAAGATTAGCCGCGTCGCGATAGGCGAACTGCCGACTGCTGACGTGGTAAAGATCTACCCGAAGGACCGAAAGAATTGACATGATTCTGCGCGACTTTCAAACCGAATGCAGGCCCATCAATGGCTGACCGTACCCCCGCTCCCGATACCCCCGAACTGCGTGCCCGCTGGGGAGGCTTCGCGTGGACGCCGGAGAACAAGAAGACCGCCGACTGGCACATCGCCAAGTATCCCGAAGGCCGCAGCCGCAGCGCGGTTATGCCGCTGCTCGATCTCGCCCAGCGGCAGGTCGGCGCGGAGACCGATACGCAGGGGTGGTTGCCGCTGCCGGTGATCGAATATGTCGCGAAGTATCTCGATATGCCGGTGATCCGCGTGCTCGAGGTCGCCAGCTTCTACTTCATGTACAACCTGAAGCCCGTCGGCAAATTCCACGTACAGGTGTGCGGCACCACGCCCTGCATGCTGCGCGGGTCTGACGACATCATGGCCGCCTGCAAGAAGCGCGGCATGGTGAAGGGCGGCATCTCGGCCGATGGCCTCTGGACCCTCACCGAGGTCGAATGCATGGGCAATTGTGCCACCGCGCCGATGGTCCAGATCAACGACGACAACTACGAGGACCTGACCCCCGAGCGCCTCGAAGCGGTTCTTGATGCGCTGGCTGCGGGGCAGCAGCCCAAGACCGGCACGCAGGAGCCCGGGCGCCACACCTCCGAGCCGGTCGGCGGGCCGACCACGCTCAGGGAGATGGTGAGCGGGAACCACGATTACCGGGGCGAGTGGTAAGTGACCTCGCTCGTCTACCTCCTTGGCGCGCTGCTGCTCGGCTTCATCGCCTTCAAGGTGCTGATGGGCGTGCTGCGCATCGGGGTGATCGTGTTGATCCTCGGCGCGCTCGCGGTGGCCTATTCGCAAGGGGCGTTCGGATGAACGGGCTGACGCTGCTCGTCGCGATCCTCGGCCTCACCGGCTTTGCCGGCGGGGCGGTGCTGAGCGCGACCGGGCAGAAGGAGATGGGCGTGGTGCTGATGGGCGCAGGGCTCGTCTTCCAGGTGATTTCGCTGGTGCGCATCAGGCGCGCCAAGGCAAAGGGAACGCAGTGATGCTCGCGGATAAGGACCGCATCTTCACCAATGTCTACGGCTTCCAGGACTGGGGCCTCAAGGCAGCGCAGGCGCGCGGCGACTGGGACGACACCAAGGCGCTGCTCGCGCGCGGGGCAGATGCGATCATCGAGGAGATCAAGGCGAGCGGCCTGCGCGGCCGGGGCGGGGCGGGCTTCCCGACCGGGCTCAAGTGGTCCTTCATGCCCAAGGAAAGCCGCGACGGGCGGCCGAGCTTCCTCGTCATCAATGCCGACGAATCCGAGCCGGGCAGCTGCAAGGACCGCGAGATTCTCCGCCACGATCCGCACAAGCTGGTCGAAGGCGCGCTGGTCGCCGGCTACGCGATGCGCGCGCGCGCGGCCTATATCTACATCCGCGGCGAATATATCCGCGAGGCCGAGACGCTCCAGAAGGCCATCACCGAGGCCTATGACGCCGGGCTGATCGGCAAGAACGCCTGCGGTTCGGGCTACGATTTCGACGTCTTCATGCACCGCGGCGCGGGGGCCTATATCTGCGGCGAAGAGACCGCGATGATCGAGAGCCTCGAGGGCAAGAAGGGCCAGCCCCGGCTCAAGCCCCCCTTCCCGGCGGGCGCGGGGCTCTATGGCTGCCCGACCACGGTCAACAACGTCGAGAGCATCGCGGTCGCCCCGACGATCCTGCGGCGCGGCGCGAGCTGGTTCGCGAGTTTCGGGCGCGAGAACAACAAGGGCACCAAGCTCTTCCAGATCTCGGGTCACGTGGAAAAGCCCTGCGTCGTCGAAGAGTCGATGAGCATACCCTTCGAGGAGCTGATCGAGAAACATTGCGGCGGGATTCGCGGCGGGTGGGACAACCTGCTGGCGGTGATCCCCGGCGGCTCCTCGGTGCCGCTGGTGCCCGCCGAGCAGATCCGCCACGCGCCGATGGACTTCGACGGCCTCAAGGAACTCGGCTCAGGCCTCGGCACCGCAGCGGTGATCGTCATGGACAAGTCGACCGACATCGTCCGCGCGATCAGCCGGCTCTCCTACTTCTACAAGCACGAGTCCTGCGGCCAGTGCACCCCTTGCCGCGAGGGCACGGGCTGGATGTGGCGCATGATGGAGCGCCTGCGCACCGGCGATGCGGCGGTCGAGGAAATCGACATGCTGCAGGAAGTCACCAAGCAGGTCGAAGGCCACACCATCTGCGCGCTCGGCGACGCGGCCGCGTGGCCGATCCAGGGCCTCATCCGCCACTTCCGCCCCGAGCTCGAGCGGCGGATCAACGAGCACAACGCCAAGTTCGCGGAGGCGGCGGAGTGAGAACTGCGACCGCAATCTCCATTCTTGCAGCAATCGCAGCCAGCCCTGCGCTCGCTTGCGTCCCAACGTCGCCGAATGCGGAAGCGTGGGCGAATTGCGCCTATGGAGTGGCGAAGGTGACCGGCGAACAGGATTTTCTGAAGAACATGGCACGCGCGATGGTCAACCAGAAGAAGTTGAAGCCCACTGCGATGCCGCGATGGCAGAAGCTACAAGCACGCATCGATGAAAAGTGCGGCGTGTATGCCGTGGTTCTGAAGCGCGACACCCAGCTTTACAGCAAGTCACACGATGTGCCGGCGGACCAGTTCAGGGCTATCGCCAACACCTTCTCACTTTACGAATCTCGGGTGCCCCATGCCTAAAGTCACCGTAGACGGTCAGGAAATCGAGGTCCCGGCGGGCGCGACCGTGCTCCAGGCGTGCGAGATGGCGGGCAAGGAGATCCCGCGCTTCTGCTATCACGAGCGGCTCTCGATCGCCGGCAACTGCCGCATGTGCCTCGTCGAGGTGAAGCCCGGGCCGCCCAAGCCGCAGGCCTCCTGCGCGCTGCCCGCTGCCGAGGGGCAGGAAATCCGCACCGACTCACCCATGGTCAAGAAGGCCCGCGAGGGGGTGATGGAGTTCCTGCTCATCAACCACCCGCTCGATTGCCCGATCTGCGACCAGGGGGGCGAGTGCGATCTCCAGGACCAGGCGGTCGCCTATGGCCGCGGCGGCTCGCGCTATCACGAGAACAAGCGCGCGGTGACCGAGAAGTACATGGGCCCGCTGATCAAGACGATCATGACCCGCTGCATCCACTGCACCCGCTGCGTGCGCTTCTCCGAGGAGATCGCGGGCGTGGACGAGATCGGCGCGCTTTATCGCGGCGAGGACATGCAGATCACCACCTACCTCGAGAAGGCGGCGGCGCATGAACTCAGCGCCAACGTCATCGACCTGTGCCCGGTCGGCGCGCTGACCTCGCGGCCCTATGCCTTCGAGGCGCGGCCTTGGGAATTGAAGAAGACGCTCTCGATCGACGTCTCGGACGCGGTCGGGGCCAACATCACGCTGCACTCGCGCGGCCGCGAGGTCATGCGGGCGCTCCCGCGCATCAACGACGACGTCAACGAGGAGTGGCTGTCGGACAAGGGCCGCTACCAGGTCGACGGGCTGACGAAGCGCCGCCTCGACCGCGTGTGGGTGCGCCGTGACGGCAAGCTCCAGCCGGCCGACTGGAGCGAGGCCTTCGGGATGATCGCGGGCGCTCTGGAAGGCGACAAGGCCAGCATCGCCGCGGTGGCGGGCGACCTGCTCGACGCCGAGACGATGTTCGCCGCCAAGGCGCTCGTGAACGCCTGCGGCTCGAACCTCACCGAGGCGCGCCAGACCGGCATGACCTACGACGTGTCGAACCTCGCGGCAGTCAACTTCAACAGCACCTTCGCCGGGATCGAGACCGCCGACGCGATCCTGATCGTCGGCAGCAATGTCCGCTGGGAGGCGGCGCTGCTCAACGTCCGGCTGCGCAAGGCGGTGAAGGCGGGCGCGAAGGTCTATATCGTCGGGCCGGAATGGGACCCGACCTATCCGGCGACCTTCCTCGGCTCCGACCTCAAGCTTTTGAACCGCATCCCCAAGGAGCTAGGCGATGCGATGAAGAATGCCCAGCGCCCCGCGGTGATCGTGGGCGCGGCGGCGCTCGCTAGGGGCGCGCTTCCGGCGGCGCTCAAGCTGGTCGACAAGTTCGATCTGGTGCGTGAGGGGTGGAACGGCTTCAACGTGCTCCACATCTCGGCGGCGCGCATGGCCTCGCTGATGCTCGGCTTCACGCTTCCGGGCGGGATGGGCGACATCGCCGCCGCTGCGCCGAAGGTGCTCCTGAGCCTCGGTGCGGACGAGATGGACTATGCGCCCTACGCGGGGAGCCTCAAGGTCTATATCGGCCACCACGGCGACAAGGGCGCGCATCACGCCGACATCATCCTTCCCGCCGCCTCCTATGCCGAGAAGGACGGGACCTACGTCAACACCGAAGGCCGCGTGCAGTTCGCCGAGAAGGCGGTCTTCGCCCCCGGCGACGCGCGCGAGGACTGGACGATCCTGCGCGCGCTCGCCGATGCGCTAGGGGTGACGGTCGGCTTCGACAGCTTCTCCGAGTTGCAGGCGCACATGATTGTCGCCGTCCCCGCCCTCGGGGAAGAGGGCCTCGCCGATTACGGCGCGCTGCCCAAGGCGGACAGCGCCGCCAAGGCCGAGGGCGAGATTGCGGGCTACCCGATCAAGGACTTCTACCTCACCAACCCGATCGCCCGCGCGAGCGCGGTGATGCAGCGCTGCTCGGACGAGCTGCTCCACGGGGCGGAAGTGCGGGAGGCCGCGGAGTGAGCGAGAACCTGACCATTTTGGCGGCAGTTGTGGCGGCGTTTGTCCTGATCATCGCCATCATCCGCATCTCGATGTGGGCGACCAGTCGCAAGCCGACTTCTTCCTTCAAGAAGGAGCGTCCCGATGCAACCGAAAGCAACAGCGGCGGATACAGCGTCTGATGACTAGTTTCTTCCAATCCCTCGGCCTGCCCTACGAATGGGCGTGGACCGTCGCGACGCTGACCGGGATCATCGTGATCTCGCTGCTCGTCATGTTCGCCGTCGCCATGGTGATCTATGTCGACCGCAAGGTGCTGGGCGCGATCATGCTGCGGCGCGGGCCCAACGTGGTCGGGCCCTTCGGCCTGCTCCAGAGCTTCGCCGACGGGCTGAAGGTCTTCCTCCAGGAGACCATCATCCCCTCGGCCGCGAACAAGGGCATCTTCCTGATCGCGCCGATCATCACCTTCACGGTCGCGCTCGCGGCCTGGGCGGTGATCCCCTTCGATGCGGGCGTGGTGCTCTCGGACATCAACGTGGGCCTGCTCTACATCCTCGCGATCAGCTCGATGGGCGTCTACGGCGTCGTCATGAGCGGGTGGGCGTCGAACTCCAAGTACCCGTTCTTCTCGGCGATGCGCGCCTCGGCGCAGATGATCTCCTACGAGGTCTCGATCGGCTTCGTGTTGGTCTGCGTGGTGCTGTTCGCGGGCACCTTCAACCTCTCGGGCATCGTGAACGCGCAGCAGGGCTTCGGGCTCGGGCTGATCAACGCCTATGCGGTGCACCCGCTGCTCTTCCCGATGTGGGTGGTGTTCTTCATTTCGGCGCTGGCCGAGACCGCGCGCGCGCCCTTCGACCTCACCGAGGCCGAGAGCGAGCTCGTCGCAGGCTACCAGACCGAATATTCCTCGATGAGCTTCGCGCTGTTCTGGCTGGGTGAATACGCCAACATCCTGCTGATGTGCTCGCTCAACACGCTCCTCTTCTGGGGCGGGTGGCTGCCGCCGCTGGACATTCCGGTGCTCTACTCGGTGCCGGGGATCATCTGGTTCCTGCTCAAGACCTTCGTGTTCTTCTTCATGTTCAGCTGGATCTGGGCGACCGTGCCGCGCTACCGCTACGACCAGCTGATGCGCCTCGGGTGGAAGGTGTTCCTGCCGATGAGCCTGTTCTTTGTCGCCGCTACCAGCAGCTGGCTGATGGCCACCGGTGGCTTCGGCGAACAGTTCGCGATCTTTTGAGAGCTTCGATGACCTCCGTCTCCCACCTCATCAAATCGTTCACCCTCTGGGAATTCCTCAAGGCGCACGCCTTGACGCTGAAGTATTTCTTCAAGCCCAAGGTGACGATCAACTATCCCTTCGAGAAGGCCCCGCTCAGCCCCCGCTTCCGCGGCGAGCATGCGCTCAGGCGCTATCCGAATGGCGAGGAGCGCTGCATCGCGTGCAAGCTGTGCGAGGCCGTGTGCCCCGCGCAGGCGATCACCATCGAGAGCGAGCCGCGTGAGGACGGCAGCCGCCGCACCACCCGCTACGACATCGACATGACCAAGTGCATCTTCTGCGGCTTCTGCCAGGAAGCATGCCCGGTCGATGCGATCGTCGAAGGGCCGAACTTCGAATATTCGACCGAAACCCGCGAGGAGCTGCTTTACGACAAGGCCAAGCTGCTCGCGAACGGTGACAAATGGGAAAGGGCCATCGCGGCCAACCTTGAAGCCGACGCCCCCTACCGCTAGGGCGCGCCGGACATAACGACAACCGCGGGGGCAGGGCGAAATCCTGCTCTCGCTCGAGACTATGGGATCAACAAGGACGACACTCGGGGCGGCGCGCATGGCGGGCGGCAATTCCGAAGGTTGGGGATCATCATGATACAGGCCATCGCCTTCTACTTCTTCGCGGCCATCGTCGTCGCCAGCGCCGTCATGGTGATCTGGTCGCGCAACCCCGTGCACTCGGTGCTTTGGCTGATCCTCGCCTTCTTCAACGCGGCGGGACTGATGGTGCTGCTCGGCGCGGAGTTCATCGCGATGCTGCTGGTGATCGTCTATGTCGGCGCGGTCGCGGTGCTGTTCCTGTTCGTCGTGATGATGCTCGACATCGACTTCGCCGCAATGCGCGCGGGCTTCGCGCGCAACGCGCCGCTGGGGCTCGCGATCGCGGGCATTCTGCTGGCCGAGCTGCTGCTGGGCGTGGGGGCCTATAACGCCGGCGGGCTGACCCTCGGCACGCCCGACGGCGCTGCGGTGCAGGCGGCGGATGCGAGCAACATCGAGGCGCTCGGCGCGCTGCTCTACGGCCGCTACATCGTGCTCTTCGAGATCGCCGGGATCATCCTCCTCGTCGCGATGATCGGGGCGATCGTGCTGACCTTCCAGCCGCCCAAGCCCGGCGCGCGCGCGCGGCAGGACGTCGCCAAGCAGATCAGCCGCCGTCCCGAAGAGGCCACCGTCATGAAGAACCCGGAAGTCGGGCAGGGAATCGAGCTATGATCGGCATCGAACATTATCTCACCGTCGGCGCGATCCTGTTCGTGCTCGGGGTGCTGGGTATCTTTTTGAACCGCAAGAACGTGATCGTCATCCTCATGGCGGTCGAGCTGATCCTGCTCGCGGTGAACATCAACCTCGTCGCCTTCAGCGCCTTCCTGAACGATCTCGCCGGGCAGGTCTTCGCGATGCTGGTGCTGACCGTCGCCGCCGCCGAGGCCGCGATCGGGCTCGCGATCCTGGTGATCTACTTCCGCACCCGCGGCTCGATCGCGGTCGACGACATCAACCGGATGAAGGGGTAAGATACTCGTGCATCCGATCCTCGTCATCGTTTTCGCGCCGCTGGTGGCTGCCCTTATCGCGGGGCTCGGCAACCGCATGATCGGCAATGTCGCGGCCAAGTCCGTGACCACCGCCGGGCTGTTTCTCGCCGCGGGCCTGTCTTGGCCGATCTTCCTAGGCTTCCTCGGCGGCACAGCCACGCCGGAAGTCGTGCCGGTGCTCAAGTGGGTCCAGAGCGGCACGCTGACCTTCGACTGGGCGCTCAGGGTCGACACCATGACCGGGATCATGCTGGTCGTGATCAACTCCGTGTCCGCGCTCGTGCACCTCTATTCCTGGGGGTACATGGAGGAGGACCCGGACCAGCCGCGCTTCTTCGCCTACCTTTCGCTGTTCACCTTCGCGATGCTGATGCTCGTGACGGCGGACAACCTCGTCCAGATGTTCTTCGGATGGGAAGGGGTGGGGCTTGCCTCCTACCTGCTGATCGGCTTCTGGTTCAGGAAGCCCTCGGCGGGCGCGGCGGCTATCAAGGCCTTCGTGGTCAACCGCGTCGGCGACCTCGGCTTCATGCTCGGGATCTTCGGCACCTATCTCGTCTTCCAGACGACCTCGATCCCCGAGATCCTGGCGGCGGCCCCAGGGATGAGCGGCTCGACGATCACCTTCGTGGGCATGCGCCTCTACACGATGGACATCCTGTGCATCCTCCTGTTCATCGGCGCGATGGGCAAGAGCGCCCAGCTCGGCCTCCACACCTGGCTGCCGGACGCGATGGAGGGCCCGACGCCGGTCTCCGCGCTGATCCACGCCGCCACGATGGTGACCGCCGGCGTGTTCATGGTGTGCCGCCTCTCGCCGATGTTCGAGACCGCGCCGACCGCGCTCACCCTTGTCACCATCGTGGGTGCTGCGACCTGCTTTTTCGCCGCGACGATCGGCACGACGCAGTGGGACATCAAGCGGGTGATCGCCTATTCGACCTGCTCGCAATTGGGCTACATGTTCTTCGCCGCGGGCGTGGGCGCCTACGGAGCGGCGATGTTCCACCTCTTCACCCACGCCTTCTTCAAGGCGCTGCTGTTCCTCGGCGCGGGCAGCGTGATCCACGCGATGCACCACGAGCAGGACATGCGCTATTACGGCGGCCTGCGTAAGCACATCCCGCTGACCTTCTGGGCGATGATGGCGGGGACGCTGGCGATCACCGGGGTCGGCATCCTCGGCGTGTTCGGCTTTGCGGGCTTCTACTCGAAGGACGCGATCCTCGAGGCGGCCTTCGCGCGCCACAACGGAGCGGGACAGTTCGCCTTCTGGGCGGGCGCGATCGCGGCGCTGCTGACGAGCTTCTACTCGTGGCGCCTGATGTTCCTGACCTTCTGGGGCAAGCCCCGCTGGGCGCTCTCCGAGCACATCCAGCACGCCGTCCACGACGGGCACCATGACGGCGACCACCACAACGCGCCGCACCAGGAGCACGCCGGGCACGACGCGCACCACTCGGTGCCCTCGGCCCACGAGGACGACGGCACTGCGGGCTACCACCCGCACGAGAGCCCGGTCTCGATGCTGCTCCCGCTCGGCATCCTCAGTCTCGGCGCGGTCTTTGCGGGCTTCGTGTTCCACCACCAGTTCATCGACGATGCGGCGTTCTGGAACGGCTCGATCTTCTATAATGAGGGCCTGATCCACGCGATGCACGGCGTGCCCACCTGGGTGAAGCTGACCGCGACCGTGGTGATGTTGGTCGGCCTCGCCGGTGCGTACCTCGCCTACATCGCGAAGCCCGGCATTCCCGCCGCTTTCGTGGCCCGCTTCGGAGCCCTGCACAATTTCGTGTTCCGCAAGTGGTACTTCGACGAGCTCTACGACGCGGTCTTCGTGAAGCCCGCCTTCGCCTTCGGCCGCGCCTTCTGGAAGCTCGGCGACATCGGCACGATTGACCGCTTCGGCCCCAACGGCATCGCCTGGGTGGTCGAGCGCTCGTCGGTCGCCGCCAAGTCGATCCAGTCGGGCTACGTCTACACCTACGCGCTGATCATGCTCCTCGGGCTGGTCGCCGCGGTCACCTACGTTCTGCTTTAGGAGCGCGCTTCGTAATGGAAGGCCTTCCCATCCTGTCGCTGATGATGCTCGTGCCGCTGGTCGGCGCGCTGGCGTGCCTGTTTGCGGGCGCGAGCGCGGCCCGCTGGATCGCGCTCGGGGCGACGCTCGTCACCTTTGCGCTCGGCCTCGTGCTGTGGTCGAACTACCAGATCGGCGGCCCGCAGTGGCAGTTCACCGAGCGCGCCGCGCTCTTCGCGGGCTTCAGCTACGCGCTCGGGATCGACGGGATCGCGCTGCTGCTCATCATGCTCAGCGTCTTCCTGATGCCGATCTGCATCCTCGCGAGCTGGGATTCGATCGAAAAGCGCGTCGGCGAGTACATGGCGGCCTTCCTGTTCATGGAGGTGCTGATGATCGGCACCTTCGCGGCGCAGGACCTGTTCCTGTTCTACGTCTTCTTCGAGGCGGGCCTCATCCCGATGTATCTCATCATCGGCGTGTGGGGCGGGGACAACCGCATCTACGCGAGCTACAAGTTCTTCCTCTACACGCTGCTCGGCTCGGTGCTGATGCTGATCGCGATGTTCTGGATGGTCGCCGAGGCGGGCACCTCCGACATCCCGACGCTGATGCAATACGGCTTCCCGCCGCAGGCGCAGACGTGGCTGTGGCTGGCCTTCTTCGCCAGCTTCGCGGTCAAGGTGCCGATGTGGCCGCTCCATACCTGGCTGCCCGACGCGCACGTGCAGGCGCCGACCGCGGGTTCGGTGATCCTCGCGGGCGTGCTGCTCAAGCTCGGCGGCTACGGCTTCATCCGCTTCAGCCTGCCGATGTTCCCCGAGGCTTCCGCGCAGCTCGCCTGGCTGGTCTTTGCCCTCTCGATGGTCGCGGTGGTCTACACCTCGCTGGTCGCGCTGGTGCAGGCCGACATGAAGAAGCTGATCGCCTATTCCTCGGTCGCGCACATGGCGATCGTCACCGTCGGCCTGTTCGCCTTCAATGTGCAGGGTCTCGAGGGGGCGATGATCGTGATGCTCAGCCACGGCCTCGTCTCGGGCGCGCTGTTCCTGTGCGTGGGCGTCATCTACGACCGCCTCCACACCCGCGAGATCGCGCGCTACGGCGGCCTTGCGATCAACATGCCCTATTACGCGCTGTTCTTCCTGCTCTTCACCATGGCCTCGATCGGCCTGCCGGGCACCAGCGGCTTCGTCGGCGAGTTCCTGTCGCTGGCGGGCATCTACCAGACCTCGAGCACGGTCGCGCTGGTCTCGACGACGGGCATCATCCTCGGCGCGGCCTATATGCTCTACCTCTACCGCCGCGTCGCCTTCGGCGGGCAGACGAACCCCGATGCCGCCGCCATGTCCGACATCAGCCCGCGCGAGTGGGTGATGATGGCGCCCATCGCCGCCGCGGTGCTGTGGATGGGGGTCTATCCCGAGAGCTTCCTTGCGCCGATGCGCGCCGACATCGCCGCGCTCGACGCGCGCCTTGCCGCCGCCGCTCCGGCCTCCGACGCGCGCCTTGCGCCCGGCACGCCGCGGGCCGAGGCCGCCAACGCGCTCCACCATGACACTGCCGAACATTCCGCCGCCGGGGAGGGCGCGCACTGATGGACTTCGCGCCTTCCTTCGCCCTGGTCCTGCCCGAGCTCGTGCTGAGCGGGGCGGGCCTCGTCCTGCTGCTGGTCGCCGCCTGGGGCGGTGACAAGGCCGCGCGCCCGATCGCCATCGCCGCCGCAGCCGCGCTGTTCGCCGCGGGCTTCCTGATTGTGCCCGGCCTCCACTTCGGCACCGACGGTCCGGCGACGCTCGCCTTCGGGGGGCTCCTCAAGGTCGACAGCTTCGCGCTCTTCGCCAAGGCGCTGATCTGGCTCGCCGCGATCGCCGCGCTGATGATCGCGCCCGCCTTCTTCGCCGGCCCCGCCGCCGGGACCGAGCGCGGGATGCGCGCCGAATATCCGGTGCTGATCCTGTTCTCGAGCGTCGGCATGGGGCTGATGGTCTCGGCGAACGACTTCATGAGCCTCTACCTCGGGCTCGAATTGACCAGCCTCACCTCCTACGTGCTCGCCGCGATCCTGCGCCGTGACACGCGCTCGGGCGAGGCGGGGCTCAAGTATTTCGTGCTCGGCGCGCTGGCGAGCGGCATTCTGCTCTACGGGATGAGCCTGCTCTACGGCTTCACCGGCGGCACGGGCTTCGCGGCGGTGCGGGCGGGCCTCGAGGGCACGCTGGGCTATGGCGCGCTGTTCGGGGTGATCTTCGTGCTCTCCGGCCTTGCCTTCAAGATCAGCGCCGTGCCGTTCCACATGTGGACCCCCGACGTCTACGAGGGCGCGCCGACGCCGGTCACCGCCTTCTTCTCGACCGCGCCCAAGGTCGCCGCCGTCGGCCTCACCGCGCGGGTCGTCTTCGAGGTGTTCGGCGCGCAGGTCGCCGCCTGGCAGCAGATCGTGATGTTCATGGCATTGGCCTCGATCGTCTTCGGCGCATTGGGAGCCATCGGGCAGGAGAACCTGAAGCGCCTGCTCGCCTATTCCTCGATCAACAATATCGGCTTCATCCTGCTCGGCCTCGCGGTGGCGAACGCCGACGGCGCGAGCGCGATGCTGGTCTATCTCTTCATCTACGTCGCGATGAGCATCGGCAGCTTTGCCGCGCTGCTCATGCTGCGGGGCGAGGAGGGGCAGCTCTACGAGACCTTCGCCGACATCCGCGGCCTCTCGGTCACCCGTCCGGCAATCGCCTGGGCGCTGCTGCTGTTCATGTTCAGCCTCGCCGGCATCCCGCCGCTGCTCGGCTTCTACAGCAAGTTCGTGGTGTTCCAGGCGACCATCGAGGCCGGGCTCGTCGCCTTCGGCGCGATCGCCATCGCCGCGAGCGTGATCGGGGCCTTCTACTACATCAAGTTCGTCAAGGTGATGTTCTTCGACGAGCCGGCGGGCGTGGTCACCGGCAGGAGCGGGGCGGCGCACTGGGTGCTGCTCGGGCTCACGGCGCTGATCGTCTCGCCATTGGGCTACCTCCTCACCCCGTCGCTGACCGACCTCGCCGACAAGGCCGCGGCCTCGCTGTTCCTCGCGGCTTGATCACGCTCGTCGAAGCGACCGGCTCGACCAACGCCGACCTCGCCGCCGCGGTCCGCAGCGGCGAGGGCTGGGCGGAAGGGCAGTGGCTCGTCGCTCGCCGCCAGACCGCCGGGCGTGGACGCCAGGGGCGCGAATGGTTCGACGGCGCGGGCAACTTCATGGGCTCGACCGTGGTGGTGCTCGGGCCCCGTGCCGGTCCGCCGCCCGCCTCGCTCAGCTTCGTCGCCGCGCTCGCAGTCCGCGACGCCGCCGCCGGGGTGATCGGCGAGGGTGCGGCGCTCGCCCTCAAGTGGCCCAACGACGTGCTCCTGGGCGGGGGCAAGCTCTCAGGAATCCTCCTCGAGATGGTGCGCGGTCACATCGTCGTCGGGATCGGGGTGAACCTCGCCCGCGCGCCGGACGTACCGGACCGCAGGACCGCCGCGCTCGCCGATGTCGCGCCGCCGCCACCCCTCGAGGAATTCGCCGCCAGCCTCGCCGCCTCCTTCGACCGCCGCCTCGAGGCGTGGCGCACCTACGGCCTCGCCGCGAGCCTCCAGGCCTTCCTCGCCGGTTCGATCCACGCCGCCGGCTCGCCGCTCACCGTCCACGACACCGACGGCTCGGTGCGCTCGGGCACCTTCGCGGGGCTCGACGAATCCGACGGCGCCTTGCGGCTGCGCTTGGCGGATGGCAGCGAACGTGTCATTCGCGCCGGGGATATTTCCTGAGAGGGACCACCACCATGCTGCTCGCTGCCGATGTCGGGAACACCAATGTCGTCTTCGCGCTGTTCGACCTCGCCGCGGACGGCACGCATACCATCCGCGCGCGCTGGCGGATCGCCACCGACCCGCGCCGCACCGGCGACGAATACGCGGTGTGGCTGCTCCAGCTGCTCAAGATCGAGGGGATCGAGCGCGACCAGATCACCCAGATCATCGTCGCCTCGGTGGTCCCCCGGGCCGACCACAACCTCACCGTGCTGTGCCAGAAATATTTCGGCAAGACGCCCTTGTTCGCCGGGCAGGGCGCGGCGCGGTGGCGCTTCGAGATCGACGTCGACCAGCCGAGTTCGCTCGGGGCCGACCGCGCGCTCAACATCCTCGCCGCGCACCACAAGTACGGCGGCGACCTCATCGTCGTCGATTTCGGCACCGCGACCAAGTTCGAGGCGGTCGACTTCACCGGCGCCTACAAGGGCGGCTCGATCGCGCCGGGGATCAACCTCAGCCTCGACGCGCTGGTCGGCAAGACCGCCAAGCTCCCGCGCATCGCGATCCGCGCGCCGGAGAGCCGCTCGGTGATCGGCCGCAACACCGAGGACCAGATGCTGATCGGCGTGTTCTGGGGCTATGTCGCGATGATGGAGGGCATGGTCGACAAGATGAAGGCCGAAATCGGCCGACCCGCAAAGGTTGTAGCCACGGGCGGGCTCGCCATATTGTTCGACGACGCGACCGACATCTTCGATCACGTCGATGCCGACCTGACCCTCGATGGCCTCGCGATCCTCGCGCGCCAGGCGCAAGACGGCTGACCCTCTCACAGAACCGGACAGAACTTGAAAAACGACTACACCCCCGAAGACGAACTCCTGTTCCTGGCCCTCGGCGGCTCCGGCGAGATCGGCATGAACGTCAATCTCTACGGAGCCCAAGGCAAGTGGATCATGGTCGATCTCGGCATGACCTTCTCGGGCAACGAATATCCCGGCGTCGACCTCGTCTTCGCCGACCTCGACTTCATCGAGGAGCGCCGCGACGACCTGCTCGGCATCGTCCTCACCCACGCGCACGAGGACCATATCGGCGCGGTGCCCTATTTCGCCGGCGACCTCGGCGTGCCGCTCTACGCGACGCCCTTCACCGCCGACCTCGTCGCGAGGAAGCTCGAGGAGGCGGGGCTGCTTGGGCAAGTGGAACTCAACATCATCGAGGAGGACCACGGCCAGCTCGAGCTCGGGCCCTTCACGATCACCTATCTGCCGCTCGCCCACTCGATCGCCGAGGGCAACGCGCTGCTGATCGACACCCCGCATGGGCGCGTCTTCCACACCGGCGACTGGAAGCTCGACGAGGAGCCGATCATCGGCGAGCCGACCACCGAGGAGGAACTGCGCCAGATCGGCAAGGAAGGCGTGCTCGCGTTGGTCTGCGATTCCACCAATGTCTTCAACCCCAACCCCTCGGGCTCCGAAGGCGCGGTGCACCGCGCGCTGATGGAGGAGGTCGCGCGCCACAAGGGCAAGCGCGTCGTCGTCACCACCTTCGCGAGCAATGTCGCGCGGCTCCAGACCCTCGGCGAGGTCGCGCGCGAGACCGGGCGGCAGATCGTCGTCGCGGGCCGCTCGCTCGACCGGATCATCGAGGTCGCGCAGGACAACGGCTATCTCGAGGACTTCCCGACCCCCGTCGATTTCGAGACCGCGATGGGCCTGCCCCGCGGCGAGGTGCTGATCCTCGCCACCGGCGGGCAGGGCGAGCCGCGCGCCGCGCTCGCGCGGATGGCGGAGGAGAACCACCCGATCGAGCTCACCGCGGGCGACGTCGTGCTGTTCTCCTCGCGCCAGATCCCCGGCAACGAGATCGCGATCGGCCGCATCCAGAACCAGCTCGCCGCGCGCGGGATCACGATGGTGACCGACCGGCAGGCGCTGATCCATGTCTCGGGCCACCCGGGCCGCCCCGAACTCGAGGCGCTCTACGACTGGCTGAAGCCGGAAATCCTCGTCCCCGTCCACGGCGAGATCCGCCACATGGCCGAGCAGGCGCGGGTCGGGAAGGCCTGCGGCATCCCCTCGCAGGTCGTGCAGAAGAACGGCGACCTCGTGCGCCTCGCGCCGGGCAAGCCCGGCAAGATCGCCGAAGTGCGCGCCGGGCGTCTTGTGCTCGATGGCGACATCATCGCGCCCGCCAATGGCGAGGCGATCACCATGCGCCGCCGCATCGCGGGCGAGGGCGTGCTGGTCGTGGTGCTGGCGCGCGGCGCCAGGCCGGTGATCGAGGCGGTCGGCCTGCCGCTCGACGAGGACCTGCCCGAGTTCCTCGAGGAGGCATCGAACGACGTGCTCGCCGCGATCAACCGCCTCAAGGGCCGCGACGCGAAGGACGAGGCGGCGATCCGCGAGGCCGCGCGCCTCGCCGCGCGCCGGGCGGCGCAGCGCTGGTCGGGCAAGCGCCCGCAGGTGCGCGTGGTCATGCCGGGGCTTGCCACCTGATGCAGCTCACCTCAATCGCGGCGATCTACTTCCTGTTCTGGGTGATGAGCGCCTTCGTCATGCTGCCCTTCGGCGTGCGCACCGCCGAGGAATTGGGCGCCGAGAAGGTTCCCGGCCAGGCCGACAGCGCCCCGGCCAATTTCCGCCCCGGCCGCCTTGCCCTGCGCGCGACCCTCGTCGCGGCGGTTCTGACCGCGCTGTTCGTCGCCAATTTCAGCTATGGCTGGGTGACGGCGGCCGACATCGACATCCTCCCCAAGCCGCCGTCCGCCGCCGCGACCTAGGTCCGCAGGCGCTCGATGGCCTGAGCGAGCGCGACATAGAGCTTGCCCATGTCCGAGCCGAGCATCGTCACGCTCAGCACATGCCCGTCGCGGGTCGAGAGCGTCTGGCGCAGCAGCGCCTCGAAGTCGTGGATGTAGCGGCTGACGTTCGCCTTGAAGCTCTCGTCGCTGGTGTAGAGCGCGGCGATGTCCTTGGCGGTCCCCTTGTCGAGGAGGCTCACCGCGCGGCGGGTGAAGATCCCGCGGTCGCCCTTGAGATAGGCATCCCACGCGGTATCCGCGACGTCGCTCGCCAGCGCGCCCGAGATGTCGATCGCGGCCGAGTTGAGGCTGTCGGTGATCAGCGCCATGCGCCGGGTGAAGTCGTTGCCGACCTGCTCCTCGGCCATCTCGCGGGCACGGGTGACGCGCTGTTCGAGGTTGCCGGTGAGCTCGTTGACCTTGACCAGCTGGTCGCGCAGCTGGATCGCCGCCTCGCGCCCGACGCCCGCGGCATGGGCCGCCGACTGTTCGAGCTTGCCGAGCGTGGTCGCGGTCTCGGTGCGCAGGGTCTTCTCGAGCGCCTCGACCGCCTCGCCGGCAAGGCTCGCGGCGAGCGCGGGCACCCGCTCGCGCGCGCCTTCGTCGAGTGTCGCGAAGGTCGCGAGGATCGCCGCCTCGAGCGTCCCGAGCGCCTCGCGCAGGGCCTTCTGCGTTTCCCCGGCGAGGGTTCCGCTTTCCTCGGCAAGCCGCGCGAAGCCGCCGCGCAGGCCATTGAGCCGCGCCAGCGCCTCCTCGGTCTCTGCGGCGAGGCGCGTGCGGAAGTCGGCGACAGCGCTGTCGGCGGCGTCGATCTCGGCCCGCGCGCGCAGCAGGTAGTCGGACAGGTCCCCGCCCGCCTGCGCGCTGCTCAGCATCAGCCCGTGGACATGACGCGCGCGCGCCTCGGCACCGTCGAGCGCGGCGTTGGCGACCTCGATCCCGGTCGCGAGATCCTCGCGGCAGGTGCGGCTGCCCGACTGGAGGATCTCGAGCAGGCGCACGCTGCTGTCGGTCAGCTGCACCAGCTGCGCCTCGGTCGCGGCCAGCGCCGCGCGCTTGTCGGCGAGCTGGCGTTCGAGCGTGCCGAGGCCTTCGCCAAGCGAATCCTTCGCCGCATCGCTGGTGGCGGCGACCTCGCCCACCACCCGGCCCAGTTCGGCGGCGCGCCGGGTCATGGCCTCGCCCTCGGCGGCCAGCTTCGCGATGTCGGCCAGCTGCGCCTCGCGGCGGCGGGCGAGCTCGTCGTCGAGCGCGGCGAGGCGCTGGGCGAGCAGCTCGCTCGCCTGCGCGGCCTGGGTCTCGAAGGCGGCGCGGCGCTGCTCGATCAGCTCGTCGAAATTGCGGTTCCTCGCCTCGATATGGTCGTCGAAGCGGGTCGCCTCCTGCCGCAGGTGGACGATCCGCGCCTGCGCCGAGGCGCTGGTGCTCTTGTCGAGCTCCTCGACGAGCCGCAGCTTCTCCACCAGGCTCTCGTGGAGTGCGGCGATGGCGGCGGCGAAGCTCGCCTCGGCGCTGCCGCTCGCCTCGGCGAGCCGCGCCGCGACCGCCTCGGTCGCGTGCGCGACCGCTTCGGAGCGCGCTTCCAGCGCTTCGAGCACAGCACCGAACTCGGCGCCGAGGCGCCCGGTTCGGGCCTCGCTCTCATGGCCGATCGCGGCAAGGCGCTCGAACCCGCCGGTCAGCTTGGCGACCTGCTCCTCGGCGACCCGGCCCGCGCTGCCGATCTGGTTGGCGACGTCGCGCGCGGCGTTGGCGATCACCGGCAGGTCGTCGCGCAGCCGGTTCATGTTGCCGAGCGCGGTCTCGCTGGTGGTGGCGATCGCCTCGACCTGCGCGCCGTTGGTGGCGATGAGGCCCTGCAACTCGCCGGCATGGGCCGAGAGGCGCTCGGCGGCGATCCGGCCGAGCGCCTCGAGGTCGCGCGCCTGCGCGGCGATGAACTCGCGCGCGAGGCTGAGCTCGCGGTTGACGACCTTGAGCCGCGCCTCGAGCGCCTCGCTCTCGCGGGTCATCGCGGCGGCGGTGGCGGCGAAGCGCCGTCCCTCGGCCTGCGAGGAGCGCATCGCGAGCAGCCAGGCGATCCCGATCAGCGCGACCGGCACGGCCCATTGGACGATCCACCCGGCCCATTCGCGCGGGGAAGCCCCGCTGCGGATGTCGGGGAGCAGCGCCCAGGCGAAGAACGCGGTCCAGCCCGCCACCGCGCCCAGCGCCAGCGCCGGGGCGAGCCAGCCGAAGCGGGTGGGGGAGGGGAGCGGGGCGTCATCGTCCTCGGCGCCGCTTTCGACCCACGCGCTGTCGAGCTCGAGCATCTCGTCGCCCATGCCGTCGCTCTCCGGAACCTCCGGCGCATCTGCCCCGCCCGAGCCGCTCCCGCGCCCCAAGGCGCGCATCTGGTGCCGTCCTGTCATGCCGCAGTCTTACCACACTGGTTCCGGCGATAAACCCCGCTTTAACCACTCGGGACTATGCCGGGGGCATGGCGTTCAACCACGGTGCCCTCGATGCGACCCTCGCGGCGGCGGCCGGCGACGATGCCGCGCTGCTGCGCGAGCTGCGCGCCGCCTTCCTCGAGAGCGCCACGCGCCAGCTCGACCTGTTGAAGCGCGCGCGCTGCGACGGGAACTGGCACGTCGCGGCGATGCGCCTCAAGGGCCTCGCGGCGAGCTTCCACGCCGAGGACCTCCTCCAGGCCGCCGAGATCGCGCTCCACGCCGCGCCCGGCGAGCCGATGGCGATCCGCGAGATCGACGGCGTGATCGCCCGCTTCGCCCGCGCCCAGGCGCGCGAGACGCGCTGACGCAAGCGCGCGCTCGGCGTCGGGCACAGCCGCGCCCGACACCTTGAACCTCGCCAGCGAAACCGCCACCCTTGCCGCGCGCCCCGCCGGGGGCACGGGTTCATGGCAAGGGAAGTGGCATGCGCATCGGCCTGATAGCCGCGCTGCGGCGCAGCGAGGAGGGGACCCTGCGCGCCGAGCTCCCGCTCGCCGGGCGCCCGGTGCTCGCCTGGCAGGCGGCACTGCTCGGCGAGCTCGGGGTCGAGCGGGTGCTGTGCCTCACCGACACGCCGACGCCGACCGGCGCGGTGCTCGCGCTCCAGCACGCGCTCGAGGCGAGCGGGACCGCGTTCCACGCGCTCAGGGGCTTCGCCGCGATCCCCGCGCTGGTGCGCGCCGAGGACGACCTCGTGATCCTCGCCGACGGGCTGGTGCCCGATCCGCAGGTGGTGCGCGCCGTCTTGGGCGGAGGTGAGGGCGCGCTCGTCCGGGCGGTCGCCACCATCCCCGCCGACCACCCGCTCGCCGCGGCGCACCCCGAGGATTTCGAGCGGATCGACGCCGCGCGCCACTGGGCGGGCGTCCTCGCGATGCGCGGCGCCCCGGCGCAGCAGCTTGCCGAGATGCCCGCCGATGCCGACGCGATCGGCCTCTTGCTGCGCCTCGCGCTCCAGGCCGGGACGCCGACCCGCGACCTCGCCGCGCGCGAGCTGGTGCCCGAGAGCTGGCTGCTCGCCGCCAACGCCGCCGTCGCCGCCGAAGCCGGGAGCGGCCTCATCGCCCGCGCCGCGCCGCCCGCCGATTGGCGCGCGCCGATGTCCGCGCTGGCCGCGAGGCTGGTCCGCGCGGTGGTGCCGCGCGGGCTCGGCGAGGGCCGGCTGATCGCCGGGGCGAGCGCACTGGTGCTGCTGCTCGCCGCGGTGCTGGTCGCCGCCTTCGGCCCGCCCGCCGCGGCGCTGACGCTCGCCGGGCTCGGGGCCTTCGCTGCCGAGGTCGCCGCGATCCTCACCGCGCTTGCCAATCGGCTCAGCCGAACGCCGGGCGACCGGCGCGGTGCGGCGGCGCTGGCGGCGGCGGTCGACGTGCTGGGAGGGCTGACCCTGTGGTTCGCGCTCGCGCCGTGGCCCGCGTGGCAGCCGCTCGCGGTGGTCGGCCCGCTGGTGGTCGGCCTCGCCCGGCTCGTCGCGCGTCGCCCGCACGGCGCGCTCGCCAGAGCCGCCTCGGATCGGGCGAGCCTGCTGCTCCTGCTCGCCGCCGCGAGCCTTGCAGGCCTGCTCCCCGAAGCGGCGGCCTGTCTCGCCTTGGGGCTGCTTGCAGCTTTGCTGCTGCACCGCGCCGGGGATTGATCTAACCCGTCCTTAACCAAGCGGGCACTATGTCCGTGTACCGATGGGCGAAGAGACGATGGACCTTGCCGCCGACCATGCTGTCGAGGCGATCCTGCGGGACGAGCTCGCGCGGGAAGCCCGCGCGCTGGCTGCGGTCGTGCCTGTCCTGCGCCACCTGCTCAGCGCCGATGCCGACGCGCTCGTGAGCGACGCCGTGCTCGCGCGGGTGCGGGGCATGATCCTCGATATCGCCGCGCAGCTCGACGCCGCGCTCGCGGGCCGCGATCCGGCGGTGCGCGAGGGCGGGGACCCCGCCGCGCGCGAGGCGCTCGCCGGCCGGCTGATGGGCGACGAGGCGCTGCTCGCCCATTGCCACGCGCTCGCCGCCGAGAGCCTGATCGCCGGTCGCCTCCAGCAGCGCCAGGCGCTCGATCCCGTCCTGAGCCCGCTGCTCCAGGAGCTGATCGCCTCGCCCGACCCCGAGGTCGCCGGCCTCGCGATGAGCGCGCTCGCCGCGCAGTCGCGCTTCGTCCAGGGGCAGCGGCGCATGGAGCTGCCGCTTTGGGAGCTTCCGGCCGAGCTGTTCCACGCGCTCGTCGCCCATGCGCAGGCTTCGGCGCCGGACAGCGGCGCGCTGGTGCGGCTCCAGGCGGGCTACGACGAAGCGGCGACGCGGATCGGCCTGCTGGCGAGGCTGGTCGCGGCGATGCGCCGCGGCGCGGTTGCGGCGCTGGCTCTCGACCATGCGGGCCTCGCGCTCTTCGCCAGCGCGCTCGCCGCCGCTGCGCGCACGGCGCGCGAGGCGGCGGTGCTCGCCTGCCACGAGGGGCAGGCCGCGCGGCTCGCCCTGCTGCTGCGCGCCGCCGGGCTCGGGTCCGAGGCGGCCGAGCGCCAGCGGCTCCTCCTCGCGCCCGGCGCGCCGCTGCCCCCGGGCCTCGCCGCGCTCTCGCCCGAGCAGGCCGCCGCGCTCGCCGGGGCCGCGACGGCGCGGTGACGACCGGCATGGACGCGACCCACAGCCTCCTCGGGGCCTATGGCCTCACCGATGCGCAGCACCGGCTGCTCAGCGCCGACGCGCCGCTCGCCGAACTCCAGGAGCGCTGCGGGGGCGACCTGCCCGGCACCCTCGCGATCCCCGAGCTGCTCGCGCTCGTCCAGCAGGCGCGCGCCATGGGCCTCAGGATCGCGCGTGCCTTCAGCGCCTTCGACGGCGATGCCGAGGTCTCGGGTTTCGCGCGCATCCATCCGCTGGGCGAGGCCGAGGGGGGCGGCTGCGAGGTGCTGGTCGAGAACTGGCAGCGCAGCCCGGTCACCCCGCCGAGCAGCCGCGACTTCGCCGAGCGCCTCGACGCGATCGACCGCGCGACCGCCGAGGTCACCGCGCGGCTCGACGCGCGCCAGCGGCTCCAGGTGCTGAGCGCCCGTGCCGCCGACGCCGCCGCGCTCCAGGCCGCCGCGCTCGCCGCGCCGGGGCAGGTGTGGAGCGAGCTGGTCGAACTCACCGGAATCGCCCACCAGCAGCCGCTCCACTGGCGCCTGCTCGACGGCGCCTCCTGCCGCTTCGCCGGCTCGCAGCGGCACTGGCGGGTGCGGCTCATCCCGCTCGGCCCCGACCCGCAGGCCCCGGCAGGCTTCGAGCTGCTGCTGATCGCCGAGGAGCCGCTGGACGAGAGCGCGCCGCCTTCGCCCGAGACCCCAGACGCCTCGCCTGCGCGGCTCGTCGGCACCGCGCTCACCCCGGTGCTGCGCCAGCCGGTGGCGCGGATCATCGCCAATGCCGAGACGATCCGCGCGCGCCTCGCCGGGCCCTTGCGCGAGGAATACAGCGACTACGCCGGGACCATCGCTAGCGCCGGGCAGCACCTCGCCGCGATGCTCGACGACCTCGCCGATCTCGAGGTGGTCGAGACTCCCGGCTTCACCACCGCGAAGGAGCCGGTCGACCTCGCCGACGCGGCGCGGCGGGCGGCCGGGATCCTCGGCGTGCGCGCGCAGAACCGCGAGACGGTGCTGGTGGTCGAGGGCGAGCGCGGCGCGGCGGTCGCCACGGCCGAATTCCGGCGCGTGCTGCAAATCCTCATCAACCTCATCGGCAACGCCATCGCCTACGCCCCGGCGGCGAGCACGGTGACGATCACCGCGCTCGCATCCCACGGCGAGGGGCGCGTGGCGGTGACGGTCGCCGACGAGGGGCCGGGCGTCACACCCGAGCAGGCGGAGCGGATCTTCGACAAGTTCGAGCGCCTGGGGCGCGACAGCGACGGCGGGCGCGACGGCGGCTCGGGCCTCGGCCTCTACATCTCGCGCCGCCTCGCCGAGGCGATGGGCGGCACCCTCACGGTCGGCGCAGCGCCGGGCGGGGGCGCGCTGTTCACGCTGGAACTTCCCTCGAACTGAAGCGGCAAGGCCGGCTCGTTCAGCAAGTACATGCGGGGCCGGGATTTCGGCGGTCCGTGTGTAGGATCGGCGTTCGGGCAATCCTTCCCGCTCGCATCAACTTCGGCGGCGCCATTCAACAAGTCCGATGAGAGACGCCCCGACCGCGGCAAGCCCAGCGCCTCGCCAGGCCCAGGTGCGCTCGCCGAGCATGATGCTGCCGCGCGGCCAGTCGAGCAAGCCCAGGCCCTGCAGACCCCAGATGCAACCGAGGGCGACAAGGAACATCCCTGCCGCCCTCAGCATAAGCATTGCTCAGGCGCTCAGCGCTGGCTGAGCGGGATATAGTCGCGCTGCGTCGGCCCGGTGTAGAGCTGGCGCGGGCGCCCGATCTTCTGGCCGGGGTCGCTGATCATCTCGTTCCACTGCGCGACCCAGCCGACCGTGCGGGCGAGCGCGAAGAGCGCGGTGAACATGGTGGTCGGAAAGCCGATCGCCGAAAGGATGATGCCCGAATAGAAGTCGACGTTGGGGAAGAGCTTCTTCTCGATGAAGTAGGGGTCGGAGAGCGCGATCTCCTCGAGGCGCAGCGCGGTCTCGAACAGCGGGTCGGTGACCTTGAGCGCATCGAACACCTCGCGCACGGTCTTCTGCATCACCGTCGCGCGCGGGTCGTAGTTCTTGTAGACGCGGTGGCCGAAGCCCATCAGGCGGAAGGGATCGTTCTTGTCCTTGGCACGCTCGATATAGTGCGGGATGCGGTCGGGGGTGCCGATCTCCTTGAGCATGTTGAGCGCCGCTTCGTTCGCGCCGCCATGCGCCGGGCCCCACAGGCAGGCGATGCCCGCCGCGATGCAGGCGAAGGGGTTCGCGCCCGAGGAACCGGCGAGCCGCACGGTCGAGGTCGAGGCGTTCTGTTCGTGGTCGGCGTGGAGGATGAAGATCCGGTCCATCGCCCGCTCGACTGCCGGGATCACCTCATAGGGCTCGGCCGGCACGCCGAAGGTCATGCGCAGGAAGTTGCCGGTGTAGCTCAGCGAGTTGTCGGGGTAGATGAAGGGCTGGCCGACCGAATACTTGTAGGCCATCGCCGCGATCGTCGGCATCTTGGCGATCAGGCGGTGCGAGCTGATCTTGCGGTGCTCGGGGTCCGAGATGTCGGTGCTGTCGTGATAGAAGGCCGAGAGCGCGCCGACCACGCCGCACATGATCGCCATCGGGTGCGCGTCACGCCGGAACCCGCGGTAGAAGGTCATCAGCTGCTCGTGCAGCATGGTGTGGCGGGTGATGGTGCGGCTGAAGTCGTCGAGCTCCTGCTTGCTCGGCAGTTCGCCGTTCAGCAGCAGGTAGGAGACCTCCATGAAGCTCGAATCCTCGGCGAGCTGGCCGATCGGATAGCCGCGGTGGAGCAGCACGCCCTCGTCGCCGTCGATATAGGTGAGCGCGCTCTCGCAGGCCGCGGTCGAGGTGAAGCCGGGGTCGAAGGTGAAGGCACCCGTCTGCGCATAGAGCTTGCGGATGTCGATCACGTCGGGGCCGGTGCTGCCTTCGAGTACCGGGTACTCGTAGGTCTTGCCGCCGATGTCGAGTTTTGCCGTCTTGTCTGCCAAGATCTGTCTCCTGTCCAAAAACCCTGTAGTGCCCCAGTGCGACGGGCCGATGTCCCTAGGCCGCCTGGGCGTCGAGGCGGGCGAGCGCCTCGTCGCGTCCGAGCAGGACCAGCACATCGAAGATGCCGGGTGAGGTGGTCGTCCCGGTCAGGCCTGCGCGCATCGGCTGCGCCAGCTTGCCGAGACCCAATCCAAGCTCCTCCGCAAGCGCCTTCGTAGTGGCTTCGAGCGCCTCGCTTGTCCAGTCGTTTTGCGCTGCAAGAACGTCGTGAATCTTGCGGAGGATCACCGGCGCGTCGCCCTTGAGCAGCTGGGCGGCCTTTTCGGTCATTGCGAGCGGGCGCTTGGCGAAGAGGAAGCCAGCGCCCTCAACCACTTCGCCCAAGTTCTTCGCGCGCACCTTGAGGACCGGCATGGCCCGGGTGAGCAGCGCCTCGTCGGCCCCTTCGCCGATCCGCGCGGCGACCAGCGCGGCGAGCCGTGCATCATCCGCCTCGCGCAAGTAGTGGCCGTTCAGGCTCTCGAGCTTCTTCATGTCGAACCGCGAGGGGCTCTTGCCCACCCCGTCGAGGTCGAAAAGCGCGATCGCTTCCTCGCGGGTGATCTCCTCGCGGTCCCCGTGGCCCCAGCCGAGGCGCAGCAGGTAGTTGAACAGCGCCTCGGGAAGGATTCCGAACTCGTCGCGATAGGCCTCGACCCCGAGCGCGCCGTGGCGCTTCGAGAGCTTCGCCCCGTCGGAGCCGTGGATCAGCGGGATGTGGGCATAGACCGGGTCGGGCCAGCTCCCCTCGATTTCGTTCATCGCCCGGATGACCGGCAGCTGGCGGAAGGCGTTGTTCAAGTGATCGTCGCCGCGGATCACGTGGGTCACGCCCATGTCGTGATCGTCGACCACCACCGCGAGCATGTAGGTGGGCGTGCCGTCGGCGCGCAGGATGACGTAGTCGTCGAGCTCCTCGTTCCGCACCGTCACCGCGCCCTGGACACGGTCGTGGATCGTGACCTCGCCGTCGAGGGGCGTCTTGATGCGAATGACGAAGGGCGCGCCCTCGGGCGCCTCGGCGGGATCGCGGTCGCGCCAGCGTCCGTCGTAGCGCAGCGGCTTCTTCTGGGCGCGCTGCTCCTCGCGCATCGCCTCGAGCTCCTCGGGGGTGGCGAAGCACTTGTAGGCGTGGCCCGCGGCGAGGAGCTGCCAGGCGACCTCGGCATGGCGCTCGGCGCGGTCGGACTGGAAGATCGGGGGCGCGTCGTAGTCGAGGCCCATCCAGTCGAGACCCTCGATGATCGCGTCGATCGCCTCCTGGGTGCTGCGCTTCCTGTCGGTGTCCTCGATGCGCAGCAGCGTGCGGCCGCCGTGGTGGCGCGCATAGAGCCAGTTGAACAGCGCCGTGCGCGCCCCGCCGATATGCAGGAAGCCGGTCGGCGAGGGGGCGAAACGGGTGACGACCTCGCTGGCGCCCTCGGCGGGGGGGGTGCTGCTTTCGCTTGCCATGAGCCTCACATTCCTGTTCTCTTTCGAACGGCTTGCATCTGCGCTGGCGGTGGGGGCGAGCCGGTCGGGGGGCAAGCCGATGCGCGATGTGCCGGTCATTCCGATGGGGGAGGAGCCCGGCGGAGAGCCCGCCGGAGAACCACGAGCGCGCCCTTGGCAAAGTGCGCGAGGCTTGTCCAGCATCGCCGCGGGCGCGCGGGCGGGGCGGGCGCTCGACGCGGCGGAGCGGTTCCTGGGCGAGGCGGGGTTCGAGCGCGCACCGTGGCTGGCGGTGGCCTTCGCTGCCGGGATCATCGCCTGGTTCGCGCTGCCGACGCCGCTTCACTGGATCGCCGCGATCGCGGGCGGCGCGGGCCTCGCGCTCGCCGCGCGCCTCGCCTGGCCGCCGGGGAGCCTGGCCGACGAGACGCGCGCCAACCTGCGCCTCGCGCTTATTGCCTGCGGACTGGTCTTCGCCTTCGGGGTGGCGGCGGTCTGGGCGCGCTCGACCATCGTCGGCGCCGAGCCGATCGCGCGGCCGGTGGTGGCGGTGATCCACGGCGCGGTGCTCGAGCGCGAGGACCAGCCTGCCGAGGGCCGCCTGCGCCTCACCCTGGCGATGCGCGAGGCGGAGAGCGGGACCGCGCGCAAGGTGCGGGTTAATGTGCCGCTCGAGAACCTCGCGGGCGGCATCCCGGAGGGCCTCGCAGAGGGCGCGGTGGTGCGGCTGCGCGCCCGGCTGATGCCGCCCGCCCACCCGATGCTCCCGGGGAGCTACGACTTCGCCCGCGCCGCCTGGTTCAGCGGGCTGGCGGCGACCGGCACCATCGTCGGACCCTTGGAGGTTCTGACCCCCGCGCCCGCGAGCGGCGGGATCGCCGCCGTCCAGCGCGCGCTCTCCGAGCACGTGCGGTCCCGCGTCCCGGGCTCGCCGGGCGCGATCGCGGCGGCCTTCGCGAGCGGCGACCGCGGGGGCATCGCCGAGACCGACGCGACGGCGATGCGCGACGCGGGGCTCACCCACCTCCTCTCGATCAGCGGGCTGCACGTCAGCGCGGTGGTCGCGGCGGCCTATTTCGCGGTGCTGCGCCTGCTCGCGCTGTGGCCCGCGCTCGCGCCGCGGGTGCGGCTCCCGGTGGTCGCAGCGACGGCGGGGGCGCTGGCGGGGATCGGCTACACGCTGCTCACCGGCGCCGAGGTGCCGACCGTGCGGAGCTGCGTCGCGGCGCTGCTGGTGCTCGGGGCGCTCGCGCTGGGGCGCGATGCGCTGTCGATGCGGATGCTCGCGCTCGCGGCGGGCTTCGTGCTGCTGCTGTGGCCCGAGAGCGCGATCGGGCCGAGCTTCCAGATGAGCTTTGCCGCGGTCCTCGCGCTGATCGCCCTCTCGAACGCCGCGCCGGTCAAGGCCTTCCTCGCCCCGCGCGACGAGCCGTGGTGGGTGCGCACCGGACGGCACACGGTGATGCTGTTCGCGACAGGGGTGGTGATCGAGCTGGCGCTGATGCCGATCGTCCTGTTCCATTTCCACCGCGCCGGGATGTACGGCGCGCTCGCCAACGTGGTCGCGATCCCGCTCGTGACCTTCATCGCCATGCCGCTGATCGCGCTCGGCTTTCTCGCGGACCTGCTGGGAGCTGGCGCGCCGGTGTGGTGGGTGGTCGAGCGCGCGCTGGCGCTGCTGCTGTGGATCGCGCACTTCACCGCCGGGCTCGCCGGATCGGTCCGGCTGATGCCGCAGATCGACGGGCTGACGGTGGCGCTCTTCGCCGCCGGGGGCCTGTGGCTCGCGCTGTGGCGGGGGCGGGTGCGGCTCGCCGGACTGCTCCCGGTGGCGGCGGCGAGCGTGCTCGCGGCGACGACGCCGATCCCCGACCTGCTGGTCGCCGGGGACGGGCGGCAGGTGGGGATCACCGTCGCCGGGCCCGATGGAGAGCGCCGCCTGCTCTCGCTGCGCGACAGCCGCTCCTCATATACCCGCGACAATCTCATGGAGCTTTCCGGGATCGCCGCCGACCCGGTGCCGCTCGCGCAGTGGGAGGGGGCGCGCTGTTCCTCGCAGTTCTGCACCCTGCGGCTCGAACGCGGGGGGAGGGAGTGGGTGCTGCTGCTCGGGCGGGGGCACGAGCGGATCGACATCCGCGACCTCGCCGCGGCCTGCCGCGAGGCGGACATCGTTGTTTCCGAAAGGTTTCTCCCCCGCTCCTGCCGCCCGCGCTGGCTCAAGGCAGACCGCCGCCACCTCGAGAAAAGCGGCGGTCTCGCGATCAATCTCGACAAGCCGGCGATCACCTCGGTCGCCGAGAGCCAGGGTGCACATGGCTGGTGGCGCGAGCCGCCGCCGTACCCCGTTGGACAAAAGCGCCCCTCCCGGCAAACCGGGCCCAAGAGGGGGGTAAATGGGGGCTAGAAGGGGTCTGAAGGGGGGATAACCGGGGTCTGGAGGCGGGCGAAGGCCAGCAAAAAGGGGCCTCGCGAAAGGCCCCTTGAATTCCAACAGCAGGTAAAGCCGCCGCCGGGGTGACGGGCCGCGCCCCGCGCCGCGAGCGCAGCGACCCGTCACCCGGCCGCGGCGCCGTCAGCGCCGTCGCGGCCCCCAAGGGCTCAGTGGTAGCGGCGCAGCAGCCCGGCGAGCTTGCCCTGCACCTCGACCTCGTCGGGGCGGTAGAACTGCGGGTCGTAGGCCGCGTTCGCCGGATCGAGCCGCACCTGCCCGTTTTCGCGGCGCAAGTACTTGAGCGTCGCTTCCTCGCCGCGCACCAGCGCGACCACGATCTCGCCGTCGCGCGCGGTGCTGGTGCGGCGGACCAGCGCGAAATCGCCGTCGAAGATCCCGGCCTCGACCATCGAATCCCCCGAGACCTCGAGCGCATAGTGCTCGCCCGGGCCGAGCAGCGCGGCGGGAACGGGGAGGGTCGACTGGCCCTCGAGCGCCTCGATCGGGGCGCCGGCGGCGATGCGGCCGTGGAGCGGCAGCTCGATCACGTCGTTGGCCGGCTCCGCCGCGCGCGGGGCTGGCGGGGTCAGCGGCACCACGTTGCTCGGCGCGCTCGCGGCGCGCGCGGGCGTCGTGTCGCCGGGCTGGCGGATCACTTCGAGCGCGCGCGCCCGGTTGGGCAGGCGGCGCAGGAAGCCGCGTTCTTCCAGAGCCGAGATCAGGCGGTGCACGCCCGACTTGCTCTTGAGGTCGAGCGCCTCCTTCATTTCCTCGAACGAGGGCGAGACGCCGGTCTCCTCCAGCCGCTGCTGGATGAAGACGATGAGCTCGCGCTGTTTTGCGGTCAGCATTGGTCTAGACTCCTGTGGTCGCACCCACGACGGACCCTGCGGGGAGCCGCCGTGCCAATCCCTTGCGTGCGCCAAGAGGCACCTTACCGGTGCGTTGCTGCACTCTGTTCGTTCTTAAGGTGAACGAACAAGGAACGAATAGGCAACTGTGGGAAAGCTGTCAACAGGCGCCGACGGCAAACCCGCGCAATTCAGCCATTCCGGAGCATGACGACCGTCACCGCAGCTCCAGCCGGCAGCGCGGGCGCGTGGGCGGCGCGGTCGATCAGGCAGTCCGCCGCGGCCAGTGCCGAGAGCGCCGAGGAGTCCTGCGAGCCGGCGAGCCGCACCGCGTTGCCGCTCCGCACCGCGCGCAGGAACTCGCGGCGCGGGCCGATCGCGGGGAGCTCCTCGCCCGCGACCAGCGTCTCGGCGCGGGGGAGCGGCGCGGGGTCCCCTTGCGCGGCGCGCACCAGCGGCAGGGCGAAGAGGAAGCCGGTGACGAAACTCGAGACCGGGTTGCCGGGGAGGCCGAGGATCACCTGCGCGCCCCCCTCCAATTTGGCGCGCGTCGCCACCAGCAGCGGCTTGCCCGGCTTGATCGCGACCCGCCAGAAGGCGGTCTCGGCCCCCCACTCGGCGAGCGCGGGCTTGACGAGGTCGTGATCGCCCACCGAGGCGCCCCCCGAGGTGACGAGGATGTCGGCGCCCTCGGCCTCGGCGAGCGCCGCGGCTAGCGCTGTGCGGTCGTCGGGCACCGGGCCGATGCGCGTGACCTCGCAACCGAGCTCCCCAAGCATCGCGGCGAGCATCGCGGCATTGCTCGCCGGGACCTGGTGGGGGAGGCAGGCGGCGGGATCGGGGCTGAGCTCGTCGCCCGAGTCCATCACCGCCACGCGCACCCGCCGGGTGACGGCGAGCGTCCCGTGCCCGGCGGCGAGCGCGAGGGCGAGCCGCCCGGGGGTGATGCGCGTGCCCTTGCCGAGCAGCCGGTCGCCCGCGTGGAAGTCGAAGCCGCGCGGGCGGATGTGGCGTCCGGGCGGGGGGAGATCGGTCGCGATGATCCGGCCGTCCGCGTCGAGGGCGTCCTCCTGGAGGAGCACGCGGTCGGCGCCGGGCGGAACCATCGCCCCGGTCGAGATGCGCACGCATTCGCCGGTCGCGAGCACGTCGCGATAGGGCGCCCCGGCGCGGCTCTCGCCGACCAGCCGCCACGGCCCCTCCCCGGGGGCGAGCGCATAGCCGTCCATCGCCGAGAGGTCGGCGGCGGGCTGGGTGCGCGCGGCGACGAGGTCCGCGGCGAGGATGCGGCCGAGCGCGGCGTCGGTGCGGATGATCTCGGAAGGGAGCGTAGGGGCGAGGGCGAGCAGGCGGGCCTGCGCCTCCTCGAGGCCGAGCGGCGCGTTCATGCGCCGAGGGGTTCCGGCGCGGTCCAGTCGCCCGACTTGCCGCCGGTCTTCGCGATCAGGCGCACCTCGGAGATCACCATGCCCTTGTCGATCGCCTTCGCCATGTCGTAGATCGTGAGCAGTGCGATCGAAGCGGCTGTCATCGCTTCCATTTCCACGCCGGTCTTGCCGGTCAGCGAGGCCGCGGCGGTGACGCGGATGGCGGTGTCTTCGAAGGCGAAATCGACCGTCACCGCCTCGAGCCCCAAGGGATGGCACAGCGGGATCAGCTCGCCGGTGCGCTTGGCAGCCATGATCCCGGCGATCCGTGCCGTGGCGAGGACGTCGCCCTTGGGGGCGTTGCCCGCGCGGATCGCGGCGAGGGCCTCCGGCGACATCGTGATGCGCCCGGAGGCGACCGCCCGGCGCTGGGTCGCGGGCTTGCCGCCGACATCGACCATCCGCGCCGCGCCGGTCTCGTCGAGGTGGGTGAGCTTGGTCATGCCGCCTGTTCTGTCCCGATGAGGGCGCGGGTGGCACTCGCAATATCGTCAGCGCGCATCAGGCTTTCGCCGACGAGGAAGGTGCGCACGCCTGCGGCGGCGAGGCGGTCGCAGTCGGCGCGGGTGTTGATGCCGCTCTCGCCGACCAGCAGCGTGCCTTGCGGCGCGAGCGGGGCGAGGCGCTCGGTGGTGGCGAGGTCCGTGGTGAAGGTTTTCAGGTCGCGGTTGTTGACCCCGATGAGGCGCGAGCGGAGATGCGCGGCGGCGCGGGCCATTTCCGCCTCGTCGTGGACCTCGACGAGGACGTCCATGCCCTGTTCGGTGGCGGCGGCCTCGATCTCGGCCATCTGCGCGTCGGAGAGGGCGGCGACGATGACGAGGATCGCGTCGGCGCCGATGGCGCGCGCCTCGAGGCACTGCCAGGGGTCGACCATGAAGTCCTTGCGCAGGACGGGCAGATTGCAGGCCGCGCGGGCGGCGACGAGGTAGTCCTCGTGCCCCTGGAAGTAGGGCGCGTCGGTGAGCACCGAGAGGCAGGCGGCGCCGCCTGCCTCGTAGGCCCGCGCGTGGTCGGCGGGGCGGAAGTCGGCGCGGATCAGGCCCTTGGAGGGGCTCGCCTTCTTGATTTCGGCGATGAGCGCGTAACCGGAGGCGGCGCGCGCGCGCAGGGCGGCCTCGAAACCGCGGGGGGCGGTCCGGGCGCGCGCGCGCTCCTCGAGCTGCGCGGGGGTGGTGGCGGCCTTGCGGGCGGCGACCTCTTCGCGCTTGGTGGCGCAGATTTCCTCGAGCTTGTTCATCGGTCCATGCCTTTGCCGTTCGCCTCGAGCGAAGTCGAGAGGCTTGTCCGGGGTGTCTCGACTTCGCTCGACACGAACGGGCCTACTTTGCGAGCGCGATCCACTTCTCGAGCAGGGCGAGCGCCGCGCCCGAGTCGAGCGCCTCGGCGGCCAGCGCCGCGCGGCTCTGCCAGTCGGACCCGCGCCCGGCGACGGTCAGCGCACCGGCGGCGTTGAACAGCACCGCGTCGCGGTAGGGACCGGGGGTGCCCATGAGGAGCGCCTTCAGGGCCGCCGCGTTGTGCTTCGCGTCGTCCCCGCGGATCGCCTCGATCGGGGCGTGGGGGAGGCCCGCCGCGCCCGCGTCGATGCGCTCCATGCGGAAGGCGTTGCCGGTCACCACCGCGACCTCGTTGCCGCCCGCGAGGCTGAGTTCGTCGAGGCCCTCGTCGCCCGAGACGATCAGCGAGCGGCCGGTGCCAAGCCGCGCCATCGCGCCCGCATAGATCGGGACATAGGCGGGCCGGGCGATGCCGATCAGCTGGCTCGCGACCCGAGCGGGGTTCGAGAGCGGGCCCATCAGGTTGAAGATCGTCCGCTTGCCGATCTTCTGGCGGATGGGCTGGATGCGCGCCATCGCCGGGTGGTGGTTCTTCGCGAAGAGGAAGCAGATGCCGACTTCGGCCAGCGTCTTCTCCGCGGTGCGCCCGGCTGCGTCCATGTCGAGGCCGAGCGCTTCCAAGGTGTCCGCCGCGCCCGCCTTCGAGGAGGCCGCGCGGTTGCCGTGCTTGGCGACCGGGACCCCGCAGGCGGCGACGACGAGGCTCACCGCGGTCGAGACGTTCAGCGTGTGGTGCCCATCGCCCCCCGTGCCGCAGACGTCGATCGCCCCCTCGGGCGCGCTTATGGGGATCAGCCGCGCCCGCAGCGCCCGGGCGGCGCCCGCGATCTCCTCGGCGGTCTCCCCACGCTCGGAGAGGGCGACGAGGAAGGCGGCGATCTCCTCCTCGGACGGTGCGCCGTCGAGCAGGATGCCGAAGGCCGCCTCGGCCTCGGCCTCGGTGAAGGGCTCGGGTCCGACCGCAGGGAGCAGGCTCATGCGGTGAGCCTTGCGGGGAGCACCGGATCGATCCCGCAAAGCCGCACGAAATTGGCGAGCAGGGCGTGGCCGTGTTCGGTGGCGATGCTCTCGGGGTGGAATTGTACGGAATGGATCGGGAGCGAGGCGTGGCGGAAGCCCATGACGCTCGGGTGATCGCTCCCCGGCGTCTCGGCGTGCGCGTTGGCGACGAGCTCTTCCGGTACATCGACCACCTCGAGGGAGTGATAGCGCGTGGCGATGAAGGGGGAGGGGAGCCCCTCGAACACTCCCGTCCCGTCATGCGTGACCGGCGAGGTCTTGCCGTGCATCAGCCCGCCGCGCTGGACCGTCCCGCCGAAGTGCTGCCCGATCGCCTGGTGCCCGAGGCACACGCCCATGAGCGGCTTGCCCGCATCCGCACAGGCCGCGACGAGATCGAGGCTGATCCCTGCCTCGTTGGGCGTGCAGGGGCCGGGCGAGATGAGGAAGCCTGCGGCGTTGGTCCGGATCGCCTCGGCCGCGGTCAGCGCGTCGTTGCGCTCCACCCGCACCTCTGCGCCCAGCTCCATGAGGTAATGGACGAGGTTGAAGGTGAAGCTGTCGTAATTGTCGATGACGAGGATCATGTGATGCCGCGTTCCACTTGGGCTGCGATGAGGTGATTTCGCACCGCGTCGATGATGGCGGGGTCGATCTGCGCCTTGGGCAGGAGCAGGGCATCCCTCTCGCTGACGGCGAGGGACATGACCTTCGCGTTCTCGTGCCAGCGCCTGAACTGCGGCCATGCGAGGGTGACTTCCGCGATCGCGGTCGTGAGGCGCAGGCCCTGCGCATCGATGGCCATGTCGGCCCCCGACCCGAGCCGCCGCGCCTCGGCCAGCGATTTGCGGACGCGGCGCGGCAGGAACGCAATCACCAGAACGACGATGAAGAGCCAGACGAACGCGCCGTATTGGGCGCCCTCGAGAAGGCTGCCCAGCGCCCGCTCGCGGTTCCAGCCATGGTTGTAGGTGTCGAGTCCGATAAGGAGCGCCGCATAGAAGATCCACAGACCAAGGAAGCCGAGGACCAGGCGCTGCAGACTCCAGCGGTGGCGCAGGAGCAGCCAGCTGGCCGCGCGCCAGTCCGCCTCAGTCGGCTCGATGCGGAATCGCAAGGGTTCGGCAATCTCGCTCATGCCGTCATCACTTGTTCTTCTTTTTCATCAGAAACATCCAACCGTCCTTCGATATGTACAAGATGCCGCCGATGATCACTACAAGGCATGCCGCCAAGAATTCAAAACTGTCAGCAGACTCACGCAAGAAGTAGATACCTACGAAACCGCACCAGAGAAATGCGAGGCCGCAGAAACGGAAAATATGTTCGTATGTTTCGAAGAAGATACGTTTCCTAACATCGAGAATGTGGTTCACGAAGTATTCGGGGGGGATTTTCCACTTGTATTGGTAATCCACACCGACCACCAAAAGCGTGATCGCGGCCACCATCAGAAGATCTTCCTCCATGCCGGACAAGGTCAATCTGCCGGAGATGAGGCAGGCTGGACAGCCGCGGGTGGAGACGCCGCCCCCCGCCTGGTCACCACGATGATCGGCCCGACGCGCCCGCCGTCCTGCCGCCCGCCTGCCGGGTCCCACAGCGAGGACACCGCGCCGTCGAGGTAGAGCGCGTTCTGAACCTTCAGCACATCGCGATAATAACGCGCGAGCTGGCCGAAGCTCACCGGCGTGTCGCTGATCACGAAATGCGCTCTTCCGTCCGGGCCGACGCCCACGGCGTTGCGGATTGCCTTGGAGGGGCCGTTGTCCTGCACCTCGGGGTGCATCTTGCCATTGTCGAGCAGCAGCGGGCCCGACTGGGTGCCGAACTCGGGCCGGTCGCCGACGGTGTTGAAGAAGGTGTTGCTCCCCATGACCTTCCAGGAGCCGCCGCTGCCGAAGAACACCCCGTTCGGCTTCATGTAGAAATTGCCGGCGCCCTCGCCCCGGTCGAGTTCCTTCATCCGCTCGCCATTCTCGACGTAGTAGCCGAGCGCCTTAAGGTCGTCGCCATACATCCCGCCGTTCATGGCGAAGGCGATGGTGGCGGGATCGACGGTCGCGGCGAACTTGGCGAGGCTGCCGAAGGGCTGCTTGTCGGGGCCGACATTCGCCATGCCGATGCGGTGCTGTGCGGGATCGGCGATGCAGTGAGTGAGCGCCGCGTCCTCGAACGTCACGCTTTCGCAGGCCGAGGGACCGAGCGCCTGCTCGGGCGTCGCGGTGGCGGCGGGCTCGGGGCTCGCCTCGACCGAGCCGTCGAGCGCGGTGCGCGTGACCGGCTGGCCCTCGGGACTCTCGGAGCAGGCGGCGAGGGCGAGGAGGACGCCCGCGAGGATCGCGAGGCGCCTCATTGCCCGTATCCCGGCTCGCCCGCGACGCGCACGGCTTCGCGCGCGGCGGCGATCAGCGCCCCGGCCTTGGCGCGGCATTCGGCGAGCTCGTAGTCGGGCTCGCTGTCGGCGACGATCCCGGCGCCCGCCTGAACGTGCATCACCCCGTCCTTGACCACTGCGGTGCGCAGCACGATGCACGAATCGAGCGAGCCGTCGGGCGCGAAATAGCCCACGCCCCCGGCATAGGCGCCGCGGGTCTCGGGCTCCAATTCGGCGATGATCTCGCAGGCGCGGATTTTCGGCGCGCCCGAGACCGTTCCGGCCGGGAACCCTGCGAACAGCGCGTCGAGCGAGTCCTTCGCCGGGTCGAGCCGCCCGATCACGTTGCTGACGATGTGCATCACGTGGCTGTAGCGCTCGATGGTGAAGCTGCCGGTCACCTCGACCGTGCCCGCCGCCGCGACCCGGCCGACATCGTTGCGCCCCAAGTCGAGGAGCATGAGGTGCTCGGCCCGCTCCTTGGGATCGGCGAGGAGGCTGGCCTCGTTGGCGAGGTCCTCCTCGCGGCTCGCCCCCCGGGGGCGGGTGCCCGCGATCGGGCGGATCGTGACCTCGCCCTCGCGGACGCGCACAAGAATTTCCGGCGAGGAGCCGACCAGCGCGAAGCCGGGGAGGTCGAGGAAGTAGAGGAAGGGCGAGGGGTTCACCCGCCTGAGTGCCCGGTACAGCGCCAGCGGGGGCAGGGTGAAGGGGCAGGTGAAGCGCTGGGCGAGGACCACCTGGAAGATGTCGCCGGCGAGGATGTAGTCCTTCGCCTTGAGGGCCATCGCCTTGTAGTCCTCGGGGGCGATGACGGGGGCGAGGTCGGGGAGGCTCTCGGGCAGGCCCTCGCGGACCTCGGCGGGCATGCCCGTGCCCAACTGGCTCAGCGTCGCATCGATCCGCTCGCCCGCGCGCGCGACCGCGGCTTGCGCGTCGCTCGCCTCCCAGATCGGCGCGATCGCGAAGAGCGCGTTGGTCAGCCCGTCGAAGACGAGGATCACCGTCGGCCGCACGAACAGCATGTCGGGCAGCTGGAGCGGGCTGTCAGGCGCGCGCGGCAGGGTCTCGACGAGGCCGATGGTCTCGTAGCCGAGATAGCCGACGAGGCAGGCGAGGGCGGGGGGGAGCCCTTCCGGCATGGGGTCGATGCGGCAGGCCGCGGCGAGCGCGCGCAGTTCGGCCAGCGCGTCGCCGGGGAGCGGGGCGAAGGCCGCGCGGTCGGTCTTCCAGTTGCGATTGATCTCGGCGCGCGGGCCCTCGGCCCGGAACACGAGGTCGGGGTCGAGCCCGAGCAGGCTGTATCGCCCGCGCACCTCGCCGCCCTCGACGCTCTCGAGCAGGAAGTCGCCGCGCCCGGGCACGATCAGCCGCCGCGCCGCGCCGACCGGCGTGTCGCTGTCGGCGATGATGCGGCGCCACACCAGCGCGGGCTTGCCCTCGGCGAGGCGGGGAATCGCGGCGGCGGCGTTCTCGGGCAGTCCGGCGGCGGTCACGGGGCTCGCGCTTACTGCTGCTGCTCGCCGGCGAGCTGGCGGCGGACCGCGGCGATGGCCTCGGCGTTGCGGGTCACGCCCAGCTCCTTGCGCATCGCGGCGGTCGCCTGTTCGCGATATTCCTCGGCGAGCGCCTGGCCGAGCTGCTGGCGGGTCTGGGCGACGAGCCCCGGCTCCTTGTCGATCGGCAGGGTGCTGATGTCCTCGAGCGCGACGATGTACCAGCCGATGTCGCGCGGCGCCTCGAGCGTCTTGGCGGTGCCCTCGGCCATGCTGAACAGCAGCACCAGCGGGGCGGGCACGCGCTGCTGGCGCTGGGCGAGGAGCTGGCGGCGCTCGAGGTCGATCTTCTCGCGCTCGAAGCCCGGCCTGTTCTCGGCGGCGAGCGCGGCGTCGAGGCTCATGCCGCCGCGCACCTTGGCGAGGATCCGGTCGGCGGCCTGCTTGGCGAGCACCGCGCCCTGCGCGCGCTTCCAGCCGGCGATCGCGGCCTCGCGCACCTGCCCGAGCGGCGGGGCGGAGGCTTCCTCGACCCGCGCGACCTCGAAGATCACGAAGTCGCGGCCCGGGACGACCTCGGCGAGCTGTGGCTCGCTCTCCTCCATCTGGAAGGCGGTCTGGAGGACGGGGGCGAGCTGGGGCACGATCGTCGCGCCCTGCTGGCCGAACACCGTGCCGTCGGCGAGCAGCGCCGGGGTGGTCTCGACCTTGAGGCCGTATTGCTTCGCGACCTCGGCGAGCGCGGTGCCGCCGTCGACCTCGCCCTCGATCTCGGCGACGAGGTCGGCGATCGCGGCGGTGCGCTTCTCGGCGGTGAGCGCCTCGGTGATCTCGGGGGTCGCCTGGGCGAGGCTCCGGGCGGCGATCCGCTCGACCCGGTCGACGCGGGCGACATACCAGCCGAGCTGGCCCTGCGCGGGCTCGACGACGCCGCCCTGCGCGGCGGCAAAGGCATTCTTCGCGAAGGCGCTGCTGGTCGCCGAGGCGAGCGCGGCCTGGTCGCGGGCCTCGCCCTTAGAGGCGGTGAAGCCGGCCTCGCGCGCGACGGTCTCGAGCGCCGCGCCGCCGCGGATGCGCGCGGCGAGGGCCTTGGCGGCGTCCTGCGTCGGGACGACGAAGCTGGTCAGCGCGCGCTTCTCGCTCGCGGCATATTTGGCGGCGTCCTTCTGGTAGCGCGCCGCGATCTCGGCGGCGGTGGGCGTCGCATTCACCTTCAGCGTGTCGGCGCCGAACACCGCGAAGCGCAGCGTGCGCCGCTCGGGGCGGATGAAGCGGGTGCGGTTCTCGGCATACCACGCGGTAAGCTGCGCGTCGGTCGGATTGCCCGCCGGGGCGAAGGCCGCCGCCGGGACCAGCGCGATCTCGCCCTTGCGCTTCTCGAGCACGAGCGAGGCATATTGACGCGCGATCTTCTCGGGGAGCAGCGGCGCGGCGACGGCGGGCGCGAGCAATTGCTGGGCGAGGAGGTCGCCCTCGAGCCCGCGGCGGAAGCTCTTGTCGGTGAGCCCGCGGCGCCCGATCGCGGCGAGATAGGCCTTCTCGTCGAAGGCCCCGGTCAGGCCCTGGAAGGCGCCGATCTTGAGGATCTCGCTGTTGACGAGGTTCTCGCCCGCGCGCAGGCCATGGGCTCGCGCATATTCGGCGATGACGAAGCGGTCGATGATCTGGCTCACCACCTCGTCGAAGCCGCCCCCGGCGACGAATTCGGGCATGGTCAGCGTCGGGTTCTGCTGGCGCACCTGCTCGAGCGCGGTGTTGGCGCCGGTGGTCAGCTCGGTGACCGGGATCGCCTCGCCGCCGACCACCGCCATCCGGTCGGTCGCGGCGATGCCGCCGAAGGTCCGCCCGGTGATGTCCGAGGCCGCGAAGGCGAGGCCCATCAGCGCCAGAAAGGCCAGCGCGATCGCGAGCCCGACCTTCGAGGCGAAAAAGCGGCGGAAGAAGGAAATCATCTGTGTTCGGACCCGATCCCAGGCTGGCTGACGGCACGGTGCGCCCGGCACCGCGTTTGCGGCACGCGCTTTAGAGGCCCTGCGACCGCGCGGCAACAGGTCACCGCGGGTTTTGACAGTCGCGCCGTCCCCGGCTAGCGGACGCGGCCCCGGGGCACTACAGCAAAACCGAGAATCACGGAGCCGCCCCCGGCTATCCCTCTCAATAATAACAAGGTGCAGGACAAAAGCATGACCCGCCGACCCTACATCGTCGGAAACTGGAAGATGCACGGCACCCGCGCGATGCTCTCCGAGGCGCGCGCCATCGATCGCGCGGCGCAGCGCCACATGAAGGTCGAGGTGGCGCTCGCGCCGCCCTACACGCTGATCCACCCGATCCACCGCGAGGCCGAGCAGATCGCGGTCGGCGCGCAGGACTGCCACCACGCCGACGGCGGGGCGCACACCGGGGACATCTCGGCGGCGATGATCGCCGATGCGGGCGCGACCTTCGTCATCCTCGGCCATTCCGAGCGCCGCCAGGACCACGCCGAGAGCGATGCGCTGGTGCGCTCCAAGGCCGAGGCCGCCTTCGCTGCGGGCCTCAGGGTCATCATGTGCTGCGGCGAGAGCCTCGCAACGCGCGAATCGGGCGGCGCGGCCCGCTTCGTGCGCGCCCAGCTCGCCGCCTCGCTGCCGCCGGTGGACGCCATGCCCGCCGAGCTCGCTGACCGCCTGTGCATCGCCTACGAGCCGATCTGGGCGATCGGCACCGGCATCGCCGCGACCACCGAGGACATCGCCGCGATGCACGCCGAGATCCGCGCGCTGCTCATCGAGCTTCTTGGGCCGGAGCACGGCCCGGAGGTGCGCATCCTCTACGGCGGCTCGGTCAAGCCCGACAACGCCGCCGCGATCTTCGCCGTGCCCGAGGTGGGCGGGGCGCTGGTCGGGGGCGCGAGCCTCACCGCCGACAGCTTCATGGGCATCGCGCTCGCCGCGAGCGACCCGCTCGAGAGCTGAGCCGGGAGAGCCGACCCGCCCGGGCTTGCCGGGAGGGGATTGCGGCCCTACATGGCGCGCAACAATCACCGGGCGTGTCGTGACGCGCCCAGCCGCGAGAGCACTTCATGTCCGTTTTCCTGTTCCTCACCGTGATCCAGGCCCTCGTGGCCGCCGCGCTGGTCGGCGTGGTGCTGATGCAACGCTCCGAAGGCGGCGGGCTCGGCATCGGCTCGAGTCCGGGCGGTGCCTTCGGCGCGCGGGGGGCAGCGGACTTCCTGAGCCGCTCGACCAAGTGGCTGGCGATCGCCTTCGTGACGCTCTCGATCATCCTCGCCGCGCTCGCGGTGCGCGAGAGCCGGGTCGGCGGGGTGACGAGCACGCTCGACCGCAACGTGCCCGCCGCCGCGCCCGACCTGCTCGCCGATCCGGCCCCGGCCCCGAGCGGCGCGGCCGCGCCTGCCGAGGCTCCCGCTCCGGCGCCCGCGCAGTAAGCGTCCCGAGGGAGCGCCTTACCGCTCCCTCGCTTCTCCCGGCCACACCGCTGTGGATGGCGCCGCGCGTGCGGCTGCAATCCGCTTGCCCCGAATCCTCTTGTTTGCTTAAGGCCCGAATCCCATGGCGCGGTACATTTTCATCACCGGCGGCGTGGTCTCCTCGCTCGGCAAAGGTCTCATGGCGGCATCGCTCGCGGCGCTGCTCCAGGCGCGCGGCTACAAGGTCCGCATCCGCAAGTTCGACCCCTACCTCAACGTCGATCCGGGCACGATGAGCCCCTACCAGCACGGCGAGGTCTACGTCACCGACGACGGGGCGGAGACCGACCTCGACCTCGGGCATTACGAGCGCTTCACCGGGGTCTCCTCGCGCCAGAGCGACAACATCACCTCGGGCCGCATCTACCGCGACATCATCGCCCGCGAGCGGCGGGGCGACTATCTCGGCGCGACGGTGCAGGTGATCCCGCACGTCACCGACGCGATCAAGGCCTTCGCGCTCGCCGACCAGGACGACCACGACTTCATCCTGTGCGAGATCGGCGGGACGGTGGGCGACATCGAATCGCTGCCCTTCATGGAGGCGATCCGCCAGCTCCGGAACGAGCTCGAGCCGTTCCAGACGGTCAGCGTCCACGTCACGCTGGTGCCCTACATCAAGGCGGCGGGCGAGCTGAAGACCAAGCCGACCCAGCACTCGGTGCGCGAGCTTGCCGCGCTCGGGATCAAGCCCGACATCCTGCTGTGCCGCGCCGAGCACCCCATACCCGAGAGCGACCGCCGCAAGATCGCGCAGTTCTGCAACGTGCGCGCCGAGGCGGTGATCCCGGCATTGGACGCGCCCTCGATCTACTCGGTGCCGCAGCAATACCACGCCGAGGGCCTCGACCGCGAGGTGCTGCGCGCCTTCGGCATCACCGACGCGCCCGCGCCCGATCTCTCCGCGTGGGAGGATGTCACCGACCGCCACTTCAACCCCGAGGGCGAGGTCACGATCGCGGTCGTCGGCAAGTATGTCGGCTTGCAGGACGCCTACAAGAGCCTCAACGAGGCGCTGATCCACGGCGGGCTCGCCAACCGGGTCAAGGTCAACATCAAGTGGATCGACGCCGAGATCTTCGAGGGCGACGACGACAGCGAGATCATCGCCGCATTGGAGCCGATGCACGGCATCCTCGTCCCCGGCGGCTTCGGCGAGCGCGGCAGCGAGGGCAAGATCGCGAGCGTGCGCTTCGCCCGCACCCGCGGCGTGCCGTTCTTCGGCATCTGCCTCGGGATGCAGATGGCCTGCATCGAGGGCGCGCGCGCGGCGGGCTTCGCGCACGCCTCCTCGACCGAGTTCGGCCCCACCGACACGCCGGTGGTCGGCATCATCACCGAGTGGATGAGCGCGGAAGGGCTCCAGAGCCGCGCCGAGGGCGGGGACCTGGGCGGCACGATGCGGCTCGGCGCCTATCCGGCGAAGCTCAGTCCCAACAGCCACACCTCGCGCATCTACGGCGGGGCGGAGCTGATCTCCGAGCGCCATCGCCACCGCTACGAGGTCAACAGCGCCTTCATCGAGCCGCTCGAGAAGCAGGGCCTGATCTTCTCCGGCATGAGCCCCGACGGGCTGCTCCCCGAGATTGTCGAGCGGCCCGACCACCCGTGGTTCGTCGGCGTGCAGTTCCACCCCGAATTGAAGTCGCGGCCCTTCGATCCGCACCCGCTGTTCGCCGGCTTCATCGCCGCGGCGCTCGAGCAGTCGCGACTCGTCTGACACCTTCCTGTCATATTTGGCAGGGGATAAGCCGTCGCCGCTGTCCCGCTCCGGGACGGCGCCGCGAAGCACCGGCAGGGTGATTTCGCTAAATGTTGCAAGCCCTTGTTTCGCAAGCATCAGTCCCGCTGCGAGGCTCGCAGGGCTTGCAGATAGGCCTTGCGCGCCGTCGTCATTCCGCATTAGACGGAGGGCAGCTTTTCACGTTTCGTGAGGCTTCAGGGGGCCATGGGTTCGCCGTCCCGGACAAGGGGACGCGCGGGCCGCATCACCCGCCTCCTGCCCGCGATCCACGAGCTTGCCTGGTCTTGTACGTCTTCTGCGACCCGGACGGACAGGACCATGCGAGGCGACGCAAGTCGCGGGGGCGGACCGCAAGGCCCGCCCCCATTTCATTTCTCGGCTTTCCGCTTGGCGCCCGGCCTCAGGCCGCGTCGCTCTCGCCCGAGGGCACCGCGGTGAGCGTCGCGGTTCCGCCGATCGCGATCTTGCGGGGCTTCATCGCGTCGGGCACCTCGCGCACGAGGTCGATGACGAGGAGGCCGTCGGCGAGGTCCGCGCGCTCGACCCGCACGAAATCGGCGAGTTCGAAGCGGCGCTCGAAGCCGCGGTTGGCGATGCCGACATGGATCAGCTCGGCGCCGTCCTCGCTCTCCTCGCGCTTCTTGCCCTGCACGACGAGCAGGTTCTGCTGCGCGGTGATGTCGATATCGGCCGGGCGGAAGCCGGCGACGGCGAGGGTGATGCGGTAGTTGTCCTCACCGCGGCGCGAGATGTTGAAGGGGGGGTAGTTGTCGCCCGCATTGAGCCGCGCCTGGTTCTCGAGCAGGTCGAACAGGCGGTCGAAGCCCACGGTGGAGCGGCGGTAGGGGGTGAAATCGAAACGGGACATAGGTGCAAATCCTCTGATGAGCGATGCAACGTGACGCGGGCCTGCCGGATGCAGCACCCGCCTTGGCGCCCCCGCGTCTCCCGGGACTGGCGAAACGCGGCGACCCGCCCTATCTGGTTCGGCGAGACACGCTTTCAAGAGGTCACGATGGCTGCCCCGAAGATCGACATCTACACCAAGTTCGCCTGCCCCTTCTGCGTGCGCGCCAAGCGCCTGCTGACCGACAAGGGCGCGGTCTTCACCGAGCACGACATCACCATGGGAGGCCCGGGCCGCGACGAGATGCTCGCCCGCGCGCCGGGCGCGATGACGGTGCCGCAGATCTTCATTGGCGACGTCCACGTGGGCGGCTCGGACGACCTCGCGGCGCTCGAACGCGCGGGCAAGCTCGACGTGCTTCTGGCGGGCTGATGCCGAGGATCGCGCTGCTCCAGATGACCTCGGGGATCGATCCCGAGGCCAATCTCTTCGCCATCGAGGAGGCGGCGGAGGAGGCTGCGGCGAAGGGTGCCGAGGTGCTGTTCACGCCCGAGATGTCGATCCTGCTCGACCGCGACCGCGAGCGGGCGCGCGGGTGGATCGAGAGCGGCGGACCGGGCGAGGTTACCGAAAGGCTCTTCAATCACGCCGGCGACTTCGGGATCGACATCGCGCTCGGCTCGCAGGCGGTGCGCAGCGCGGGCGGCAAGTGGGCGAACCGCTCGATGTATTTCAGCCGGCATGGCGAGGGAGCCGTGGATCCGGTCACCTACGACAAGATCCACATGTTCGACGTCGATCTCGCGAGCGGCGAGAGCTGGCGCGAAAGCAATGCCTACGAACCGGGCCGCGAGGTGGTGACGGTGGAGGGCACCCCGCTCGGGCGGCTCGGCCTCGCCGTGTGCTACGACCTGAGGTTCCCCGCGCTGTTCGGTGCATTGGGCGACCGGCGCTGCGATGCGATCGCGCTCCCCGCCGCCTTCACCAAGCCCACCGGCGCGGCGCATTGGCACGTGATGCTGCGCGCCCGCGCGATCGAGGCCTCGGCCTTCGTCATCGCCGCCGCGCAGGTGGGCCGCCACGAGGACGGACGCGAGACCTATGGCCACAGCCTCGTCGTCGATCCCTGGGGCGAGGTCCTGCTCGACATGGGCGGCGAGGCGGCGGGGCTCGGCTTCTGCGACATCGACCTCGCCCGCATCGCCGAGGTGCGCGCGCAGGTGCCCTCCCTTGCCAACCGCCGCGAAATCGCCAAATCCTGACCCGCCATGATCGTCTACGACCTTGCCTGCACCGACGGACACCGCTTCGAAGGGTGGTTCGGCTCCTCCGCCGACTTCGAGGACCAGCGCGCGCGCGGGCTTCTCGCCTGCCCCTCCTGCGGATCGGGCGAGGTGAGCAAGGCGCCGATGGCCCCCGCGGTGCCCGCCAAGGGCAACCAGCGGCAGGAGGTGCTCCCGGCCCCGGCCACGCAGCCGATGGCGAACACGCCCATGGCGCCCGAGGTCCAGAAGGCGCTTCGCCAGCTCGCCAAGGTGCAGGCCGAGGTCCTCAAGAACAGCACCTGGGTCGGCGACAGGTTCGCCGAGGAAACCCGCAGGATGCACTATGGCGAGCGCGACGAGGCCCCGATCCACGGGCAGGCGAGCCTCGCCGAGGCGAAGGCGCTGATCGAGGAGGGCGTGCCGGTCGCCCCGCTGCCCTTCCCGGTCGCGCCGCCGGACAAACGCAATTGAAAGGTAGGCCCCGGCTGCTATGAAGCGCCCCGGGACCCCGTAGCTCAGCAGGATAGAGCATCAGATTCCTAATCTGAGGGCCGCGCGTTCGAATCGCGCCGGGGTCACCATCATCCCTCCTGCGCGCGCCGCCAGCGCCGCTCGGCATGAAAGGCGAGCGCGACGACCGCGCTCGACATGGCGAGCAGCAGCCCGCAGGTCGCGCCCCAGCCGCCCCACTCGAACACCGCCGTGCCCGCCGCGCTGCCGATCGCGCCGCCGATGAACATGATGACGATGTAGCTGGTGGTGAGCCGGGTGCGGATATCCGGCGCGAGGGCGAAGAGCGTCATGCGCCCGGTCACGTCGATGCTCGGGCCGACGAGGTTGGTGAGGAACAGCGGCACCAGCACGGCCCAGATCGAGAAGCCCAGCGGGTAGTAGAGCGCGATGCCGGCGAACTGCACGCAGGCCGCCGCGATGCGCGCGCGGCGCGGGCCGACCCGGTCCGCCCAGCGCCCGATGCGCGGCGTGGTGACGACGCTGATCGCGGTGATCGCGGCGAGCAGCCCCACGTCGTCGGTACCGTAGCCCATCTCGGGCCCGGTGAGGTGCAGCGAGAGCGCCAGCCAGCTCGCGGTGAAGATCGCGAAATTCAATCCCTGCATCGCTGCCGAGAGCCGCATGTCGGGGTGCTTCGCGGCGAGGGTGAAGACCGAGGCGATCAGCGCGCCGTAACCCGCCGGCGGATGCTTGGGGCTGGTGGCCTCGCTCTTCATGGCGAAGGGGAGGAAGGCCGTCACCGCCAGCATCAGCACGAAGGCGCCGACATAGACCGTGTGCCAGTCGGTGCGCGCGGCGACCACCCCTGCGCCCACGCGGGCCACGAGGATGCCGAAGATCACCGCCGCGGTGAGCTGTGCCGTGACCTGCCCCAGCCGCTCGGGCGCGACCCGCTTCGAGGCGAAGGCCGGGATCAGGTAGGGCGCGATGGTGACGAAGCCGAGCAGCGTCGAGGCGGCGGTGAAGAGCGCGAAGTTCGGCGCGATCACCATGCCCCCGAGGCAGGCGGTCTGCGCGGCGACGAAGATCAGGCACAGCTTGCGGTTCGAGGCGAAGTCGCCGAGCGGCAGCAGCAGCAGGATGCCGAGCGCCAGCGCGAGCTGGTTGAGCGCCGGCACGAGCCCGATCTGCGCCTCGCCCACCCCGAAGCCCCGCGCGACGTCGCCGATGATCGGGTGGATGTAATAGGCGTTGGCGGTCACCACCGCGATGGTGAGCGCCAGCGCCCGCTCCTGCGTGCGGGTGAGGTAGGCGAGGGCAGGGGCGGGGGCGGGCGCGGTGGGGGTCAAGCGAGGAAGCCGGCCTTCCGCGCCGTGTCGATCACCCCTTGCGCGAGAGCCTCGGGGTGATCCTCCTGGCTGAAGTGCCCGCATTTCGGGAGCATCGCGTGGGGCTGGCCCGCGGCACCCTTGATGCGCTTCGCAAGCAGCGGCCCCGCGGACCCGAGCACCGGGTCGTCCTCGCCGAACAGCGTGAGGAAGGGCCTGTCGAAACCGGCGAGGCCCTCCCATGCCGCCTTGTTCTCGGCGACCCCGTCCTTGTCGTCCTCGACCGGGACGAGCTGTGGGAAGGCCCGGGCGCCGGCCTTGCTCGGCTCGTCGGGGAAGGGCGCGTCATAGGCGGCGATCTCTTGCGGAGAGAGCGTCGTCTGGCAGCCCCGGTCCATGATCCCGCCGATCTTGAAATCGGGCGAGGAGCGCGCGAACTCGCGCCACGCGAGGAACCCCGGCGAGGCCTGGCCGCCGCCGGTCGGAAGGAAGGTGTTGCTGGCGACGACGAAAGCGAAGCGCTCGGGCTCCTGCCCGACCATGCGCAAGGAGAGGAGCCCGCCCCAGTCCTGGCAGAACAGCCCCGCGATCTCAGGCACCACGGCGTTGCGCCACTGCTTCAGCCAGTCGACGTGGCGGGCATAGGTGTAGAAGGCCTGATCGTCCGGCTTGTCGCTCTTGCCGAAGCCGATGAGGTCGGGGGCGAGGCAGCGCAGGCCCGCCTCGACCAGCAGCGGGATCATCCTGCGGTAGAGGTAGGACCACGAGGGCTCGCCGTGGAACAGCAGCACCGGCGGGGCGTCCTTCGGCCCCTCGTCGAGGTAGTGCATCCGCGCCGACAGCCCCTCGCCGAGGTCGATGGTCAGCCAGTTCTCGGCGAAGGGGTAGCCGGGCAGGTCGGCGAAGCGTGCGGGGTCGTGAGCGATGATCTGCATGAGGATTCTCCCGTGTCCGTGCTGTTGAGTAGCAGATCGAAACCCGATTGCCAGCGCCCGCGTCTTGTCCGAAAGCAGGCAAATTGGTGAGGTGGACTTCGCCCCCGCGAGCGGGCAATCCCCGCCGCGAACAGGAGGATGCCCGTGCCGACGTCTGCCCACGAACCCGAGGAACTCGCCGAAATCCGCCGCGCGGTGCGCGCGCTGTGCGACGGCTTTCCGGGGGAATACTGGCGGGCGAAGGATGCGGCCCGCGAATACCCGGCCGAGTTCGTCGATGCGCTGACCAAGGCGGGCTTTCTCGCCGCGCTGATCCCGGCCGAGCACGGCGGCAGCGGCTTGAGCCTCGAGGCGGCCTGCGTGATCATGGAGGAGATCCAGGCCTCGGGCTGCAACGGCTCCTCGGCCCATGCGCAGATGTACATCATGAACACCCTGCTGCGCTATGGTTCGCCGGAGCAGAAGGCGGCCTACCTCCCGCGCATCGCGAGCGGGGAGCTGCGGTTGCAGGCCTTCGGGGTCTCGGAGCCGACCAGCGGGACCGACACCCTGAGCCTCAAGACCCGCGCGGTGCGGGACGGCGACGAATACGTCGTCAACGGCCAGAAGATCTGGACCAGCCGCGCCGAGCATTCCGACCTCATGCTCCTCCTCGCCCGCACCACCCCGCGCGAGGAGGCGGCGAGCAAGACCGAGGGACTCTCGATCTTCCTCGTCGACATGCAGGCAGCGCTCGGCAACGGCATGACCGTGAAGCCGATCCGCACGATGATGAACCACTCCTCCTGCGAGGTGTTCTTCGACGACCTGCGCATCCCCGCCTCCTCGCTGATCGGCGAGGAAGGGAAGGGCTTCCGCTACATCCTCTCCGGCATGAACGCCGAGCGCATCCTGATCGCCGCCGAGTGCATCGGGGACGCCAAGTGGTTCATCGCGAAGGCGACCGGCTACGCGAAGGACCGGAGCGTCTTCGCGCGGCCCATCGGCCAGAACCAGGGCGTGCAGTTCCCGATCGCGCGCGCCTATGCCCAGATGCGCGCCGCCGAGCTGATGGTCCACCACGCCGCGCGGGTCTATGACGAGGGCGGCAACCCGGGGGAGGAGGCAAACATGGCAAAGCTCCTCGCCTCCGAGGCGAGCTGGGCGGCGGCGGACATGTGCGTCCAGACCTTCGGCGGCTTCGGTTTCGCCGAGGAATACGATGTCGAGCGCAAATTCCGTGAGGCGCGGCTCTACACCGTCGCGCCGATCTCGACCAACCTCATCCTTTCCTACCTCGCCGAACACGTCCTCGGGCTGCCGCGCTCCTATTGAGAGCGGGGGATTCCCACGCATATCATCGCATTGTTCTTGCAGCACGGGGCCAAGTGTGATTCTGTGCACCCGCAGCATCCGGGGATTTTGGCAGGCACCATGCGCAGGGCGGGGACAGACAGCAGGCTGAAGCGGCTGGTGGCGCTCGCCGCGCTGCTGCTGCTCGCCGGCTTCGCGGTCGCCGGCCCCACCGGGCTCCTCGCCTGGAGCGAGAACGCCGCCGCGCTCGAGGCGCGCCAAGCCGAGATCGCCAAGCTCACCCACGAGCGCGACGGGCTGCGCAACCGCGTCAAGCTGCTCGATCCTGAGGCGGCCGACCCCGATCTCGCCAGCCAGCTGGTGCGCGAGCACCTCGGCGTGATGCGCGAGGACGAGGTGGTCATCACCCTCGACGAGGACGAGAAACCCGTCACCACGCCCTGATTTCGGCGCAAGGCCTTTTCGCATTGCCCTGATTTCGTATGCGGCTTCCGGTTTCTGCAACCTCTTGCCGTTGCGTCACCCTCATGCCCCTGACTATAGAGACAGGACTTGGACGCGCGCTTCTCCTCCCCGTGAGCGCGCCAATGAGAGGGATAACCGACTTGGCCCGAAAGCCCAAAGCGCCTCCAGGGGCGAGCTCATCCGTTGCCGCGAGCGACGATGCCGATTTCATCCTGCACTCGCTTCAGGAGGCCTTCGAGGCGAACAAGCGCTACGCCGCCTCCGAAGCCGAGATGCTCGAGTTCTACCGCCAGATGCTGCTGATCCGCCGCTTCGAGGAGAAGGCCGGCCAGCTCTACGGCCTCGGCCTGATCGGCGGCTTCTGCCACCTCTACATCGGCCAGGAGGCGGTCGCGATCGGGCTCCAGTCGGCGCTCGACAACGAGCGCGACTCCGTCATCACCGGCTACCGCGACCACGGCCATATGCTCGCCTACGGGATCGATCCCAAGGTCATCATGGCCGAGCTGACCGGGCGCGAGGCGGGGATCTCCAAGGGCAAGGGCGGGTCGATGCACATGTTCTCGACCGAGCACAAGTTCTACGGCGGCCACGGCATCGTCGGCGCGCAGGTGGCGCTGGGCGGCGGGCTGGCGCTCGCGCACCAGTACAACGAGGACGGCGGGCTGTGCCTCGCCTATTTCGGCGACGGCGCGGCCAACCAGGGGCAGGTCTACGAGACCTTCAACATGGCCGCCCTGTGGAACCTCCCCATCGTCTTCGTGGTCGAGGACAACCAGTACGCGATGGGCACGGCGAGCAAGCGCTCCTCGGCCGAGACGCGCTTCTACCGCCGCGGCACCGCCTTCCGCATTCCCGGCATGGAGGTCAACGGCATGGACGTGCTCGAGGTCCGCGCCGCCGCCGAAGTCGCCTTCGCCCATGTCCGCGCGGGCAAGGGCCCGGTGCTGATGGAATGCAACACCTACCGCTACCGCGGCCACTCGATGTCCGACCCGGCCAAGTATCGCACCCGCGAGGAGGTGCAGGAGCAGCGCGACCATCACGACCCGATCGAAGGTCTCAAGAAGGTGCTGATCGAGGCGGGCAAGAGCGAGGACGACCTCAAGGCCATCGACAAGGCGATCCGCGCCGAGGTCGCCGCCGCTGCCGATTTTGCCGAAACCTCGCCCGAGCCTAAGCCAAGCGAACTCTACACCGACGTTCTGGTGGAGGAATACTGAGCCATGGGGATCGAACTCAAGATGCCGGCGCTTTCGCCGACGATGGAGCAGGGCACGCTCGCCAAGTGGCTCAAGCAGGAAGGCGACCGGATCGAGCCGGGCGACATCATCGCCGAGATCGAGACCGACAAGGCGACGATGGAATTCGAAGCCATCGATGAAGGCGTGCTCGAGAAGATCCTCGTGCCCGCCGGGACCGAGGATGTCGCGGTCGGCGCGGTGATCGCGCTGATCGCCGGGGAAGGGGAGGAGCCCGCCTCCGCGCCCGCGCCCGCGCCTCCCGCGGCCGAACCCGAGGTCGCCGCGCGCGGCGAGGAAGGGAAGGGCGAGGGGAACAGCGCCCAGCCCGCCGCCGAGCCGCTCATGGCCAGGGCCGCGCCCGCGCACGACGCCGCGCTTCCCGAAGGCACGACCTTCACCAGCACCACGGTGCGCGAGGCCTTGCGCGACGCAATGGCCGAGGAAATGCGCCGCGACGGCCGCGTCTTCGTGATGGGCGAGGAAGTCGCCGAGTACCAGGGCGCCTACAAGGTCACGCAGGGCCTGCTCGCCGAGTTCGGCCCCAAGCGCGTGATCGACACGCCGATCACCGAATACGGCTTTGCCGGCATCGGCACCGGTGCGGCGATGGGCGGCCTCAGGCCCATCGTCGAGTTCATGACCTTCAATTTCGCGATGCAGGCGATCGACCACATCATCAATTCGGCCGCCAAGACCAATTACATGAGCGGCGGCCAGATGCGCTGCCCGATCGTGTTCCGCGGCCCCAACGGCGCCGCCAGCCGCGTCGCCGCGCAGCACTCGCAGAACTACGGGCCGTGGTATGCGAGCGTCCCCGGCCTCATCGTCATCGCGCCCTATGACGCGGCCGATGCCAAGGGGCTGATGAAGGCCGCGATCCGCTCCGAGGACCCGGTGGTCTTCCTCGAGAACGAGCTTGTCTACGGGCGCAGCTTCGACGTGCCCGATGTCGAGGACTACGTGCTCCCCATCGGCAAGGCGCGGGTGGTGCGCGAGGGCAGCGACGTCACCATCGTCAGCTATTCGATCGGCGTCGGCCTCGCGCTCGATGCGGCGACGAAGCTCGCCGAAGAGGGCATCGATGCCGAGGTGATCGACCTTCGCACCCTGCGCCCGCTCGACAAGGAGACCGTCCTCAGGAGCCTCGCCAAGACCAATCGGCTGATCGTCGCCGAAGAGGGCTGGCCGACCTGCTCGATCGCCTCGGAAATCATCGCGATCTGCATGGAGGAGGGCTTCGACCACCTCGACGCGCCGGTCCTGCGGGTGTGCAACGAGGACGTGCCGCTGCCCTATGCCGCCAACCTCGAGAAGCTCGCGCTGATCGATGCCGCGCGGATCGCCGAGGCGGCGCGCAAGGTCTGCTACAAGTCGTGACGGCTCGCTCGGCGGGTCGCCCGATCCTTACGGGCGGTTCGCCGAGTAGACGTTGCAGCGCGCCACGGGTGCTGCCGGCGTCGAGTTGTAGAGGCTGTTGAGATCGCGGTTGTCGCGCACGTTGAAGGCGGCGGTGTAGCGGATCACCTGGTTGTCGAAGAGGTTGAGCGGGGTGATCGAATCGAAGTCGTAGGCGACCTCGACGAACATCACCGCGGTTCCCGCCGAGGCGGTGATGAGCCGGCCGGGCTCGCCCATCCCGGCGAAGGAGGTGCCGGTCGCGCCGGCGCCCTCGACGCCGTAGCTCGAATTGAACACCTTGGCGCCGCGGCAGCGCTGCCACTTGATCCACTGCCCGCCCGAGGAATTGCGCTGCAGGCTCGAGACGATCACGCGGCCCTGCTGGAAGATGCGGATGTTCTCGCCCAGCTTCTCGGCGCCGATGAAGGTGTCGTTGACGTCGCTCTCGAACACCTTGCGCGCGGTGAGCACGTCCTGCTCGCCGATCCGCGAGGCGTTGTCGGCGACCTGCGAGGCAACCTGGCTGACCTGCATGTGGGTGATGACCATCAGCGCGGTGTCGGTGCCGAGCATCCCCATGCTCAGCACCAGCGGCGCGGCGAAGGCGAACTCGACCAGTGCAAGGCCCGAGGTGTCGCGTCCGAAGCGGCGGGTGAGGCGCCGCAGGCGATGGGCGGTGATCCGCGTCATGTGCAGTTCCTGACAGTCGTGATGCGCTTGTTCTGCTCGTCGAAGGGCTGGTTGCGCAGCGTGGTCGAGGCGGTCAGCGTGACGTTCTGCGAAAGCCCGATCATCGTGAACAGCGGGAAGATGCGCGGGTAGGTGACGGTCGCCTGGTAGACCACCACGTCGCGCGCGCCGCCGATCCCGTCCTTGCCGCGATCCGCGTCCCAGCGGCTGTTGTCGTTGCTGTCGACATAGGGCTCGTTGTTGTCGCAGCGCCCGTTGCTGTTCTGGTCGGTGTAGTCCTCGGGCTTGTCGACATCGGTGAAGTCGAAGTGCGAGAGCTTCTGGAAGGTCACCGTCGCGCCGCGCGGCATCACCGCGGCGACCTGGTCCTGCACCTTGGCGTCGATCGTCGACTGGCGGGTGAAGCCGCTCTCGAGCGTGAGGTCGCGGCCCGCCTTCTGCATCGCGCCGAACAGCACCGAGCTGGTGTACTGGGTGTGCGCCATGTCGAACAGGCCCATGATCATCAGGACCAGCACCGGGCCGACCATCGCGAACTCGACGATCGTCACCCCGTCGCGGTTACGCGCAAGGCGCCGCAGCGCGCGCGGCCTGAGGGAGGCCTGCCGCCGCATCACTGGGTGAGCCTCAGCTGCGCGATCTTCTGGGCGATTTCCTGGAACCGGGCCTGGAGCGTCGCGCTGTCGTTCGCCTGGAAGGCGCGGCCCGGCGAGGCGCAGGACGTGAGGTTGCTGGTCAGCGACGTCCCGAAGGCGACCACCCAGACGGTGATGTTCTCGGCCTGAGCGGCGCGGCAGATCGCCTGGAGACGCGCGGCGCGGCGGTTGAACTCGCGGGTGCCGTCCCCGTTGCCGGTGATGCGGCGGTCCCACCACTCGACGCCGTGGGTCGAATAGTTCTCGACGTTGTTGACCTGCACGCCGTCGGTCATGAACACGATGTGGCGGGCGATCGGGTCGCCGTTGGGCGCGGTCGCGTTCTCGCTGGCGAAGATGCCGCGCGGCGACAGGAAGCGGGCGCCCCACACCATCCCGATGTCGTGATAGGTGTTGCCGCCCGGGACCAGCGCGTCGACGTAGCTCTGGAGATCGGTGCGGGTGAACGGCTTGCCGGTCGCGATCTCGCGCAGCTTCAACGCGGCGGGCGGGCAGGCCCAGCCGGGACGCGACTGGGTGGTCGACTGGCCTCCCGCGGTGCGGTCGGCGTCGGTCACGGCCGCGGTGGTGCGGTCGTTGCTGCCGTCACGCCGTTCCCAGACGGCGTTCTGCAAAGCCGGGTGCCAGCGCTGTGCGTCGGTGGTCGGCACGAGGTTGATGTCGATGTCGAAGGCGTTCGCGGGCTGCGGGTTGTAGGTGTCGGTGAGGACGGTGTCGGGCTCCTCGATGCAGCCCGCCCAGCTGACGGCGGTCATCGCCCCGTTGGTGCCGATCGGCATGTTGACGGTGTAGGGACTCGCGAAGACCGTGGTGAGGTCGACCGCTTCCCAGCCGGACGGGCTGCCCGACGGGTTGTTGACGTTGCAGGGGTTCGTCGCGCCGGTGGTGACCTGGCAATACATCCAGTCGCGGAACTGCGGGGTGATATCGGTCTGGGTCGCAGGCCGGGTCTTGCGCACCCGCGCGCGGCAGCCGGCGCGGTTGTCGGAGCTGCCGCCCGACCACTGGTCGAGCACCCACTGGGTCGTCGCGAAGACCTCCCACGTCTCGTTCTGGCCGTTGACCGAGACCGTGTATGTGCCGGGATAGTTGGTGCACACGCTTTGCGCGGTGGTCCCGGCGCTGCCGTCGGTGCGGAAGCGGTAGTTGTTTGTGCCGCCGGTGTTGAAGTTCGCGGTGTTGCGCGGCAGCCACTCGGTCGCATCGCTGTAGGTGTAGGGGTCGCCGATATTGCCGCCCGGCAGCGCCGCCGGGTTGTAGCGCGCGACGCGCGACTGGTAGCTGTGGGTGTTGGCGAGGTGCGCGCGCGGGATCGAGAAGCCGACATTGACCTGCTGCGAATAGGGCACGACCCCGTAGCGCACCTGCGCGGCGGGCGAGGTCGAGGCCTGCACGGTGTCGTAGAAGCTCATCACCGCGCTGCGCAGCGCGACGATCTTCGAGCCCGAGCCCGAGTTGCAGTTCGACCCGTCGGGGCAATCGGCCATCGAGCCGGTGACGTCGAGCACGAACATGATGTCCGAGTTCGAGATGTTCACTTCCGCGCTGCACGTCGCCTGGAGCGAGAACTGCGTGTAGCCGAAGGCGCCCATGACGGTGGTCGGCAGCGTCGCGCTCGCGGTGCCGTTGACCCGGCGCGAGGTGTCCATCGTGAAGCTGCGGGTGCGGCCGGTGGTGCCGAAGATGCCGTCGTTGAAGTTCTGGTCGAAGAAGTTGAGCGCGACCTGCTGGTTGGCCGTGGTGAAGGTGTTGCCCGAGCCCATCGCCTGGCGCCCGGCGAGCGCACCGGCGTCGCAGGCGGCCTGGAGGCGGGCGGCGGCCATGTAGTAGCGGCTCGCGTCGATCCCGCCGCCGACCATCGCCAGCAGCGGCATCAGCGAGGCCGCGGCGATCGCGAGGGTGTTGGCGGTAACGTCGTGCAGCAGTCGTCCGAGGAACGACCTGCCAGCCTGATTGTCACGCCCCATCGGTTCGGTGCCCTTCCCCTGAAGCCCGCGCGCCATGCACGGACGATCCGGATTCACCGTCCGGCCTTAAGCGGGTCTGGTAAGCGCATCGCCAAGGATCATGGTTAGCAAGATCCTAACGCCGCCCCCCGGTCATCAAACTGGCCCATCGTCCCGGGACGGGACAGCCCGCTTGCAAAGCCGTCGCGCGTCTGGCTAGGCGCTTGCACCGTGACCGACGCCTCCGCCGACATCCTGCCCCCCGAGGCCGAGCTCGCGCTGGCGTGGAGCGGCGGGCGGGTGCGTGCGCCGTTAAGCATGGCTCTTCACCTCGATCGGCGCCTGGCGCGGATCGTCGCGCGCACCACCGAGCCGATGCTCGGGCAGATGCGGCTCGCCTGGTGGCGCGAGGCGCTCGGCAAGCCCGTCGCGGAGCGCCCGCGCGGGGATGCCGTGCTCGACGGGCTGGGGGTGCACTGGGCCGGGCGCGAGGCGGCGCTGGCGGCGATGGTCGACGGCTGGGAGGTGCTCGTCACCGCCGAGCGGCTCGGCCCCGACGAGGCCGCCGCCTTCGCGGCCGGGCGGGGTGCGTTCTTCGCCGCGTTTAGTGATGACGCCGCGACTGGTGAACGCCTGGGCGCGGCGGGGCGGTGCTGGGCGCTCGCCGATGCTGCCGCAGGGGTGTCCGACCCGGGCGAGCGCGCCGTGCTGGTCGCCGTCGGCCTTGCGGAGGGGGCGCGGGCAGGGCGCTTGCCGGCCGACCTGCGCGGCCTCGCGGTGCTCGCCGGCCTCGCGCGGCGCGCGCTCGCGCGCGGCGGGCGCCCGCTGATGGAGGGCCGCGGCGCGCCGCTCGCTGCCCTGCGGGCCGCTATCTTTCGCGCCTGATTGCGTGTAGTCAGGCCACCGGGATCGGGAGCAAAGAGGGGGGCAGACCTTTGCGACAGGCGGTGCTGGGAGTGCTCGGGGGGCTGGCCCTCGCCGGGATCGGGGTGTTCTGGTGGCAGGGCCGCGCTGCGATCGAGCAGGGCGCCCCGCCGCCCGCGCCTGCCTCGCCCAGGCCCGACCCGATGAACCTCCCGCTCGCCGATCCGGGCAGCCAGAAGGGCCCGCTCCCCCCGGAACTTACCGAACGCAGCCGCGAACAGCAGCGCTTCGATCACCTTGACCGCAATCGCGACAATCTGATCACCCGGAACGAGATGCTCGCCACCCGCACCGATGGCTTTCGCAAGCTCGACAAGGACGGCAACAACCTCCTCACCTTCGAGGAATGGGCGGTGACCACCGTCGACCGCTTCGAGGGCGCGGACAAGGACAAGGACGGGCGCCTCACCCGCGCCGAATTCGCGACCACCGCACCCAAGCCCGCGGCGAAGAAGCCCGCCTGCAAGTGCTGAGGGCTCAGGCGGCGACCGCCTCGCGGCGCTTGGCGATCCAGCGTGCAAGGTCAGCCTTGGCGCGGCTCGTATAGGCTTCCTTGCGCACCTTTTTGCCAACCTCGTGGAGCGGCGGGAAGAGCCCGAAATTGACGTTCATGGGCTGGAAAGTCTCGGCCTCGGCATCGCCGGTGATGTGGCTGAGCAGCGCGCCCAGTGCTGTCGTCGCGGGGAGCGGCTGCCACGCACGGCCCGCCAGCTCCGCCGCCGTCATCATCCCGGCGACCAGCCCGATCGCGGCGCTCTCGACATAGCCCTCGCAGCCCGTCACCTGGCCGGCAAAGCGGATATGCGGCGCGGCCTTGAGGCGCAACTGGCGGTCGAGCACCTCAGGCGAATTGAGGAAGGTGTTGCGATGGAGGCCCCCCAGCCGCGCGAACTCGGCGTTCTCGAGCCCCGGGATGGTGCGGAACAGCTCGATCTGAGCGGCATACTTGAGCTTGGTCTGGAAGCCGACCATGTTCCACAGCGTGCCGAGCTTGTTGTCCTGCCGCAGCTGCACCACCGCATAGGGCCAGCGCCCCTGCGGGAACTCCGGCGAGGTGTCGAAGGGGTTGTCGAGCCCCACGCCCTTCATCGGGCCATAACGCAGTGTCTCGACCCCGCGCTCGGCCATGACCTCGATCGGCATGCAGCCGTCGAAATAGGGGGTGTCCTTCTCCCACTCCCTGAATTCGGTCTTCTCGCCCTCCATGAGGCCGCGGTGGAAGGCGAGGTACTGCTCCTTGGTCATGGGGCAGTTGATGTAGTCCCCACCCTCGTTCGAGGCCTCGGTCCGCTTGTTCCAGCGCGACTGGATCCACACCTTGCTCATGTCGATCGAATCGCGGTGGACGATCGGCGCGATGGCGTCGAAGAAGGCGAGCCGCTCGCTTCCCGTGGCGCGCACGATGCTGGCCGCCAGCGCCTCGGCCGTCAGCGGCCCGGTGGCGACGATGGTGAGGCCGGCCTCGGGCAGGGTGTCGACCCGCTCGCGCACGATGGTGACGTTGGGGTGCTCCCGAAGAGCCTTCTCGACCTCGGCCGAGAATACGTCCCGGTCGACCGCCATCGCGCTTCCCGCGGGCACGCGCGCGACTTCGCCGGCGCGCATCACGAGGCTGCCGAGCGCGCGCATCTCGTGGTGGAGCAGACCGACGGCGTTCTTCGTGTCGTCGTCGGAGCGGAAGGAATTCGAGCAGACCAGCTCCGCCAGCCCGTCGGTCTGGTGCGCGGGGGTCATCGCGCCCGAGCCGCGCATCTCCGACAGGCGCACCTTCGCTCCGGCCTGCGCGAGCTGCCACGCCGCCTCGCTTCCGGCGAGGCCGCCGCCGATGATGTGCACATCGTGCAAAGTCGCTTGGCTGCTCATGGCGGGGCCCGTAATTGCGTGTTAGCCCGCCTGCAAGCCCGCTTGAGGGCGGAGCAGACGGGAAGGGGACGATGCCGAAGCGCGCGCTGATCGAGAAGAGGCCCTGGCTGCTGGCGAGCCTCGCCGCGGCGACCGCCTATTACTTCCTGCGCGACAACCCGGTGGGCGAGGGGACCTGGGGCCTGCTCCTCAAGGGGGCGGGGGTCGCGCTGCTCGCGCTCTACGTGCTGCTGCGCGTCCCCCACGGCAAGCACCGGGGCGACGGCTTCCTGCTGGTCGGCGCGCTGGTGCTGGCGGCGGCGGGCGATGTCGCGATCGAGCTCGATGTCCTCGCCGGCGGCGCCTGCTTCGCCGCCGCGCACATGGTCGCGGTGGTGCTCTATCTCAGGAACCGCCACCCGCGGCCCTCGCCGACGCAGAAGCTGATGGGGGCAGGCCTGCTGATCGGCACCCCGCTGGTGAGCTATGTCCTGAGCGGTCAGCCGGAGGTGGCGATCTACGCCGCCTTCCTCGGCGCGATGGCCTCGGCGGCGTGGATGAGCCACTATCCGCGCTACCGGGTCGGCACCGGGGCGGTGCTGTTCGTGCTGAGCGACTGGCTGATCTTCTCGCGGATGGGAAGCTTCGACCTCGAGCCGCTGCCGACGATCCTGATCTGGCCGCTCTACTATGCCGGCCAGCTGATGATCGCGACCGGCATCGTGCAGTGCCTGCGGGGCGAGCAGCCGGTCAGGTAGGACCGGGCTTGCGGCGAGCGGCGTCGCGGGCGGTAGGCGGGCGTGATAGGATCGCACGGGTGAACCCACGAGGTGCCCCGTGATCGACCATATCGGGTTCGCCGTCAGCGACATCGCCCGCAGCCGTGCCTTCTACGACGCCGCGCTCGCGCCGCTCGGCCTGGCCCGCGTGATGGAGTTCGGCCCGGACCAGACCGAGAGCGGCGGGACGGCGCTCGGCTACGGGCGCGAGGGCGAGCCCTTCTTCTGGATCGGCGACAACGAGAAGGTCGGCGAGGGCACGCACATCGCGCTCCCCGCCGCGACCCGCGATGCGGTCGATGCCTTCCACGCGGCGGCGCTTGCCGCCGGCGGCCGCGATCACGGTGCGCCGGGGCTGCGCGAACACTACGGCCCCGACTACTACGCGGCCTTCGTGTTCGACCCCGACGGCGTCAACCTCGAGGCGGTCTGCCGGGCCAAAGCCTAGGTCGCCGCCGCGTCGCTTCCGCTATCGAGCGGCGGAAACTCCGACCCCTGTTCGACCATTTCGGCGACCACGGCCTCCTCGGCGGGGTTCTCGGGCTCGGCGGTCTCGTCGATCAGCGCCGCGCCGACGATGTGTTCGCCCTTGGCCACGTCGAAGATGCGAACCCCGGACGAGCCGCGACCGGAGATCGCGAAGCCCTTGAGGCTCTCGAAGCCGCCCTCGATGCAGTGGCGGAAATCGACCGCAACGCGGATCAGCTTGGCCTGGTCGGTCACCAGCATCAGCTGCGAGCCGTGGCGCACCGGGAAGCTCGCCACCACCGGGCCGTTGCGCTCGGGGTTGCTTTCGGGCGCGCCGATATTGGTGATCCCCTGACCGCCGCGCGCGGTCTTGCGGTATTCGTAGGCCGAGGAGATCTTGCCGTAGCCGTTGGCGGTGATGGTGAGGATGAACTCCTCGGCCTCGGCCATCGCGGCTTGCCGGTCGGCGGGGAGCGCGGGCTCGGCGCCGTTGTTCTTCCACTTGGCCGCGCGGACGTAGGCCTCGCGCGTTTCCATGTCGGCGGTGAGGGGGGCGAGCACCGCCATGCTGACGACCTTGCCGCCCTTCCTGAGGCTCATGCCGCGCACCCCGATGCCGGTGCGGCTCTTGGTTTCGCGCGCGTCGGTGGCGGCGAAGCGGATCGCCTTGCCAGAATCGCTGGCGAGGAAGATCTCCTGGTCCTCGGTGAGGAGCTGAACGCCGATCAGCCGGTCGCCCGATCCTTCGACGAAGCCCATCGCGTACTTGCCCGCGGTAGGGATGTTGGTGAAGGCGTCCATCGAGTTGCGGCGCACCATGCCCTGTTCGGTGGCGAAGACGATGTTGAGATCGGCCCACGCGGCCTCGTCCTCGGGGAGCGGCAACACGTTGGTGACGCGCTCGTCCTCGCCCAGCGGCAGGAGGTTGACCATCGGGCGGCCCTTGGTCGTGGGGCCGCCCTCGGGCAGCTTCCACACCTTCATGCGGTAGACGCGGCCCGTGTTGGTGAAGAACAGCACCGGGTTGTGGGTCGAGGTGACGAACAATTCGACGACCGCGTCCTCGTCCTTGGTCGCCATCCCCGAGCGGCCCTTGCCGCCGCGCGCCTGCGCGCGGAAGGTGTCGAGGGCGGTGCGCTTGATGTAGCCGCCGTGGGTGACGGTGACGACCATCTCCTCGCGCTCGATCAGGTCCTCGTCCTCGAGGCCGTCCCAGGCGGGCGCGATTTCGGAGAGGCGCGGGGTGGCGTAGGTGGCGCGAATTTCCTCGAGCTCGCCGCGCATCACGCCGTAAAGCTTCACGCGGTCGGCGAGGATTGCGAGGAATTCCTCGATCGCGGCGGCGAGACCCTTGAGCTCGTCGCCGATCTCGTCGCGCCCGAGGGCGGTGAGGCGGTGGAGACGCAGTTCGAGGATCGCCTTCACCTGCCGCTCGGAGAGGCGGTAGGTGCCGCCGTGCTCGTCCGCCGAGGGCTCGATCGCCTCGACGAGGCGGATGTACTGCGCGATGTCGCCGATCGGCCATTCCTTGGCGAGCAGCCGCGCGCGCGCCTCGGCCGGGTTGCGGGCGCTGCGGATCATCGCCACCACCTCGTCGAGGTTCGAGACCGCGACCACGAGGCCGAGCAAGAGGTGGGCCCGCTCGCGCGCCTTGTTCAATTCGAACTTGGTGCGCCGGGTGATGACCTCCTCGCGGAAGGCGATGAAGCTCTGCACGATGTCGCGCAGGGTCAGCACCTCGGGGCGGCCGCCGCGGATCGCCAGCATATTCGCCGGGAAGGAGGACTGCGCCGGGGTGTGGCGCCAGATCTGGTTGAGCACGACCTCGGGCGTCGCGTCGCGCTTGAGATCGACGACGACGCGCACGCCTTCGCGCGAGCTTTCGTCGCGGATGTCGGCGATGCCCTCGATGCGCTTGTCCTTGGCGGCTTCGGCGATCTTCTCGACGAGGTTCGACTTGCCGACCTGGTAGGGGATCGAAGTGAAGACGATCGACTGGCGCTCGTTCCGGCCGCGCTCGACCTCGTGGCGGCAGCGCATCAGGATCGAGCCGCGCCCCGTGGTGTAGGCCATCCGCGCACCGTGCGTGCCGAGGATCAGCGGCGCGGTCGGGAAATCGGGGCCGGGGATGAAGCGGATCAGCTCTTCGGAGGTGATGTGCGGGTTCTCGATGTAGGCGAGGCACCCATCGATCACTTCGCCCAGATTGTGCGGCGGCACGTTGGTCGCCATGCCGACCGCGATCCCGCCCGCGCCGTTGACCAGCAGGTTGGGGAAGCGCGCCGGCAGCACCGTCGGCTCCTTGCGGGAGCCGTCGTAGTTGTCGGTGAAGTCGACCGTGTCCTTGTCGAGGTCGTCGAGCAGCGAGTTCGCGACCCGCGCCAGGCGCGCCTCGGTGTAGCGCATCGAGGCCGGCGGATCGGGGTCCATCGAGCCGAAATTGCCCTGACCGTCGATCAGCGGCACCCGCATCGACCACGGCTGGGTCATGCGCGCGAGCGCGTCGTAGATCGCCGCGTCGCCGTGCGGGTGGTAGTTGCCCATGACGTCGCCGACGATCTTGGCACTCTTGCGGTAGGGCCGCCCGGCGACGAAGCCGCCTTCCTGGCTCGCGAAGAGGATGCGGCGGTGGACCGGCTTCAACCCGTCGCGCACGTCGGGCAGCGCGCGCGCGACGATCACGCTCATCGCGTAGTCGAGGTAGCTCGACTTCATCTCGTCGACGATGTCGATGCGGTCGAAACCGCCCATCGGGGCCGGCGGGGAATCGAGGATGTCGCTGTCGTCGCTCAAGATCGGGACCGTTTCTGTGTGTGTCTGCGCGCAAGGGAGCGCGGCGGGCCGGGCCATAGCAGGGCCGGCAAGTCGCTTCCATCTAGGCACTTGCCGAAGGTTTCGCCACCTTTTGGGCAGAACGGGAGGGGAACGGGACGCGCTTTTTCCACATTTCCCCGCCGCATGGGCGACAGGCGCGCGGCGCGGGCATTCAAAGCCCGTTCAGCACGCTGCGCCTAGCGGGAATTGCAAATCCCGTCGGAGCCGTTCAAAGGCTCTGGCGGATTTCGGGCAGCGCGGCTTTCCGGGAAGGGACGCGTCGGCTGCTCTACTTGTGGAGGATGCATTGACCTACCTGTCTTCGCCCCGTCGTCCGGCTGCCCTCGCGCGCCAGCTCGCCCTTGCCGTGGCGCTCGCTAGCGGCACCGCGCTGCTCGCCGTCCCGGGTGTCACCGATGCGGCCTATGCCCAGAAGAAGAAGAAGGGCGACAAGGAAGAGGCCGGCAAGCCGGTCTATACCGAGGCCTTCGTCAAGGCCTACCAGCCGGTCGACACCGCGCTCAAGGCCCCCGGCGCCGACCTCGCGGCACTGAAGCCGCAGGTCCTCGCGCTGGTTCCGCTCGCGACCTCGCCGGACGAGAAGCTTGCGCTCGGCGCCATGATGTTCAACGCCGGCATCACCGGCAAGGACCCGGCGCTCCAGTTCCAGGGCGTCGAGCTGATGCTCGCCAGCGGCAAGCCCGCCGGTGACGAGCTCGGCCGCTACAACGTCGTCGCCTCGCAGCTGGCCTCCTCGCTCAAGCAGTACGACAAGGCGCAGAGCTACCTGCAGAAGGCGATCGACCTCAACTACAGCGCCCAGGGGCTCACCGCCGCCGATCTCCAGCTCAACATGGCCGAGCTCTACTTCTCGCAAGACCGCGACCAGGAGGGCCTGAAATATCTCAGCGACGCGATCGCCGCGCGCAAGACCGCCGGTCTCAAGGTCGACGAGCGCTGGTACAAGCGCGGGGTCTCGATCGCCTATTCGGGCGAGATCGTGCCGCAGGTCTACGACTTCGTCGAAAGCTGGGTCGCCGACTACCCCACCGAGGCCAACTGGCGCGACGCGGTCAATCTGACGCGCAACCTCAACGAGTTCGAGGGCCCGGTGATGCTCGACCTGTTCCGCCTCGGCGACCGGGTCGAATCCCTCTCGGCCAAGAACGACTACGTCGCCTATGTCGAGGTCGCCGACACCCGCCGCCTGCCCGCCGAGGTCAAGAAGGTGATCGACGAGGCCTATGCCAAGAGCGTCATCCCTAAGGGCAGCGACAGCTGGGTCGAGGAGCAGTACAAGCTCGCCACCAACCTGATCGCGCAGGACAAGACTGCGCTGCCGGTGCTCGAACGTGACGCGAGCGCGGCTAGCGCGCAGCTGCGCACCGTGATGGCGGCGGCCGATGCGCTGCTGAGCTACGGCGAATATGCCAAGGCTGCGGGCTTCTACGAGAAGGCGCTGGGTCTTCCCGGTGCGGACAAGAACCTCGTGCTCACCCGCCTCGGCATCGCGCAGGTCGGCACCGGCAACACCGCCGCCGCGCGCGAGACCTTCGCCAAGATCGAAGGGCCGCGCGTCCCCGTCGCCCGCCTGTGGAGCGCCTATGCCGCGCAGCAGGCGGCTGGCGCAGGCACGAGTGCCGCGACCGGCAGCTGAGCTGGCTTCGCCAGACGCGAATTCGGGGAGCGCCGGGCCGCAAGGTCCGGCGCTCCTTTCGTTTCGCGGGTCAGCGCAGCCGCTTGACGTAGACCTGATTGTCGTCGCGCCGCTCGACCTTGAAGTTGTCGAGTGATGCGAACAGGTCGGACAGGCGCTTGAAGCCGTAGTTGCGCACGTCGAAGCTCGAACGGTTGCCAGCGATCTGTCCGACCTGCTGGAGCAGCGCATAGCCCTCGTCGTCGCGCTTCGCCTCGCGGTAGGCGGCGAGGATCAGTTCCTTGAGGTCCTCGGTGGGCCCCTTATTCTTGGGGCCCGCCGGCGCCTCGTCGAGGGTGCTGGCAATCAGCTCGTCGATGAACAGGAAACGCGTGCACACCGCCCGGAAGGGCTCCGGCGTCTTCTTCTCGCCGAAGCCGTAGACGATGACGCCGTCCTGCCTGAGCCGGGTGACGAGCGGGGTGAAGTCGCTGTCCGAGGTCATGATCCCGAAGCCGTCGACCTTGCCCTGATAGAGGAGGTCGATGGCGTCGATCGTCATCGCCATGTCGGTCGCGTTCTTGCCCTTGGTGAGGTCGAACTGCTGGTGCGGCCGTATGCCGAAGCGGTTGGTGATCGTGTCCCAGCCTGCAAGATTGCCCTTCGCGAAGTTTCCGTAGGCGCGGCGAATATTGACCTGGCCGAGCTCGGCCATGACGGTCAGCACAGGGTCGATCGCATCCGGGCGGGTGTTGTCCGCGTCGATGAGCAGCGCGATATTTCTGAGGGTTGTGTCCGACATCGGCCGAGTATGCAGAACCTGCAAGACGGCTGCAAGGATTGGCACCCGGCCACGCTTGCGGGAGCGCTTCCACGCGCCTAAATGGCCCTGATGAATGACCTCGCCAGCACGCCGCAGCCGTCCGCACCGGAAGAGCGGCCCGCCCGCCAGCGCAAGCCCGACTGGATCCGCGTGCGCGCGCCGGTCAGCGAGGGCTACAACGAGACCCGCCGACTGATGCGCGAATTGAACCTCCACACCGTGTGCGAGGAAGCGGCTTGCCCCAATATCGGCGAGTGCTGGACCAAGAAGCACGCGACGGTGATGATCCTCGGCGACGTCTGCACCCGCGCCTGCGCCTTCTGCAACGTCAAGACCGGGATGCCGCGCGCGGTCGACCCCTTCGAGCCCGAGAACACCGCGATCGCCGCGGCGAAGATGGGGCTCGAGCACATCGTCATCACCTCGGTCGACCGCGACGACCTGCCCGATGGCGGCGCCTCGCAGTTCGTCAAGGTGATCGAGGCGCTGCGCCGCACGACGCCCGCCACCACCATCGAGATCCTCACCCCTGATTTCCGCGGCAAGATGCGCCGCGCGGTCGAGATGATCTGCGAGGCGGGGCCGGACGTCTACAATCATAATCTCGAAACCGTGCCCCGGCTCTATCCCACGATCCGCCCCGGCGCGCGCTACTACGCCTCGCTCCGCCTGCTCGAGGAGGTGAAGGCGCACAACCCGCTGATCTTCACCAAGTCGGGGATCATGCTGGGGCTGGGCGAACAGCGGCTCGAGGTGCACCAGGTGATGGACGACATGCGTTCGGCCGAGGTCGATTTTATCACCATGGGGCAATACCTCCAGCCGACCCCGAAGCACGCGAAGGTTGAGGAGTTCGTCACCCCCAAGGCCTTCGCCGCCTATGGCGCGATCGCGCGGGCCAAGGGCTTCCTCCAGGTCGCGTCGAGCCCGCTGACGCGGTCGAGCTACCACGCCGGCGACGACTTCGCGAAGATGCGCGCCGCCCGCGAGGAGAAGCTCGCCCGCGACGCCGCGCGCTCGGGGGCCAAGGCAAGCGCCTAGTGCCCGGCATCCGCGAAACCCGCCGCCTGCCCTACAGCGCCGAGCAGATGTTCGATCTGGTCGCGGACGTCGGCCGCTATGCCGAGTTCCTGCCCTGGGTGATCGCCACCCGCGTGCGCTCGAACAGCGAGACCGAGATGGTCGCGGACATGATGGTGGGCTTCAAGGCGATCCGCGAAAGCTTCACCTCGCGCGTCGCCAAGCGGCGGCCCGAGGTGATCGACGTGCATTATGTCGACGGGCCGCTGTCGGACCTCGACAATGTCTGGACCTTCCGGCGGGTAGACGATCATACCTGCGAGATCGACTTCCTCGTCGACTTCACCTTCAAGAACCGCATCTTCGAGAAAATCGCGGGCCAGTATTTCGACCGCGCCTTCCGCAAGATGGTCGAGGCTTTCGAGACCCGCGCCGCGGCGCTCTACGGCAGCAGCAGCTCGAGCGCGCAGAGCGTCGCCTGACGCCGGATTTCGGCCCGGCCGTCGGGGCCCTCGCCGCCCTCGAAGAACTTGAGCTCGCCTTCGGGCTCGCCCGTCTCGCCGCGGACCACGCGGGCAAAGACGACGGTGCCGACCGGCTTGTTCGGGGTGCCGCCGCCGGGGCCCGCGACGCCGCTGATCGCCACTGCGACATCGGCCCGGCTGCGGTCGAGCGCGCCCTTGGCCATCGCCCAGGCACAGGCGATCGAGACCGCGCCGAAGGTCTCGATGATGTCGCGGCCGACGCCAAGCATCTCCATCTTGGCCTCGTTCGAATAGGTCACGAAGCCGCGCTCGAGCACCGCCGAGGAGCCGGCGATCTCGGTGATCGCCCCGGCGACCAGCCCGCCGGTGCAGCTCTCCACGGTCGCGACCTTGCGGCCCGCCGCCGCGTTCTCGGCGACGACCCGGGCGGCGAGCGCGGCGATGTCGTCGGGGAGGAGCGAGCGCGCCATCGCCTTACTTCGCCGCGCGCGGCGGCTGCGCGGCGCCGCAGACCGGCGGATTGTCGAGCTTCGCGATCTCGATCAGGAAGGCGACGAGCCCGCCGACATTCTCGCGCGGGAGCGGGCTGTTGAGCTCCATCGCGCGCTCGATCTTGCCGCAGTCGGCGGGCTTGATCTCCTCGGCGATCATCTGCCCGAGCAGCCCGTCGACGAAGGGGCGGACCGTGCTCTCCGGCATGCCGCCGAGCATCTGGCCGATATCGACGCCGCCCGCTTCCTCGCCCGCGCCCTTCTGCGCCATGAACACCTTGATGAGCCGGTAGGCGCCGGGCCAGGCCTTGTCCTGCCCGGCGCGGAACGGCGCCACGAAGGCCTCGCCGCCGGTCGCGATGAAGCCGTTCCTCGCGAGGCGATTGGCGCAGGTGGTGCGCGCCGCGTCGAAGATGATCGGCATGGCGTAGATCGCCGCGTCCGAGACGTCGGCCGGGGCGACGCAGGCCTGCTGCTGCGCCTGCGCGGCCTGAGCCGAGGCGAGCGCGGCGAGCGCGAGGGCGGGAGCGATCAGGCGTCGGGTCATGCGGGTTCTCCTCAGGCGGTGCGGGTGACGAGGACGATGGCCTGTGCGGCGATGCCCTCGCCGCGGCCGGTGAAGCCGAGTTTCTCGGTGGTGGTGGCCTTGATGCTCACCGCGTCCTCGCCGACCCCCATCAGCCGGGCCACCTCGGCGCGCATGGCGGGGCGGTGCGGGCCGATCTTCGGAGCCTCGCAGACGAGGGTGAGGTCGATATTGGCGATCGTGTAGCCTGCCGCGCGGGCGAGGGTGACGGCGTGTTCGAGGAACCGCCCCGAGCGCGCGCCGCGCCACTGCGGGTCGCTCGGCGGGAAGTGCGTGCCGATGTCGCCTTCGCCGACCGCGCCGAGCACCGCATCGGTGATCGCGTGGAGCGCAACGTCGGCGTCGGAATGCCCGGCAAGGCCCTTGTCGTGGGGGATCAGCACGCCGCCGAGCCACAGCTCCTCGCCCGCCTCGAGACGGTGGACGTCGAAGCCCTGTCCGATGCGGAAGGCGGGTGCGGCGGATTGGTCCATGAGGTCCTCGGCAAAGGTGATCTTCCTGAGGCGCTCGTCGCCCGCGACCAGCGCCACGCTGCCCCCGTGTGCCATGAGCACCTGCGCGTCGTCACCCGCATCGGTTGGCCCTTGCCAGACGCGGTGGGCGCCGAGGATCGCGGGGTAGCGGAACGCCTGCGGGGTCTGGACGCGGCGCAGGCGCTCCCGCTCCGCCTTGCCGGCCATGCGCTCCGAGGCGTCGGCGAGGGCGATGCTGTCGACCACCGGCAGGACCGGGATGGCGCCCGGATCGCTCTCGAGGGCAACGAGCAGCCGGGCGATCACGTCGCGCGGCAGGTCGGGGCGGGCGGCGTCGTGGATCAGCACACGCTCGGGCGCGGCCGCGGCGAGTGCCTCGAGCCCGGCGCGCACCGAGTCCTGCCGGGTCGCGCCGCCGTCGACGAAGCGCACCCCCGCGATGCCCGCCAGCGCGGCCTCGGCTTCGGCGCGGGTATCGGGGGCGATCACCACTACGAGCAGATCGGCACCCGCGCGTGCGAGCGCCTCGACCGACCAGCGGATCACCGGTTTGCCGCGCAAGTCCCTGAACTGCTTGGGCCTGTCTCCCCCAACGCGCAAGCCCTTGCCAGCCGCCACGACGATCGCGGCAAAGGAGGGAAGGGGAGCGGCGCTGTCCATCGGGGCGTTCGCTTAGGGTCTGGACGGGCTCTCGGCAATCCACTAAGCGCATGCTCAATTTTTAGGCAACTTTGCGTCGATGACCCCGCTTCCCCCTCCGCCGGCCCTCAGGCCGATCGCCATCGGCCCGGTCACGGTCGCCGAGCCGGTCGTGCTCGCGCCGATGACCGGCGTCACCGACATGCCGTTCCGCACTTTGGTGCGCCGCTACGGCTCGGGGCTCAACGTCACCGAGATGGTGGCGAGCGAGGCGGCGATCCGCGAGACCCGCGTCAGCACTCAGAAGACGGCATGGGATCGGATCGAGGAGCCGGTCTCGATGCAGCTCGTCGGCTGCGATCCCGCCAGCATGGCCGAGGCGGCGAAGATCCAGGAAGGCAACGGCGCGGCGATCATCGACATCAATTTCGGCTGCCCGGTGCGCAAGGTCGTCGGCCAGTTCGCCGGCTCCGCGCTGATGCGCGAGGTGCCGCTCGCGGTCCGCCTGATGGAGGCGACAGTCAAGGCGGTGAAGGTCCCGGTGACGGTCAAGATGCGGATGGGCTGGGACCACAACAGCCTCAACGCCCCCGAACTCTCGCGCATCGCCGAGGATCTGGGCGTCCAGATGATCACCGTTCACGGCCGCACCCGCAACCAGATGTACAAGGGGAGCGCCGACTGGGCCTTCGTCCGCAAGGTCAAGGAGGCGGTTGGCATCCCCGTTATCGTCAACGGCGACATCTGCTCCATCGCCGACGCCGCCAAGGCGCTCGAGCAATCGGGCGCGGACGGGGTGATGATCGGCCGGGGCGCCTATGGCAGGCCGTGGCTGCTCGGGCAGGTGATGCACTGGTGGCGCACCGGCGAGGCGCGCCCGGCACCCGGGATCGACGAGCAATATGCGCTCGTCGTCGAGCACTACAACCGGATGCTCGACCACTATGGCCGCGACACCGGCGTCAAGATGGCGAGGAAGCACCTCGGGTGGTACACCAAGGGTCTCCACGGCTCGGCCGAGTTCCGCAACCGGGTCAACTTCATCGACGACGCGGGCGAGGTGCTCGGCGAGATCGAGCGCTTTTACGCCCCCTTTCTCATGCAGCAGGCGGCCTGAGGCGTGGCGAGCGCCGCGAGCGGGTTCGACGAGGGCCGCCCGGACGCGCGCGCGCAGCTCGCCGGGCTGATCTTCGCCCTCGTGCTGGTCGACCCTGAAGGGCGCATCGCCGAGGTCAACCACGCCGCCGAGGACCTGCTCGGCACCAGCGCCAGCCGGCTCGTCGGCACCCGGCTCACCGAGCGCATCGGGCCGCTCGATCCGCGGGTCGAGGCGCGCCTCACCGCGAGCGACGAGGCGCTGGTCGCGCGCGACCTCACGGTCCGGGTCGGCCCGCAGGAGGCGCGCATCAACCTCACCGCCTCGCCGCTCGGCGGCTATCCGGGATGGCGGGTGGTGACGCTCTCGCAGATCGGTCACGACGAGGCCGGCCCCGGCGGCGGCGAAGCGATGCTCGGCGCGCCGGCGGTGCTCGCGCACGAGATCAAGAACCCGCTCGCCGCGATCCGCGGGGCGGGGCAGCTCGCCGCGCGAAAACTGCCGCACGCCGACAAGAAGCTCGCGCGGATGATCACCGACGAGGTCGACCGGATCGCGCGGCTGATCGACCGGATGCAGCAGCTGGGCAGCACCCGGCCCGGCCCGGTCGATGCCTGCAACCCGCACGAGGCGATCCGCGCCGCGGTCGCGACGATGCGCGCGGCAGGCGGCGAGGGCGGGACGATCGATATCCGCGAGGAGTTCGACCCCTCGCTGCCGCCGGTGCTCGCCAACCGCGACGCGCTCGAACAGGTGCTCATCAACCTCGTGTTCAACGCCCGCGATGCCGCGCTGGCCAACGCCGGGGGGAAGCAGGGCGGGGTGATCGTCGTCCAGACCCGCTTCGTCAGCGGCCTCGCCTTCAGCGCAATCCGCAACGGCCGCGCGGTGCCGCTGCCGATCGAGATCACCGTCAGCGACAATGGTGCGGGCGTCGATCCGGCGCTGCGCGACCACGTCTTCGAGCCCTTCGTCTCCTCCAAGCCCTCGGGGCAGGGCCTCGGCCTGTCGCTGGTGAGGAAGCTGGTGCGCGACATGAACGGCAACGTCAGCCACGACCGCGACCAGCGCCAGGGGCTCACCAACTTCCGCCTGCACCTGCCGCAGGCGCCTGACGCAGTCTGAGCCTATGCCCGCGCACAGCGATCCGATCCTGCTGGTCGAGGACGACACCGCGATCGCCACGGTGATCATCGCCGCGCTCGAGGACGAGGGCTTCGCCATCGCCCATTGCACCAGCATCGCCGCGCGCGATCGGCAGCTCGCGGGGCGCAGCTTCGCGGTGATGCTCACCGACGTGATCCTCGAGGACGGCGACGGCCTTGCCAGCCTCGCCGCGGTGCGCGAGCGCGCGCCCGAGATGCCGGTGATCGTGCTCTCGGCGCAGAACACCCTCGATACCGCGGTCCGCGCGAGCGAGAGCGAGGCCTTCGAATATTTCCCCAAGCCCTTCGACCTCGACGAGCTGGTCCACGCCGTGCGCCAGGCGGCGGGCGCGCGCGCACCCTCGAGCGACGAGGGCGGCGCGGCGCTCGCGGGGGGCGAGGGCGAGAAGATGCCGCTGGTCGGGCGCAGCCCGGCAATGCAGGGCGTCTACAGGATGATCACGCGCGTGCTGCGCAACGATCTCACCGTGCTTGTCACCGGCGAGAGCGGGACCGGCAAGGAGCTCGTCGCCGAGGCGATCCACGAGCTCGGCAACCGGCGCACCGGGCCCTTCGTCGCGGTCAACACCGCCGCGATCCCCGCCGACCTCGTCGAGAGCGAGCTGTTCGGCCACGAGAAGGGCGCCTTCACCGGCGCCATCGCCCAGGCGATAGGCAAGTTCGAGCAGGCCAATGGCGGGACGCTGTTCCTCGACGAGATCGGCGACATGCCCGCCGAGGCGCAGACCCGGCTGCTGAGGGCGCTGCAATCGGGGCGCATCCGGCGCGTCGGCGGACGGCAGGAGATCGCGGTGAACGTGCGGATCATCGCGGCGACCAACCGCGACCTCACGCCGATGATCGCCGCGGGGACCTTCCGCGAGGACCTGTTCTACCGTCTCAACGTCGTGCCCATCGTGCTCCCGCCCTTGCGCGAGCGGCGCGAGGACATCGCCGCGCTCGCCCAGCACTTCCTGGTGCTCGCCGCGGAGGACGGGTTGCCGCGCCGCGTGCTCACCCCAGAGGCGATCGAGCGGCTCGAGGTGCGCAGCTGGCGCGGCAACGTGCGCGAGCTGCGCAATGTCGTCTATCGCCTCGCCCTGATGGCGCGCGAGGAGCGGATCGACGCCGACGCGGTGGGCGACATCATCGGGCCCGAGGTCACCCTTTCCGCCGTCCCGGCCGGCGAGGGGCAGGCGGGCTTCGGCGCGGCGCTCGCCGGTTGGCTCGCCGCCGAGAGCCCGCCGCCGGGCGCGCTCTACCACCGTGCGCTGGCGGCTTTCGAGAAGCCGCTCATCGAATATGCGCTGGGCCGCACCGGCGGGAACCAGCTGCGCGCGGCCCAGTTGCTCGGGATCAACCGCAACACCCTGAGGAAGCGCATCGGCGAGCTCGGGCTGGAGCCCGACCGCTTCTCGGCCTCCTGACGGCGCAATCGCACAGGGCCTTCGTCAGATTGCCCTTGCAAAACTGCCACACCGTTGTTGTAAAGCGGCAACGATGGAGCAATCCCCGCCCCGCACCGCGAACCTCGTTCCCCGTCAGCCGCCGCGCTGGTGGCGGCGTTTCGTGCTGGCGGCGCGGCGGGCGAACATCTTCCTGTGGCTCGAAGGCCTCGCGGTCGTCGCGCTGGTCGCGGCGATCATCGCGACCTGGTCGGCCTACAGCCGCACCGGAGCGCCCGACGACCTTCTGCCGACGATGCAGGTCTCGGCGCTGCTGATGGCGACGCTGGTCCCCGCGATGATGCTGCTGGTGCTGATCGGCCGCCGCCTCGCGCTGCGCCGCGCGGCGGGCAGCACCGCGCGGCTCCACGTGCGTCTCGTGTTCTTCTTCTCGATGGTCGCCGCGGTGCCGACGTTGCTCGTCGCCGGGTTTGCCGCCTTCCTGTTCCAGACCGGGGTCGACTTCTGGTTCTCCGACGAATCCCGCGGGCTGATGGAGAACGCCAATGCGCTCGCCAAGAACTACTACGATGCCAACCAGCGCGACGTCGAGCAGAACTCGATCATCATGGCCGCCGACATGCGCGACACGCTGGTGCGGGTGCCGATCACCGATCCCGATTTCCCCGATTTCTACCTCTACCAGGCGCAGGGCCGCGAGATCTCCGAGAGCGCGATCCTCCAGCGCATGTCGGACGGCTCGTTCCGGACCGCCTTCGCCTTCAATCTGCCGCAGGACACCGGGCACCTCCAGTTCAGCCGCGAGGCGGTGCCCCGGCTCGATCGCGGCGACCCGGCGGTGGTGGTGGGCAGTCCGGAACGGATCGAGGCGCTGGTGCCGATCGACGCGCAGTCGGGCATCTACCTCTACAACGCGCGCACCACCGAGGAGTCGATGTTCAACTCGTGGTCGCGCGCGCAGTCGATCGTCACCGCCTACGACCGGCTGACGGGAAGCGCGCGCACGCTCCAGCTGCGTTTCAACATCGCGCTCGTCGGGGTCAGCCTGCTGCTGGTGAGCCTCGCGATCTGGTTCGGCCTGCGTTTCGCCGATCGCCAGGTCGAGCCGCTGACCGCGCTGGTGGGGGCGGCGCGCAAGGTGGGGCAGGGGAACTTCGCCCTGCGACTGGAAGGGCGCACCGGGGCGGACGAGATCGGGCTCCTCAACCGCGCCTTCAACCGCATGACCGCGCAGCTCGAGAAGCAGACCCAGGCGCTGGTCAGCGCCAACCGCCAGATCGACGACCGCCGCGCCTTCACCGAGGCGGTGCTCGAATCCGTCACCGCCGGGGTCGTCTCGGTCGATGCCGAGACCATTGTGACGCTGATGAACTCCTCCGCGCAGGCGCTGCTCGCCCCGCCCGGCGCGCCGCCGCTCACCGGCCAGTCGCTCGTCGCGGTCTCGAGCGAGCTCGCGCGGGTCATCGCCGAGGGCAAGGAGCGCGCCGTCGTCACCCATGCCAAGGGCACCGAGCTCCTCACCCTCGCGGTCAAGGTCGCGCCGGGCAAGAGCGGCCACGTCATCACCTTCGAGGACATCACCCGTCAGCTGCTCGACCAGCGCCAGGCGGCGTGGTCCGACGTCGCGCGGCGGATCGCCCACGAGATCAAGAACCCGCTCACCCCGATCCAGCTTGCCACCGAGCGGCTGAAGCGGCGCTACCGCAAGCAGGTCGGCGAAGAGGACCGGGACCTGTTCGACGACCTGACCAGCACCATCGTCCGACAGGTCGGGGACCTCAGGACGATGGTCGACGAGTTCTCTTCCTTCGCGCGCCTCCCCAAGCCGGTGTTCCGCGACGAGGACGCGCTCGACCTCGTCCGGCAGGCGGTGTTCCTGCAGGAAGTCGCCCACCAGGGGATCGCCTTCTCCGTCGATTCCAGCGACCTTGCCGACCGCGAGGTGCGCTGCGACCGTCACCAGTTCGGACAGGCGATGACCAACGTGCTCAAGAACGCGGTCGAGGCGGTCGAGGCGAGGGCGCTCGAGGCGAAGGGCGCCTTCGCCGGCACCATCGGCGTCACCGTCAGCGATGACGGCGAGGCGATCGTCATCACCGTCGAGGACAACGGCGTCGGCCTTCCCGCCAATCCGGAGCGGCTCACCCAGCCCTATGTCACCACCCGCGAGAAGGGCACCGGCCTCGGCCTCGCGATCGTCAACAAGATCGTCGACGAGCACGGCGGCGACATGAGCTTCGCCAGCGCGCCCAGCGGCGGCACCCGCGTCACCCTGCGCTTCGCCCGCGATCCTCTCCCTGTCGAGGGCGAGGGCGCATGAACCCGTCTCTCCCCCTGCCTCCCGCCGAAGGACCTGCCCGATGGCTCTCGAAATCCTGATCGTCGACGACGAGCGCGACATCCGCGAACTGGTGGCCGGCGTGCTCGGCGACGAGGGCTATGCCTGCCGCACCGCCGCCGACAGCACCGAGGCGCTCGCGGCGATCGACGAGCGTCGCCCCTCGCTCGTGCTGCTCGACGTCTGGCTGCACGGCAGCCAGATGGACGGGCTCGAGCTGCTCGACGCGATCAAGGCGCGCGAGCCGAACCTTCCCGTCATCATCTTCTCGGGCCACGGCAACATCGACACCGCGGTCGCGGCGGTCGGGCGCGGGGCGATGGACTTCATCGAGAAGCCCTTCGAGGCCGAGCGCCTCCTCTTGCTGGTCGAACGCGCCACCGAAACCGAGCGGCTGCGGCGCGAGAACTCGCGCCTGCGCGAAGGGAGCTGGGGCAGCGCCGAGTTCACCGGCAACTCGCCCGCGATCAACGCCGTGCGCGCAACCCTGAAGCGGGTCGCCAGCACCGGCAGCCGCGTGCTCATCTCGGGACCTGCGGGCGCGGGCAAGGAGGTCGCCGCGCGCCTGCTCCACGCCTGGAGCGCGCGCGCCAACGGAGCCTTCGTGCTCGTCAACTCGGCACGGATCACGCCCGAGCGTTTCGAGCAGGAGCTGTTCGGCGAGGAAGTGAACGGCAAGCAGGTGCGCCCCGGCCTCCTCGAGATGGCCGACGGAGGCACGCTCTATCTCGACGAGATCGCCGACATGCCGCTCTCCACCCAGGCGCGCATCCTGAGGGTGCTCACCGACCAGAGCTTCGTGCGCGTCGGGGGCACGCGGCAGATCGGGGTCGACGTGCGGGTCGTCTCCTCGACCACCCGCGACCTCACGGTGGAGATGGCCGAGAAGCGCTTTCGCGAGGACCTGTTCTACCGCCTCAACGTGGTGCCGGTGACGATCCCCTCGCTCGCCCAGCGGCGCGAGGACATCCCTGCGCTCGCAGAGCATTTCTTCACCCGCTACTCGAACGACCAGGGCCTTGCGCCGCCGGAGATCGCGGCCGAGGCGATGGCGGCGCTCCAGGCCTATGATTGGCCGGGCAATGTGCGCCAATTGCGCAATGTGGTGGAGCGCACGATCATCATGACGCCGCGCGAGCGGCTCGGCACTGTCGAGCCCGACATGCTCCCGCCGGAGATCGTCGGCGGGCAGATCGGGCTCGCCAGCGACAGCCTCTCGGCGATCATGGGCGTGCCGCTCCGCGAGGCGCGGGTCAGCTTCGAACGGGAATATCTCTCGATCCAGATCCGCCGCTTCTCGGGCAACATCTCCAAGACCGCGAGCTTCATCGGCATGGAGCGTTCCGCGCTGCATCGGAAGCTCAAGCTGCTCGGCATGGCCGACCGCCGCGACGACGAGGAGTGAACGCGCCGGGCCGGCCCCGGAAATTTGCGTCAAATCAAGCCTTGTCGGGCGGCGGTGCAGTCGCCATTATGAACCAGTGCACGGTCGCCGCCTTCGCGTTTCGCGGCAGCCTCATACCCCGCGGACCGCACAAAGCGGCCGCCAAGAACAAGGAGCCACGACCATGTCCAGCGGGCGAACGCTCTCTCCGCGTCCGATCAAGCGCGCCGCCCCGCCCAGCGAGGCGCGCAGCGAGGCGGAAGCCAAGTCCGGCGGCACCACCGCGACCCGGCCCGGCAATCTCCAGGACGCCTTCCTCAACCTGCTGCGCAAGAACAAGATTCCCGTCACCATGTTCCTGGTGAAGGGCGTCAAGCTGCAGGGCATCGTCACCTGGTTCGACAATTTCTCGATCCTGCTGCGCCGCGACGGCCAGTCGCAGCTCGTCTACAAGCACGCGATCAGCACCATCATGCCCGGCCAGTCGCTAGACCCGGCGCAGTTCGGCAGCCAGTCGGGCGGACGCAAGCAGAAGCTCCTCCAGGACGTGTTCCTGAGCCGCGTTGCCGAGGCCGAGGTTCAGGTCACGATGTTCCTGGTGAACGGCGTGATGCTCCAGGGGCGCATTGCCGCCTATGACCTGTTCTGTATGCTGCTCGAACGCGACGGCGCAGTGCAGCTTGCCTACAAGCACGCCGTCTCGACCATCCAGCCTGCCTCGCCGGTCGACCTCAGTGTCGACGACGAGGATGACGGCGAGCATGACGGGATAGACGACTGAGCTTCGACAGCGATTTCCAGGACGAGGTGACCCGCGGTGCGCGGGCCATCGTCCTGTGCCCCGACATCCGCGCGCTGCGCTACGATCTCGACCCGGCCGAGCGCCTCGCCGAGGCCGAGGGGCTGGCGCTCGCGATCGGCGTGGTCATCGCTCATTCGGCGATCCTGCCGGTGCGCCAGATGCAGCCCAACACCCTGTTCGGCTCGGGCCAGGTCGAGAACATCGGCATCTGGTGCGAGCAGCACGAGGCGGAGCTGGTGATCGTCGACGGTGCGCTGACCCCGATCCAGCAGCGCAACCTCGAGGACCGGCTCAAGCGCAAGGTGATCGACCGCACCGGGCTGATCCTCGAAATCTTCGGCGAGCGCGCGGCGACGGCGGAAGGCCGCTTGCAGGTCGAACTGGCGCATCTCGATTACCAGCAGAGCCGCCTCGTGCGCAGCTGGACCCACCTTGAACGCCAGCGCGGCGGCTTCGGCTTCCTCGGCGGCCCGGGCGAAACCCAGATAGAGGCCGACCGCCGGATGATCCGCCAACGCATGGGTCGGCTCCGGCGCGAGCTCGATCAGGTGCGGAAGACCCGCCAGCTCCATCGCGACCGCCGCGGCCGTGCGCCCTGGCCGGTGGTGGCGCTGGTCGGCTACACCAACGCGGGAAAGTCGACGCTCTTCAACCGCTTGACCGGGGCCGAGGTGATGGCCGAGGACCTGCTCTTCGCGACGCTCGATCCGACGATGCGCGCGATCGGCCTGCCCGGGGTGGAGAAGGCGATCCTCTCCGACACGGTGGGCTTCATTTCGGACCTGCCGACCCAGCTCGTCGCCGCCTTCCGCGCGACGCTGGAGGAAGTGACCGCAGCCGACGTGATCTGCCACGTGCGCGACATGGCGAACCCCTCGCACGCCGCGCAGAAGAAGCAGGTGCTCGACGTGCTCGCCGACCTCGAGGTGGTCGATGCCGAAACCGGGGCGAGCGCGATCCCGATCCTCGAAGTCTGGAACAAGTGCGACCTTTTGAGCGCTGAAAGCCTTGCAGAATTGCGCGAGGCGGGGGAGGGGCAGGGGGCCGTGATCCTGTCCGCGGCGACGGGGGAGGGGGTGGATCTCCTCGAGGCCGAGCTCGCGCGCCTGCTCACCGGCGGCGCGCAAGAGGTGAGCTTCATCCTCCCGGTCAGCGACGGGCGGCGCATCGCCTGGCTCCACGCGCACGGCGATGTGCTCGGCGAGGAGGATGCGGGCGAGGGCGACGGCGGCCCGTTGCGGCGGCTGACGGTGCGGCTAAATCCCAAGGAGCTGGGGCAGTTCGCGAGCCTTGTCTGAGGCTTGTCAGGCTTTCTTGACCTGCTGCCAGAGCTCCTCCTGGGCCTCCAGCGAGAGTGTGGCGAAGTGCTCCGGCCCGGCGAGGGCCTCCATCGCCCGGAAGCGCCGCTCGAACTTGAGGTTGGCGGCACGCAGGGCCTCCTCGGCGCTGATCCCGTGGGCGCGGACGAAGTTGACGACCGCGAAGATGAGGTCGCCGGCTTCCTCGACGCGGGCCTCATCGGAAGGCGCGGTCTTCAGCTCGGTGATCTCCTCGGCGATCTTCGCCTCGGAGCCCGAGGGATCGGGCCAGTCAAAGCCGGTGCGCGCCGCGCGCTTCTGGAGCTTCTCGGCGCGCATCAGCGCCGGCAGCGCGAGCGCCACGCCGTCGAGCGCGCTGGTCACGCCCTTGGCGGCGCGCTCCTCGGCCTTGAGGTCTTCCCAGCGCGTCTCGTCCATCGTCCCGCCGGCAGCAGCGAAGATGTGCGGGTGGCGCGCCTCCATCTTGTCGGCAATCGCGTCGGCGACCTCGGCGAAGGCGAAGTGGCCGGCTTCCTCGGCCATGCGCGCGTGGAAGACGACTTGAAGCAGGAGGTCGCCGAGTTCTCCCTTGAGCTCGGCCATGTCGCCGCGCGCGATCGCGTCGGCGACCTCGTAGGCTTCCTCGATCGTGTAAGGCGCAATGGTCGCGAAATCCTGCGCGAGATCCCATTCGCAGCCGCGCTCCGGATCGCGCAATCGGGCCATGATCGCGATCAGACGGTCGATAGGGGACTGGTCAGGGTTGTCGCTCATCCGATCCTCAAGATGGATAATATATATTATGTAAAATCTAGAGCAGCGCCGCGGCGGTGCCCTGCGCCACCTGGAACCATGCGACGAGGACATAGAGCCCGAGGAAGATCGCGAGCCAGATCAGCCCCATCTTCAGCATCTGGCTCCACCCGAGCCGGAAGGACGCGACCGCGCTGCCGGCGATCACCAGCCAGCCGAGGCCCGCGATCACCGGCAGCACCAGGTCGGCATTCATGCGACCAGCTCCAACCCGTCATATCCCACGGTGACGAAGTCCGGCACCTCGGCGCACAGCGCGCCGTAGTCCATGCTCTTGTCGAGATGGCTCAGCACAACGCGGCCCGCGCGGCTCCGCTCTCCGAGCTCGATCGCCATGCCGAGATGCGCATGGGTCGGATGCGGCTCGCGGCGCAGGCAGTCACTGACGAGGATGTCGACCTTATGGAACAGATCGACCATCTCGTCGGATATCGCACTGAAATCGGTGGCATAGCCGATGCTCTTCCCATCGGCTTCGAAGCGATAGGCGGTGGTCTCCCCGGGTCCGTGCGCCATCTGGCACCAGTCGACCCCGAAGCCCGCGATCATCCGCAGCCGATCCAATGTGTCGAGCGTGCAGATCGTCGGATAGCCGTCCTGCCCGGCGAAGACATATCCGAAGCGCTGTCGTAACCGCCGCACCGTCTCGGTCGCCGCGAAGCCCGGGATCGGCCCGCCGCGCCCGTAGCGCAGCACCCTCAGATCGTCGATGCCGTGGCAGTGATCGGCATGGTCGTGCGTCCAGAACACCGCGTCGATATGCCCGATGCGGTTCGCGAGCAGCTGCGCGCGGCAATCGCTCGAGGTGTCGACCAGCAGCCGCTTGCCTTCGTCGCTCTCGACCATGATCGAGACCCGCGTGCGGCGGTTCCGCGGCTCGGCCGGGTCGCAGTCGCCCCAGTCGCCCGCGCCGTCGGGCCCGCCCAGCCGCGGCACCCCGGTCGAGGTGCCCGAGCCGAGCATCACCAGCTTCACGGGCGCGCCTTGGTGAAAAGGTTGAGGAAATTGGCGGTGGTGACCCGCTCCAGATGTTCCACATCCGTTCCGCGCAAACCCGCTACGAAGGCGGCGGTGTCGGCGACATAGGCTGGCTCGCACACCCTCCCCCGATGCGGGACGGGGGCAAGGAACGGGCTGTCGGTCTCGACCAGCAGCTTGTCCTCGGGAATGATCTTCGCGACTTCCTGCAGCTCCTTGGCGTTCTTGAAGGTGACGATCCCCGAGAGCGAGATCGTCAGCCCCAGCGCCAGCACCTTGTCGGCGAAGTCCGCCGAGGCGGTGAAGCAGTGGATCAGCGCGGGAAAGGCCCCCTTCCCCATCGCCTCGGCGAGGATGGCGTGCGTGTCCTCCTCGGCGTCGCGGGTGTGGATGACGAGCGGCAGCTGCGTCTCGCGCGCGACGTCGATATGCATCCGGAACAGCGACTTCTGCGCCTCGCGATCCGACTTGTCGTAATAGTAGTCGAGCCCCGTCTCGCCGATCGCGATCACCTTGGGGTGGCGCGTCGCCTCGAGCAGCGCGGCGCGGCCGAGGTCCTGATGGGCGTCCGCCTCGTGCGGGTGGATGCCGACGCTGGCGAAGACGTCGCTCTCGCGCGCGGCTGTGCCGACCACCTGCTCCCACTCGGACTGGCGGGTCGAAATGTTGAGAAAGGCTCCCACCCCCGCTGCCCGCGCGCGCTCGAGCACGCCCTCACGGTCCTCGACGAGGCCCTTGTACTCGAGGTGGCAGTGGCTATCGACCAGCATCAGGCGGCCTCTTCGGCGGGCAGCTCGAGCCGAGGGAAGAGCGGGGTCGGCGGCGCGACGGTGAAGCTGTCGGCGACGAGGCGGTTGAACCACTCGCTGTCGGCGATGGCCGCATAGCCGCGCTCGCCCTCGGGAATTCCGAGCTGGTCGAGCAGCGCCGCGGCCTTGGCCGGGATCACGGGCTGGATGGCGATGGCAAGGTCGCGCAGCGCCATGAACAGCGTCTGGAGCACCGCCTTCATCCGCTCGGGATCGGTCTTCTTGAGGCCCCAGGGCGCCTGCTCGTCGACATACTGATTGCAGGCATAGACCGCGCGCATCCAGGCCTCGATCCCGGTCGAGAAGGCAAGCTCCTCGAATTCGCCCACCAGTTCCTCGGCGCAGGCCTTGCGGACCTGCGCGAGGAGCGCCGCGTCTGCCTCGGCCTGTTCGAAGGCCTCGAGTTTTCCGTCCATGTTCTTCGCGATCATCGACAGGGTGCGCTGCGCGAGGTTGCCGAAGGAGTTAGCAAGCTCGGCATTGGCTCGCAGAACAATGGCTTCGGGTGAATAGCTGCCATCCTGTCCGAAGGCGACCTCGCGCAGCAGGAAGTAGCGCAGGGCATCTACGCCGAAGCGTTCCGCAAGGTCGAGCGGGTCGGTGACGTTACCGAGCGACTTCGATTCCTTCTGCCCGCGATTGAGCAGGAACCCATGCCCGAACACCCGCTTGGGGAGCGGCAGATTGGCGCTCATCAGGAAGGCCGGCCAGTAGATCGTGTGGAAGCGCACGATGTCCTTGCCGATGAGGTGCAGGCTCGCCGGCCACAGGTCGCCCATGTCTTCGGGATAGCCGAGCCCGGTCAGGTAGTTGGTGAGCGCGTCGACCCAGACATACATGACGTGCCCCTCGCTGCCGGGCACCTTCACCCCCCAGTCGAAGGAGGTGCGGCTGACCGAGAGGTCGCGCAGGCCCTGCTCGACGAAAGCGATCATCTCGTTGCGGCGGCTCGCCGGCTCCAGGAAGCCGGGGCTCTTCAGCAAGTCAAGCAGTTGGTCCTGATACTTCGAAAGCCGGAAGAACCAGCTCTCCTCGATCGTCCACTCCACCGGGGTGCCCTGCGGGGAGAGCTTCTCGCCCCCCTCGCCGAGGGCGAGTTCGCTCTCGTCGTAATAGGCCTCGTCGCGCACCGAGTACCAGCCCTCGTAGCGGTCGAGATAGAGGTCGCCGGCGGCCTCCATCGCCTGCCAGATTGCCTCGCTGGCGCGGTGGTGGTCCGGCTCGGAGGTGCGGATGAAACGGTCATAGGACACGTTCAGAGCGTCGCACATCGCTCTAAAATACCCGGACATTTCATCCGCGAGATCGGCGGGGGTGCGACCCTGTTCCTCGGCCTTGCGGGCCATCTTGAGGCCGTGTTCATCGGTGCCGGTCTGGAACCGCACGCGGCGGCCGCGGAGGCGCTGGAAGCGCGCGATCACGTCGGCGGCGATCGCCTCGTAGGCGTGGCCGATGTGGGGCCTGCCATTGGGGTAGCTGATGGCGGTGGTGATATAGAAGGGGTCAGCCATGGGCCGGTTCGCTAGCCGGGGCGGCGGCGACAAGCAAGGTGCCGATCTCGAAGGGGAGCATGCCGGGGTCGAAATTGGCCGTCGGGGCCTCGGCGGCGAGCTGCACCAGCGCAGCATGGGTATCGATCAGCCGGAGGCGCCGCTCCGGATCCTCGGTCGTGCGCGCGGCGCGGGCGGTGAGCGACTGGGCGAGTTCGAGCACCGCCTGCATCCGCTCGCGCTCGGCGCGCGGACCGATCAGCCGGGCGAGTTCGCCGCGCCCGGTCATCCCGCTGTCCCCGCTCGCGAGCAGCCCGGCAATGACCCGCGCGATCGGCGCGAGGTCGAGCTCGGCAAAGCGCAGCGCCGCGCCGAAGGAGCCCTCGGCGGCGGCAATCGCCTGGATGTCGGGCACCACCCCCTCCTCCTCGAGCATCCGGGCGAGCTGATCGTCGCTCAGCACCGGGAAGCGCAGCGTGCGGCAGCGCGAGCGGATCGTCGGCAGGAGCCGCGCCGGGCGGTGGGTGACGAGCAGGAAGAAGGTGCCCGCGGGCGGCTCCTCGAGGCTCTTCAAGAGCGCGTTGGCGGCCGATTTCTCCATGTCGTCGGCGGGATCGATGATGATTGCGCGGCGGCTCCCCAGCGTCGGGCGGGTGACGAGCCGCTTCTGCATCGCGCGGATCTGCTTGATGCGGATCGAGCGGGCGAGCTCGAAGGGCTTGCCGTCGGCCTGTGCCTTCTCGGCCTTCTCGTCCTTGGGGCCATAGGTGAGGATGATGATGTCGGGGTGATCGCCCGCGGGCTGGGGGACGCCCGGCTCGGCGACCAGCTCGCGCGCGGCGGCGAGGGCGAAGTCGCGCTTGCCGAGACCCGCCTTGCCCGCGAGCAGCCATCCGTGGTGCATCCGCTCGCCTGCGAGCGCATCGCGCCAGGCGCGCCATGCCTCGGCATGGTTGGGCCAGCGCGTCACGGGATCAGGTCCGCGATGGCGGCGAGGATGCGGGCGTGGACCTCCTCAGGCGAGCCGAGAGCGTCGATCCGCGCGAAGCCCTGCGGGTCCGCTTCGGCGAGCGCGTGGAAGGCGGCGGCGACGGCGCGGTGATAGGCGGCGGAGCGCCCCTCGATGGCGTCGGCCGCCGCGCCCCGCGCCGAGAGCCGGCCCGCGAGCGCGGCCTCCTCGGCTTCGAGGAGGATCACCCGGTCGGGCCTGAGGCCATCGCTGCCGAAGGCGTGGAGCGCGGTGACGGCGGCGTCGCCGAGGCCCCCCGCCCCGCCCTGATAGGCGCGGCTCGAATCGACGAAGCGGTCGCAGATCACCCATTCCCCGCGGGCGAGCGTCGGGCGGATCAGGCGGGCGACATGATCGGCGCGGGCGGCTGCGAAGAGCAGCGCCTCGGCCTCAGGCGTCCAGCCCGCCTCGCCGGGGGGATGGAGCAGCAGGCTGCGGATCGCTTCGGCGCCGGGCGTGCCGCCGGGCTCGCGGGTAACGACGACGCCGAGCCCGCGCGCGCGCAGCGCCTCGGCGAGGAGGCGCGCCTGGGTCGACTTGCCCGCACCCTCCCCGCCCTCGAAGGCGATGAAGCGGCCCTGCGCGAGGCTCACGAGAACAGCCCCGCCACGGCGTTGACGATGCGGTCGAGCGGCCCCGCGGTCGCGACCGCCTCGGCGGCGTAGAGCGGGATGCGCGCCGGGGAGACGCCGGGCGCGGTCACCTCGAGCACCGCCACCTCCTGCCCGGCGGCAAGCGGGGCGCGCAGCGGGCCCTCGTAGCGGATCGTCGCGGTGAGGCTCGGCGTGGCGCCCTTGGGCAGATCGATGGTGACCGGCCCCGCCGCCTTGAGCGCGACATGGCGCGTCCCGCCGTCCTGCACCCGCGCCTCGCCGATCACCGCGCCGGGCGCGAAGAGCTGGCGGCGGTCGAAGGCGGCGAAGCCCCACTCGACATAGGCCTTGGCGAGCTTGGCGCGCAGCCGCCCGTTCTCCACGCCAGCCAGCACCAGCACCAGCCGCTGCCCATTTCGGCGCGCGGTGCCGAGGTAGGAGAAGCCGGATTCGTTGGTGAAGCCGGTCTTGATCCCGTCCGCCCCGGGCACGCGGCCGATCATCGGGTCGTGGTTGGCCTGCGCGATCCCTTTGTAATCGAACCCCATCCGGCCGATGTAGTAGCCGAACTCGTCCGGATGGCGGGTGATCAGCGCCCGGGCGAGCGTTACGAGGTCGCTCGCGGTGGTGAAGGTCCGGCCCTCGTCGGGAAAGCCGTTGGGCGAGTGGAAGTGGCTCCCGGTCATGCCGAGCCCCCAGGCGGTGCGGTTCATCGCCGCGGTCCAGGCCGCAACCGAGCCCGCCTGCCCGTCCCCCAGCACCGCCGCGCCGTCGTTCGCGGAGACATTGGCGATGCCGAGCAGCAGGTCCTCGACCCGTACCCTTTCGCCCGCATCGAGGAACATCGTCGAGCCCTTGCGCCGCCAGTCGCGCGCGACTTCGGGGCGCACCTCGAAGACCTGGTCGGGGTGGAGGCGCCCCGCCTTCATCAGCTCGAAGGCGAGGTAGAGCGTCATCACCTTGGTCACCGAGGCGGGCATGAAGCGCCGGTCGGGGTTGCGGGCGTGGAGCACCTGCCCGGTGCCGAGATCGACGAGCAGCGCGACCGGGGCCTCGAGCGCGGTCGGGATCGCGGGGACCACCCGCCCCGGATCGGGCACGCTCGCCTGCGCCGGGAGCGCGAGGGAGAGCAGGGCGGCAAGGGCAATCAGGGGCTTCAGCGTCGGGAGCATCACGGCGCCGGCTATACCCACCCCTCCCCCGCTTGGCGAGGCGGGGCGCCCGCTCAGTTCACGATTTCGTCGGCAAGCAGTCCCACGGAGAGGGCGTAATAGCTCGAGCAATTGTACTCGAGGATCACCCGGTAGTTGCCGGTGAGGAGCCAGGCCGGGGTGCCCGGGCCATCGGGCTGGAAGAACGCCGCCATGACGTCATCGCTCAAGGGGCGCTGGGGGGTGACGCCGAGCGCCCGCCACTCGGCGACGGTCATCCACCGGCTGAGGCGCTCGTGGACCCGCGGGCAAACCGGGGAGACCAGCCGGGTGCGGTAGGCCGCCCCGTCGAACCCCTCCGCCACCGCGGCGCGCACCCCCCACGGCTGCCCCGGCCGCCAGCCGGCGTCGCGGAAATAGTTGGCGATCGAGGCGAAGGTGTCGGCCCTGTTGGAGAAGATGTCCGCGCGCCCGTCTCCATCACCGTCAGCGGCGAGGCGCAGGTAGATGCTCGGCAGGAACTGCGGGTTGCCGAAGGCCCCCGCATAGCTCCCCACCAGCTGCGAGCGGTCGTAGCCCCGCTCGGCGATCTTCATGAGCGCGACGAATTCCCCGGCGAAGAGCTCGCGGCGGCGGCCCTCCCAGGCGAGGGTCGCGAGGCTGCGGGCGAGGTCGAACTCGCCCTTGACCCGGCCATAGCTGGTCTCGTGCCCGAAGATCGCGACGAGGATCGGACCCGGCACGCCGTATTGCGCCTCGACCTGCGCGAGGAGCTCGCGGTGCTGGCCGTAGACCGCGCGCCCGCCCCCGATCCGCGCCGCGTCGACATGGGCCGCGATATAGCCCGACATCGGCGGATAGCCGCGCGACGTGGCGCTGCCGGGCTGGTTGGCGTCGAGCGCGATCACCCGCGGATTGGGGGTGAGCCCCGCCGTCATCCGCTCGATCGTGTCCTCGCGCACGCCTTCCGCCCTCGCCCGCGCCTTGAGCAGCTCGAGATAGGCGTCGAAGGGCAGGCCGTCGGCGCTCACGCCCTGCGCCGCGACGGGGAGCGAGGCAGGGGGCGCACCGAGCGCCGCGAGCGCCAGCGCGGCGGCGGAAAGGAGGCGGGGAATCATCGGCCTAGGGATGTCACACCTTGCCTGAATTCCCAACAACCGAACTGGGGATGATCTGCGGCGCGGGTTCCTTTTCGCTCGACCCGCCGCAGGACCCTCGTCGACACGATCGGCAGCGCGATTGTTTCACGTGAAACGTCGAGAGCAACGCGCTTTACAGCGGGTCTGGAAGGGGCTGGAGGGGGTCTGACGGGGGTCTAAGCGGGGCTAGACGATGCGTGACAGAAGGCTGGATGGCACCGACGCACAGCTCGCAATGCACAGGAGCGTGACAACCCCGCCGTTCGGCGCTAGCCGACTGCGGCATAGGACAGGTGGCCGAGTGGTTTAAGGCAGCGGTCTTGAAAACCGCCGTAGGTGCAAGCCTACCGTGGGTTCGAATCCCACCCTGTCCGCCACCGGCCATTCCCGCACACTCTATGCCGACAAAATCCAAGGACTACCTTGGTTCAGTCGGTGATTCGGGTCCCACGCCATCCCTGCCAAACCTCGGGCGTCCGATTGGATTTATGGGAATTCGCGTGGGAGAATCATGGCCATGGGAAGGCTCTCTGCAACGACTGTGAAATCGGCAAGCCGGCCGGGAAGACTCGGTGATGGCGAAGGCCTTTATCTGGTGGTGACCGGGTCGGCGACCGAGAGCTGGATGGTGCGGGTTCAGAAGCACGGGATGCGGCGCAACTTCGGTCTGGGCAGTGCGTCCAAGCTATCCGCTAGCTGTAGCAAGCGAACGGGTGCGCGAGATCGGGACCTGGGTCGAGCCGGGACTGGACCCGTTGTTCGGGCGGCGGAAGGCGCAAGGCGTAGGCCCCACCGGCAAACGGAGAGTGAGATCGCCAAGCATGCGATAAAGCCCTGGCCCTCGGAGGCGAAGCCGGCGGGCGATTGAACGCTGTTGCGCCAGATAGCAGGTGGCTCGCAAGAATCTTGCACCCCACAGGTATCCATGACATATTCGCCAGATGGTCAGCTTGTTTTTCTGTCCCGCCACTGGCCAAGTGGCTGTGCGACGGTCGGTCGAGTATCACCTCACCGACTGGTTCAACGAGTGATCCTCCACCGCGCGGGATAGGCGCGGATCGATCGCAGCGAGTGGCGCCGTGGCGCGACGCTGCACTCCACCACAGGTCCGGGCTCTCTCTCGCTGATCCGCCTCGCGGCCGCGCGCCGTGCTTCAGGGTTTCAGGGGGTTAATCTCATGTCATTGCAAACACCGCTTTATCGCGGCGCGCTGCGCGTCGCCTCCATTCTGCTTGCCGGCGTTGCCACGCCCGCTCTGGCTCAGGCCGAGGCGCAGCCGGCCGATGCCCAAGCTGACGTCAGCGCCACCACCACAGAACAGTCCGCCGAAGAGGGGCAAACCATCACGGTCACCGGCAGCCGCATTGCCGGCTTGCCCAAAGACGGGCCGGTCCAGACGCTGACCGTGACGCGGGACGATATCGTCCAGTCGGGCGCCGGCACGATCATCGAAGTGCTGCAAGACCTGCCCGTCACCAGCGGCGGCGGCCAGACCTTCTCCACCGCGACCGCCGGTGCGCTGTCCTCCGACACGCCGGTCGGCGCTTCGGCGGTATCGCTGCGGGGACTTGGTGCCTCCTCCACCCTCACGCTCATCAACGGACGCCGCGCCCAGATCAGCGCCTTCGCGCGCGGGCAGGAGAGCTTCATCGATGCCAGCTCCATTCCCCTCGCCGCGATTGAGCGGGTCGAGGTGCTGCCGTCCGGCGCATCGGCGATCTACGGTGCGGACGCCGTGGCGGGGGTCGTCAACTTTGTGCTGCGCGAGGATTTCAAGGGGCTGGAGCTGTCCGGCTCCTACGGCAATTCCACCGCCGGGACAGACGAAGGCCGCTTCAATATCTCCGGTGTGTTCGGTGCCCAATTGGGTGAGCGCAATTCGGTGATGCTGGTGGTCGATTATTTCCGCCGCAATCCCTTCTTCCTGCGCGACCGGGCGATCAGCCGCAACAGTTTCAGCCCGAGCCAGCAGGGCTTCTTCCCGAGCTTCAACGATCTGTTCCTGCAGACCAACGACCAGACCGAGGGACCGGGGAACGGCGGCTGCGCGCCCGAGGATTTCGGGGTCGGCAACCTCGGCGAGTTCTGCGAGGTCAACAACAACGCCTTCGTCTCGGCCAATGACCGGCTGGAAACGCTGGGCGGGTTGTTTACCCACCAGTTCCGCATCACCGACGGTCTGACCTGGTACAACGATGTCATCTACCAGCGCGTCCGTTCGCGCGGGGTCAGCAGTCCGGCCAACTTCAGCCGCGCGCCGGTCGACCCCGAAAACCCGTTCTGGCCTGCCGCGCTCAAGCAGGACATCGTCGACGAAGCCGGGGTGGACGACTTCAGCGAATTCTTCGGCTTCCCGATCTTCGCCTGGGGCAAGGTGCCCGAGCCGCGCGGGGTCGAGGTCGAATCCGACAGCTACCGGATCACCTCCGGCCTCAAGGGCGACCTGACCGGCGATTGGGACTTCGATGTCGCCTTCCTGTTCGGCGGCAATGACCGGGTGCAACGCGGAACCTCCGGGCTTTACCGGTCGGGCGCGTTCTACGATCTCAACCTCGGCAACATCTGCACCGACGGCAGCCGGGTGAACCGCTGGACGGTCAACGCGGCCCGGCCGAGCGCGCGCTTTGTCGGCAATACCTGCGAGGGCTCCGGCAAATCGACCCTGTGGTACAACCCCTTCGGCGGTCAGACCGAGCAGGAGGATGGCGTGCTCGACCTGCTGGAAACGCAGGCCGAACGGCGCGGCAAGTCGCGGCTCTATGCGCTGGATGGCTTCGTCAATGGCACGGTGCTCGATCTGCCGGCCGGCCCGGTCAAGGCTGCGTTCGGCGGCGAATTCCGGCGCGAAACGCTGAGCGATGTGCCCTCGGGCCTTGCGGTCGCGACACCGACCAACCCCGATCCGATCCTCGGCTTCTCGTCCACCAGCGCCGATGCCACGCGCAACAACTGGTCCGTGTTCGGGGAGTTCTACGTCCCGGTGACCGAGACCTTCAACCTGCAACTGGCCGCGCGTTACGACGATTTCCAAGGCTTCGGCAGCGACTTCAATCCCAAGGTCTCGGCGCGCTGGCAGCCGGTGGAGTGGCTCGCCCTGCGGGGCAATTACTCGACCAGCTTCCGCGCGCCTTCCCTCGCGCAAAGCGGGGCGGGGGTGTTGCTGTCGTCCTATCGCGTCGATTGCCGGGCCACGCCGCAGGCCTGCAACAACAACGCCAACGCCACCGGCCAGGCGCTGCTGTCCGAGGACGTCGGCAACCCCAATCTCGAAGCGGAAAATGCGCGCAGCTTCGGCGGCGGGGTGGTGTTCCAGCCGAGCAATGCGATCGAACTGCTGATCGATTACTGGAACATCCGGCACGAAAATCTGGTCGGCATCGACGAGGATGATTTCATCCGCCGCGCGCTGGCGGGGGAATTCCCGGTGGTCGGTTCCGGCCTGCTGCCGACCGGCTCACCCGGGCTGGAGGTGACCAACGGCTTTGTGTCCGACGCGCATTTCCAGATCACCAATCTCGGCTTCCAGAAGACCGACGGGATCGATGTCGCCTACACCCACCGCTTCCCCGAAGGCCCGCTCGGGCTGTTCACGTTGACCGCGGACGTGACCCACATCCTCAACTTCGACCGGCAGGCGTCGCCCTCCAGCCCGGTTGAACGGCTGGCGGGCGATTACCTCTATCCCGACTGGGTGGGGACGGCCCGGCTGCGCTGGCGCAAGGATGCATGGCGTGCTTCGGTCGCAGGGTTCTACACCAGCGGCTATCGCGACGATCCGACCAACCGCACGCTCGATGCGCTCGGCCTTCCGCGTGACGGGGAATACTTCGTCGACGACTACATCACCTTCGACCTCGCCGTGAGTTACGATTTCGCCGAAGGCAGCTTCGTGCAGCTGGCGGTGCGCAACGTGCTTGACGAGGATCCCCCGCTGGTGCTCGGTTCGTCGTCCAATGTCGACCTGTTCAATCACGATCTCATCGGTCGGTTTGCCACGGTCAGCATCGTGACGCGGTTCTGAGCCACGGTGAGGGTCGCACCACCCGGGCCTCGCGCGTCAAGGGCGCGCAGGGCCCGGGGCGGCGCGGCGAGGAGAATGCATGACCGACGATCCCGCGCTGCCCCCGGCGAAAAGCTGGCAGATGCCCGACACGCTGCTGATCCTGTTCACGCTCGCCGTGCTGGCGTGGGCGGCGACCTGGCTGTTCACGCCGGGACATTTCGCGCTGGCGGGCGATCCGGCCCGGATCGTGCCGGGCAGCTTCATCGCCGCCGCGGGGCCAAGCCCCGCGCCGATCATGGGCGGGGAGGCGCGCACCGGCTTCATCGACTTCCTGTTTGCAGGGCTGGTCACCGGAGACCGCAATTCGGCTGCCATCGGCCTGATGGCCTTCATCATCGTGCTCGGCGGCGTGTTCGGGATGGTGATGAAGACCGGCGCGATCGACGCCGCGCTGCAATCCGCCCTGCCCGGCGGCAAGGCGCGTAACGAGACGCTGATCATCGCGTTGTGCATCGCCTTTTCGCTGGCAGGCGCGGTGTTCGGAATGTCGGAGGAGGCGATTGCCCTCACCCTGCTGCTCGCGCCCGCGCTGACCCGCGCAGGCTATGATGCGGTGACGGCGGTGCTGGTCTGCTACGGATCGAGCCAGATCGGCTTTGCGACCAGCTGGATGAACCCCTTCAGCGTGATTGTTGCGCAGAGCATTGCCGGCCTTGCGCCCTTGTCGGGGCTGGAGGTGCGCGCGGTGCTGTGGCTGGGCTTCACCCTTGCCGCCGCGCTGTTTGTCGCACGCCATGCCCGCGCGGTGCGGCTGGGGGAGCGGGCCCGGATCGGGACGCTGGGCGAGGCAGCGGCAGACGCTCCGGCGATGGCGTTCACCTTCGCTCACAAGCTGGTGCTGCTGAGCGTGATCGCCGGGGTCGGCTGGGTCGCGTGGGGTGTTTCGACGCGCGGCTACTACCTGCCCGAGATTGCCGCGCAGTTCTTCGCCGTCGGCATCGCCACCGCCGCGATCGCCCATCTCGGCCGAATTCAAGGCGCGCGCGTGCACGCGATGGTCGATGCCTTCCGCGAGGGCGCTGCGCAATTGCTCCCCGCGGCGCTGGTGGTCGGCGCGGCCAAGGGTATCCTGCTGATTCTGGGCGGAGATGATCCTGCGCGGGCCTCGCTGCTCAACACCTTGCTCGACAGCCTGAGCAGCCTCACCGCCGCGATGCCCGAGTGGCTGACAGCCTGGACGATGTTCATGGTGCAAAGCCTCATCAACCTCTTCATCGCCTCGGGATCGGGGCAGGCGAGCGTCACCATGCCGATCATGGCCCCGCTTGCCGACCTGTCGGGAGTGACACGGCAGACGGCGGTGCTGGCATTCCAGTTGGGCGACGGGTTCACCGATCTCGTCAATCCGACCTCGGCCGTGCTGATGGCCTGTCTGGCAGCGGCCCGGATCGGGTTCGGCGAATGGCTGGCCTTCATCTGGCGGCCGGTGCTGGGATTGATCGCGCTATCGAGCGTGGTGATGGTTGCGGCCCATCTGGGAGGATATTGATGCGGGCACGGTTCATTCTGGCGGGCCTTGCTTTGGTGGCGAGCCCCGCAGCGGCGCGGGCCGAGGGCGGCACGCTGGTGATCGTCGGCGGCGGGCTTGATCCGGCCAATGCCGAGATCTTCGCCGCGCTGCTCGATGCCCGGCCCGAAGGCGAGCCCGGTATCGCGATCATCCCGGCGGCCTCGGGCGAATCCGCCGCCTCGTCGCGGGCCTTTACCGCCGCGCTGCAACGCCATGGCGCCAAGCCGGAGGACATCGTGACCATCCGCCTCGCCGCCGTCGACGACCCCGGCACGCCTGATGTGGATGAAAGCCGATGGGCCGGCAACGCGCATGACCCGGCGGAGATCGCCGCGGTGGAGCGCGCGGGCGCGATCTGGTTCCTGGGCGGCGATCAGGCGCGGATCACGGCGCTGCTGCGGGAGAAGGACGGCAGCGACTCTCCGATGCTGGCAGCGATCCGTCGCAGGCTGGCGGCCGGTGCGGTGGTCGGCGGCACCTCGGCCGGGGCAGCGATCATGAGCGAAGGGATGATCGGTCAGGGCGACAGCTTGGGCGCGCTGCTGGTCAGCGCGGGCGGCGAACCGCTCGAACTGACGCGCGGGCTCGGGTTCCTGAAAGGCGCGCTGGTCGATCAGCATTTCGGTGAGCGCGCGCGGCTCGGGCGGCTGGCAGTGGCGATCACCGACCCGGATCGGCCGCAGCGCATCGGCCTCGGGATTGATGAGGACACCGCGCTGATCGTCACCCTCGGCGAGGCCCGTGCACAGGTGAAGGGCAACGGCTATGTCACCCTGCTCGATGCCCGAACGGCGCAGCGGACCCCCGGCCGGCGGATCGGGATCGCAGGGCTGAGGCTCGGGCTGGCGGGCACAGGCGACAGCATCGATCTTGCCGAGCCGGGGGTCACCCCCGCCCCTGTCCGCAAACCCACGGCGGGGCGCGAATACGTCGAACGCCCGCTGCTCGCAGGCGGCGGCATGGCCTATGGCGACCAATCGCTTGCGGGGGTCGTGGGGGAAGGATTGTTGGACAACGCCGCTGCCAGCGTGACCGAACGCCACTCCTTTGCTGGCCTCGAGGGCGTCACCTACCGCTTCGCCAAGACCGGCGCGGCGCGCGGGTGGTGGGGCCGCGATGCACAGGGCCGCGCCCGTTACACGATCGAAGGCGTCGCCTTCGACATCACGCCGATCACCGTTGCAATCAGGAAGGCCACAGATTGATGCCGCACCCCCACGTCATCGCATTGCACGGCGGAGCAGGCGTCCACCCCACCCGCGACTATCGCGAGGTCGAGGTGCATCTTGGCGCGCTGGTGCGGGACTGCGAGGCGCGGCTGGCAGCGGGAGCAAGCGCAATCGACGTGGTCGAACACGCGGTCGCGGCGATGGAGGCGAGCGGCCTTTATGTCGCCGGACGCGGGTCTGCGCCCAATGACCGGGGTGAGGTCGAATGCGACGCCGCGATCATGGACGGGGCGCGGATGCGAGCGGGCGGCGTATGCGCAGCGGTGGGCCTCGTCCACCCGATCAGCGCAGCGCGCGCGGTGCTCGAACAGACGCCCCATGTGCTGATTGCAGGCGCAGGCGCGCGGCGCTTGGCCGAGGAACAGGGAATGGCGCTCGTCACCGACAGCGCTGCCCATTACCGATTGCCGGTCGGGGTGGAGGTGGAGGAACTGCTCCAGCCCGACAGCGGCCTGGCGCATGGGACCGTCGGCGCGGTGGCGCTGGACCGGCAAGGCCGGCTGGCCGCGGCGACCTCGACCGGCGGCCTGTTCGGCAAGCGCGCCGGGCGCGTCGGCGACACCCCGATCACCGGCATCGGCAACTGGGCGGACGGCGATATCGCGGTCAGCTGCACCGGGATTGGCGAGGCTTTCATCTACGCGGGCGGCGCGCGCGATATCGCTGCGCGCATCGCCTACGGCAGGGCAAGCCTCGAGGATGCCTGCAACGCGATGCTGGCAGAGGTCGCGCGTCAGCAGGGGGATGGCGGCGTCATCGCGGTCGACAAGAAAGGCGTGATCACCCTGGCGTTCAATTCGCCCGGCATGAAACGGGCTGTGGCAGGCGCAAATCACCCGCCGTTTGTTGCCATTCTCTAGTAGATCCAGGCATGAGGAGGGCGCGGGTCTGATCGAAGGTGAAGCAATCACACGGAATGACGATCCGTGATGTCCGCTTTCCACCCACAGGCGGTCATGAGCATGGCCCTCACGCACTCGCAAAAGTGGATTGACGGCTCTTGGCGGAACCGGACGTTCGATCTCGGCTCCGTAGATGACGGTCTCTGGGTCGATCAGTGCCACAGGACTTTCGATCTTCAGGCCGAGAGGCATCCTTCCTGTGACCGATATGGTCACTGGAGAACGATCATGGAAACGCCTGAAACCGAAACAATCAGCAATAAGTACCCAGTAGCGAACGCGGACTGTTGGCGCCAAGCGCGCTCTCAAGCCGAAGCGGAACTGGCAAATCCGATATCATCACAACGAACGCCGCCGCTGGCGTGATCCTGCGCTGTTTGACCTTGCGTTCGACAGCAAGCTGCGCGGCTGCGACCTTGTGCGAATGTGTGGTCGGTCGCGCTGCATTGACTGGCAGCTTATGCGCAAGAACCCGACCAGATCCTCTCAACCGGCCGGCCTCGCGCAGGAATGCAATTGGGCCCGCTGCTCAAAGTTGGCTCCTGAGCAGACGTATCTGAAAGCCGAGTATCTGTTTTCGCGTATGCCAATCCGCAGTCAGACGCTCCTCTGAAGCGCCGAAACGATCGTTTCCAATCTGCGGTCGGTCGCCATGTGCTGCGGATATGCGGCGAACACCGGCCAAAGGTCGACAACAGTGCCGCGCAGGATCTCCACAAGCGCACCACTTTGCACAGCTTGGGCGGCGACATAGTCCGGCAAAGCCGCGATGCCTGCGCCCTCCAGCGCCAGATCATGAAGTGCTGCAAAGTCGGAGATGATCGCCACCGGTGCTATTTCCAGAACGCTTTCCCTGTTCTTCCATTTCAGTCTCCAGGTCGTTCGCGGAGTATAGGTTTTCGCTGCGAGCAGTCGATGCGACTGCAGATCGTGCGGCGCTCGCGGTTCCGGATGCCGGTGCAGGTAGGACGGCGCAACGTAGAGCCCACCGCCAACCGAACCGAGCCGGACAACTTTCCAGCCCGACGGCACCTCGTCAGAGAGTCTGATGGCAATATCATGGGGATCGGTTAACAGGTCGACGTAGCGGTCGGAGAGGTTGAGGTGAAACGCCAAACGAGGGTGTTGTTCCATCAGTTTGGCGATCGCGGGAACGACGACCAAGCGCCCGTAGGCGGTCGGCATTGTCATCCGGATCGCCCCAGAGAGAATGGCATCTTCGCCCATCACGCGCAGCTCGGCCCTGCGCAGGCCTGCAAGCGCAGCCCGGGCTTCGTCCGCGAAGATTAGGCCTGCTTCCGTCAGGCTGAGATGGCGGGTGGAACGCGCCAGCAGGCGGCAGCCGAGATGGTCTTCAAGCTGAGCGATACGCCGGCTCACGGTGGACTGGCTCAGTCCGAGCTCACGTGCGGCATCGCCGAAGCCGCCCACGTCGATCACCGTTAGGAACGCCTCTATCGTGGCAAGCTGCGCGCCACTCATTCACAATTCGCAATAGTCATATCGATCCTTGTCGGTCTGCAATCCGAAATATGCATGAAGCACCGATCCGATCAAGGAGCGATACAGATGGTTGGTGTTTCACAGGCGGTCCAATCCCGCCGTTCGGTAAGATCATTTTTGCCGGACCCTGTCCCCGCGGGCACCCTGCATGAGATACTCGAACTCGCGCAGCTTGCGCCGTCGAGCAGCAATATGCAGCCGTGGCGCGTCTTCGCCGTCACTGGAGCGCCGCTTGCCGATCTATTGCAACGCGTGCGGGAAACGGCAGCGGCCAATCCACGCGGCGAGCCGCCTGAATATCCGATATATGCTCCCGATCTCAAAGACCCGTACAACGCCCGCCGCATCGCCTGCGCGGAAGATCTTTATGGCCACATCGGTGTCGCGCGGGAGAACAAGCTCGGTCGTCTGATGCACTTCGCCCGCAATTTCGCCTTCTTCGGCGCGCCGGTGGGCCTGATTGTGACCATCGACCGCACGATGGAGCGCGGCCAATGGGCTGATGTAGGCATCTGGCTTTCGACCTTCATGCTGCTGGCACAGGAACGCGGGCTTTCGACTTGCGCCCAGGCGGCGTGGGCCGGGATGAATCGGACCGTCCGCAGCGCGCTGGCCATTCCCGATGAATACCTGGTCTATTGCGGCATCGCATTGGGATACGCCGATCCCGAAGCGCAGATCAACACTCTGCGCATAGGGCGAGAGCCGATCGAATCTGCGGTGACGATGATCGGCTTCGAAGAAGCGGCAGAAGCTCGATGACGAGGCCCCCTCTTGCGCTCGCGCTCGCACCCTTTGCCAACAGCGCGGACATCGCCGCCTTCGCGGCAACGCCGATCGAGGAGCGCATCGCTGTTTCGTCCACTTATGCGTTGATCGAGGCGGCGGCTGCGGCCTGGCCCGATGCGCCGGCGATTACCTTCCTGCCACGCGGGCTAGCGAGCGATGTCCCCGCGAGCCTGTCCTTCGCCGCGCTCGCCCGGCGCGTCACAGCCGTAGCCAATCTGTTCGTGGAGCTCGGTGTCGGGCGCAGCGACGGGGTGGCAGTGCTGCTGCCGACAATGCCCGATGCCTTCACAGCCATCTGGGCGGCGTCAGCCGTCGGCGTGGCGGTCCCGGTCAACCCGTTGCTGCGGCCGGACCACATGGTCGAGATCATGCGTGCGGCGAGGGTCAAGGTGGTAGTAAGCGTGGGCCCGGAGATCGACGCCGATCTTGCTGAAGGCGCATCGAGAATAGCCGAAGCAGTGGGAGCAAGGCTCGTCATTGCGCTGGGCAGCGCGCCGGCCGGTGCCGTCGACCTGGAGGCGGCCATGGCCGCGCAGCCGGACAATGTGCTGTCCGTTCCGCGTCCGACACTCGATGACATCGCAAGCATCTTCCACACCGGCGGCACCACGGCGCGGCCCAAACTCGTCGCGCACACGCATCGCAACCAGCTCGTCTGCGCCGTGCAGGTTGCAAGCGGCAGCGACCTTGCTCCGGGCGACGTGCTCTTGAGCGCGCTGCCGACCAACCATGTCATTGCCGGTATCGCCACAGGCCTCACCGTTATAGCGACGGGTGCGCATATGCTGATCCCGGGGCTCGCGGGCTTCCGGAACCCCTACCTTTTGCAAGACTTCTGGAAGATCGTCGCACGCCACCGGGTGTCCGGCTTCTCCGCCGTGCCAACGGTCCTTACCGCGCTGATGGGTGTGCCGGTCGATGCCGACATTGCGAGCTTGCGTTATGTCTCCTGCGGTGCGGCACCCATGCCGAGGGCGCTGATCGAGGGCTTCGAGGCCAAGACCGGCGCGCGGGTTTTTGAATCCTACGGCATGACCGAGGCGACGACGATAGTGTCGAGCAATCCGCGCGGCGCGCCGCGGCGGGAAGGATCGGTCGGCCTGCCCGCCCCGTATATCGATCTGCGCGTGAACGCGGATGGCGAAATCCTCATCCGCGGCCCGGCGGTGGTGCAAGGCTATCTCGGACAGGCGGCGGTGGCCGATGCCGATGGGTGGTTTCCGACCGGCGATCTCGGGCGGCTCGACGAGGACGGCTACCTGTTCCTCACCGGGCGGGCCAAAGATCTGATCATCCGTTCGGGCCACAATATCGACCCGCGCATGATCGAGGACGCACTCCAGTCGCATCCTGCGGTGGCCCTGGCTGCGGCGGTGGGTCGCCCCGACGGTTACGCAGGCGAGGTTCCGGTCGCTTTCGTGACGCTGCGGGAGGGAGCCGAGGTTGCCGAGGCCGAGCTTGAACGCCATGCCCGCGACTATGTGGCCGAACGTCCGGCAGCTCCGGCCACCGTCACCATTCTGCCCGCTATGCCGCTGACCCTTCTGGGCAAGATCTTCAAGCCCCGGCTGCGCCTGCTCGCTTCGGCCGTAGCCCTGCAATCCGTGCTCGACGGCTTGCAGGGCTTGTCCGGCGGGACCGCCAGGGCAAGAGCCCCGGACGATGCTGAGGCGGACATCGTGGTCGAACTTTCGCACACCGCAACGCCTGATGACGAAGCCACCATTCTCGCCGCGGCGCGTGATCTCCAGATCGCCGTCACCCTCGCGCGCGTGCCTTGAGAAGTAAAAGCAACATGACTGCACATGCATCAGCACTTTTCGCGCCAGGGCTGTTTAAGGGGCGCGTCGTCGCCGTTACCGGCGGTGGCAGCGGCATCAATCTCGGGATCGCCGACACGCTGGCGAGCCTCGGCGCGGATGTCGCGATTTGCGGGCGGACCGCATCGCGCCTCGAGGCGGCTGCAGAGAAGCTTCGGGCGCATGGCGGCCGGGTGCTGCCGGTTGTCGCCGATGTGCGGGACTTCGGTGCGCAGACAGCGTTCCTTGCCGAGGTGGAAGCCACCTTTGGTCCGGTCTCGACACTTGTCTGCGGTGCTGCCGGCAATTTTCTCGCGCCTGCCGAAAAGCTGAGTTCCAACGGGTTCCGCACCGTGATCGAAATCGATTTGATCGGCTCGTTCAATTCGACCCGCGCGGCGTTCGATCAGCTGCGCCAAACGCGCGGAAACATCGTCTATGTTTCGGCCGGCCAGGGCTTCATGCCCTATGCCTTTCAGGCCCATGCCGGGGCCGCCAAGGCCGGGATCGAGCAGATGATGCGCAATCTGGCACTCGAGTGGGGGCCCTATGGCATCCGCGTCAACAGCGTTGCACCCGGCCCGATCGCAGATACGGAGGGGCTACTCCGGCTTGCCAATCCGGCAGAGCTCGAACGCTTCGTGCGTGCGATCCCATTGCAACGGCTCGGCGAGGTCGGCGAGATCGGACAAGCCGTCGCCTTCCTTGCCTCTCCGCTCTCGGCCTATATCACGGGCACGCAGATCGTCTGCGACGGCGGGCAGAACCTCGCCGGTTCGGGCCTACTCAACCACAGCGTCGGCAAGATGCTTGCCTCAGCGGCTGCTACAGGAGAGCCGTCCCATGGCTGAGGCCTTGATCTTCGATGCTGTCCGCACCCCCTGAGGGAGAGGCAAATCCATCGGCGCGATGCACGAGGTCACCCCGGTTCGCCTCGCCGCACAGGTGCCGACAGCGCTAGCGATCGCAATTGTCTCGATGGAGGACTGGTCGAACAGTGGTTCTGGGCTGCGTTTCGCCGGTGGGCGAGCAGGGCGCGGACATTGCCCGCGTCGCGGCCCTCGCCGCAGATTATCCCGAGACCGCCGCAGCGGTCCAAGTGAACCGCTTCTGTGCTTCGGGCCTCGAAGCGTGCAACATCGCTGCTGCCAAGGTCATGAGCGGCGAGGCGGTGCTGGCGATCGGCGGCGGCGTTGACTCGATGTCGCGTGTTCCCATGGGATCGGATGGCGGCGCATGGCACACCGATCCCCAAGCGGCGTTCAAGACCCATTTCTCGCCGCAGGGGATCGGTGCCGATGCGCTTGCAACGATGGGCGGTTATAGCCCCGCAATCCTCGATGCCTTCGCGGTGGAAAGCCATCGCAAGGCCGCGACCGCCTGGGCGAAGGGGCCGTTTTGCCAAGTCGATCGTGCCGGTGACTGATGTGGCTGGCGAGGTCGTGCTCGAGGCCGATGAACACGTCCGGCCGGAAACCGATCTACATTCGCTTGCAGCGCTTGCGCCCTCCTTTGCCGTTCTTGGCGAAACCGTGCCTGGTTTCCACAGGGTGCTCTTGCAGCGATACCCGCACATCCAACGGGTCGAGCACCTTCATCACGCAGGCAACTCCAGCGGCATCGTCGATGGCGACCATGGAAAACCTGGCTATTCGGATCGGCGAGGACGGCATCGCTGTGGTGATGTTCGACGTTGCCGGACACAGCATGAATCTCATGAACCGGTAGATCGCGCCCAGGAGCCGGGCGGCGCCGGGAGCACCAGGCGTCGCCTCAGAAGTGCAGCGCCCTCCCGTAGGCGTCGAGCACGCTCTCGTGCATCATCTCGCTGAGCGTGGGGTGCGGGAAGACGGTCTGCATCAGCTCGGCCTCGGTGGTCTCGAGCACCTTGCCGACAGTGTAGCCCTGGATGAGCTCGGTGACCTCCGCGCCGATCATGTGCGCGCCGAGCAGCTCGCCGGTCTTCGCGTCGAAGATCGTCTTGATGAACCCCTCCGCCTCGCCGAGCGCGATCGCCTTGCCGTTGCCGATGAAGGGGAAGGTGCCGACCTTGACGTCGAGGCCCGCTTCCTTCGCCTTGGCCTCGGTCATGCCGACGCTGGCGACCTGCGGGTGGCAATAGGTGCAGCCGGGAATCGCGCTGCGGTCGAGCGGGTGCGGGTGGACCTCGGTGTTGCCGAGCTCCTTTGCGATTGCCTCGGCGGCGGTGACGCCCTCGTGGCTCGCCTTGTGTGCCAGCCACGGCCCCGGGGTGCAGTCGCCGATCGCCCACAGGCCCTTCGACTTCGTGCGCCCGTAGGGGTCGATCTGGATAAAGCCGCGTTCCATGTCGACGAGGCCGTCCACCCCGAGGTTCTCGGTGTTGGGGACGATGCCGATCGCGACGATCACGTGGCTGAAGTCGCTGGTGGTGCTCGCGCCCGCCTTGTCCTTGATGGTCGCCTGGATGCCGCTGTCGGAGACTGTCAGCGCCTCGACCCCGGCGCCGGTCATGATCGTGATGCCCTGCTTCTTGAGGCTCTTCTCGAGGAAGGCCGAGACGTCGGCGTCTTCCACCGGCACGATGCGATCGAGCATCTCGACCACCGTCACCTTGCTGCCGAGGTCGTTGTAGAAGCTCGCGAACTCGATCCCGATCGCGCCCGAGCCGATCACCAGCAGCTTCGTTGGAAGCTCGGCGGGGGTCATGGCGTGGCGATAGGTCCACACCCGCTTCCCGTCGGCGGGGGCGAAGGGCAGGTCGCGAGCGCGCGCGCCGGTGGCGAGGATGACGTGCTTCGCCGTCAGCTGTTCCTCGCCCTTGTCGGAGGTCACCGTCAGGCTGGTCGGCCCGGTCAGCCGCCCCTCGCCCATGTGCACGGCGATCTTGTTCTTCTTCATCAGGTGCGTGACGCCCTGATTGAGCTGTTTCGCCACCCCGCGGCTGCGCTTGACGATGGCGGCGAGGTCCGCCTCGATCTGGCCCGCGACCTTGAGGCCATAGTCGCCCGCGTGGCGCATGTAATGGAAGATCTCGGCCGAGCGCAGCATCGCCTTGGTCGGGATGCAGCCCCAGTTGAGGCAGATGCCGCCGAGGTTCTCACGCTCGACAATCGCGGTCTTGAGGCCCAGCTGCGCGCAGCGGATCGCCGCGACATAGCCGCCGGGGCCCGAGCCCAGCACGATCACGTCATAGTCATTGGCCATTGTCATTGTCCTTGGGGAGGAGAAGGGTTTCGGAAGCGGCAAGCGCGCGGGGGCGGTTGTCCTCGTCCAGCAATACGAACTTGAAGATGCCGCTCGCGACCTTGGTGGTGGCCTCGCCGTTGCGTTCCCGGGCGATGGCTTCGGCGGCGATGGTGAGCGAAGTGGTGCCGGTGGCGAGGAGGTCGCAATAGACGCTCAGCTCATCCCCCACCGCCATAGCGCCCGGGAAGGCGAAGTCGGTCGCCGAGACGACCACCGCCTTGCCTTGCCCCACCCGGCTCGCGAGCGAGCCAGCGCCCAGCGCCATCTGCGCCATCAGCCATCCGCCGAACACCCCGCCATAGGGGTTGGTGTCGGCCGGCATGGCGGTGACGCGGATCTGAGGGGAGCGGTCAGTCATGGGGGCTCATGCTTTTAGTGCGGGGTTCTTGTCGGCTTCTTCGCGTGAATCGAGTGTCCAGAAGGCCGCTTGGTATCTGCTGAATTCCTCTATCCTTAAAAGTGATAGCATAACTTCATTAGCCATTTGTCGGAGCGAGGCGTGGTGGATGTTATCCACGTAGCTGAAGTCCGAGGTCATTTCCGGTGTGAGTGCATCCTGCTCGGGTACCTCATCAACGATATGCAGATTTCCATGATAGGACTGCAGGACCGTCCCTCCTTGAGAGGTTGCCCATTTAACACTTGTTACTGCATTTCGAAGAAAGTCGAGATATTCTCCGCTTAATAGAGACCGATCGAAATGACCGAACCCCTCCTTATCTCTGACGGTTTCGATCAATTGTCGGCGAGTGATCCGGTGACTACCTCTGCACCAGATATTCTCTTCCAGCCAATCAACAACTGATAACTCATATAGCTTGGGGTTCGGCGTTGGTTGGAAACTGATGCGGCCGGAGGTTACGACAAGAGAGACGATCAAATCAGAGTCGCTAAAGATAGAGTTTTTCTGGATCGAGGTGAAACTAATGTCATCGAGACCAGATTGAGATAGCAAGGATATACTGTTTCGGCCGCGGTTGACGGTGAGGGTGTAAAGATATCCGGCAATCAAAATGGCTGCGTCTTCGTCTCCGTTATCGTAATCGCGCATAGCACGTAGAAGGAAGCGAACCTGCCGGTGTATGGCCACGACCGGATCGCGCGAAACTTCCCGCATTGCCCTTAGACCACCAGCCCCATCGGGTTCTCGACCAGCTGCTTGATCGCCTCCATCAGCTGCGCGCCGTCGGCGCCGTCGATGGCGCGGTGGTCGAAGCTGCCCGAGGCATGGAGCACCGTCGCCACCTCGATCGCGCCGTTCACCACATAGGGCTGCTCCTGCCCCGCGCCGACCGCAAGGATCATGGCCTGCGGCGGGTTGATCACCGCGTCGAACTGCTTGATCCCGTACATCCCGAGGTTGGAGAGGCTCGCCGTGCCGCCCTGATATTCGTGCGGCATCAGCTTGCCGTCGCGCGCCTTGCCCGCGAGCGTCTTCATCTCGGTCGAGATCGCGGCGAGGCCCTTGGTGTCGGCATGGGTGATGACCGGGGTGATGAGGCCCGAGGGCGCGGCCACCGCCACCGAGATATCGGCGCGGCTGTAACGGCGCAGCGTGTCGCCCTGGTAGCTGACATTGCACTGCGGCACGCGGATCAGCGCGCGGGCGAGCGCCTTGATCAGGAGATCGTTGACCGACAGCTTCACCCCGTCCGGTTCCAGCGACTTGTTGAGCTGGCTGCGCAGCTCGAGCAGCGGATCGAGGCGAATGTCGATGGTGAGGTAGAAGTGCGGGACGGTCTGCTTGCTCTCGGTGAGGCGGCGGGCAATGACCTTGCGCACGCCCGAGAGCTTCTCGTCGACGAAGGGCGCGCCGCCCTCGATGGCCGGAGCGGGCGCTGGCGCGGGCACTGCGGCGGGTGCGGGCGCGCTCGCGGCAGGTGCGGCAGCCGCGGCAGGAGCGGCCGCGCCGGGTGTGAAGCTCTCGACGTCGTCCTTGACGATCCGCCCGTTGGGGCCGCTGCCCTTCACCTGGGCAAGGTCGATGCCCTTGGCGGCGGCGATGCGCCTGGCGAGCGGCGAGGCGACGATCCGCTCGCCCGAGGCCGGAGCCGAAGCGGCGGGCGCCGGTGCGGGCGCTGCGGCAGGCGCGGGCGCGGGCGCGGGCGCGCCGCCGCCCTTGGCGATCGCGGCCTCGACGTCTTCCTTGGTGATCTTGCCCTTGGGGCCGGTGCCGGTGAGGCCGGCAAGATCGATGCCGTTCGCCTCGGCAAGCTTCTTCGCGGTGGGTGTTGCGCCCGGGCCGTCGTCCGCGGGAGCCGCGGCGGGCGCGCTGGCAGCGGGTGCCGGAGCCGCCTCCTTCGCCGCCGCCGGAGCGGGCGCAGGCGCCGCTTCCTCGCCCTCGACCGCGAGCCGCGCGATCACCGCGCCGACCTTCACGCCCTCGGTGCCTTCCTCGACGAGGATCTCGGCGATCACCCCCTCGTCGACCGCCTCGAACTCCATCGTCGCCTTGTCGGTCTCGATCTCCGCCATCACGTCGCCCGAGGCAACGCTGTCGCCGACCTTCACCAGCCAGCGCGCCAGCGTGCCCTCTTCCATGGTGGGCGACAATGCCGGCATCTTGATGTCGAGGGCCATGATCCGCTGATACTCCCGTGGTCGATCCTTGGGGCTGTCTCTGGCCAATTCCCTTGGCCCGGGCAAGGGGTCGGAGACGGCGCGCTTGCCAAATAATACGAATGCACCGATACCTTCGGCCCACACGGGGCCCGAGAACATGCGCACATTCCTGGTGATCATCGACGAGAGCGAGGAGGCGACCGCGGCCCTGCGTTACGCCGCGCGGCGGGCTGCGGCGGTGGGGGGTGCGGTGCACCTGCTCGCGCTGGTGCCGCAGCAGAACTTCTCGGCCTTCGGCGCGGTGCAGGCGACGATCGAGGCCGAGGCGCGCGACCGGGCGGAGATGCTCGCCCACGGGGTCGCGGGGAACCTGCTCGCGGAGAGCGGGATCATGCCGACGATCTCGGTCAAGATCGGCTCCGGCCAGAAGATCGTCAGCGAGTTCCTCGCCGAGCATTCCGAGGTCGCCGCGCTGGTGCTCGGCGCGGCGAAGGGCAGCAGTCCCGGGCCGCTGGTCACGCATTTCTCGGCCGCGGCAGGATCGCTGCCCTGCCCGCTCTACATCGTCCCCGCCGATTACGACGAGACCGCCGCCGCCCACGCGGGCTAGCCTATTTCTTGCGTCCCTGATGGCGGATGTTGCCCGGCCGCCCGCGCTTGCCGACCATGAACTTGCCAGCCTTTTTCGGGGGACCTCCCGCGGGCGCGCGGCGGCGCTCCTCGGGGCGCTTTCCGCGCGGCTCGATCACCTGTGCGTCCTGATCGGGCAGCACGAATTTCAGCGATCCGGTGAGCGCATTGGCCTCGGCGAGCCTGAGCTTCAACCGGTCGCCAATCGCGTAGGTCGTGCCGCTCTCGGTGCCGACCAGTGCCTTGGCGGCCTCGTCGTTGCGGAAGTACTCGCCCCCGAGCGTCGAGATCGGGACGAGCCCGTCGCCGCCGAGGCCGGTGATGGTGGCGAAGAAGCCGAAGCTCTGCACCCCGGTGATGCGCGTGTCGAAGACCTCGCCGACGCGGTTCGATAGCCACGCCGCGACGTAGCGGTCGATGGTGTCGCGCTCGGCCTCCATGGCGCGGCGCTCGGTCTGGCTGATCGCGTCGGAGACCTGCTCCAGGCTCGCGCGGTCGCGGTCGGAGAGGCCCGAGGTGGCCGGGATCGAGCCCGGCGGGGCGGGCTGTTCGAGCTTGTAGGCATCGACCAGCGCGCGGTGGACGAGGAGGTCGGAATAGCGGCGGATCGGCGAGGTGAAGTGCGCATAGGAGCCCAAGGAGAGGCCGAAGTGCCCGGCATTGGCGGGGCCGTAATAGGCTTGCGTCTGGCTCCTCAGCACCGCCTCCATGACGAGCGCCTTCTCGGCCTCGTCCGAGATGTCCTTGAGCATCCGGTTGAAGAGACCCGGCGTCACAACCTGACCGAGCGCGAGCTTCTTGCCCATGGTGGCAAGGTAGTCGCGCAAGGCGATCAGCTTCTCGCGGCTCGGCGGCTCGTGGATGCGGTAGACGACGGGCGCGGTCTTGGCCTCCAGCGCCTTGGCGGCGGCGACGTTGGCGGCGATCATGAAGTCCTCGACGACGCGATGCGCATCGAGCCGCTCGCGCACTGCGATCGAGGCGATGCGGCCCTGCTCGTCGAGCACCACGCGGCGTTCGGGCAGTTCGAGCTCGAGGGGGTTGCGGGCATCGCGCGCCGCGGCGAGCGCGCGCCACGCGGCCCAGAGGTTGGCGAGGTATTCAGGAGGGTTTCCGGCATCCACCTGCGCCTGCGCGTCCTCGTAGGCGATGTTGTGCGCGATCCGCACCAACGCGCGGGTGAAGCGGAAGCTCGTGACCTTGCCCTCACCGCTGATGTGGAGGTGGCAGGCCATCGCGGCACGGTCCTCGCCCTCCTTCAATGAGCACACGTCGGCGCTGAGCACCTCGGGGAGCATCGGCACCACGCGGTCGGGAAAATAGACCGAGTTCCCGCGCTTCCGCGCCTCGCGGTCGAGCGCGCTGCCCGGGCGGACGTAGAAGCTGACGTCGGCGATGGCGACCACGGCGTTGAAGCCGCCCTGCCCGTCGGGCTCGGCCCAGATCGCATCGTCATGGTCGCGCGCGTCGGCGGGGTCGATCGCGACGATGGGCAGGTGCCGCAGGTCCTCGCGCGCCTTCTCGGACAGCTTGAGCTTCGCCGCACGCGGGGCTTCCTCCAGCACCTCCTCGGGGAAGATGTGCGGGATGCCGTGCTTGGCGATGGCGATGAGGCTGAAATTGCGCGGCGCGTAGGGGTCGCCGACCACCTCGAAGACCTTAACGCCCGCCCGCTCGGAGCGCCCCACCCGCTCGGCGATCACCAGCTGGCCTTCCTCGGCGCTGCCCAGGTCGGCGATGGGGGAGGACTGGCGCACCCGCTTGTCGACCGGCGCGAGCCAGGCCTTGCCGGTGCGGTCGATCTCGACGACGCCCATCAGGCCTTGGGTAGCGGCCGGGAGCTTCTTCATCGGATGCGCGACCCATCCGCGTTCCGTCTCCTCGGTGCGCGCGAGGATGCGGTCGCCGCGCTTCAGCGCCGGGGGCCGTTTCGCACCTCGCATCTTCGGCTCGCGCACCACGAGCCGCGGCGGCTTGCCGGGGGCCTCGGGGTCCCAGTTGTCGGGCTCGGCGATGAGCTCGCCATCGTCGACGTCGACGATCTTCAAGGTCGTGACCTTCGGCACCCCGCCCATCCGGTGATAGGCGCTCTTCTTGCCGTCGATCAGGCCCTCCTCGGCCATGTCCTTGAGGAGCGCCTTCAATTTGATCTTCTCCTGCCCCTTCAGCCCGAAAGCCTTGGCGATCTCGCGCTTGCCGGCGGGGATGTCGGAGGACTGGATGAAGTCGAGCACTTGGCTGCGGCTCGGCATCCCCTGGGGGAGCTTGGGAGGCTTGGGCATGCCCTCCCCTTAACCGCTCGGGCTGAGCTTGTCGAAGCCCTGCCCTTCCTTTTTGCGTCGTGCCGAAAGGAAGAACGGCCCTTCGACAAGCTCAGGGCGAACGGACGGACCCGCTACTCCCTCCCCACCGGCTCAAAGGCCCCGCCGGGGACCGCGCTGGAGACGGGGGAGCAATAGCCGCCCGCGCAGGCAGCGACGCCGAACATCCAGTCGTCGCCGCGGACTTTCTTGACCAGGCTGAACGTGCGGTCCTGACCGGTTGCGACCGGGCCGTCGATGGTCATCAAGGTAGCACCCTCGCCCCAATCCGGGGCATCGGTCGCGCGGGTAACGACAGCATAGACCTGCGCGCCGGGGACCGAATTCCACTTGATCTCGGTATCCACCCGCACAGCCGCGTCCACCGTCACCTTCGGCGGCATCGGCGCGCGGGCCAGCGCATCGAGCGCGCGCACGTTGAGCTTCGTCACCCCGGCGAGGTAGGCGAAGTCCATTTCGTCGATGGTGTCGCCGTATTTCACGCCCTTCTCGGTGCGCAGGTCCTGGTGCTGGTGGTCGTAGTCCTCGACGCCGACCGAGAAGCGGATTGCGGGGTAGCCCTTCTCGAGGAACGGCACCTGGTCCCCGCCCCGGCCCATGCGGTCGGTGCGCCAGATTGGGCGGACTTGCATCTCGCCCGGGTGCTTCGCCGCAAGCTCCGCCACCCAACGCGAAAGGTTGCGCGAGGGCGTGTCGTTCTCGCCGCCGAACCGCGTCGCCGCCGCGCGCAGCTTGTCGGTGAGGTCGGCGCGGGGCCCTTCCGAGAAAACGCGCACCACCTTGGGCTCGCAATAGCCATCGCTCCCGCAGGAATTGCCGACGATGTCGTTGTTGAGGACCGCCTTGACGGTGAAGCCTTGGCTTTGCGCCCAGTCCGCGAGGATGCGCCCGCCGTGGAGCCCCTGTTCCTCGCCCGAGAGCAGGGCGTAGATGATCGTGGTGGGATATCTCGTGCCCGAGAGCACCCGCGCCGCCTCGATCACCAGCGCGGTCCCGCTGCCGTCGTCATTGGCGCCGGGGGCGTCGGAGGTCGCATCCATCACGTTCGACACGCGGCTGTCGATGTGGCCCTGGACGATGACGACTTCATTGGGGCGCTCGGAGCCGCGCTGGATCGCGACCGCGTTGCGCACCAGCGTTGGCGCGGGGATGCGCGGGCCGGTGACGGTCTCGCTGACGGGGAGCACCTCGAGGCACCCGCCGCACTTGGCGCCGATGCGGCGGAACTCATCCAGCCCCCAATCGACCGCTGCGCCAATCCCGCGCTGGGGGTCGGTCTGAGAGGACAGGGTGTGCCGCGTGCCGAAGCTCACCAGCTTGGCGACGTCCTGCTCGAGCCGCTCGGCGGAGACCGCGTCGGCGGGGTGGGTTTGGGCGGAGAGCGGGGCAGCCGCGAGGGCGGCGAGCAGGATCAGTTTGCGCATGCCAGCCTTGTCGCGGCCCGGCCCCTCGAACGCAACCCTCGTCATCCCCGCGCAGGCGGGGATCCAGCCAGAGTCTCGGGTTAGCTGGACCCCCGCCTTCGCGGGGTGACGAAAGTGGCTTAGTAAGCGCGCGCCACAAGGATGCGCTCGACCGCCTTCTCGCCGGTGAAGATGCACGTGCCGCTCGCCGGCTCGGCGCCGCGCGGCACGTTGCGGATGGTGAGCTTCGAAGCCTTCAACTGCTCGACCACCTTCTCGAGCGCGCTGCCTGTGGGCCTGGCCCACTCGACCTCGACCCAGCCGGGGTACTTGCCGCCCTTCTCGAAGTGGCGGGTCACCGCCGACCAATCGGTGAGGCCGCGGGTGATGTTCGCATCGCGCCGCGTGCGGGCCTCCTCGAAGAGCGCGCGCTGGATCGCCTCGAGCAGCGCCCCCGCCCCGGCGACGAACTCGTCCTTCGCGGGGTACGTGAAGGCGGGCTTGCCGTTGCCCTCGTTCCACAGCCGGTCGCGGCGCAGCACTGCGAGCTTGCCCTCGGCCATGTCGCGCGGGCCGACCTCGATGATGACGGGCGCGCCCTTGCGCACCCAGTCCCAGCGCTTGGCGGCGGCCTTGCCGGGCTTGGTGTCGAGCAGCACGCGGATGCGTTCGCCCAGCGCGGTCTGCGCGGAGAGTGCGGCGCGCATCCCATCGCAATAGGCGATCAGCTCGGCATCTTCCGGCGCTTCGCGCAGCATCGGGATGATCACGATCTGTTGCGGCGCGATGGCCGGCGGCACGCGCAGCCCGTCGTCGTCGCCGTGGGTCATGATGACGCCGCCGATCATGCGGGTCGAGACGCCCCAGCTGGTCGTGTGGCAATATTGCTGGCTGCCCTCGCGGTCCTGGAACTGGATCCCCGCCGCATGGGCGAAGTTGGTGCCGAGGTAGTGCGAGGTGCCGGCCTGAAGCGCCTTGCCGTCCTGCATCATCGCTTCGATCGACCAGGTTTCGACCGCGCCGGGGAAACGCTCGTTCTCGGGCTTCTCGCCGGCGATCACCGGGAGCGCGAGGTCATCCTCGGCGCAGGCGCGGTACATTTCGAGCGCGCGGTGCGTCTCTGCGAGCGCGTCCGCGCGGGTCTCGTGCGCGGTGTGGCCCTCCTGCCAGAGGAACTCGCTGGTGCGCAGGAACATCCGCGTGCGCATCTCCCAGCGCACGACGTTGGCCCACTGGTTGGTGAGCAGCGGAAGGTCGCGCCACGACTGCACCCAGCGCGCCATGGCATCGCCGATGATCGTCTCCGAAGTCGGACGGACCACCAGCGGCTCCTCGAGCTTCGCCTCGGGATCGGGGATCAGCCCGCCCTTGCCGTCGGCGATCAGCCGGTGGTGGGTGACCACCGCCATCTCCTTGGCAAAGCCCTCGACATGCTCGGCCTCGCGGGTGAAGTTGGCGAGCGGGATAAACAGCGGGAAGTAGCAGTTCTGCACCCCCGCGGCCTTGATGCGGTCGTCCATCAAGCGCTGGATGCGCTCCCAGATGCCGTAGCCCCACGGCTTGATGACCATGCAGCCGCGCACGCCGGATTCCTCGGCAAGGTCGGCGGCGGAGATGACTTCCTGGTACCACTTGGCGAAGTCGTCTTCGCGCGTGACGGTGAGGGCGTGGCGGATCTGGGACACGGGGAGTGGGCTTCCTGCTAGAACGAGCGCGGCTGCTGCCGCCGGCGCAGGCCGCTAAGCGCTATTTGCCGAGTTCGTCCAGCTTCTTCTGCATCGCCGCCATCTGCTCGCGCAGCACCGCGATCTCGTCGCGGCTCTCCGAGGCTTGCGCGGGGGCGGCGGACTTGGGCTTGCTCTTGGAAAGGCCCGGCATGAAGACGTCGGCGGCGGCGCGCATCATCGCCATGTTGGTCTCGTGCAGCGCGGCAAACGGCGTCGCGCTGATGCCCTTCTCGAAGGCCTCGCGGATCTTCGCCTGGTTGTCGCGGAAGTTCGCCATGCTCGCCTCGAGGTAGGAGGGCATCAGCGCCTGCATCGAATTGCCGTACATGCCGATCAATTGCCTGAGGAAGCTCACCGGGAGCATCTGCTGGCTGCCGTTGGCTTCCTCGTCCATGATGATCTGGGTCAGGATCGAATGGGTGATGTCGTCACCGGTCTTGGCGTCGAGCACCTGGAACTCGACATTCTCGCGCACCATCCGGGCGAGGTCCTCGAGCGTGATGTAGCTGGAGGACGCGGTGTTGTAGAGCCGCCGGTTGGCGTACTTCTTGATGATGATCGCGCCGCCTTCACCCGACGCGGTTTTCGTCCTGCCTGCCATGCTTTTCTCGACCCCGGATTTATGTCCTTTGAGGCCCCTTAGCACTTGCACACGTTGCGGTGCAACACGTCACGCCGATGACAGCGATTCGCGGCGCAGGCGGTGGCCGATCACGGTGAGCATCTCGTAGGGCGAGAGGCCCTTTTGCTGCGCAGCATCGGCAATGTCCCAAGGCACCGCGAGCCAGTCTCCGGCGGCGAGTTCGGGTGCCTCGGCGAGGTCGACCACCACCATGTCCATCGACACCTTGCCGAGGATGGGGAGCGCGCGACCTTCGTGCAGGAGCGCGTTGCCCGCCCCGCGCTGGCGCAGGAAGCCGTCGGCATAGCCGATCGACACGGTGCCGACACGCATGTGGGTGCTCGCGATGAACTGCGCGTTGTAGCCCACCCCCTCGCCCGGCGCGATGTGGCGGCACTGGAGGAGCTGCGCCTCGATCCGGACGACCGGCGCGATGTGCCCGGCGAGCTCCTCGCGCGGGACGCCGCCGTAGAGCGCGATGCCGGGCCGCGTGACGTCGAAGGCGAAGCCGGCGCCGAGCGCGATCCCGGCGCTGTTGGCGAGGCTGAGGCGCCGGTGCGCGATGCTCTCGGCCGCCTCGCCGAGGAGCTCGGCCTGCATCCGGTTCATCGCGGTGCGCTCGTCGGCGCTGGCGAGGTGGCTCATCAGCATGTCGACCTCGAGCGCGGCGATGCGCGGGTCGCGCGCGTCGCTTGGGCCGATGCCGAGGCGGTTGATGCCGGTGTCGACCATCAGGTGGCAGAGGCCTCCCCCGCTCGCCTGCCACAACTCCGCCTGCTCGAGCGAGTTGATGACCGGCACCGCGCCGGTCGCGCGGGCATAGGCGCAGTCGGCCTCGCTCATCGGGCCGTGGAGCACCGCGATCCTGTCGCCCGGCACGTGGCGGATCACGTCCGCGACCTCGCTCCAGTGCGCGACGAAGAACAGCGCGCAGCCGGCGTCGCGCAGCACCGGCACGCAGGTGTCGACCCCGAGGCCATAGGCATCGGCCTTGACCGCCGCGCCCGCGCTCGCCGTGCCGGACAGGGCGTCGAGCGCGCGCCAGTTGGCGGCGAGCGCCTGCGTATCGACGCTCAGGCGCAGGGTGGGAGGAGGCGGGACGACAGGCAAGATGTCACGCGTCTACGACATCATCGTCTTGAAAGTCCTTGGGCGGACCCCCCGGGATTCCCCACCAGGCGACAAGCAGCCCGAAAGCCACGACGGCCCAGGTGTACCACAGGCCCGCATAGATATCGCCGGTGCGCGCGACGATCACCCCGGCGATCAGCGGCAGGAAGCCGCCGAGGTAGCCCGCGCCGATGTGGTAGGGGATCGACATCGAGGAATAGCGGATGCGCGGCGGGAACATCTCGGAAAGCAGCGCCGCGACCGAGCCGTAGGTCAGCGCCGAGAGCATCCCCAGCCCGAGCAGCACGCCGATGATGCCGATCACCCCGCCGATCGAGGGCTCCTGCTTGGCAAAGTCGAAGCCGTAGGCGGCGAGGCCCTCCTGCAGGCCCTGCTTGCGCGCCGCGCCGTCGGCGAACCATTCGGGCGCGATCGCGACCGGCTCGCCGCCCGCGGTGATCGCGAGCGTCTCGCCGGGGGTCAGGGTATAGGCGACCCCCGAGGCGGTCAGCGTCTCGAGGATCTTGCCGCAATCGGTCTGATCGCGCTGGAACAGCTCGGCGAAGGGATCGGTCTGGCACGCCGGGCCGCTCACCACGATCGGGGTGCGCTCGGCCGCCTCGGCGAGCTTGGGGTTGGCGAAGCTCCCCATCAGCCAGAACAGCGGGAAGAGCAGCACCAGCGTCAGCCCCGCGCCGATGATGATCGGCTGCTTGCGCCCGATCCGGTCGGACCACTTCCCGACGAGGACGTAGAAGCTCATCACGATGAGGCCCGAAATCAGCAGCACCAGCTCGACCGTGAGGTCGGAGACGTGCATCGGTCCCCTCAGGAAGCTCATCGCCGAGAAGAACCCGGTGTACCAGATCGTCGTCAGGATCCCGGTGATCCCGAACAGCGCGACGAACAGCCGCTTGGGGTTGCCGGGATAGGTGAGGCTCTCGACGAAGGGATTGCCCGAGGTCTCGCCCGCTGCCTTCATCGCCTGGAACACCGGGCTCTCCGAGAGCTTGAGGCGCATCCACAGCGAGATCGCGAGCAGCGCGATCGAGAGGAGGAAGGGCACGCGCCAGCCCCAGGCGGCAAAGGCGTCCTCGGGGATCAGCGCGCGGCAGGCGATGACGACGATGATCGAGAGCACGAAGCCCCCCGCGACGCTCGCCTGGATGAAGCTCGTGTAGAAGCCGCGCTTCTCGGGGGGAGCGTGCTCGGCGACATAGATCGCCGCGCCCCCGTATTCGCCGCCCAGCGCGAGGCCCTGCACCACCCGCAGCAGGATGACGATGATCGGGGCGGCGACCCCGATCGTGTCGATCGTGGGGATGAGGCCCACCCCGGCGGTGGCGATCCCCATCAGGGTGACGGTGACGAGGAAGGTGTACTTGCGCCCCAGCCGGTCGCCGAGGAAGCCGAACAGGATCGCGCCCAGCGGGCGGAACGCGAAGCCGACCGCGAAGGTCGACCACACGAGCAGCAGACCGAGTGTCTCGTTGTCCGTGGCGTAGAAGGCGTCCTTGAGGATGTAGGCGAGCGTTCCGTAGATGAAGAAGTCGTACCACTCGAAGATCGTGCCCGCGCTCGAGGCGCCGATCACCAGCCGGATTTCCTTCTCGCTCGGCTCGCGTCCGGCGAGTGCCTCAGCCTCTGACATGTCCCTGATCATCCCCTTGCCCGCGTGTGCCGCGACGTTCTCTGCGCCGTCACTAGCCGTTGCTTCTCGCTTGGGAAAGCGCCTCGACGGCGGCCTTCCACGGCAAGAGCAGCGCGCCGTGGCGGCCCGGATGGGCGAGCGCCGGGGCGAGCGGGTCGAGGCCCGGCCAGCTGTCCGGCAGCGTGCCCTCCCCTGCCAGCCAGGCGGCCAGGCCCTCGGCGGTCGCCGCGACGCGGGCGGGCTCGGCCCCGGCGCTCGCTTCGGCGAGCAGCGCGGCGGAGGCCTGGCCGATCGCGCAGGCGCTCACCTGCATGCCGATCCGGGCGATGCGCCCCTCGGCATTGAGCGCGAGCCCGAGCGCGATGACGCTCCCGCAGCTGCGCGAGCGCGCCTCGGCGCGCAAGGGAAGGTCGGCGGTGATAGGAAAGCGCGCAAGGCCCGTCGCGAGGCCGAGCAGCGCGGGCGAATAGAGCTTCGCCGCCCCCGCGCGGGTCACCGCCGCCGCCGGGCCGCGCGGGCGGCGGCGGCCTCGCGCTCGTCGGCCTCGATCCTGAGGCGGTCGCGGGTGATCGCGATCTGCGGGATGAGCTGGCGCGAGAAGGCATCGGCCGCCGCATAGGTGCGCGCGGTGATCATCCACGTAGGCCGGCCATAGTAGCCCCACTCCTCGTCCTTGCCGATCGCCAGCACCGCGAAGGCGAAGACCGCGATCAGCGCGCCCTTGACCGCGCCGAAGCCGAAGCCGAGCACCCGGTCGACAGGCCCGAGCACCGCCCCGTCCGAGGCCTCGGAGACATTGCCGATGATGACCTTCATCGCCGCATAGGGGATCAGCAGCAGCATCGCGAAGGCGAGCAGCGAGACCGCGGGCTCGGCGCGGTAGAAGCTGCGCAGCCCCTCGGTAAGGCCGGGGTGGAGGAAGTGGAGCGCCAGTGCGGCCATGATCCACGCGGCGAGGCTCAGCACTTCCTGCACCAGCCCGCGCAGGAAGCCGCCGACCGCCGCGACGAGGACGATGATGCCGATGAGGATGTCGAGGACGGCCATGTGCGCCGAAACGATTATGCGCTGCCCACCACCTGGTCAACGACGTTCGCAAGTGCGGTAAGCCCGCGATAGTCTGCCCCGGCCCCGCTCTGGGCAGCCCCAGCCGGGCCGTAGCAGCGCGCGAAGCCGAGCTTGGCCGCCTCGCGCAGCCGCAGCGGCGCATGGGCGACGGGGCGGATCTCGCCCGCGAGGCTCACCTCGCCGAACCACGCGGCCTTGTCGGGGAGCGGCCGGTCGGCAAGCGCCGAGACCAGCGCGGCGGCGACCGCGAGGTCGGCCGCGGGGTCCGTCAGGCGGTAGCCCCCGGCGATGTTGAGATAGACTTCGGCCGAGGAGAAATTGAGCCCGCAGCGCGATTCCAGCACCGCGAGCAACATCGCGAGGCGACCGGAGTCCCACCCCACCACCGCCCGGCGCGGGGTCGCGCCCGATTGCAGCCGCACGATCAGCGCCTGGATCTCGACCAGCACCGGCCGGGTGCCCTCGAGCGCCGGGAACACCGCGCTCCCCGCAAGCGGCGTCTCGCGCCCCGAGAGGAACAGCAGCGAGGGATTGGCGACCTCCTCGAGCCCCTCGGAGGCCATCGCGAAGACCCCGATCTCGTCAACCGCGCCGAAGCGGTTCTTGAGGGCGCGCAGGATGCGGTACTGGTGCGAACGCTCGCCCTCGAAGCTCATGACGACATCGACCATGTGCTCCAGCACGCGCGGCCCGGCGATGGTGCCGTCCTTGGTGACGTGGCCGACGAGCACCAGCGCGCAGCCGCTCTCCTTGGCGTAGCGGATCAGCTGGAGCGCGCAGCCGCGCACCTGGCTGACGGTGCCCGGCGCGCCCTCGATCGTGTCGCAATGCATGGTTTGGATCGAATCGATCACCAGCAGCGCGGGCGCCGGCCCCTGCCCCAGCGTCGTGAGAATATCGCGCACCGAGGTTTCCGAGGCGAGCCGGATCGGCGCATCGGCCACGCCCATGCGCGCGGCGCGCAGGCGCACCTGCCCGGCCGCTTCCTCGCCGCTGACATAGACCACGTCATTGCCCCCCCGCGCGATGGTCGCCGCGGTCTGGAGCAGCAGGGTCGACTTGCCGATCCCCGGATCGCCGCCGAGCAGCACCGCCGAGCCCGGCACCAGCCCGCCGCCCAAGGCGCGGTCGAACTCGGCAAGGCCCGTCGATTTCCGCACCGGCAGCTGCGTCGGCGCGTTCAGCGGCTCGAACGCCAGCGCCCGCCCGCCGCTCGACAGGTCGTGCTTCTGCGAGAACACCGTCGCGGGCACATCCTCAACGAGCGTGTTCCACTGCCCGCAGTCGGCGCATTGCCCCTGCCAGCGGTGCGAGACCGAACCGCATTCCTGGCAGACGTAGCGGCGTTTCGTTTTTGCCATATGTCATGCCCCATAACGAGAACAGATGACGAACGCAATTGCCATGCGCGTGTCATCCCCGCTAGACACGCCGAATGCGCCAGAAGGAATTGCGCCTTGCTCTCGTGTGCTACGGCGGGGTCAGCCTCGCGGTCTATATGCATGGGATCACCAAGGAGGTGTGGCACCTCGCCCGCGCGAGCCGCGCCTTCCACCATCCGGCTGCCGTGCCGCTTAACGGGGTGGCGGCGGCCTATCGCGACTTCCTCGGCGTGATCGAGCGCGACCACGGATTGCAGGTGCGCGTGCTCCCCGACATCCTGACGGGCGCGAGCGCGGGGGGGATCAACGCGGTGTTCCTCGCCCAGGCGATCCACGCCGGGCACAGCCTCGAACCGCTCACCGACCTGTGGCTCAAGAACGCCGATGTCGAGGCGCTCACCGATCCCGAGGCCGAGCCGATGTGGCGCTATGCCAAGCTCTGGGCGCAGCCGATCGCCGAGTGGTTCCTCTCGCGCCCCGGCAACGCGGTGAGCGCCACGGTCTCGCCCGGCACCCGCGCCGAGGTGCGCACCAAGGTTTCCAAGCTGGTGCGCGGGCGGTGGTTCAGCCCGCCGTTCTCGGGGGAGAAATTCTCCGCCATGCTGTTCGAGGCGCTCGCCCGCATGGCCGAGGAGGGCGATTGCATCCCGCTGCTTCCCGCTGGCTACCCGATCGACCTTGCCGTCACCGCCACCGACTTCCGCGGCCATCCGGAGACGCTGCGCCTGAATTCGCCGCCGCAGGTCGAGGAGAGCGAGCACCGCCTGCCGATCACCTTCCGCGCGCGGGTCGGCGAAGGCGGCTCGCGGCGGGAGGGCGGCAGGCTCGCCGACCCGCTCGAACTGGTGCTCGCCGCGCGCGCGACGGCGAGCTTCCCCGGCGCCTTCCCGCCGCTGACCCTCGCCGAGATCGACCGCCTCGCCGAGGCCGAGGGGCATTGCTGGGAAACCCGCCAGGCCTTCCTCGCGCGCACCATGCCCGCCCACGTCGCGCGCGGAACGGTCGGCGAGGTCGCGCTGATCGACGGCGCGGTGCTGGTCAACGCGCCCTTCGGCGCCGCGCTCGCCGCGCTCTACGGCCGCCCCGCCCAGCGCGAGGTCGACCGGCGCTTCGTCTACCTCGACCCGCGGCCCGAGGGCATGGGGCCGACCCCCGCGATGCGCGCGCGCGAGATCGGCTTCTTCGGCGCGATCTTCGGTTCGCTCTCGACCATCCCGCGCGAACAGCCGATCCGCGACGACCTCGAGCGCATCGAGCAGCAGTCGCGCGACGCGGGGCGGCTGAAGCGCATCGTGATGGAGCTGCAACCCGACATCGACCGCGCGGTGGAAAAGCTGTTCGGCTATACCTTCCTCCTCGACCGCCCCACGCCCAAGCGCCTCGCGGCGTGGCGCGCCAAGGCCCAGCAGGCCGCGGCAGAGCGGGCGGGCTATGCCTTCGGGGCTTATGCGCTGACCAAGTTCGAGGGGATCCTCGACCAGCTTTCCGCGCTGACGCTCAAGGCCGCCGGGCAGCCGATGGCCGAGCCCGGCCCGCTCGCCGAGGCGCTGCGGCGCGAGCTCGAGGCGCGCGGGCTCACCCGGCTCACCGATGCGAGTGGCGGGGCGACCGCGCCGGCGATCGCCTTCTTCCGCGCGCACGACACGGGCTTCCGCATCCGTCGCCTCGAGCTCCTCGCAAGGAAGCTCGCGCGTGACTGGCAGCTCGATCCCGACATTCCCGAGGAAGCGAGCGACCGCGCGCGCGACCGGCTCTACGAGATCCTCGCGCTTTACCACGCCGCCGACGAGGACGTGCGCCACTCGGAACGCTTCGCGATGCTGGCGCTGGAGGCGATGCGCGCGCCCGGCGCGGTGCTCGACCACCTCGCCACCCAGCGGCTGCTGCCGGCGACCGACTTGCGCGCCGAGGAGATGCTGATCGACGCACTCGAGGACATGCCGCGCGTCCTCAAGCGGCGGATGCTGCTCACCTATCTGGGCTTTCCCTTCTACGACGTCGCCACCCTCCCCCTTTCGCGGCGCGAGGGGTTCGACGAGTTCAATCCGGTGAAGATCGACCGCATCTCCCCCGACGACGCGCGTTCGATCCGCGAGGGCGGCACGGCGGCGACGCTCAGGGGCATCGAGTTCTACAATTTCGGCGCCTTCTTCAGCCGCGACTACCGCGAGAACGACTACCTGTGGGGGCGCCTTCACGGAGCGGAGCGGATGATCGACCTCGTCGCCTCGACGGTGGGCGGGGCGGTCCCCGAGGCGACGATCCGGGCGGGCAAGCGCGCGGTGTTCCTCGCGGTGCTCGAGGAGGAGGAGGTAGCGGGGCGCTGCCAGCAGGGCCTCGTCGACCAGATCCGCATGGAGGTGCGCGAGCGGATGGGGTAGCGCCCACCCCCGTTCCCGTTCGGGCTGAGCTTGTCGAAGCCCTGCACTTCCTCCCGAAGAGAAGAACAGCCCTTCGACAAGCTCAGGGCGAGCGGGCCTAGTTTCCGACCACCCCGAAGAACAGCAGCATGACCAGCCGCGAATCCTCCGGGCTCGTGCCGAAGCCCGCGGCGGCGTCGTGGAACTGCCAGGGGGAGAACAGCAGCAGCCGGTTGAAGCGCGCGGGCACGCGCATCGTGCGCTCCCACTTGGCCGGGAGGCAGGTGTCGCGGTTGACCACATCCTCGATCAGCGCGTTGACGTCGCCATAGCCCGAGGCGGCAATCCGCGCCGGGTCCTGCGGGACGGCCTCCAAGCCGGTGCGCTTGTGGCGGAAGAAGTCGGTGCCGCCCGCTTGCGGAAGCGCACAGTCCTCGGGGCGCGAGAGGTAGAGGATGCCCGAATAGGCCGCCGGATCGATATGGACGCCGCTCCGGCCCTTGGCTCCTTTGCCAGTCAGCCGGCAATGGCCGTGCTGCGTGCCCGGCGCCGGACCGAGCGTCACCCCCAGCAATCGCGAGACCGCCGCGTCGATCGGCGCGGTGTCGAAGGCGCGGGTCGAGTTCAGCCCCGGGAAGTTGCCGTGCTGCGCGGCCGGGTCATAGCCGAGCCCCAGCGCCTTGCGCCGCGCCGCCCAAGGATCGGCGAGGAAGTCGTCGACGATCAGGAGCGAGGGGAGCATCTAGCCCCCGAAGGCGTCCTTGAGCTTGGCGAAGAAGCTCCGGCTTTCCGGGCACTCGTCCCCGGTCTCGGTCGCCTTGAACTCCTCGAGCAGCTCCTTCTGGCGGCGCGAGAGCTTGGTCGGCGTCTCGACCACGATCTCCGCGACGAGATCGCCGCGCCCGCGTCCCTGGAGCACCGGCATCCCGGCGCCGCGGATGCGCAGCTGCTTGCCCGACTGGATCCCCGCTGGGATGTCGAGCCGGTTGGTCGAGCCGTCGAGGTCGGGGATTTCGACGCAGCCGCCCAGCGCCGCCGTGGTGAAGCTCACCGGCACGCGCGTGGCGAGCGTCGTGCCCTCGCGCTCGAACAGCGGGTGGGGCTTGACGTGGAGGAAGATGTAGAGATCGCCCGGAGGCGCGCCGCGCTGGCCGGCCTCCCCCTTGCCCGAGAGGCGGATGCGGGTGCCGGTGTCGACCCCTGCAGGAATGTCCACCTTCAAGGTCTGCGGCCGGTCGACCCGGCCCTCCCCGCGGCAGACGCGGCAGGGGTTCTCGATCACCGTGCCGCGGCCCGAGCAGGTCGGGCAGGGGCGCTCGATCACGAACAGGCCCTGCTTGGCGCGCACGCTGCCCATGCCGTGGCACAGGTTGCACTGGCGCTCGGAGGTGCCGGGGGTGGCGCCGCTGCCGTCGCAGGTGTCGCAGGATTGCGAGACCTCGATCTCGATCTCGGTCGTCTTGCCGTGGAAGGCCTCCTCGAGGCTCACCTGCATGTCGTAGCGCAGGTCCGCGCCGCGGCGGCTCTGCTGGCGCTGCTGGCCGCCGCCGAAGGCGCTGCCGAAGATCGTCTCGAAGATGTCGCCGATGTCGGCGAAGTCGCCGCCGCCTCGGCCGCCGAAGGGACCGCCGCTCCCGCCGCCGTTCATCCCTTGCGTGAAGGCCTCGTGGCCGTAGCGGTCATAGGCCGCGCGCTTCTGTGGGTCCTTGAGGCAATCGTACGCCTCGTTGATCGCCTTGAACTTCGCCTCGCAGGTCGCATCGCCCGGGTTGCGGTCCGGGTGATACTTCATCGCGAGCTTGCGGTAGGCGCTCTTCAAGGTGTTCCCGTCGCAGTCGCGGGTCACCTCGAGAAGCGAGTAGTAATCGAGCTGGGCGCTGGACATCGTCGTGACCTAATCCCCGTTGCCGCCGCCCGCCGCCGCGCCGGATCGGTGATCCGGACGCCGCGGCGAGCCTGTGGGATGCATCGGGGCCTTAGCCCTTCTTGTCTTCGTCGACCTCGGAGAACTCGGCGTCGACCACGTCCTCGGCCGGAGCCTCGTTCGCGGCGGCAGCGGCCTCGCCCTCGGGCCCTGCGGCCGCTTGCGCTTCGTAGATCTGCTGGCCCATCTTCATCGCAGCCTGCGTGAGCGCCTGCGCCTTGGCGTTGATGTCGTCGGGATCGCCGCCCTCGAGCGCGGTCTTCACCGCCGCGATCGCCGCTTCGACATCGCTCTTGGTCGCAGCGTCGATCTTGGCGCCGTGCTCCTCGAGCTGCTTCTCGGTCGCATGGACGAGGCTGTCGGCCTGGTTGCGCGCTTCCGCGGCAGACCGGCGCTTCTTGTCCTCCTCGGCGAACTTCTCGGCGTCCTTGACCATCTGGTCGATGTCGGCATCCGAGAGACCGCCCGAGGCCTGGATCTTGATCGTCTGCTCCTTGCCGGTGCCCTTGTCGCGCGCCGAGACCGAGACGATGCCGTTCGCGTCGATATCGAAGGTCACCTCGATCTGCGGCACGCCGCGCGGGGCCGGGGGAATGCCGATCAGGTCGAAATTGCCGAGCAGCTTGTTGTCCGCCGCCATCTCGCGCTCACCCTGGTAGACCTTGATCGTCACCGCGTTCTGGTTGTCCTCGGCGGTCGAGTAGGTCTGGGTCTTCTTGGTCGGGATGGTGGTGTTGCGGTCGATCATGCGGGTGAACACGCCGCCCAGCGTCTCGATGCCGAGCGAGAGCGGGGTCACGTCGAGCAGCAGCACGTCCTTGACGTCGCCCTGCAGCACGCCCGCCTGGATCGCCGCACCCATCGCGACGACTTCATCCGGGTTCACGCCGGTGTGCGGCTTCGCACCGAAGAACTGCTCCACGACCTCGCGCACCTTGGGCATGCGGGTCATCCCGCCGACGAGGATCACCTCGTCGACCTGATCCTTGCCGATCCCGGCATCGGCGAGCGCCTTGCGGCACGGCTCGAGCGTGCGCTGGATCAGAGCGTCGACCATCTTCTCGAGGTCGGCGCGGGTGATCGTCTCGACGAGGTGCAGCGGGGTGGTGGTGCCGCCTTCCATGCGCGCGGTGATGAAGGGCAGGTTGACCTCGGTGGTCGCGGCGCTCGACAGCTCGATCTTGGCCTTCTCGGCCGCCTCCTTGAGCCGCTGGAGCGCGAGCTTGTCGGCCTTGAGGTCCATGCCTTCCTTCTTCTTGAAGGAATCGGCCAGGAACTCGACGATCGCGTTGTCGAAGTCCTCGCCGCCGAGGAAGGTGTCGCCGTTCGTGGACTTCACCTCGAACACGCCGTCGCCGATCTCGAGGATCGAGACGTCGAAAGTGCCGCCGCCGAGGTCATAGACGGCGATGGTCTTGCCGTCTTCCTTGTCCATCCCGTAGGCGAGCGCCGCGGCGGTCGGCTCGTTGATGATGCGCAGCACTTCGAGACCGGCGATCTGCCCTGCGTCCTTGGTCGCCTGGCGCTGCGCGTCGTTGAAATAGGCGGGCACGGTGATGACGGCCTGCGTCACGCTCTCGCCGAGGTAGCTCTCGGCGGTTTCCTTCATCTTCTGGAGGATGAAGGCGCTGATCTGCGAGGGGCTGTAGTCCTCGCCTCCGGCGTGGACCCAGGCATCGCCGTTCTTGCCCTTGGTGATCTTGTAGGGGACGAGCTCCATGTCCTTCTTGGTCATGGGATCGTCGAAGCGGCGGCCGATCAGCCGCTTGATCGCGAAGAGGGTGTTGTCGGGGTTGGTGACTGCCTGGCGCTTGGCAGGCTGGCCGATGAGGCGCTGGCCATCCTTGGTGAAGGCGACGATCGACGGCGTGGTGCGCGCGCCTTCCGAGTTCTCGATCACCTTGGGCTTGCCGCCGTCCATGACTGCGACGCAGGAGTTGGTGGTGCCGAGGTCGATACCGATTACTTTACCCATTGTTTCCCCATCCATAAGGACATTGTTGGACACCGCTGCCTTCGGCTTCCCGAGAAGTCGGCAAAGCGCCTCGGCGGCTCGTTTGTGAGGGCGATATAGGTGTGCTTTCGCTTGGCACAAGAGAGCCGCGCCTCTAGTTTTCGGGGGCTTGCCACAAGGAGACACACCGCCGTGATTGCCCTCGCCCGCACCCTTCCGACGGCGCTCGCCGCTGCCCTGCTGATGCCGCTTGCCGCCTGTTCGGAGGGCGGCGGGACCTCGACCGCTGCCGAAGGCGAGCCGAGCGCGGGGCTCACCGTGAGCAACGCCCGCGTTGTGCTCGCGCCCGTGGCGGGCAACCCGGCGGCGGTCTATTTCGACCTGTCCTACACCGGGGCGCCGGGCGTATCGCTGACCGGCGTGGAGGTCGCGGGTGCGGGCATGACGATGATGCACGATTACGCCGAGGAGGCGGGCAAGATGATGATGGTGATGACGGACGAGGTGCCGCTCAGTGAAGGAACGCCGGTGAGCTTCGCGCCCGGCGGGCTGCACGTCATGGTGATGCAGCCCTCCGAGGCGCTCGCGCCGGGGAGCACGGCGAAGATCACCCTCACCCTCTCGAACGGCACGACGGCCACGGTCGAGGCGCCGGTGCGCGCCGCCGGGGACGAGCGCTGAGCGAGCCCGCGCCCGCCTGTCCCGTTGGCGGCGAGCGCGCGCTGACACCGGGCGAGGTGGCGCTCGCGCGTTCGGTCTTCGGGACCGCGATCGACTACGCGCCGGTCAGGGTCATACGCCGCAGGTTCTTCCCCTTCCAGCCGCGCGGGGTGACGATGGCGCCGATGGGACACATCCACTTCCACCCGCGCGCGCCGCACTATTGCGACGACTTCGCCGCCGCCTCGCTCGAGCGGCAGGCGCATTTCATTCACGAGTTGACCCACGTGTGGCAGGCGCAGCGGCGCGGGCGCTGGTATCTCGTCCTGCGCCGCCACCCCTGGTGCCGCTACGATTACGCGCTGAAGCCCGGCCTGCCACTCGATGCTTACGGGCTCGAACAGCAGGCCGAGATCGTGCGCCACGCGTTCCTCGTGAGGAACGGCGTCGAGGTCGCCGGAGCGGCGAACGCGGCCGCCTACGCGGGGCTCGTCGCCTTCCCGGGAGCGGAAGCTGCGCTCTAGCGGCAGCTCACCCGCCGCTCGCGGCCGTCGCGGTCGATCCGGTAGCAGCGGCCGTCGTTCTTCTTGATGAGGGTGCCGCCAGCCGCGCCCGCCGCCGCGCCGATCGCCGCGCCGGTGCCGATGTCGCCGCCGGTCACCGCGCCCACCGCCGCGCCCGCCGCCGCGCCGGCCAGCGCGCCTTCGCCGGCGTAGTTGCCGGCACAGGCGCCCAGCCCGAGCATCGCGGTGAGCCCGAGGGCGGCGGCCTTGAGGTTGCTGGTCATGTCATTCTCCTTGCATTGTCCATGCAAGGGCAACCGGACAGGCGCGCGCGATGTTCCGCCGCTCGCCCCGCGTGCGGCGGCGCTCGGCGCGAGATGCACGAAACGTCAGTCGGGCTTCTTCGCCACCGCGACCATGGCCGCGCGCAGCAGGCGGTCCTTGATCATCCAGCCCGACTGCATCTCCGAGACCACAGTTCCCGGCTCGTGATCGTCGGAGGGGACCTCGATCATCGCCTGGTGCTGGTTCGGGTCGAGCGGCAGGCCGACCGCGGCGATGCGGGTGATGCCGTGGCTGGCGAAGACCTTCTCGAGCTCACGCTGGGTCGCCTCGAGGCCGGTGACGAGGCCCTTCATGCTGTCGTCGCTGCGGAGGGTCTCCGGGATCGCCTGCACGGCGCGCGCGAGATTGTCGGCGACGCTCAGGATGTCGCGCGCGAAGCCGGTCGCGGCATAGGCGCGGGCCTCGTCCTTCTCGCGCTCCAATCGGCGGCGCACGTTCTGCGTCTCGGCCTGGGCGTAGAGCACCTCCTGCTTCGCCGCGTCGAGATCGCGGCGCAGGCCCTCGAGCGCCTCGGCGAGGCTGTCGTTCGCGGGCTCCTCGGCGCCCTCGCGGAAGTGTTCGGGCACACCCTTCAATTCGTCTTCCGCCGCCTGGTCCAGCGGCTTGTCGTTCTCGGTCATGTCGTAAAGCTTTCCATTCAAGCGATGAGCTTGCCCAGCGATCGGGCGGTGAGGTCCACCATGGGCACGACCCGCGCGTAATTCAACCGCGTCGGGCCGATAACGCCCAGCACGCCGACCACCCGCCCCTCGCGGTCGCGGTAGGGCGAGGCGATGACGCTGGAGCCCGAAAGCGCGAACAGCCGGTTCTCGCTGCCGATGAAGATGCGGGTCGCCTCGGCCTCGCGCGCCGAATCGAGGAGCTGCGCGACCGACTGCTTGTTCTCGAGGTCCTCGAGCAGCATCCGCACCCGCTCGATGTCGCCCAATGCCGCCTCGTCGAGGAGGTTCGCCGCGCCGCGCACGATGAGGACGGGGCGCGCGGCGGCGTCCTCGCTCCACACCGCGAGGCCGCGCTCGACGAGGTCGCGCGAGGCATCGTCGAGCTGCGACCGGCCCGCGGCGATCTCGGCGCGCATCGCCTGCGCCGCCTCGGCGAGGGTGCGCCCGGCGAGCCGCGCGGTGATGTAGTTCGACGCAGCCTCGAGCGCGGCGTGGCTCAGCGCGCCCCCGATCGTCAGGACGCGGTTCTCGACCCCGCCGTCCTCCCCCACCAGCACGGCGAGCGCGCGGCCCTGCCCGAGGTCGACGAGGTTGAACTGGGCGAGCTTGTGTTCGCGCGGCGCGACCAGCACCATCCCCGCCGCGCCCGAGAGGTCGGAGAGGATCGCGGAGGCCTGCTTCAACGCCGCCTCGAGCGGGCCGGCTTCTGCGAGCCGCGCCTCGATCGCCGCCTGCTCCTCGCGGGTCGGCTCGGCGACGCGCATCATCCCGTCGACGAAGATCCTTAAGCCCGCATCGGTCGGCATCCGCCCCGCGCTGGTATGCGGCGCGGCGAGCAGGCCCAAGGTCTCGAGGTCCGCCAGCACCGAGCGGATCGAGGCGGGCGAGAGGTTGAGCGCCCCGTCCGCCGCGAGTGTCTTGGAGCCGACCGGCTGCCCGCTCGCGATATATTCCTCCACCACGCGCTGGAAGATGTCGCGCGCACGCTGGGTCAGTTCGGTGACGGGGAGCGAGGTCATGCCTGGCAAACTAGGAAATGTTGCCCCCAAACTCAAATTCCGCTCGTGCTGAGCTTGTCGAAGCAGTGCACTTTCTTCTAGCGGGGGTTCCCAAGAGAAATGCAGCCCTTCGACAAGCTCGGGGCGAACGGGTTTTCCCGATTGGAGAAACGAACATGCGCCCATCCGGACGCGCGCCCGACGAGATGCGCGCCATCACGGTTCAGACCGGCTTCACCCGCCACGCCGAGGGCTCGTGCCTGATCGGCTTCGGCGACACCAAGGTTCTGTGCACCGCGAGCGTCGAGAAGGGCGTCCCGCCGTGGCTGCGCGGCAAGGGCGAAGGCTGGGTGACGGGCGAATACTCGATGCTCCCCCGCGCCACGCACACCCGCGGGGCGCGCGAGGCGGCCAAGGGCAAGCAGTCGGGCCGCACGCAGGAAATCCAGCGGCTTATCGGCAGGAGCTTGCGCGCCGTGGTCGATCTCCAGAAGCTCGGCGAGCGGCAGATCACCCTCGATTGCGACGTCATCCAGGCCGATGGCGGCACCCGCACCGCGGCGATCTCGGGCGCGTGGATCGCGCTGCGGCTCGCGGTGAACGGCTTGCTGAAGTCGGGCGACATCAAGCACGATCCGATTCAAGCGCAGGTCGCGGCGGTCTCCTGCGGGATCTACAAGGGCACGCCGGTGCTCGACCTCGACTACGACGAGGATTCGAGCGCGGATGCCGACGGGAACTTCGTGCTCCTCTCGGGCGGGAAGATCGCCGAGGTGCAGGCGACCGCCGAGGGCGCGACCTATGACGAGGAGGGCCTGCTGCGCCTCCTGCGCCTCGCCCGGATCGGCTGCGACCGGATCTTCGCGGCGCAGATGGATGCGGTGAAGTGACCCGAAAGCTTGGCTCCGGCTCGCTGGTGATCGCCACGCACAACGCGGGCAAGCTGAAGGAAATCTCGGCGCTGCTCGAGCCCTATGGCGTCAAGTGCCTCTCCGCCGGTTCGCTCGGCCTGCCCGAGCCGGCCGAGACCGGGACCACCTTCGCGCAGAACGCGCTGCTCAAGGCGCGGGCGGCGGCGGAGGCTTCGGGGCTGGCGGCGCTCGCCGACGACAGCGGGCTCTCGGTGGCGGCACTCGATGGACGCCCCGGGGTCTACACCGCCGACTGGGCCGAGCGGCAATGGTTCGAGGGCGCGCCGGGGCGCGACTGGTATATGGCGATGGGCAAGGTCGAGGGCCTGCTCGCCGAGAAAGGCCCCGGGGTCGACCGCTCCGCCGCCTTTCACTGCGTGCTCGCGATCGCCTGGCCCGACGGGGAATACGCGATCTACGAGGGGAGCTGCCCGGGCGCGCTGATCTGGCCGCCGCGAGGTCGCCTCGGCTTCGGCTACGATCCCGTCTTCGTGCCGACCGGGCAGACCCAGACCTTCGCCGAGATCGCGCCGGAGGAGAAGCACGCGATCAGCCACCGCGCCGACGCCTTCGCCAAGCTCGTCGCTGCGCAGTTCGGCTGACGGTTCAGCGCCGCGCGACCTGCGGGGCGCCGGGGTCGATGGGGTAGCCCCAGATGTTGCCCGCCGGCCAGTAGCGGCACACCAGCACCTCCTCGGCCGGCGTCGTCGCGATCGCGCAGCCGACCTCGCGGGTCTGCGGCCAGATCACCTGGGTGTAATGCGCGACATCGCTCCAGCGCCCGCTCGCCGAGACCTCGGGGAACTGGCCGGGGCGGAACAGCGCTTTCTCCGCGACGAAGAAGCCGACCTTGGTCCAAGCGTCCCAGTGGCCCCGCGGCCCGCGCCACAGGTTCTCGCCTTGCCCTTGGCGCTGCTCGAGGTTCGCGTGATCGTAGCGCCCGCTTGCGGCGAGGTGCGCGGCCCAGCCCGCCGCGTCGCGTGCGAGCCGGTCGCTCCACGCGAGCGGCGGTGCGCCCGCCTCGGCGCGGGCGAGGTTGTGGGCCTCGAGAAGATCGTGCTCTTCCCGAGTGGGCGCGCGTGAGGCTTGCGGAGCGGCGGGCGCGGCTGCCATAAGCAGCGCTGCACAGGCACATCGCAAGGGAAGGTTCAGGGCGGCTCGCGTCGGCATGGCCTCATGCGTGAGGCCCAACCGGTTAATCCGCCCCGAAAGTCTCTCGTTAATGGCCCGCGCACTCTATATCCACTGGCCCTTCTGCGCGAGGAAGTGCCCCTATTGCGACTTCAACTCGCATGTGCGCGAGGGGGTCGATGTCGCGGCTTGGGAGGCCGCGCTGATCGCCGACATGCGCGCCGAGGCGGCGGTGGCGGGGGGCGAGGCGCTCACCTCGATCTTCTTCGGCGGCGGCACCCCCTCGCTGATGCCGCCCGCCCTCGTCGCTTCGCTGCTCGCCGAGGCCGAGGCCCTGTGGGGTTTCGCGCAAGGGATCGAGATAACGCTCGAGGCCAACCCCTCCTCGGTCGAGGCGGCGAGCTTCGCAGGGCTGGCGGCGGCGGGGGTCAACCGCGTGTCGCTCGGGGTGCAGTCGCTGGACGATGCGGAGCTCAGGTTCCTCGGACGGCTACACGGCGCCGAGGAGGCGCTGCGTGCACTCGCGACCGCGCAGGAGCACTTCGCGCGGGTGAGCTTCGACATGATCTACGCCCTGCCCGGCCACACGCCGGAATTGTGGGAGGCGCGCCTCGCCCGGGCGCTCGGCCTGGGGACGGGGCACCTCTCGCTCTACCAGCTCACTATCGAGCCCGGCACGCGCTTTGCGAGCGACGTGCGGCGCGGGCGGCTCGTGCCGCTCGGCGACGACGCGGCGGCCGAGCTGTTCGACGTGACGCAGGCGATGACGGGCGCGGCGGGGCTGCCGGCCTACGAGACCAGCAACCACGCCCGCGCAGGCGAAGAGAGCCGCCACAACCTCGCCTATTGGCGCTACCAGGACTATGCCGGGATCGGCCCCGGTGCCCACGGACGGCGCGGGGGCGTGGCGACGGTCAGGCACAAGAAGCCCGAGAATTTCCTCGCGGCGGTCGCGGCGCAGGGCGACGGGATTGCCGAGGCGCGCGCGCTCGATGCCGCCGAACAGGCCGCAGAGGCGCTGCTGATGGGCCTCAGGCTCACCGAGGGGGTGGACCTCGCCGCGCTCTCGGTCCGCTTCGGCCTGCCGCGCGAGGGGCTGGTGGAGGAGGAGGCCCTCGCCCGCTTGCGCGGTCTCGGGATGATGTGGGCCGAGGGCGATCGGATCGGGGTGCTGCCCGCCGGGCGGGGCGTGCTCGATGCGCTGCTCGCCGAGGTGGTTGCCGACGCGTTGGTCGAAGCATGAGCGCCCCCGAGCTTCTCAAGGCGTGGCGGGCGCACCTCGCCGAGAACCGCCGGCGTTCGCCGCACACGGCGCGCGCTTATGTGGCGGCGGCGCAGCGGCTCGTCGCGGCGCGGGGGTGCGAGACCTGGGAGGATGCCGCGCGCACCGAGGTCCACGACCTGCGCACGCATCTTGCGGCGCGGCGTGCCGAGGGGCTTGGCAATGCCAGCGCGGCGCGCGAGCTCTCCGCGCTCAAGGCCTTCATCGCCTTCGCGCGCGAGCAGGCCGGCGATCCCGATCCGGCGCCCCCCCGCCTCAGGGGCCCGCGCCTCAAGAAGGGCCTCCCCCGCCCCGTCACCCCCGACGAGGCGGTGAACCTCGCCGCGCTGGTGGACGACCTCGCCGAGAAGGACTGGATCGGCGCGCGCGACCGCGCCGTGCTGCTGCTGCTCTACGGAGCGGGCCTGCGCATCGCCGAGGCGCTGTCGCTCACCGGCCGCGAGGCGGACCCCGGCGAGGTGCTGCGCGTGACCGGCAAGGGCGGCAAGCAGCGCGTGGTGCCGGTGCTGCCGATCACCCGGGCGGCGATCGCCGAGTATGTAAAGCTCTGCCCGTTCCCTCTCCCCGCGAACGGACCTCTGTTCCGCGGGGCCAAGGGCGGGCCGCTCAGCCCCGGCATGGTGCAGCGCGCCGTGGCGCAGGCGCGCCGCGCGCTGGGGCTGCCCGAGACCGCGACGCCGCACGCGCTCAGGCATTCCTTCGCCACCCACCTGCTCGGCGCGGGGGCGGACCTGCGCTCGCTCCAGGAGCTGCTCGGGCACGCCTCGCTGGGCTCGACCCAGATCTACACCCGCGTCGATGCTGCGGCCCTGCTAGAGAACTACCGCAAGGCGCACCCGCGGGGGTAGGAGCCTACTCGCCGGATTCGTGATGGCGCACCGGCTTCCAGGTGACCACGCGGTAGATGTAGAACACCACGCCCAGCAGCACGAAACCGACCACGCCGTAGCCCGCGAATGTCTCGAAGCGCTCGACCAGCGGCGCGGCGGCGCGGCCGCCGAAGATCAGCACCGCGTTCCAGATCCCCGAGCCCAAGAAGGTGAACAGGCAGAAGCGCCACAGCTTCATGTGCGCCAGCCCCGCGGGAAGCGAGACGATGGTGCGCAGGATCGGCGAGAACCTGAGGGCGAAGACGATCCCGTCGCCATACTTGCGGAAGATGTTGCGCGCCTTGGTGAACTCGTCCCACTCGAAGGTCAGCCAGCGGCCCCAGCGGTCGATGATGCGCTTCAGCTGCTCCTCGCTCCAGACCTTGCCGATCCAGTACCAGAACAGGTTGCCGACCACCGTCCCGAGCGTCGCCACCACCCACACCGCGCCGAAGGTCATCTGTCCCTTCGCGACGAGCAGCCCCGCCCCGCCCATGATGACCTCGGACGGGATCGGCGGGAAGACGTTCTCGGCCATCATCAGGAAGAAGATGCCGAGGTAGCCGCCCTTGTCGAGCAGTTCGAGGAGGAAGTCGGTCATGGTGCGCGAGGGCTTTCCGTTGGTTGGCGATCGGCCCGCTGCCGCCGCGCGCAGGCGAGCGCTGTCAGGTCGCCCCGGCAGCCAGCTCGGGCCATTGCCGCAGCAGCGTGCCGAGATCGAAGTATTCGCGCCATACCGCAATTTTGCCGTCGCGGAAGACGAATACGCCGGTCACCGGCAATTCGACCCAGCCGCGGGCGATGCGGTGCCGGTCGAGCCGCTCGGTGAACACCGTCTCCCCCTCGACCGCCGAGCGCAGGACGATCAGCTCGTTCGCGGTGGTGGGTGCGAAGAACGGCTCGAGCGTCGCGCGCACGCCCGCGGGGCCGGTGACGCTGCCCATCGGCAGGTTGGTGTATTCGCAGTCGTCCGCGAAATACGCGAGCGCGGTGTCGTAGTCCTTGGCGGCGACCGCGTCGATGACGGTGCGGACGATGGCGAGCAGATCGGGCATGGCGGCGACTCCTGTAGCACTCGCTACAGAATATCAGTCGCGCCCCCTCGCCGCAACCCGCGCCGCGATCGCGTCCCAGATCATGCCGGCCGTGTCGGTGCCGTTGAAGCGGTCGATCGCCACGATCCCCGTCGGCGAGGTGACGTTGATCTCGGTCAGCCACTTGCCGCCGATCACGTCGATGCCGACGAAGGTGAGGCCGAGGCGCTTCAAGTCGGGCCCGAGGGCGGCGCAGATCTCCTGCTCGCGTGTCGTGAGCTCAGTGCGTTGCGCACTCCCGCCCATCGCGAGGTTCGAGCGGAACTCGCCCTCGCCCGGAATGCGGTTGATCGCGCCCGCGACCTCGCCATCGATGAGGACGATGCGCTTGTCGCCCTTCGCCACCTCGGGGAGGAAGGGCTGGACCATGTGCGGCTCCGGCCAGGTCTGGTTGAACACCTCGAACAGCGCGGTGAGGTTCTCGCCCGTCTCGGGCACGCGGAAGATCGCCTTGCCGCCGTTGCCGTGGATCGGCTTGACCACGATCGCGCCGTGCTTCGCCATGAAGCGCCGCACCTCCTCGACCGAGCGCGTCACCAGCGTCGGCGGCATGAAGCGGCGGTAGTTCAGCACCATCACCTTCTCCGGCGAGTTGCGGACGTTCGCCGGGTCGTTGACCACCAGCGTCTCCTTGCCAATCCGCTCGAGGAGGTGGGTCGCCGTGATATAGCCCATGTGGAACGGCGGATCCTGGCGCATCAGCACCACGTCGACATCCCGCCCGAGATCGAGCCGCACCTGCTCGCCGCGGGTGAAGTGGTCGCCCACGACGCGCTGCACCGTCACCGGGAAGGCGTGGGCGAAGAGACGGTCGTCCTCGTCGAGGGTGAGGCTCTCGACGTGGTATTCGTAGACCGTGTAGCCCCGCTCCTGCGCGGACAGCATCAGCGCGAAGGAGCTGTCCCCTGCGATGTTGATGCGGTCGAGGGGGTCCATCTGGACGGCTATTCTCAGGGTCATCGGGGCCTCGCGCTCGCGTATCTCGACTGCAGTTTCAGGGATTCGCCTGAAACCGCCGCTCGATACGAACGGGTTTCGTTCGCCTCCCTAGCCGTTCGTGTCGAGCGAAGTCGAGACACCACGCGCAAGCGGGCGCGGGTTCATGAGAACGGCATCCACGCATTCTCGATGTGGGTCGGCTTGCGCCCCGGCGCCAGCAGAATGACGTCGATGCGGATGTCCTCACCGCTGGAGGCATAATCCTGCCAGACCAGCTCGACCGCGGCGGCGACGCGGCGCAGGCGGCGCTCGTCGATGGCCTCGGCGAGGTCGGCGGAGCGCGCGCGCCACTTGACCTCGACGAAGGCGACGAGGCCCGCCTTGGCCGCGACGAGGTCGATCTCGCCGCGCTTCGTCTTGACCCGCTCGGCGAGGATGCGCCAGCCGGTATGGGCGAGGAACATCGCCGCCTCGGCCTCGCCCTGTCGGCCGCGCTGGTCGGCTTCGTGGCGCTGCTCGGGGGTGCGGCCCACCTTCACCGGCTCCTCGCTCATCCGCCCTTCAATTCGAGCGCGCGCGCGTAGAGCGTGGCGCGGTCGACGCCGGTCGCCTTCGCGACGATCCCCGCCGCCTTGCCCGGCCCGGCCTCCGCGAGCGCCGCGCGCAGCAGGGCGTCGGTGTCGGGCGCGGGGGCCTCGTCCACGCCGGGCGGGCCGACCAGCAGCACGATCTCGCCCTTGGGGGGATGCACGGCATAGTGCGCGGCGAGGCTCGCAGCGGTGCCGGTGCGGCATTCCTCGTGGAGCTTCGTCAACTCGCGCGCCACCGCCACCTCGCGCGCCGGCCACAGCTCGGCGATCGCCGCGAGGGATCGTTCGAGGCGCGGCGCGGTCTCGTAGAAGACCAGCGTCGCGGCGACCCCCGCGAGGCTCTCGAGCGTCTCAACCCGCGCCTTGTCCTTGACCGGCAGGAAGCCTGCGAAGAGGAAGCGGTCCGACGGCAGCCCCGCCATCGCCAGCGCGCTGATCGCCGCACACGGCCCGGGGATGCTCGTCACCGTCACCCCGCGCGCGCGCGCCTCGCGCACCAGGCGGAAGCCCGGATCGGAGATCAGCGGCGTCCCGGCATCCGACACCAATGCGACTGGCATTTGCCTCGCTTCGTCGATGATCCGGGCGCGCGTCTCGGGCGAGGCGTGATCGTCGAGGCGCTGGAGCCGCGCCTTGATCCCCAAGTGTTTCAACAGCTTGCCCGCGACCCGCGTGTCCTCGCAGGCGACCAGCGCAGCGCCGCGCAGCACGTCGATCGCGCGCAGCGTGATGTCGCCCAAGTTGCCAATCGGGGTCGCCACGATATACACCCCGGGCTCGAGGGTTCCTGCGGGTGGAGTGGGGAACGCGGCGGTCATGACGGGCCGGTTCATGGAGCACGGCAGAGGGGTCGGCAAGAGATGAAGCTTCGGATGGGGCCCGCGCAAGGCTGGCGGTTCGGCACATTCGCGCGGCACGTGACGGGGCGCAATCTCGCGCTCGCGGGTGCGGCGCTGCTCGCGGCGGGGTGCCAGGTGGTGCCCAAGGGAAGCGGCCCGGCGACGACCGGCCCCGCCCCTGCCCCCGAGCCCTCCGAGACCGCGCTCCCGACCGACACCGGGCGCCACCGCATCGCGCTGCTCGTCCCGCTCTCGGGCGAGGCGGGCGGGGTCGGCCAGGCGATCGCCAATGCGACGACGATGGCACTGCTCGACACCAAGGCATCGAACCTGCGCATCACCACCTACGACACCGCCGACGGGATCGGCGGCGCGGCGCGGAAGGCGATCGCCGACGGCAACCGGCTGATCCTCGGCCCCCTCAATGCCGAGGCGGTGCCCACGGTGCAGGCCGCCGCGCGCCCTGCCGGGGTGCCGGTGATCGCCTTCGCCAACGACCCTTCGGTGGCATCGCCCGACGTCTTCGTGATCGGCCATATGCCCGAACAGTCGATCCGCCGCTCGGTCGCCTATGCCCGCACCAAGGGGGCGACGCGCTTCGCCGTCCTTGCGCCCGAGGGCGATTACGGCACCCGCTCGGTATCGGCGCTCGAGAATGCCCTGAGGGACTACGGCGGCGCGGTCGCGGCGCGGCAGACCTACACGCGCGGCAACACCTCGATCGTCAGCGCCGCCTCGCGCCTCAGGGCGGCGGGCGGCTTCGACACGGTGCTGATCGCGGACTCCGCGCGGTTCGGGATCGACGCGGCGGGCGAGCTCGCCAAGGGCCGCACCAAGCCGCGCATCCTCGGCACCGAGCTGTGGAGCGGCGAGGCCTCGATCGCGAAGGCCGCGGGGCTCAACGGCGCGCTGTTCGCCGCGGTCTCGGATCAGCGCTTCGGCCGCTTCGCCGACAGCTATGCCGCACGGTTCGGCAGCCAGCCCTACCGGGTCGCGACGCTCGGCTATGATGCGGTGCTGCTGACGCTGAGGGTGGCGCGCGACTGGAAGGTCGGCACGCCCTTCCCCAAGGCGATGCTCTACGACCGCGGCGGCTTTCTCGGGGTCGACGGGGCCTTCCGGTTCTCGCGGAGCGGCGTGGTCGAGCGCGCGCTCGAGGTGCGCGAGGTCAAGGCGGGCGACGTCACCGTCGCCGACCCCGCGCCGACGGGCTTCGGCAAGTGAGTATAATCCCGGGGGGTGGCTTGTGAGGGTCGGGGGCGCGGCCCTATAAGCGCCGCGCCATGGCCGACACCTCTCCCGACGACCTCTTCGCCAACACCCCGACCTCGAGCGGCGACTACAATGCCTCCGCGATCGAGGTGCTCGAGGGGCTGGAGCCGGTGCGCCGCCGGCCGGGGATGTATATCGGCGGGACCGACGACCGCGCCTTCCACCACCTCGCCGCCGAGGTGCTCGACAACGCGATGGACGAGGCGGTGGCGGGCCATGCGACCCGGATCGAGATGCGCCTCGAGGAAGGCAACCGCCTCTCGATCGCCGACAACGGCCGCGGCATCCCGGTTGACGAGCACCCCAAGTTCCCCGGCAAGTCGACGCTCGAGGTGATCCTCTCGACGCTGCACTCGGGCGGCAAGTTCTCCGGCAAGGCCTATGCGACGAGCGGCGGCCTCCACGGCGTGGGCGTCAGCGTGGTCAACGCGCTGTCCTCCTTCACCCGCGTCGAGGTGGCGCGCGACAAGCAGCTTTATGCGCAGGAGTTCTCGCGTGGGCAGACGCAGGGGCCGATCCAGAGCCTCGGAGCCACGCCCAACCGCCGCGGCACCACCGTCACCTTCGTTCCCGACACCGAGATCTTCGGCGAGCGGAGCTTCAATCCCAAGCGACTGTTCAAGCTGGCGCGCTCCAAGGCCTACCTCTTCGCGGGCGTGGAAATCCGCTGGAAATGCGCGCCTTCGCTGGCGTCCGAGGACGTGCCCGCCGAGGCCGTCTTCAAGTTCCCCGGCGGGCTCGCCGATCACCTCGCCGAGCAGATCGGCACGCGCGAATGCGTCACCGCGCAGCCCTTCGCGGGCTCGCAGGACTTCCCCGCCGTCGACGGCGTGCAGCAGGGCCGCGTGGAATGGGCGATCGCCTGGCCGCTCTATTCCGACGGGGCGACGAGCTGGTATTGCAACACCGTCCCCACCCCCGACGGCGGCACCCACGAGCAGGGGCTGCGCACCGCCCTCACCCGCGCGCTTCGCGCCTTCGGCGAGCTGGTCGGCCAGAAGAAGGCGAAGGACATCACCGCCGACGACGTGATGACCGGCGCCGAGGTGATGCTCAGCGTGTTCATCCGCGATCCCCAGTTCCAGTCGCAGACCAAGGACCGGCTCACCTCGCCCGAGGCCGCGCGCCTCGTCGAGAACGCGGTGCGCGATCATTTCGACCACTTCCTCACCGACAACATGGAGCGCGGCAAGGCGCTGCTCGGCGAGGTGATGGAGCGCATGGACGAGCGCCTCAAGCGCAAGCAGGAGCGCGAGATCAAGCGCAAGAGCGCGACCAACGCCAAGAAGCTGCGCTTGCCGGGCAAGCTCACCGATTGTTCGGGCGAAGGCGGGCGCGAGACCGAGCTGTTCATCGTCGAGGGGGACAGCGCGGGCGGCAGCGCCAAGCAGGCGCGCGACCGCAAGAGCCAGGCGATCCTGCCGATCCGCGGCAAGATCCTCAACGTGGCGAGCGCCACGGCGGACAAGATCCGCGCGAACAGCGAGATCGCCGACCTGATCCTCGCGATGGGCTGCGGCACCCGCAAGGACTGCGACCCAACCGCGCTCCGGTATGACCGCATCATCATCATGACCGACGCCGACGTCGACGGCGCGCATATCGCGACGCTGCTGATGACCTTCTTCTTCCAGGAGATGCCCGAGATCGTGCGCGCCGGGCACCTGTTCCTCGCCCAGCCCCCGCTCTATCGCCTCACCGCCGGCAAGGAGAGCCGCTACGCCCGCGACGACGCGCACCGCGCCGAGCTCGAGGCGAGCGTGTTCAAGGGCAAGCGCGTCGAGGTCGCGCGCTTCAAGGGCCTCGGCGAGATGAACCCGCAGCAATTGCGCGAGACGACGATGGCGCCCGAGACCCGCAGCCTCATCCGCATCACCCTGCCCGCCGAATACGAGCAGCGCGCGAGCGTCGCCCGGCTCGTCGACGAGCTGATGGGCCGCAATCCCGAACACCGCTTCAACTTCATCCAGAACCGCGCGGGCGAAGTGGACCGCGACCTGATCGATGCGTGAGCCGGGCGGGAGCGAGGCTCCCGACGCGCGCGAGGACGAGGCGGGGATCTTCGCCGGCGACCGGCGCCTCGCGCGCCCCGATGCCTCGGTCCCCGACTGGGAGGTGCCGGACACGGCCTATCGCCCGGTGCCGATCGTGTGGTTCACCGCGGCGCTGCTGACGCAGAACGTGGCGCAGTCGGTGCTGCTCGGGGTCCTCGGGGGGCAGCACCCGGTGGTGAACCTCGCGGCCTCGGTGCTGGCGAGCGCGGGGATCGGGTGGTGGACCTGGGACCGCGGCATGGCGCAGGCGAGCGGGGCGTGGAAAGTCGCCACCGTGGTCATGCTCGCATTGTTCTTCGCGCTGTTCGCGCTCGCCCACCTGCCGCGGCTGTAATCGCGAGCTCCGCTCCAGCATCGCGCCGACTGTTTTCCTTAAGGTTTTCGGGCTTGCTCCTGATCCGATCCTTTCCTTCATTGCACATTGCTTGAAAGAGGCGCATTTTTTGCGCCAGCGACACGAAGATGCGCAGGAGAGAGGACATGGCTACACGTGCGTTCAAGACCCGCACCGTCCTGATAACCGGGCTCGCCATCGCGGCGGCCGCGCCGGTGCTTGCGGCGGGCGAGGCGGTGCTCGATCTCGGCAGCGGGAGCAGCGCGGCGCCGGGCGGGACGATCGAGGTCGAGTCCTTCTCGTGGGGCGTGCACAATGCCGGCACGCACCGCTGCCCCGCCGCCGGGGAGAAGGGTCGCTGGATGGCGCCCGAGGTGATCAGCTCCAAGGGCGCGCGCGCGGCCTCCGCGGCACCGGGCGCGCCCCCGGGGGCGGCCTGCGTCGCGATCCTCACCGCGCGCGAGGCGGCGACGGGGCAGGCGACCGGGCGGCGCAAGGGCTGGGACGGCTGCGTCAAGGGCAACCACATCGCCCAGGCGAACCTCGTCCACCGCGACCTCGCCTACCGGCTCGGCGGCGCGACGATCGAGGAATGCACCGCCGATGGCATGGTGCTGTCCTTCGACACGGTCACCACCGAGCGGGTGCCCCGCGCGATCCTGACCGTCTCGGGCTCGAACTAGCTCAGCCGCGCTCCGCCAGCACCCGGCGGCGCACCAGCACGAACAGCGCGAGCAGCACCGCCGGCATGATCGGCAACCCCGCGGCGAGCGCGAGCGGGCGGGCGAAGGCGGCGGCGGCGAAGGCGGCGAGGATCGCGAGGCGCTCCCAGTCGCCGAACCCGGTGGCGCGGGCGCGGGCGTAAAGGTAGGCGAGCGGGAAGGCGGTCAGCACCATGTCGTAGTCGAGCACGAAGGGCGTCGCGAGCGGCGCTCCGGCGAGCACCAGCGCGGCAAGGCCCGGGGTGAACCCCCGCCGCCACGCCGCCGCCGCCACCGTGACCGCCAGCGCGAGGGAAGCTGCGACCTGCACCGCGAAGGCCGCCCCGCTCGGAGCGCCGAGGAGCCTCAGCCCGGCGAAGAGGCTGACCATCTTGGCGAAGCCGATCTCGCCGGTCGCCGTGGCATTGCTCGCGGCCTGCGTCACCGCCAGCCAGTCGCCCCACACCTGCGGCCCGAAGGCGAGGGTCGAGGCCGCCGCCAACGCCAAGGCCGAGAGCGCCGCCCCGGCGATGGCGCGCCATTGTGCGCTCGCGAGCAGGGCGACGGGCACGAGCAGTCCGAACTGCGGCTTGATCGTCGCGAGCCCGATCAGCACGCCCGCCAGCCACGGGCGCTTCTCGACCAGCAGCAGCCCTCCCCCCAGGAGGGCCGCGACGAGGAAGGCAGTCTGGCCGTGGGTGAGCGTGACGATCACCGGCGGGAAGGCGAGCGCGAGGAGCCAGCCCGGCCCATCCAGCCCCAGCCTGCGGAACCACGCCCGCATCGCCGCAAGGAAGGCCGCCCCCGTCACCGCCAGCCACGCCGCGAGCGCCGGGAAGTAGCCGAGCCACCCCAGCGGCCAGACGAAAGGCAGGAAATTGGGCGGATAGAAGAACGCGGTGTACTCGCCCGGCAGCGCGTAGAACTCGCGCTGGGCGGCGACGTGGGCGGCGATGTCGTAGACGTTCGCGCCCCTGCGGAGCATCTGCCCCGAGGTCCAGAAGCTGATGAAGTCGGTCCCGATCAGGAAGCCGTTGGCATCGACCCCGCCCTCGGAGCCCAGCAGGATCGCCGCGAGCATCGCCACGTTCACGCCGCCGAGCAGCATCAGGTAGGCGCGCGCGCGTTCGGCCCCCAGCCATTCCGCCCTGCGCAGGAAATCCGCCCTCATGCGACCCTCCCTGCCGCCTCGCGCCGCGGGTGTCCATCGCCGCAAGCCGCTGGCATGTGGGCAAGGAGCCTGCCAGTCTCGCTCCCGCGAGTCGGTGTGGCCGCGAATGGGGAGCGAAATCATGCGATTGACGAGCCGGGCGGCCATCGCCCTTGCCTGCCTCGGGATGGGGTTCCAGCCGCTCGCGGCGCAGCAGGCGCCGGCGCCGCCGCCCGCCCCGCCGCGAGAGCCCGTGCTGATCCTCGCGGACACGCCGCTCGCCGCGCGCAGCCTCCAGCTGGTGAGGCTGCTCAACGGCGAGATGGAGCCCTACGAGATGTTCACCGACGGCTTCCGCGCCGCGATCCCAGACGCGCAGATCAAGGCGCTGAGCACCAACCTCACGGCGCAGCTCGGACGCGCGCTCGAGCTCAGCGTGCTGAGCCCCCGGGAGGGTGCGCGCGCGGCGCTCGAGATCCGCTTCGAGCGCGGGGTGGCCAAGGGCGGTCTCGCGATCGATCCGGAACAGGCCTACCTCATCAACGAGCTGCGCTTCACCGCGATCGAGCCGCTCGCAGTCGCCGGCGACACGCCTGCCAAGGCCGCCGCGGACCTCGCCGCGCTGCCCGGCGCAGTGGGCGCATGGTTCGCGCCCCTCGACGGCGGCGCGCCGCTCATAAGCCTCAACCCCGACACGCCGCTCGCGCTGGGCTCGGCCTTCAAGCTCTACGTGCTCGCCGCGCTCGCCGAGGACGTGAAGGCGGGCAGGCGCAAGTGGTCCGACGTGGTGCCGCTCTCCGAGAAGAGCCTGCCTTCCGGCCAGCTCCAGAACTGGCCCAGGGGCGCGCCGGTGACGCTCCACAGCCTCGCCAGCCTGATGATCTCGCTGAGCGACAACACCGCGACCGACCAGCTGATCCGGGTGCTCGGCCGCGAGCGCATCCTCGAGGCGATGAAGGACAGCGGCCACAGCCATCTCGCCGCCAACGCGCCCTTCCTCAGCACCCGCGAGCTTTTCGCGCTGAAGGCCGACCCGGCGCTGACCGCGGCCTATCGCAACGGCAACGCGCAGGCCCGCGCCGCCCTGCTCGAGGGGATCGCCGGCGAGGTCCCCACGCTCGAAGCGGTGAACGCCGCCTTCGCGAACGGCCCCAAGGCGCTCGACCTCGAATGGTTCGCCTCGCCCGCCGACATCGCGCGGCTCTTCGCCTTCATGCGCCGCACCGCCGACCCGCAGGCCTTCGCGATCCTCGCGATCAACCCGCAGACGACCCCCGCCATCGAGGAGCGATGGGCCTATGCCGGCTTCAAGGGCGGCAGCGAGCCGGGGGTCATCAATCTCACCTGGCTCGTCACCGACAAGGCGGGGCGCGACTGGGTGATGACGCTGGGGTGGAACAACCCCGCCGCCGTGGTCGACGACGCCAAGGCCCTCGCCCTCGCCCAGCGCATCCTCCAGCTGCCTCGCTGATTTGGCAGGCCCCCACCCCCTTGCGCCCGCCCGGCGCGCGCCTTAGTGCGGGCCGGGCGAAATTCAGTCTCACAGGAAAACCCATGGCCGACCAGCAGCAGCAGCGTTTCGAAGGCACCAAATCCTACATCGCGACCGAGGACCTCAAGGTCGCGGTCAATGCCGCCGTCACCCTGCGCCGCCCGCTGCTCGTCAAGGGCGAGCCCGGCACCGGCAAGACCGTCCTCGCGCACGAGATTGCCAAGGCGCTGGGCGCGCCGCTGATCGAGTGGAACATCAAGTCGACCACCAAGGCGCAGCAGGGCCTCTACGAATATGACGCGGTCGCCCGGTTGCGCGACGGCCAGCTCGGCGAAGAGCGGGTCCACGACATCCGCAACTACATCAAGAAGGGCAAGCTGTGGGAGGCCTTCACCTCGCCGCAGCTCCCGGTGCTGCTGATCGACGAGATCGACAAGGCCGATATCGAATTCCCGAACGACCTCCTCCAGGAACTCGATCGCATGAGCTTCGACGTCTACGAGACGCAGGAGCGCATCGCGGCCAAGGAGCGCCCGATCGTCGTCATCACCTCGAACAACGAGAAGGAGCTCCCCGACGCCTTCCTACGGCGCTGCTTCTTCCACTACATCAAGTTCCCCGACCGCGAGACGATGCAGGACATCATCGACGTCCACTTCCCCGGCATCCAGAAGACGCTGGTGAAGAAGGCGATGGATATCTTCTACGACCTGCGCGAGGTGCCGGGCCTCAAGAAGAAGCCCTCGACGAGCGAGCTGCTCGACTGGCTGAAGCTGCTGCTCAACGAGGATATGCCGCTCGACGTGCTCCAGAGCAGCAACCCCGCGAGCGCTATCCCTCCGCTGCACGGGGCGCTGCTCAAGAACGAGCAGGACATCATGCTCTTCGAACGCCTCGCCTTCATGGCGCGGCGCAACCCCACCTGAGGCGCGCGCGGGCGTGCACGAGGGCGGCTGCCTGTGCGGCGCGGTGCGGTTCGTCGCCGCTGCCGAGCCGCAGGGCGCGCGCTACTGCTGGTGCCGCGATTGCCAGCGGATCGCCAGCGGCATGGCGACGGTCAACGTGCTCTTCGACGAGGAGGCCGTCACCTATTCGGGCGAGATGACGCTGCTCAGGCTCGTCGCCGACAGTGGCAACACCGTCGAGCGGGGGTTCTGCAAGCTGTGCGGGGCGCAGATGTTCAGCCGCACCGTCGTCGGCCCGAAGCAGCCGATGCGGGTGCGCGCGGGGACGCTCGACGATCCGGAGATCTGTCCGCCGAGCCTGATCATCTGGGGCAAGAGCGCGCCGCGCTGGGCACCCTTCCCGCCGGGGATGCCGGTGCTCGAGGCCGGGCCGGGCTCGGCGCCGCTCGTCTGACCCGGTCGAGGTCGCCTAACCGACCGGAAAGCAGCCGATCCCGTCGCGCTTCAAGGCCTTGCATGTGGCATGGGCGTCGGGGGCCGAGACGCGCAGGCGGTAGTATTGGGTGCCGTTGACCACCGCCGGGACGATCGCCATCCGCATGGCTTTCAACTCGGGCCTTCGACCGGCAATCTCCTCCCAGTGGGCCGAGGCCAGCGCCGGGGAGAGCGTGGCGGCGAGCTGGATGGTCTGACCTGCGGCAGGCGCGGCCGCAGCGGGCGGCGGGGCCGGAATCGTCCGCGCGGCGGGCGGCCTCGGGGCGGCCTCGTCCGATCGGCGTGCCAGCATCGCCCGCTCGCGCCGGATGAGGTCGGGCGCGATCGGAACTCTGGCATCGCTGGCCTTCGCGAGCGCCAGCGCCTCCTCGCCCTTGCGCAGGGGCCCCTTGTGAATGATGACCGCGGTCGCGGCCGGGTTGGTGATCGCGTAAAGCTCCTTGGCGAAGGGTTTGGGCACTCTGATGCAGCCATGCGAGGCGGGGTAGCCCGGCAGGTGACCTGCATGAATGGCGATGCCGCTCCACGTCAGGCGCTGCATGAAGGGCATGGGCGCGTTGCTGTAGCGGTTCGAGCGGTGGAAGGGCTTCTTCTGGAGCACCGCGAAAACGCCCGCCGGGGTCGCCTTGCCGCGCCGCCCGGTCGACACCGGGCTCGAACGCCACAACACGCCGTCCCGGAACACATGCATGCGCTGCGAGGAAAGGCTGATCGTGATCACGACCCCGCTGGTGAGCAGCTCGTCCACGGTGCGGGTCGGCGGAGGTTCGGGCGCCGGCTTCGCCGCGACCGTCGCGGCGGCGACGCTCTGCGCGGGTGGCGGTTCTTCTCCCCACGCGCTCGGGACGCAGGAGTTGGCCGCGAGAGCACTCGCCAGTAGCGTCACATCCCTGAGCCGCGCCAGCCGCACCCCCCGCACCTCTCGTTAGCCGCGATGGTTAACGGCTAAAGCGGTATGTCTGGCGGCGCAAGCGGAAGCGTGGCTTGGGCGAGCCGGCGTGCAGAGCGGCCCAGACCCCGCTTAGACCCCCCTTAGACCCCGTCTAGACCCCCTCCAGACCCCTCTTAAGCGGCCATTTTCATGGCGTGTCAGGAGCATTCAGGCTGGAATCGACGCGCAGGACGTCGCTCCCGGCAGGGCCAGAATCAGTCAAAACTGTAGGCAAGCTCGAAATCGCCCCAGCGCCGGCCGCCGATAACTAGGGGGACATAGACGTTGCGGACCACATGATAGGTCTCGCCGTCGCCCTCCTGGCGGTAGACCGCCATCATGTAGGGCGCGGAGGAGGCCTTGGCCTTGCGGTCGATCGCCTCGAGCATGATCCGCCCGTTGCGGCAGAACTGGGTGTCGTGGTTGATGTCGCCGGTGGGCTTGCGGCTGCGCTCGGTGATGTGGGTCGGAAGGAAGCCGTTGAGGTCGGTGCAGGCGGCGGCCAAGACTCTGGAATCGCTCCCCTTCGCCCGATCGAGGAAGGGGCGCCACTCGGCGTCGGCCCACTCGGTGAGGCGCGTGCGGAACAGCTGCGGATTGGTGCCGGGGATGGGCTGATAGTCGGTGTCGAAGATCGCCGCGCTGCTGATCGCGCCCTTGGCAAGCGCCGCCTCGGTGTGGGCGACAAGCTCCTGGCACATCGCCTGCGCCCGCGCCACCATCGCGCTGTCCTCGGGAGAAAGTCCTGCATGAACAATGCGATCGAACATCTCCGAGGCGGTGATCTCGAGCTCCTCCATCTTGCGATGGGCGCCGTGCAGGCGATCCTCGTTCTTGCGCGCGGCGGCATCGAAGCCGTTCAGCACCCGCTGGACCTTGTCGACATGGGAGGAGATCGTCCCGGTAGAGCGGGCGATGACGTCGTTCTGCTTGTCGACCTCCTCGACCAGGGCGCCGACATTGGCCATGGTGCTCTCGATCCGCGCGACCGAGGCACGGGCCTCGCCGCTCGCCTTGGAGCCCGCCTCGATGCGGCCGATCACCACCGCGGCCTCGCCGCCCAGGGCGTCGATGGTCGAGGCGATTTCTTCGGTGGCCTTGCGGGTGTCGCTGGCGAGGCTCTTCACCTCGGCGGCGACGACCGCGAAGGTGCGCCCGGCATCCCCTGCGCGCATCGCCTCGATGGTCGCGTTGAGGGCGAGGATGTTGGTGGTTTCGGCAATCTCGCCAATGTCTTGCGCCGATCTCCTCACCTGCTCCATCGCTGCCGAGAAGCTGGTGACGTGCTGGCCGAGCGTGTCGACAAGCTCGATCAGCGAGGCGATCTGCCCGAGCGAGGACTGGATCAGCGCCGTCCCCTCCGACAGCCGCTCGATGGCGCGTTCCGAGAGCAGCCGCGCCTCGTCCGATGCCTCGGCGACCTTGGTCTGGTCGGCCTCCAGTGCGCGGACCGTCTCGGCGAGCGCCTCGTGCTCGGAGCGCAGGGTCTTGGAGGACTGGATCACCGCCTCCACAACACCCGCGACATCGGTGCAGCCCACCGTCACCGCCCCGCAGCTCTCCGGGATCATCCCGAGGGCATGGGCATTGGCAGTGTCGATGGCGATCTGGTACATGTCGAGAGGAAGCCCTTGTCTTGTCTCGCACCCTGTTAGTCTCGGGATGGTAAGCGAAGGGTTAAGGAATGCCCCCTGCCCCCCTCGCGCCCCCTCAGAAAGGGGACTGGTCAGGCCTCGCAGGTCCGGTTAAGCAGGCGCCCATGTTCTTCAATTTCGTCGACGAGCTCAGGGCCGCCGGGATCGGCGCCTCCTTCAAGGAGCACCTCACCCTGCTGGAGGCGCTCGACAAGGACGTCATCGAGCAGACTCCGGAAGCCTTCTACTACCTCTCCCGCGCGACCTTCGTGAAGGACGAGGGTCTGCTGGACCGCTTCGACCAGGTGTTCCAGAAGGTCTTCAAGGGGATCATGACCGATTACGGCCAGCACCCCGTCGACATCCCCGAGGACTGGCTGAAGGCCGTCGCCGAGAAGTTCCTGACGCCCGAGGAGATGGAGGCGATCAAGTCCCTCGGCGACTGGGACGAGATCATGGAGACGCTCAAGAAGCGTCTGGAAGAGCAGGAAAAGCGCCACCAGGGCGGCAACAAGTGGATCGGCACCGGGGGCACCAGCCCCTTCGGCAATTCCGGCTACAACCCGGAAGGCGTGCGGATCGGCGGCGAGGCCAAGCACGGCCGCGCGATCAAGGTTTGGGAAAAGCGCGAGTTCAAGAACCTCGACAACACCAAGGAACTCGGCACCCGCAACATCAAGATGGCGCTGCGCCGGCTCAGGCGCTTCGCCCGCGAGGGCGCGGCCGACGAGCTCGACATTCCCGGAACCATCGAGGGCACCGCCAAGCAGGGCTGGCTCGACATCCGCATGCGGCCCGAGCGGCGCAATGCCGTGAAATTGCTGCTGTTCCTCGACGTCGGCGGGTCGATGGACCCCTTCATCAAGCTCGTCGAGGAGCTGTTCAGCGCCGCCACCGCCGAGTTCAAGAACCTCGAATTCTTCTACTTCCACAACTGCCTCTACGAGGGCGTGTGGAAGGACAACAAGCGCCGCTGGCAGGAACGCACCAAGACCTGGGACGTGCTCCACAAATACGGCCACGACTACAAGATCGTCTTCGTGGGCGATGCGGCGATGAGCCCCTACGAGATCACCCATCCGGGCGGCAGCGTCGAGCACATGAACGAGGAGGCGGGCGCGGTGTGGCTCCAGCGCGTGACCAACACCTACCCCGCGACCGTGTGGCTCAACCCGGTGCCCGAGAAGCAGTGGGGCTATTCGCAGTCGACCAAGATGATCAAGCAGATCGTCGGCGACCGGATGTATCCGCTGACGCTCGAGGGGCTGGACGACGCGATGCGGGAGCTCTCGCGCAAGCACGGGGCTTGAGGCCTGCGCTCATCCTCGTTGCCGCGGGGCTTGCGGTGTCGGCCTGTTCCTCTCCGGCTCCGCCCCGCGACGTTCCCATGGCCCGTTCCGAACCCGTTCCGGACAGCGAACGGGAGGAGGGCATGTCGGCAAGACGGTTCGTCGGTCCAGGTCTGGTCTGCGGACTCGGTTTTGCCATCGCCTTGCACCCGGACGAGCGGTTCAGCACCTTCGATCCGATGATGGACTTCGTGACACATCGCCTCGAAGGTTCGGGACGCGCGGCGGTGATCTACGAAGGCAATTATCCGCAGCCTGCCGACGCATATCTCGATACGGGACGGACTTTTCCTGATGTGGTGGCGCTGCACCTTGATGGCTACGACAAGACCTTGGCCGAGCGCATTCTCGTGAAGGGTGATCTCCCCTCTGAGTGCGAAGCCTCGGCGCAGCCCTAGCCCTTGCGGTCGAGCTCCGCATCGAGGTGCAGGCTGCACCGCCAGAAGAAGAACGCCGGCACCAGCCCCAGCACCGCCGCGCCGTAGAGCACGTAGCGGACCGACTCCGCGCCGTATGCCGGTTGCAGCCCGTCGGACAGCATCCCGAAGAACAGCGGCCCGAGGCCGAGCCCGACGAGGTTCTGGAAGAACAAGAGGCTCGCCGCCGCCACCGCGCGCGCCTTCAGCGGCACGAGGCCCTGCGCCGCGGCGTAGCAGGGGCCGTAGTAGAAGGAATTGAGCATCGTCGGCACGAACAGCAGCACCAGCGCCAGCGGCCAGCTCGGCGCGTGGTAGGCGGCGATCGCGATCGGCACCGCGAGCGCCATGCCGATCGCGGGCGCGCTCAGCACATGGCGGCGGTTGACCGCGCCGAAGCGGTCGGCGAGGTAGCCGCCGAGCCACGTTCCGAGCATCCCTCCGGCCCCCGCGATCAGCCCGAACCACAGTCCGGTCTGGCCCGCGCTGAGGTCGTGCGTGCGCTGGAAGAAGATCGTCGTCCAGGTCGCCTTGCCATAGGCGAGGAAGGACGCGCCCGAGCCGGCGAGGAGCAGCAGCACATAGGCGCGCGAGCGCATGATGGCGCCGACCGCCTCGCCGAAGGGGAGCGCGGCGGGCCTGTCCTCGGCGCGCGGCAGGCTCGCGGCCTCGGCGCGGCGCGGCTCCCGCAGCACGAACCAGACGGCCGGGGCCAGCAGCAGCCCCGGCAGGCCGACGACGAAGAAGGCCTCGCGCCAGCCGACGAGGTCGGACAGGGTCCCGCCGATGATCATGCCGAGCAGGGTCCCCAAGGGGATGCCGAGCGAATAGAAGGCGAGCGCCGAGGCGCGCCGGTCGGGCGGCACGATGTCGCTGATGAGCGAATGCGCGGGCGGCGTGCACCCCGCCTCGCCCACGCCGACGCCGATGCGCGCGAGGAGCAGCTGCCAGAAGTTCTGCGCGAGCCCGCACAGCGCGGTCATCGCCGACCACAGCGCGAGCGCCACCGCAATGAGGCGCGGGCGGCTCGTCGTCGGCCGGTCCGCGAAGCGCGCAATCGGGATGCCGAGGAAGGTGTAGAACAGCGCGAAGGCAAGCCCCGTCATCAGCCCGATCTGGGTGTCCGACAGCTTGAGGTCGCGCGCGATCGGCTCGGCGAGGATGTTGACGATCTGCCGGTCGATGAAGTTGAAGACATAGACCGCCAGCAGGATCCACAAGGTGAGGCGGACGGACTGCCCGCCCGTGCCGCTCGCTGCCGCGGTTGCCATCGTCCTGTTCTCTCCCATGGGTGGCGGTTTGCCCGCCTTGTCGCGCCTGCTTTCGTGCCGGAGCGACGCTGCTCAGTAAAGCAGGTGCTCGCGCACTTCGGCAACCCATGCCGCTTCGTCATGTGACGTCATGGCGTCGAGATCGTCGGGCCGCGCCGCAGGATCGTCGACCCATTCGCGTAGAGCAGGCCCGCCGTTGATGACGTCGATCGCGAGCCGCTCGCGCTCGTATTCGTAGGGGAAGTCGCGCCACAGCGGGTAGTCGGGGTAGAGCACCCGGATCGCCTTGAAGGCGAGCGCCTGCAAGCGCCAGGGGCGGAAGGCATGGTGATCGTAAAATCCGCCTTCCGCGTGGATCATCAGTGCGTTGCAGAGCTTTCCTGCGTGCTTGTGGAAGGTCGGCTCGAACCAGCATTCACGGATTGCACAGCCCGCCAGCCAGTCCGGCGCGAGCTTGCCCATCACCTTGTGCACCCCGCTCGCGTCCACGTCCGGCGCGCCGAACAGCACCTCGAGCGGGCGCGTGGTGCCCCGCCCCTCGGACAGGGTCGTGCCCTCGAGCATCACCGTGCCGGCATAGGCGCGCGCCATGTTCACGTTGGCGGCATTGGGCGAGGGGTTGATCCACAGGCGCGACGCCGGCCAGCCGAAGCCCTCGCCGTCGGGACGCCAACCCTCCATCGCCACCACCTTGTAGGCGACGTCGAGACCGAAATGGGCGATGAACCACTGGCCCATCTCGCCCATCGTGAGGCCGTGCCGCATCGGCATCGGCGCGGCGCCGACGAAGCTCTCCTGCCCCGGAACCAGCAGCGTCCCCTCGACCGGGCGCCCGGCGGGGTTGGGCCGGTCGAGCACCCACACCTCCTTGCCCGCCTTGGCCGCCTCCTCGAGCAGGTAAAGGAGCGTGGTGACGAAGGTGTAGATCCGGCAGCCGAGGTCCTGGAGATCGAACAGGAAGACGTCGGCGCTCGACATCATCTGCCCTGTCGGGCGGCGCACCTCGCCGTAGAGCGAGAAGACCGGGATGCCGTAGCGCGGGTCCATCTCGTCCGCGGTCTCGACCATGTTGTCCTGCTTGTCGCCCTTGAGCCCGTGCTGCGGGCCGAAGGCGCTGTTGACCTGCACGCCCGCTGCGATCAGCGCGTCGAGGCTGTGGACGAGGTCCGCCGTCACGCTCGCGGGATGCGCGACGAGCGCGACGCGGCGCCCCTTGAGCTGGCGCAGGAGTTCGGGATCGGCGAGCAGCCGGTCGATGCCGGTCTTGAAGGAGCCTGTCGTCATCGGGCGAAGCGTTGGAACAGCGGGCGGACAAAGGCAATCCTTTGCTGGAGGCCCGGGAACATTGCGCGCAGGCAGCCAGTTACCTTGCCATGGACATCGACTGGACATCTGCCGCCATCGCCGCCGGATGGGCGATCATCCTCGGCGGCGCAGGCGGCGCGCTCACCGAGATCGGCGCGTGGTATCGCGACCTCAAGAAGCCCGTCTGGCAGCCGCCCGACTGGCTGTTCGGCCCGGCCTGGACGGTGATCCTCGGCCTGTCGGGCTGGAGCTTCTACATCGGTCTCACCGAGGCGCCCTCCCCGGAGGCGCTGGCGCACGTGTGGGGCCTGTTCGGCGTCAACTTCGCGCTGCACTTCGCCTGGTCGCCGCTGTTCTTCAAGCTGAAGCGCCCCGACTGGGCGCTCGGCGAAAACATCTTCCTGTGGCTCTCGGTGCTGAGCCTCGTGGTGCTGCTGCCGCGCAATGTGGGCGACAGCTTCGCCGGGTGGCTCAACGTCCCCTACCTCGTGTGGGTGAGCTTCGCCTTCGTGCTCAACTGGAAGATCGTGCAACTGAACCGCCCGTTCCGGCAGGCGGCGGGAATCTAGCGCTCGAGGATCAGCGCGCGGTTCGCCTCGGAATGGAACTCGGGCCGGCCGGGCGGGAAGGCGAGCGCCCAGTACTGCTTGCTTCCGTCGGCGTTCTCGACAACGGAGTTGAGTGCGACCTGCGCCGGGTCGGCAAGCGCGGCGGCGATGCTTGCGGTGAGGACGAGGCCGTGATCGTCATGGGCGCAGGCGAGCGCGACAGCCGCGACCTGCGCATCGCGCATCCCCGTCCGGAACGAATCGAAGTCGTAGGCCGCCCACGCGCCCGAGGGCGAGAGGTTGAACTCGCGGTAGGCGGTGCCCCCGAGCGGCTGCCAGAAGATCTCGAAGCAGGTCGTCTGCCACAGGTTGTCGCGGCGCTCCGGGGCCGCGGGCGAGGGGACGACGATCCCCGCGATATGCCCGTCGAGCCGGAACTCGGCCTCGCAGCCCTCGGCCGTCGCGCGCACCGCGGCGGTGACGGCGCGGATCGGACCGAGGTCGCAGGTCACGTGGAGCATCAGCGGGTGCATCGCGCCTGTCTGCCGCCTCCCCTCGCCCCCGGCAAGCCACTTCCCGTCGCGCACCCCGCCTGATAGGGGCGCCTGCCATGAGCACCTACGAATCCGCCCTCCTGCGCCTGCTCGACGAGCGGGGCTACATCCACCAGCTGACCGACGCCGCGGGGCTCGACGCGCTTGCCGCGAAGCAGGTGGTGCCGGGCTATATCGGGTTCGACGCGACCGCGCCTTCGCTCCACATCGGCAGTCTCGTGCAGATCATGATGCTGCGCCGTCTCCAGCAAGCCGGGCACAAGCCGGTGGTGGTGATGGGCGGCGGCACGACCCGGATCGGCGATCCGACGGGGCGCGACGAGAGCCGCAAGATGCTCACCGACGCGGCGATCGAGGCGAACATCGCCTCGATCATGACGGTCTTCGACAAGCTCCTGACCTTCGGGGACGAGCCGACCGACGCGGTGATGGTCAACAACCACGACTGGCTCGGGCAGCTCGGCTACATCGAGCTCCTCCAGGAAGTCGGCACGCACTTCACGGTCAACCGCATGCTGACCTTCGACTCGGTGCGCCAGCGGCTTGAGCGCGAGCAGCCGATGACCTTCCTCGAATTCAACTACATGATCCTGCAAGGGTATGATTTCAGGCACTTGGCCTGCGAACTCGGCGTGCGCTTGCAGATGGGCGGCTCCGACCAGTGGGGCAATATCGTCAACGGGATCGAGCTCGGCCGCCGCATGGACGGGACCGAGCTGTTCGGGCTCACCACCCCGCTGCTGACCACCGCGAGCGGGGCGAAGATGGGCAAGACCGCGGCGGGCGCGGTGTGGCTCAACGAGGAGCAGCTCCCGGCCTACAACTTCTGGCAATACTGGCGCAACGTCGACGATGCCGACGTCGGCCGGTTCCTGCGGCTGTTCACCGACCTCCCGCTCGAGGAGATCGCCCGGCTCGAGGCACTCGCGGGCGCGGAGATCAACGCGGCCAAGATCGTCCTTGCCAACGAGGTCACGAAGCTCGTTCGCGGCGAGGAGGCGGCGATCCGCGCCGAGGCGACCGCGCGCGAGACCTTCGCGGGCTCGGGCGCGGGCGAGGACCTGCCGAGCATCGCCACCGGCCCCGAGGGCATGCGCATCGCCGCGCTGCTCACCGAGGTGGGCCTTACCGCCTCGAACGGCGAGGCCAAGCGCAAGCTCGCCGAGAACGCGGTCAGGCTCGAGGGCGAGGCGATCACCGATCCGGCGCACCTGGTGCTGCCGGATGAAGGCGAGACCCTGCGCCTCAGCCTCGGCAAGAAGAAGCACGCGCTCGTCCGCCGCTGAGCCGACCCTGTCCTTCAGGATAGAGGCCGCTTTTACGAATTGTCAGCCTTTCCCGGGCTATTCCCTCGGCGTCACACAGACGGAGGGAAGGATCGCGACACGTGGCGAGCGGAGCTAATCTCAGCGTAACCGATCTGCGGCGCGCCGCGCGCCATCCGGTCGACTTTCCCGCGATCGTCGAGCATTTCGTGCACGGCGATCTCCACCTTCACGTCTGCAACCTCTCCGCGCACGGCTTCATGGTCGACAATGCCGAGCGCCTCGCGCGCGGCGACCGGATCATCATCCGCCTGCCGGTGGTGGGCCGGATCGAGGCCTACGTGATCTGGACCCGCGACACTCGCGCCGGCTTCCAGTTCGAGCGGATCATCCGCCTCGACGATTTCGTCGCGATCATCGACCAGCTGCAGCCCAACCCGCGCCTGCGCCGGCCCCGCTGATCCAAGCGCAATTGCTGGCCTGACAAGTTTCGCCTGCTTGGCAGCGCGCGGATCGGCTGCCATGGCGCGCCGGTGACCGATAGCCTGCCCGAGCCCACCTCCCCGTTTCTGATCGCCGACTACCGCCGCTACTGGCTGGCGCGGTTCCTCGGCGTCTTCGCGACGATGTCGATGGTGGTGCTGCTCGGCTACCAGCTCTACGCGGTGGCGCGCGACGACTACGGCATGAGCGTCGCCGAGGCCTCGTTCCAGCTCGGGCTGCTCGGCCTTGCGCAGTTCATTCCCCTGTTCGTGCTGACCCCGGTCGCGGGACTTGCCGCCGACCGCTTCGACCGGCGCCACGTCGCCGCCTTCGCCAACGGGATCGACGCCTGCGTCGCGGTGGTGCTGGCGCTCGCGACCTGGGCCGATGCGCTGAGCCTCCCGATCCTCTTCACCCTCGCGGCGGCGCATGGCGCGGCACGGGTGTTCCTCGGCCCCTCGATGAGCGCGATCGCGCCCAATGTCGTGCCCCCGGCCCTGCTGCCGCGCGCGATCGCCGCCTCCTCGATCGCCTGGCAGACCGCGAGCGTCGCCGGGCCGGCGGTGGGCGGGCTGATCTTCGCCGAGCGCGAGTGGCTCCCGCACGCGCTCTCGGCCGGGCTGCTTGCGGCCGCGATGGTGCTGATCCTAACCGTCCGCCCGATCCGCGCCCGGCACGAGGGCCCGCCGCTGAGGCCCCTGAAGCAGATCATCGACGGCCTTGCCTATGTGTGGCGCGAGCGGTTCCTGCTCGGTTCGATCACGCTCGACCTCTTCGCGGTGCTGCTCGCCGGGGCGACCGCGCTGCTGCCGGTCTTCGCGCGCGACATCCTCCACGTCGGACCCGAGGGTCTCGGCCTGATGCGCGCAGCCCCCGCCTTCGGTGCGGCGAGCGTCGCGCTGTGGCTCTCGTTCCGCCCGCTCGAGCGCGAAGTGGGGGCCAAGATGCTCATTTCGGTCGCCGCCTTCGGGGCGCTGACCATCGCCTTTGCCTATTCGCGCAGCTTCGCGCTCTCGCTCGCGATCCTCGCAGGCATGGGCGCGGTCGACATGGTCTCGGTGTTCATCAGGAGCTCGCTCGTCCAGCTCTTCACCCCCGACGACAAGCGCGGCCGCGTCTCGGCGATCTCGGGCCTCGCCATCTCGGCCTCGAACGAACTCGGCGAGATGCAGTCGGGGCTCGCCGCAGCGCTGTTCGGGGCGGTCGGCGCGGTTGTATTCGGCGGAGCGGGTGCGATATTCGTGACCTTGGTGTGGGCCTGGTATTTCCCCGAGCTCCGCCGCGCCCGCAGCTTCGAGCCGCAGGAACTCAAGAGGGAGGTATCTTCATGAAGGCCGACAACATTCTCGCCACCATCGGCGGGACCCCGCATATCCGCCTCGCGCGGCTGTTCCCCGATCACGAGGTGTGGGTGAAGTCCGAGCGGGCCAATCCGGGCGGCTCGATCAAGGACCGCATCGCCCTCGCGATGGTCGAGGACGCCGAGGCGCGCGGCGCGCTCAAGCCGGGCGGCACGATCGTCGAGCCGACCTCGGGCAATACCGGGATCGGCCTCGCGATGGTCGCCGCGGTCAAGGGCTACCGGCTCGTCCTCGTCATGCCCGAGAGCATGTCGATCGAGCGCCGCCGCCTGATGCTCGCCTATGGCGCGAGCTTCGATCTCACCCCGCGCGAGAAGGGCATGAAGGGCGCGATCGAGCGCGCGATGGAGCTCGTCGCCAGCACCCCGGGCGCGTGGATGCCGAGCCAGTTCGACAATGCCGCGAACCCCGCGGTCCACGCCCGCACCACCGCGCAGGAGATTCTCGCCGACTTCGCCGAGACGCCCATCGACGTGCTCATCACCGGGGTCGGCACCGGCGGGCACCTCACCGGCTGCGCGGAGGAGCTGAAGAAGCACTGGGCCGGCCTCAAGGCCTATGGCGTCGAGCCCGCGCTTTCGCCGGTCATCAACGGCGGCCAGCCCGGCCCGCACCCGATCCAGGGCATCGGCGCCGGCTTCATCCCCGGCAACCTCCACACGAACGCCATCGACGGGGCGATCACCGTCGATGCCGAGGAGGCCAAGGAAATGGCCCGCCGCGCCGCGCGCGAGGAAGGGATGCTGGTCGGCATCTCCTCGGGCGCGACCCTCGCGGCGATCGCCAGCAAGCTGCCGGAGCTGCCGGCGGGCGCGCGGGTGCTCGGCTTCAACTACGACACCGGCGAGCGCTATCTCTCGGTCCCCGACTTCCTGCCGGTCGAATGAGCGCGCTCGAGCGGATCGCCTATGCCGACGGGGACACCGCGCTGACCGGGTGGCTGGCGCGGCCCTCGGGCCCGGCACGGGCGGCGGTGGCGGTGTTCCCGACCTTCATGAACACGACCCCCGGGGTCGAGGCCAAGGCGCGCGCGCTCGCCGCGGCGGGATGCGCGGCGCTGATCGGGGATTTCTACGGCCCTGCCGCCCCGCACGACATGGCGAGCGCCTTTGCGGCGATGACCGCCCTGCGCGCCGACCCGCGGGCGATGCGGGTGCGGCTGCGCGCGACGCTGGAGGCGCTCGAGGGGCTCGCACCGGGCGTCCCGGTGATTGCGATCGGCTTCTGCCTCGGCGGGATGGCGGTGCTGGAGCTCGCCCGCGACGGCGCGGACTTCGCGCTGGCGGCGAGCTTCCATGGGCTCCTCGCAACGCCCCTGCCGGCCGCCGCGCCGATCAAGCCGCGGCTGCTGGTCTGTCACGGCGACGCGGACTCGCTGGTGCCGCGCGCCGACGTCACCGCCTTCTGGGAGGAGATGGACGCGGTCGGCGCCGATTGGCACTTCCTGTCCTTCGCGCGGGTCGAGCACGGCTTCACCAATCCGCTTGACGCCATGGGCGAACCCAACCCCGCCTATGACGCGACTGCCGACCGCCAGTCCTGGGCGGCGCTGATGGGGCTGATCGACGAGGTCGCGCCGGCGCGGTGAGCCGGTCCGGCATAGGCCGATTCCTTAACTTTCCGGGCGCTAGCACCAGCGGATCGTCCGCAAGGACATCTCGCGAACCTCCCCGGGACACGGCGTGGCATGAAATTCATCAAGCTCGAATCGCGCGGCGGCAACTATCTCGTGGTGGCCGAGAACGTCGCGTGGCTGCGCACCGCGGAGAACGGGCAGACCAATGTCGGCATCATCGGCAGCCAGCCGCTGCTGGTGGTCGGCTCGGTCGAGGAGGTGGCGGCGAAGATTCTGGCGAGCGTCAACGGGCAGGAGGAGGCCGCGCCCGCCGCGCCTGCGCTGGCGCCTGCGCCGCAGCAGGTTCCTCCCCCGGCGCCGCAGCAGGTCGCTGCCCCCGCTCCGCCTCCGCCCGCTCCGGAGCCGGAGCCGGAGCCCGAGCCCGTCGCGGTGGCTCCCGCACCCGAACCCGTCGTCGCGGCCGCTCCCGAACCGGAGCCCGCTCCCGCGCCCGAGCCGGTGCGCCTCCCGGTCAAGGTCGCCGCTGCGCCCCGCCCTCGCCCGGCGCTCGGCGGCTCGGCAAGCCTGTGGGAGCGCCCCGTCGCGCCCCCGGCGGCCAAGGGACTCAAGATCAAGGCCGGCTCGCAGCGGATGATGGGGATGCTCGAGTAGCCGCGCCCTGGCCCGGTCCAGACCCGGTCTTGACCCCCTCCAGACCCCCTCCAGATCCCTCTTGCCCCCCTTCATCACCGCTGTGCGGCGATGTTTCGCGTGAAACAAAGGGCCACCCTGCCGGTGCAGGATGGCCCTTCGTTCACGTAGGATCGGAGAAGCCTCAAGCGGCGGTCGCGAAGGCCTCTGCGGGCAACTTCATCATGTATTCGCTGCCCGCCTCGAGCTTGCGCCGCAGCGCCCCGGCGTCGGGAAGGAAGCGCTCGGCGTAGTAGTTCGCCGAGACCAGCTTCGCCTCGTAGAAGCCGCGGTCCTCGGGCTCGCCAGCAAGGGTGGCCGCCGCGACCTTGCCCATCTTCAGCCAGAAGTAGCCGAGCGTGACGATCCCCATGATGTGCATGTAGTGATGCGCGCCCGCGCCGAGGTGGTTCGGATTCGCCATGGCGTTCTGCATGAACCACATGGTCGCCGCCTTCTGCTCGCCCAGGGCCTTCTCGAGGCGTTCGGCGACCGAGGCGAGCTCGGGCACCTGCTTCGCCGAAGCGATCTCCTCGTCGATCATCGCGAAGAAGGCCTGGATCGCCTTGCCGCCGCCCGCGGCGAGCTTGCGGCCGCACAGGTCCATCGCCTGCACGCCGTTCGCGCCTTCGTAGATCATCGCGATGCGGCTATCGCGCACGAACTGCTCCATGCCCCACTCGCGCACATAGCCGTGGCCGCCATAGACCTGCTGCATGTTGGTGGCGATGTCGTAGCCCTTGTCGGTGCCGTAGCCCTTGATGACCGGGGTCATGAGGCCGATCAGCAGGTCGGCCGTCTCGCGCTCCTCCGGCGTCTGCGCCTTGTGGGTGAGATCGACCTGGAGCGCACCCCACAGGCACAGGGCGCGCATCGCCTCGGTGAAGACCTTGGCGTCCATCAGCATCCGGCGCACGTCGGGGTGGACGAAGATCGGATCGGCCTTGGCTTCCGGGTCGGCCGGGCCGGTCAGCGCGCGGCCCTGGCGCCGGTCGAGCGCGTAGTTGACCGCGTTCTGATAGGCGACCTCGGCCTGGGCATAGCCCTGAATGCCGACGCCGAGCCGGGCGGCGTTCATCATGATGAACATCGCGGCGAGCCCCTTGTTCTCCTCGCCGACGAGGTAGCCGGTGGCGCCGTCGTAGTTGAGCAGGCAGGTGGCGTTGCCGTGGATGCCCATCTTCTTCTCGATCGAACCGCAGGTGACGCCGTTGCGTTCGCCGGGGTTGCCGTTCTCGTCGAGGATGAACTTGGGCACGATGAACAGCGAGATGCCCTTGGTGCTGTCAGGCGCGCCCGGGGTCTTGGCGAGCACCAGGTGGATGATGTTGCTGGTGAGGTCATGCTCGCCGGCCGAGATGAAGATCTTGGTGCCGGTGATCGCATAGGTGCCGTCGCCGTTCGGCACGGCCTTGGTGCGGATCATGCCGAGATCGGTGCCGCAGTGCGGCTCGGTAAGGTTCATGGTGCCCGACCACTCGCCCGAGATCATCTTGGGCACGTAGGTCGCCTTCTGCTCCTCCGAACCCTTGGCGATGATCGCGGCGATCGCGCCGTTGGTGAGGCCGGGATACATCGCGAAGGCCTGGTTGGCGGTGCCGGTATATTCCTCGAGCACGAAGCCGAGCACGTGGGGGAGACCCTGCCCGCCGAATTCCTCGGGCTGGGCGAGCGTGCCCCAGCCGCTCTCGACATAGGCCTGGTAAGCCTCCTTGAAGCCCGGGGGGGTGGTGACGCTGCCGTCTTCGTGACGGGTGCAGCCGTGTTCGTCGCCCGCCTGGTTGATCGGCGCGAGCACCTCGGCGCAGAACTTGCCGGCCTCGTTGATGACCGTGTCGATCATGTCGGGGGTGGCGTTCTCGAAGCCCGGCAGGTTGCCGTAGCTGGCAAGGTCGAGCACCTCGTTGACGACGAAGCGCGTGTCGCGGGTGGGCGCGGTATAGGTCGGCATGACGGATCCCTCTGGTATGCGGCGGATTTGAACTTGTGCGGGAGCCTTAGCGGCTCAGCCGAGGTCGAGCTTTTCGATTTCGGCCACGAAGTCGGTAAGTTCCTTGATCGACGAATCGATGTCGTCGCGCTGGGCCTTCAACTTGGCGATATGCTCGCGGCACTTGGCGATGGTGACCCGGCGCTGCTCGACCCGGCCGTCGTCAAGATCGTAGAGGTCGATCATCTCGCGGATCTCGGTGAGCGAGAAGCCGACATTCTTGGCGCGCATGATCCACGCGAGGCGGGCGCGGTCGCGCTTGGAATAGACGCGGGTGAGGCCGATGCGGGCCGGGCTGATCAGCCCCTCGTCCTCGTAGAAGCGCAGCGCGCGGGCGGTGCAGCCGAATTCCGAGGTAAGGTCGGAAATGGTGAACTGTTCGCGTTCGTGAACGTCCGGGCGCTCGAGATGGGCGCCGTTGCGGCGCGGCTCGGCGGCGAGGTCGGAGGGTGCGGGAGCGGTAGCCATGCCGCCCTCTACCTTACGTTTACGTGAGCGTCAAGTCCCTCGCAACGACAACAAGGGTTCGCCCTCGCGCAGCTCGATCTGCCGGTAGAAGCAGCTTCGCTCGCCGGTGTGGCACGTCGGCCCGGCGGGCGTGGCACGGATCACCAGCGCGTCCTGGTCGCAGTCGACCAGCACCGCCTCCACCGCGAGGACATGGCCCGAGGTCTCGCCCTTCATCCATAGCCTGCCGCGCGAGCGCGACCAGAAGTGCACCTTGCCGGTGGCGAGGGTCTGCTCCAGCGCCTCGGCGTTCATGTGCGCGACCACCAGCACCTCGCCCGAAGCGTCGTCGACCACGACCGCGGTGAGCAGCCCCGCCGAATCGAACCGCGGCGCGAATATCGTCCCGCGCTCGCGTTCCTCGGGTGTCAGGCAAGTCTCGGTCACTGAACGCTCCCATTTGGCCAGATCATGTCGCGGCTCATGCGACGATTGTTGCAATGTGACAACAGCACGCTGCAAAAAACGCGCCGGTCTCCGGTTAGGTCTTCCGCCCGCTGCAACAGAGTGGAACAAGACGGACAGGAACTCTCGCAAGGGGTTCTCCGCCGAACAGCGGCACCGCCCGGTGCCTCGTTCAGGGGGTGACCGGACCGCAGACTGGCAGCGGGGTGCCAGTGCGACCGGTTGAACGATAGGGACAGGATCCCGGCAGCCAATCTAGGGGGTGGCTGCCAAGGCCCGCAAGGGTGGATCCACACCGTTTCGTCACGTGGCGCCCGGGATCGCAAGGTCCCGGGCGTTATGTTTTGGCTGGACTCAGACATGTTCGAGGCGGTGCTCGGCATCGACCCGCGCGAAGCAGGCGAGCGCGATGCTTGCCGGCCGTGCCCCGGCGATCGCGGCGATGCACGCGCGGCTCGTCGCTCCGCTGGTCAGCACGTCGTCGACCAGAACCACGTTGCGCCCTGCGAGCCGCGCGGCGTGCGCCGGGTCGAGCCGGATCGCGCCGCGCAGCACCCGCTCGCGGTCGTCGCGCCCGAGCCCGCCGAGGTTCGGCGTGCGCCTGTGCCGCACCAGCGCGGCGACCTCCGCCCTGCCCTTGCCGAAGCGCTCCAGCTCGCGCGCGAGCAGCGCCGCCTGGTTGAAGCCGCGCTGCCACAGGCGCCAGCGGTGGAGTGGCACCGGCACCAGCAGCGGCGGCGGACGGCCCGGCGCAGGCTCGGGCATGCGCGCGGCGATCAGCCGGGCGAGCAGCCGCGACAGCGCGATCCGCCCGCCATGCTTGTAGGCGAGCACCAGCCGGCGCGAGGTGTCGTTGTAATAGGTCGCGGCATAGATCGCCACGACGCCGCCCTCGGCGAGCGGCGGCACCTCGAGCGTCGCCCAGCATTCCGAGCACAGCCCGTCCTGCGCGGCGAGCGCGACCCCGCAGGCGGCGCAGCGCGGCGGGTAGACGAAATCCACCAGCGGTTGCACCGAGCGCACGAGATCGCGGACGACTGCCATCGCCCCGGAATGTCGCATGGCTTGCGCTTGGTAGGCAAGCGCGGCAGTGCGGGCGCATGAACGCCCGCGCGATCCCCACGATCTTCAGCCCGCACCGCCGGGCGATGCGCCTTCTGCGTGCCGCACGGCGCGCGGTGCAGCCGGGGGCCGCGCGCTTCCTCGCCGAGGACATGGTCGAGGACACGCTCGAACGTCTCGCCTTTCTGCGCTTCGAGCCCGCCCGCGCGCTGGTGATCGGCGACTGGACGGGCACCCTCGCCGCCGCGCTGCGCGCCCGGGGCACCGAGGTCGCGGCACCGCAGGGGTTCGATCTCGAGGCGCCCCATCCGGTCGGCGGGCACGACCTGATCGTCGTCCTCGGCCTGCTCGATGCCGTGAACGACTTGCCCGGCGCGCTGATCCACCTGCGCGCGGCGCTCGCGCCCGGCGGGCTGGTGATGGCGCACTTCATCGGCGGGCAGAGCCTCCCGGCCCTGCGCGCCGCGATGCTTGCCGCCGAGCCCGAGCGGCCGGCGGCGCGCATCCACCCCTTGGTCGATCCGCGCGCCGCCCCCGCCCTGCTCCAGCGCGCCGGGTGGAAGGACCCGGTGGTCGACACCCACGCGCTGACCGTGCGCTATTCCTCGCTCGACCGGCTCGTCGCCGACCTGCGCGACCAGGGGCTCGGCAATGCCCTCGCCAGGCCCGCCGCGCCGCTCGGCAAGGCGGCACTGGAGCGCGCCCGCGCCGCCTTCGCCGCGCAAGCCGATGCGGATGGCAAGACGGCCGAGACCTTCGAGATCGTCACCCTCACCGGGCGGCGCTCGCTCGCCGGGACCTAGGCCCTCTTCAGCGCAGCCTGGGCCGCCGCCAGCCGCGCGATCGGCACGCGGTAGGGCGAGGCGCTGACGTAATCGAGCCCGACGCTCTCGCAGAAGGCGATGCTCGCCGGGTCCCCGCCGTGCTCGCCGCAGATGCCGAGCTTGATGTCGGGCCGCGTCGCCCGGCCCCGCTCGGCCGCGAGCTCGACCAGCTGGCCGACGCCCTCGACATCGAGGCTGACGAAGGGATCGCGCGGGAAGATCCCCTTCTCGACATAGACGCTGAGGAACCGTGCGGCATCGTCGCGGGAGACGCCGAGGGTGGTCTGCGTGAGGTCATTGGTGCCGAAGGAGAAGAACGCCCCCTCCTCGGCGATCTCGCCCGCCATCAGCGCGGCGCGCGGCAGTTCGATCATCGTGCCCACGAGGTAGTCGACGCGCGTGCCGGTCTCGGCGAAGACGGCCTCGGCCTCGCGGTCAACGAGGGCCTTGAGGATCGCGAGCTCGCGCTTGGTCGCGACCAGCGGGATCATGATCTCGGGCAGCGGAGCCTCCCCGCTCGCGGACTTCACCGCGCAGGCCGCCTCGAAGATCGCGCGGGCCTGCATGGCGTAGATCTCGGGGAAGGTGATCCCCAAGCGGCAGCCGCGGTGGCCGAGCATCGGGTTGAACTCGTGGAGCTCGCCCGCGCGGCGCTTCAGGTGATCGACCCCGAGGCCGGTCGCGTCCGCCAGCTCGGCGAATTCCTCGTCGGCGTGCGGAAGGAACTCGTGGAGCGGGGGATCGAGCAGGCGGATCGTGCAGGGCAGGCCCGCCATCACCTCGAAGATCGACTGGAAGTCCGCGCGCTGTTCCGGGAGCAGCTTGTCGAGCGCCCGCCGGCGGCCCGCCTCGTCGTCGGCGAGGATCATCTGGCGCACCGCGCTGATCCGCGAGGCCTCGAAGAACATGTGCTCGGTGCGGCACAGCCCGATCCCCTCGGCCCCGAATTGGCGCGCCATGCGGCAGTCGTCGGGCGTCTCGGCATTGGTGCGGACCTTCATGCGCCTGAGCTTGTCGGCCCAGACCATCAGCGTGCCGAAATCGCCCGCGAGCTCGGGCTCCACCGTCGGGACGATGCCGAGCATCACTTGCCCGGTCGAGCCGTCGAGGGTGATGGCATCGCCCTCCTTCAGCTCGGTGGAGCCGATCTTGAGGGTGCGCGAAGCCCGGTCGATCGAGACGGCGCCCGCACCCGAAACGCAGGGGCGCCCCATCCCGCGGGCGACCACCGCGGCGTGGCTGGTCATGCCGCCGCGCGCGGTGAGAATGCCCTGCGCCGCGTGCATCCCGTGGATGTCCTCCGGCGAGGTCTCGACACGGACGAGAATGACCTTCTCGCCGCGGCCCGCCCATTGCTCGGCGGTGTCGGCATCGAGCACGATCTTGCCTGCCGCTGCGCCCGGCGAGGCCGGCAGACCCGTGGTCAGCACATGACGCTCGGCATTGGGGTCGAGGGTCGGGTGGAGCAACTGATCCAAGGCCATCGGGTCGACGCGGCGCACCGCCTCGCGCTCGTCGATCAGGCCCTCGCCCACCATGTCGACCGCCATCTTGAGCGCGGCCTTGGCCGTGCGCTTGCCCGAGCGGGTCTGGAGCATCCAGAGCTTGCCGCGCTCGACGGTGAACTCGATGTCCTGCATGTCGCGATAGTGCCGCTCGAGCAGATCGAAAACGCGGGCGAGCTCCGCATAGGCTTCAGGCAGAGCCTCTTCCATCGACAGCGGCTTCGCCCCCGCCGCCTCGCGCGCGGCCTTCGTGAGGTATTGCGGCGTGCGGATGCCCGCGACCACGTCCTCGCCTTGCGCGTTGATCAGGTATTCGCCGTAATAGGCGCGGGTGCCGGTCGCCGGATCTCGGGTGAAGGCGACCCCGGTGGCGCTCGTCTCGCCCATGTTGCCGAACACCATCGCCTGGACGTTGACCGCGGTGCCCCAGTCGCCGGGGATGTCGTTGAGGCGGCGGTAGACCTTGGCGCGGTCCGAATCCCAGCTGTCGAACACCGCGCGGATCGCGCCCCACAACTGCTCTGTCACGTCCTGCGGGAAGGGTCGGCCAAGTTCCTCCTCGACGATCCCCTTGTACTCGCCGACGAGCGCCTGCCAGTCCTCGGCCCCCATCTCGGTGTCGTTGTAGAAGCCCTTGTCTTCCTTGGCGATCTCGAGCGCCTCTTCGAACAGCCCGTGATCGATCCCGAGCACCACGTCGGAATACATCTGGATGAAGCGGCGGTAGCTATCCCAGGCGAAGCGCGCGTCCCCGCTCGAGGCCGCAAGCCCCTCCACGGTCGCATCGTTGAGCCCGAGGTTGAGGACCGTGTCCATCATCCCCGGCATCGACACCCGCGCGCCCGAGCGGACCGAGACCAGCAGCGGATCGCCCGCGTCGCCGAACCGCTTGCCGACGGTCGCCTCGACATGGGCAAGCGCCTTCGCCACGGCGGTCTTCAGGCCATCGGAGAAGCCCGCACCGTCCCTGAGGTAGGCGACGCATTCCTCGGTGGTGATGGTGAAACCCGGGGGGACCGGCAGGCCGATCGAGGCCATCTCGGCAAGGTTCGCGCCCTTGCCCCCGGTGACGGTCTTGTCCTTCTGGCGCGGGTCGGAATGGTCGGCGGCGCCTCCGAATACATAGACCGTCTTCAAGCTCATGGCAGTCCCCGAGGCAAGTGGTTAAGCGGACAAAGCGGACAAAGCGGACACCCTGTCCGCCTTGAATCGGGTGCCTTCCCCTTGAAATCGCCCGCCTTCTTCAAGCGGACAGGACAGGGGGGCGGCGGGAGAAATCATCCCTCGATCCGGCCGAAATCGGCGACACGGTGCACCGCATCGCGGAAACGCGCCAGGAGAGCGAGACGCGCATCGCGCTTCTCGGCCACGGGGTCGTTGACGGTCACCTCTTCAAAGAACCGGTCGATGGGGGCGCGCAAGGTGGCCAGCGCAGCCATCGCGTCGGCGAACTTCTCGGCCTCCACCGCGGCGGCAGCGCGCGGGGCGGCGGCGTCGAGCGCGTCGATCAGCGCCTTTTCGGCCGGCTCCGGGGTGTAGGAAAGCCCGGGATCGGCCCTCGCCTCGGCGGCGAGGATGTCGCCCACGTCGGGATCGTCGACCAGCGCGAGCGGGTCCTCCTCGCCGGTGTCGGGGATGCCCTCGTTGCGCTCCTTGAGGCTGGCGAGGACCTGCGGGTCGGGCATGGCCGAGGGGCCTTCGTAGCCCTCCTTCTTGAGGATGTTCGCCGCGCGCTTGTAGCCCGCGAGGAGGTTGGCGCCGTCCTCGGTGTTGACGAAGGCCTGAAGCGCATGGACGCGGGCGAGCAGGCGAACGAGATCGTCTTCCCCGCCGAGCGCGAAGACCGCATCGATGAGGTCGTGCCGGACGCCCGCCTCGCGCTGCTGCACCTTGAGGCGGTCGGCGAAGAAGTCGAGGAGGTCACCTTCGGCCACGCCAAAACGCAGGCCGTTCTCGGTGATGAGCCGGATGATGCCGAGCGCGGCGCGGCGTAGGGCAAAGGGATCCTTCGAGCCGGTCGGCTTTTCGTCGATCGCAAAGAAGGAGCGCAGCGTATCCAGCTTGTCCGCCAGCGACACCGCCACAGTCACCGGCGCGGTGGGCACATCGTCCCCCTGCCCGACCGGCTTGTAGTGATCGCGGATCGCCTCGGCGACCTCGTGCGGCAGACCTTCCTTCGCGGCGTAATGGCCGCCCATCAGACCCTGCAATTCGGGGAACTCGCCGACCATCTCGGTGACGAGATCGGCCTTGGCGAGGCGCGCGGCTGCTTCCGCGAGGTCGGCCAGACTCCCCTCCCGCAGGCGGGAGGGGGGTATCGGTGACAATCCCCTCCTCGCACAACCACCGCGCCAGCTTCGCGACGCGCTCGACCTTGTCGGCGACGGTGCCGAGCTTCTCGTGGAAGGTGATGCGCGACAGCTTCTTCGCGTGCTCGGCGAGCGGGGTCTTCTGGTCCTGCTCCCAGAAGAACCGCGCGTCGGACAGCCGCGCCGCCAGCACCTTGCGGTTGCCGTCGACCACCACCGCCGGATCGGCGGGGGTGATGTTGGCGGTGCAGACGAAGGCGTTGGCGAGTCTACCCCCCTCCCGCTTGCGGGAGGGGTCGGGGGTGGGATAGTCGGCGGGCGCGGCTTCGTGTCCACCCCCTGCCCCTCCCGCAAGCGGGAGGGGGGTTTCACACACGAAATACTTCTGGTTCACCCGCGCGGTGAGCTGGATCACTTCGGGCGGCACGTCGAGGAACGCCTCGTCGAAGCGGCCGAGCAGCGGCACGGGCCATTCGGTGAGGCCGGCGTTCTCCACGACGAGGCCCTCGTCCTCGACCAGGGTGAGCCCCGCCGCGGCGGCGGCGGCGCGCGCGCCCTCGCGGATCATGCGCGCGCGCTCCTCATGGTCGACGATCACGTGGCAGGCGCGCAGCTTCTCGGCGTAGTCATCGGCGCTGCCGATGGTGATCGGGCCCTCGTGGTGGAAGCGATGCCCCATCGTCGCCGCACCCGAACGGATGCCGCCGACCTCGATGTCGATCACCTCGGAATCGAGCAGCGCGACGATGCCCGAGAGCGGGCGCACCCAGCGGATCGAGTCCGTGCTGATCGAGGCCGCGCCCCAGCGCATCGATTTGGGCCAGGCAAAGTCGCGGATGATCGCGGGGATTGCTTGGGCCAGCACCTCGGCCATCGCCCGGCCCGGGGTGTTCACGACCGCGAACCACGTCATGCGGCCCTTGACGTCCCGCAGCTCGAGAGCCTCGCGGGTCACGCCGTTCTTCTTGCAGAAGCCGTCGATCGCGGCATCAGGCGCGCCTTCGGGCGGGCCCTTGGCTTCTTCGGACACGGCTTCGGTCGCGAGCGGCAACCCGCGCGCGATCAGCGCGAGGCGGCGCGGGGTCGACCAGACGGTGAGTTCGGTCACCGCAACGCCCGCGGCATCGAGCTCGCGACGGAACAGCTTTTCGAGTTCGGCGCGCGCGCCCGCCTGCATCCGGGCAGGGATTTCCTCGCAGCGCAGTTCGAGCAGGAAGTCGGCCATCAGACGAGACTCCACCCGGGGTATTTCGCCTGCCACTCGGGCGTCATCTTCGCCGCATAGGCCTCGCACGACGAGCGCGCGAGGTCGCGCACCCGGCCCATGTAGCTGGCGCGCTCCTGCACGCTGATCACGCCGCGCGCCTGGAGGAGGTTGAAGACGTGGCTCGCCTCGACCGCCTGTTCATAGGCGGCGATGGGAACGCCAGCGGCCAGCGCATTGCGGCATTCGGCCTCGGCCTTGGCGAAGAGGTCGGAGAGCGCGTCGGTGTTCGCCACCTCGAAGTTCCACTTCGACATCTGGCGCTCGTTCTCAAGGAACACCTCGCCATACGTCACCCCGGCGCCGTTGAAAGCGAGATCATAGACGTTGTCGACGCCCTGGATGTACATCGCGAGGCGCTCGAGCCCGTAGGTCAGTTCGCCCGCGACCGGCTTGCAGTCGAACCCGCCCATCTGCTGGAAATAGGTGAACTGGGTGACTTCCATCCCGTCGCACCACACTTCCCATCCAAGGCCCCATGCGCCGAGCGTCGGGCTCTCCCAATCGTCCTCGACAAAGCGAATGTCGTGCGCCAGCGGGTCGATGCCGATCGCAGCGAGGCTCTTGAGGTAGAGTTCCTGGATATCCGACGGCGAGGGCTTCAGGATCACCTGATACTGGTAGTAGTGCTGGAGCCGGTTGGGGTTCTCGCCATAGCGCCCGTCGGTCGGGCGGCGGCAGGGCTGGACGAAGGCGGCGTTCCACGGTTCGGGGCCGAGCGCGCGCAGGGTCGTCGCAGTGTGGAAGGTCCCTGCCCCCATGCGCATGTCATAGGGCTGGAGGATGATGCAGCCGGCCTCGTGGCTCCAGAAATCGTGGAGCGTCAGGATCATGTCCTGGAACGAGCGCGCGGGATCGCGCGCCGGGGGGGTGAAGAGGGGTGCAACGCTCATGGCGGCTCGCCATGGCGGAAGCCCTCCCGGGCGTCAATGACGCAGCGCAGCATAGGCCGCGCTCAAGCCCCCGCTTGACATCCCCCGCCGAGGCGTCAGCATTGAAATACGGGGAAGAATCGGACGAGCGCAGGGGCGGGCATGAAGGGAGTTTCGACACGGATTTCGCTCGCGGCGGCGCTCGGGCTGTGTGCTGTGCCGCTTGCCGCCGCGCCTGCGGTAGAGGCGGCGTCCGCGCCGCTACGCACGGAATGCCCGGTGCGCCACGACGGCTTCCACGGGGTCGAGATCCAGCGCGCCCCGCGGCAGGACTACACGATCGCGCCCGCGCTGTGGAAGCTCTCGGACGCCGACACCACGATCCACATCTTCGGCACCATCCACGTTCTGCCCGAGGGGTTCCGCTGGCGCACCGCGCTGTTCGACAAGGTCGCCGCCGAGGCCGAGGAGGTGGTATTCGAATCCCGCGACGAGGAGCTTGCCCCGCCCGAAGGCGAGACCTCGGCCGAGGACCAGCGCTTCCTCGACCTGATGGCGCGCTATGCCGCCTCGGTGCCGCTCTCGGAGCGGGTCGCCCCGCGCAACCGGGCGAAGCTCGCGCGGATCATGACGCTCGCCGGGATCGAGCCCGCCGAGGCCGACAAGCTCCCCCCGGTGATCGCGATGTTCACCCTCTCCGCGATCCACAATGTCGCCGAAGGGAGCCTCGCGGATTTCGGCGTCGAAACGGTGATCGAGAAGGAGTTCCGCGACAGCGGCCGTCCGGTGGGGGCGATCGAGGACCCGGTGGCGGTGATGGAAAGCCTGCTCGCCATCGACGAGGGGCAGATCGTGGCGATGCTCGACGCCGAGCTCGACCTGTGGGACGGCTGCGCGCTGGTGAGCTCGGCCGAGGCCGACTGGTCGGACGAGCACAGCTGGGCGCGCGGCAGGATGGCCGAGGCAGACATCGCCGAGATGTCCGACGATCCCTTCGAGAAGGCCTTCTACAAGGCGATCCTCGTCGACCGCAACCGCGCCTGGACGGGCTGGCTCGCCGAGCGGATGAAGCGCCCCGGCAAGCTCCTGCTGGCGGTCGGCGCGGCGCATCTGGAGGGCCCGGATTCGGTGCCGCTGATGCTCGAGAAGGAGGGCCTCACGGTCGAGCGGGTGCAATAGCCCTGGTCAGCCTCGCATGACACGAAGTCAGGTCTTCTTGACATAGTCAGCGAATCGCGACATAAGGTCAGGGACACCTGACAGCGAGTCGGGTCAACCTGACGGAGAATCCCCATGGTGACCTTCGAACCCAGCCCCGGCGTGAAGCGCGTGATCGTCTTCGCGGTCCTGCTCCTGAGCGGCTTCGGCGCCGGCACGCTGATCGCCCGGCTCGCCGATCTCCTCGGCCTGTGACGCCCGTGAAGAACCGTCTCAAGGTCCTGCGCGCCGAACGCGACTGGAGCCAGGCGGAGCTCGCCGGGCGGCTCGATGTCTCGCGCCAGGCGGTCAATGCCATCGAGACCGGCAAGCACGACCCTTCCCTCCCTCTTGCCTTCCGCATCGCCCGCCTGTTCGACATGGCGATCGAGGACATTTTCGACGACGGAGAACCCGCATGATCCCCGACGACAAGGCCCGCCCGCTCGGCCCCGGCGAGGCGCGAACCCGCCAGCGGTTGCGCCGGCAATGGATCTACCTCGCGGTGGCGGTGGTGCTGGGCGGCGTGCTCGGCGGCCTCACCGGCTTCTTCGATCAGAGCGAAGGCAGCTCCTTCCTCGGCGACTTCGCGGCGATGCGCCTCCCCGCGCCGCTTGCGCTGGCACTCGCGCTCGGCTTCCTCGCCGCGCTGCTCGCCCTGCCGCTCTACGGCTTCCGCCTGATCGACGACTACAAGCGCGAGCGGAACCTCATCGCCTTCACCGGCGGGTGCCTGTCGGTGATCTCCGGCTACCCGGTCTGGGCGGTGCTCCACGCCGGCGGCTTCGTGCCGGCCCCGCACGCCTTTGGGATGTTCGCGATCGCCTATGTCTCGATGATCCTTTCCTTCCTCTACGCCCGCTGGCGTCTCTGACCTGTGCCTGACCCTTCCAACCCTCCCCTACGAAAGGAACCTGCCTCCATGAAACCCGCCGCGCTGTTCATCGCCGCCGCCTCGAGCCTCGCGCTCCTCGCCGGGAGCCCCGCCCTTGCCGAGACCGCCAAGCCGGCCAAGGCCGAGGCCGCCGCCACCGCCACTGCCGCCAAGCCCAAGGGCCCGGCGCTGTGGAAGGTCGCCGACAAGGACACCACCATCTACCTGTTCGGCACGGTCCACGTCCTGCCCCAGGGCATCGAGTGGTACGACACCACCATCCGGTCCGCGCTCGAGGGCTCGGACATCCTCGTCACCGAGATCCCGATGGACCCGGCGAGCGAGGCCGCGATGCAACAGCTCGCCGTGACCCGCGGCAAGCTGCCCGAGGGCACCACGCTGCGCTCGCTGCTCAACGACGAGCAGAAGGCGCAATACGCCGCGGCCCTCGGCAAGCTCGGCGGCAAGATCGAGGCCCAGCAGCTCGCCGCCGCCCCGGCCGAGGCGAGGGCGCAGTACGAGGACGCCAAGGCCAAGGGCCTCGTCCCCAACCCCGCCGACGCGCTCGCCGCCAATTTCGACCCGATGAAGCCCTGGCTGGTCGGCCTTACCATGTCGATCCTGCCGCTCACGCTCGAGGGCTATGACCCCAATAGCGGCGTCGAGAAGGTGCTGCTCGCCAAGGTTCCCGACAAGGCCAAGGGCGCGCTCGAGACCGCCGAGTTCCAGCTCGGCATCTTCGACGGGATGCCGCAGGACGCGCAGGTCGCCTTCATGGTCGATGCCGCGAGCAACATCGACCAGACCAAGCCGACGCTCGACCGCATGGTCGCCGAATGGGGCGAAGGCGATGCCGAGGGGCTCGCCGCGGTGATGAACGAGGGCATGGACGACCCCAAGGTCGCCGAGGCGCTGCTCTACAACCGCAACGCCAACTGGGCCGACTGGATCAAGACCCGCCTCGCCCAGCCCGGCACGGTGTTCATCGCGGTCGGCGCCGGCCACCTCGCCGGGCCCAAGAGCGTGCAGGACTACCTGAAGCAGAAGGGCATCAAGGTCAGCCGGGTCAAGTGACCGGGCAGCCTTCCGGGGCGGGGGCGATGCGGTGGGTTGCCGCGCTCCTCGCCCCGCTCCTCCTGCTGATGCTCGCCGGGTGCAGCGATGCGCCCGGCGGGGGTGGCCCGGGAGAGCCCGCCAACCCGCTGCTCTACGAGATCGCCGCCGCCGACGGCACGCCCAAGGGCTGGCTGCTCGGCACGATCCACGCCCTGCCCCCGGGCACCGGGTGGCGAACCCCCGAGGTCGGCCGCGTCCTGGGCGCGGCCGACCTTCTCGTCGTCGAGGTCGAGGGCCTTGCCGACGAGGCGGCGCTGGCGCGGACCTTCGCGGGGCTCGCCGCGAGCCCCGGCCTCCCTCCGCTCGCGGCGCGCGTCCCGCCCGACCTCGCCGCCCCGCTCGCCGCGCTGATGGACCGCGGCGGCTTTGCCCCCGACCGCTTCGATGGCACCGAGACCTGGGCCGCCGCGCTCGCCCTCGCCCGCGTCGATGCCGCGGGCGACCCTGCCGAGGGCGTCGACCGCGCGCTGATCGCCGACTTCGCAGGCCGCCCGGTGCGCGAACTCGAGGGCGCGGCCGGGCAGCTCGCGATCTTCGACCGCCTGCCCGAGCCGCAGCAGCGCGCGATGCTCGCCGCGGTGGTTCGCGAGGGCACCGATCCCGCGCGCGATCCCGAGCGGCTCCAGCGCGCCTGGATCGCGGGCGACGCAGCGGCGATCGCGGCGTCGACCCGCGAGGGAATCCTCGCCGACCCGAGCCTGCGCGAGGCGCTGCTCACGGCGCGCAACCGCCGCTGGGCCGAGGCGGTCGCGGCGCTGCTTGCCGAGGGCAAGCGCCCGCTCGTGGCCGTCGGCGCGGCGCATCTCGTCGGCCCCGAGGGGCTCGCCGCGCTGCTTCAGGCGAAAGGCTACCGGCTGCGGCGGCTCACCTGACGGCCAAACCGGTTGCCAACCGGGCATTCACTCTCTAAGGGGCCGCGCTTCGGCGCTTCCGGACATCCCTGGAGGCGGTTGCGCCGTGTGACTGAACTTCAACACGCATTCGAAAGGCATCCGTATGAGCGAGACTCTGACGCTGCCGGCCGAAGCGCGCGAACGGGCTGGCAAGGGAGCCTCCCGAGCACTTCGCCGCGATGGTCGGACCCCTGCTGTCATCTATGGCGGCAAGGAAGAACCCACCCTGATCCACGTCGAGCAGAAGGAACTGGTCCGTCAGCTGATGACCGGCCACTTCATGAACTCGATCGTCAACATCGAGATCGGCGGCAAGACCGTTCGTACCCTGCCCAAGGACGTCGCCTTCCACCCGGTGACCGACCGTCCGACCCATGTCGACTTCCTGCGCCTCGGTGCGGATTCGCAGGTCACCGTCCAGGTCCCGGTGGTGTTCACCAACGAGGAAGCCTCGCCCGGCCTCAAGAAGGGCGGCGTGCTCAACATCGTGCGCCACGAGCTCGAACTGGTCTGCGCAAGCGACGCGATCCCCGACGAGATCCATGTCGACGTGACCGGCAAGGACGTCGGCGATTCGATCCACATCAGCGACGTGACCCTGCCCGCGGGCGTCGCCAGCGCGATCACCGACCGCGACTTCACCATCGCCACGCTCGTCGCCCCCTCGGCGCTCAAGAGCAGCGAAGGCGACACCACGACCGAAGGCGAATAAGCGCTCCTTCGACGTGACGGCTAACGGACGCCGGGCCTCGCAAGGGGTCCGGCGTTTCGTTTTGTGCGGGGGGCAGCTAGGGGAGACGTCATGCAGATCTGGGTCGGCCTCGGAAATCCCGGACCGCGCTATGCGCTCCACCGGCACAATGTCGGCTTCATGGCTGTCGACGTGATCGCCGAGATGCATTCCTTCGGGCCCGTGCAGACCAAATTCTCCGGGTGGGTGCAGGAGGGGCGGATCGGCGGCCGGAAGGTGCTGCTCCTGAAGCCCGCGACCTTCATGAACGAGAGCGGCCGCTCGGTGGGCGAGGCGCTGCGCTTCTTCAAGCTCGGAACCGAGGCGCTCACCGTGTTCCACGACGAGCTCGACCTTGCCCCCTTCAAGGTCAAGGTCAAGCAGGGCGGCGGGCACGCGGGGCACAACGGCCTGCGCTCGATCGACCAGCATTGCGCGAGCCTCGGCGCGCCCGACTACCGCCGCATCCGCCTCGGCATCGGCCATCCCGGGCACAAGGACCGGGTGACCGGCCACGTCCTCGGCAACTTCGCCAAGGACGAGGGGGACGATCTGGCCGATATGCTGGGGGCAGTGGGTGCCGAGGTCGAATGGCTCGCCAAGGGCGACGACGTGCGCTTTATGAACGATGTCGCGCTCAGGATGCAGGGGTGAGGCGCGGCGGATGCGCCGCGTGATGATCATCGGCCCCTGCGGGTCGGGCAAGAGCACCCTCGCCCGGGGGCTTGCGCCCCGCCTCGGCCTGCCGCTTATCCACATGGACCAGTTGGGCTGGAAGGAAGGCTGGGTCGAAACCGAAGATGCCGAGCTCGGTGCGCGGCTCGGCGAGCTCGTCGCGCAAGACCGATGGCTGATCGAGGGGCATTATGGTAGCCTTCTCGCCCCGCGCCTCGCGCGCGCGGACACGGTCATCTATCTCGATTTCCCGATCCGCCTGTGCCTGTGGCGGCTCGCCAAGCGGGTCTGGACCATGCGCGGCCGGGTCCGTCCCGACATGGCCGAGGGTTGTCCCGAGCGGTTCGACGCGGGCTTCTTCTGGTATGTCGCGCGCTGGAAAGCCGGCCCCCGCAAGCGCACCGAGGCAAGGCTCGCGGGCTACCGGGGCAACCTCGTCCGGCTGCGCAGCCCCGCCGCCCTCGCCGCCTGGCGCCAGCGTCAGGGGCTCGCCTGATCCGCCTCTAGCCAGCGCCCCGCCCGCTCGCTAAGGGCGGCGCTTTCCAGCTATCCGAGAGAAAACACATCATGGGTTTCCGTTGCGGGATCGTCGGCCTGCCGAATGTCGGCAAGTCCACGCTGTTCAATGCGCTCACCGAGACGCAGGCGGCGCAGGCGGCGAACTATCCCTTCTGCACCATCGAGCCCAATGTCGGCCAGGTCGCCGTGCCCGACGAGCGCCTCCAGAAGATCGCCGCGATCGCCAAGAGCGCCAAAATCATCGAGACGCAATTGGGCTTCGTCGACATCGCCGGCCTCGTGAAGGGCGCAAGCAAGGGTGAGGGCCTCGGCAACCAGTTCCTCGGCAACATCCGCGAGGTCGACGCGATCGTCCACGTCTTGAGGTGCTTCGAGGATGACGACATCCAGCACGTCGCCAACAAGGTCGATCCCATCGCCGATGCCGAAGTGGTCGAGACCGAGCTGATGCTCTCGGACCTCGAGAGCCTCGAGAAGCGCGTTCCCGCCGCCGCCAAGCGTGCGACCGGGGGCGACAAGGAGGCGAAGGCGATGGCGAGCGTGCTCGGCCAGGCGCTCGAACTGCTGCGCGAGGGCAAGCCCGCGCGCCTCACCGTCCCCAATGACGACGAGGAAGCGCGGCTGTTCAAGCAGGCGCAGCTGCTCACCGCCAAGCCGGTGCTCTACGTCTGCAACGTCGCCGAGGAGGACGCCGCGACCGGCAATGCTCTCTCCGAGAAAGTCTTCGCCAAGGCCGCCGCCGAGGGTGCCGAGGCGGTGGTCGTCTCCGCCGCAATCGAGGCCGAACTCGTCGCCATGCCCGAGGAGGACCGCGGCGAATTCCTCGAAGCCCTCGGCCTCACCGAAAGCGGCCTCGCCCGGGTGATCCGCGCCGGATACAAGCTCCTCGGGCTCAAGACCTTCTTCACCGCCGGCCCCAAGGAAGCGCGCGCCTGGACCTTCCCGGCAGGCGCCAAGGCGCCGCAGGCGGCGGGCGAGATCCACTCCGACTTCGAACGCGGCTTCATCCGCGCCGAGACCATCGCCTACGAGGACTACATCTCCTTGGGCGGCGAGGCGGGCGCGAAGGAAGCGGGCAAGCTCAGGCAGGAAGGCAAGGAATACGTCGTGCAGGACGGCGACGTGCTGCTCTTCAAGTTCAACGTCTGAGCGCCCGCATTCCCGCCCTGCCATCTTTCGCGCGTAAAGGCCCAGCCATGCGACTGATCCTGCTCATCGCCGCCCTGCTCCTCCCCGGCGGGCTTGCCGCCAAGGAGCGCCCGGTCACCGTGCTCGTCAGCATCGACGGCTTCCGCGCCGACTACCTCGCGCGCGGCATCACCCCGCGGCTTGCGGCGCTGGCGAGGGAAGGCGTCACCGGGCCGATGCGGCCGAGCTTCCCGACCAAGACCTTCCCCAACCACTACGCGCTCGTCACCGGCAAGCACCCCGATCGCAACGGCATCGTCGGCAATTCCATGATCGACCCGCGCCGCCCGGGGGTGATGTTCAGCCTCGGCAACGACAAGCAGGCGCTCGATCCCTTCTGGTGGAGCGAGGCCGAGCCGATCTGGATCGCCGCCGAGAAGGCGGGCCTGCGCAGCGCGACGATGTTCTGGCCGGGGAGCGAAGTGCCCTTCGAGGGGCGCCGGCCGAGCGACTGGCTGCGCTACGACAAGAACTTCTCCAACGTGCAGCGGGTGAACACCCTCATCGACTGGCTGCGCCGCCCCGCCGACATGCGCCCGGCCTTCGCGACGCTCTATTTCGACACGGTCGACACCATCGGTCACGATTTCGGCCCCGACAGCGCCGAGGTGAACGCCGCGCTCGCCGAGGTCGATGCGCGGATCGGCGAGCTGGTCGACGGCGCGGCGAAGCTCGGCGTGCGGCTCAATCTCGTGGTGGTCGCCGATCACGGGATGCGCGCGATCGACGAGAGCCGCAGGATCAAGCTCGAGGACTTCGTCGATCCGGCGAGCTTCATCCTCGTCGAAGGCGGACCATACGCGGCGATCGAGCCGGTCACCGGCACCGACGACCGGGTTGCCGAGGCGTTGCTCGTGCCGCACGAGCACATGACCTGCGCGCGCAAGGAGAACCTTCCAGAGCGGCTCCACTGGGGCCGGAACCCGCGCGTGGCGGCGATCATCTGCATCGCCGAACCGGGCTGGGTGGTCGGAGCAGGCACCCCGCCCCACCCGATCCGGGGCGGCGCGCACGGCTACGACAATGCCGACCCCGAAATGCTCGCGCTGTTCATCGCCCGCGGGCCCGCCTTCGCGCGAGGAGCGACGCTCCCGGTGTTCGACAATGTCGCGGTGACGGCGTTGCTGCGCGCGGTGCTCGGCCTGCCCGAGGACCCTGACGCGGACGGGAAGCTGGCGGATGTGAAGGCGGCGCTGAAGTAATCACGCCGTCATCCCGGCGAAGGCCGGGACCCAGCGCCTTCAAGCCTCCCCTTGCCGCTCTGGCTCCCGGCCTTCGCCGGGATGACGGGCGAGATGGAAGGAGGCCCTAATGCCGTCCGAACAGCTTCTCGACGTCTTCCATGCTGAGCTTCACCCACGTCGGCCGTCCGTGGTTGCACTGGCCGGAACGCGGCGTCGCTTCCATCTCGCGCAGCAGCGCGTTCATCTCGGCGACGCTGAGGGTGCGTCCGGCGCGCACCGAGCCGTGGCAGGCCATCGTCGCCAGCACCAGCTCGAGTCGCTCGGCGAGCAGCAGCGCGCCCGAGTCCTCCTGCTTGCCGTGCTTGGCGATGTCGTCGGCAAGATCGCGCAGCAGGGCGGTGCTGTCCGCTTTCGGCAGCGCAGCGGGGAGCGCGCGCACGAGCATCGCGGCGGGCCCGAAGCGCTCGATCACGAGGCCGTAGCGCGCGAGACCCTCGGCGGCGTCCTCGAGCCGGTCGCAATCGACCTCGTCCATCTCGACGACATCGGGGACGAGCAGCGCCTGCGAGCGGCGCACACCGTCCGCCGCCCCCGCGGCGCGCAGGCGCTCGAGCACGAGGCGCTCATGCGCGGCGTGCTGGTCGACGAGCACGAGGCCGTCGGCCGCCTCGGCGACGATATAGGTGCTGGCGACCTGCCCGCGGGCGATGCCGAGGGGGTACTCGCGGGCTTCGGAGGGGACTGGCGCAGATTCCTCGGCGCGGCCCTGGGGTTGTGACCATGCCAGCGTGGCGTCGCGCAGCATAAGCCCCTCCCGCTCGCGGGAGGGGTTGGGGTGGGCCTGTGGCGGCCAGAGTTGCCTCGGGGTCATTCCCACCCCCACCCCCGGCCCCTCCCGCAGGCGGGAGGGGAGGAACTCGGGCTGCTCCAGAACAGGCTCGCTGACCCACCGCGTCATCGCCGCGCGATCGGGCCCCTGCGCGCTCCTGCGGTCGCCGGTCGCCAGCGCCTGACGCAATCCCGAGACGATGAACCCGCGCACCCCCGCGGAATCGCGGAAGCGCACCTCGGTCTTGGCCGGGTGGACGTTCACGTCGACGTCCTGCGGGGGCAGGTCGAGGAACAGCGCGAGCACCGCGTGGCGGTCGCGCGCGAGCATGTCGGCATAGGCGCCGCGCACCGCGCCGACCAGCAGGCGGTCCTTCACCGGCCGACCGTTGACGAACAGATACTGGTGGTCGGCCACGCCGCGGTTCCAGGTCGGCAGGCCCGCCACACCGGTGAGGCGCATGACCCCGTGCGGCGTGTCGCGCTCGAGCTCGATGGGCACCGAGTTGTCCTTGAGCTCGTGCGCGATGATGCGGGCGACGCGGGTGGCGAGTTCCTCGCCCGCTTGCAGGGACAGCACCGTCCGCTTCGCCCCCTCGCCGAGCGTCTCGAGCGTGAAGGCGATATCGGGCCGCGCCATCGCGAGGCGGCGCACCACGTCGAGGCAGGCGGCGTATTCGCTGCGGGCCGAGCGCAGGAACTTGCGGCGCGCGGGGACCTTGGCGAAGAGCTCCTCGACCCTGACCCGCGTGCCGGGCGGGAGCGCGGCGGGCTCGTCGGCGAGCAGCGCGCCGTGATCGACCACCCGGCGCCACCCGTCGGCGGCAGCACCCTCGCGGCTCTCGATGGTCAGGCGCGCGACGCTGGCGATCGACGGCAGCGCCTCGCCGCGGAAGCCGAGCGTCGACACAAGCTCGATCGCCCCGCCCTCGCCGATCAGCGATTCGGGGAGCTTCGAGGTCGCGTGCCGCTCGAGCGCGAGCGCCATCGCTGCCGGGCCCATCCCGCAGCCGTCGTCGACCACCTCGATGCGCTGCAAACCCCCGTCCGCGAGCACCACGCCGATTCGCCGCGCGCCGGCGTCGATCGCGTTCTCGACCAGCTCCTTCAATGCCGCCGCCGGGCGCTCGACCACCTCGCCCGCGGCGATGCGGTTGACGAGATCCGAGGGCAAGCGGCGGATTTGCGGCATGGCGGGCACGCTAGCGCCGGGCCGATGCGAATTCGAGGGGAAGGCCGGCAAAAATCGGATCGGCCGTGGACAAATATTTTGGCCTTTTGCGCGCGGATTCGCTAGGCGCGCGGGTGTCATGTCATAATCGGGTCCACAACCCCCGCAGCCGCACCCCCGACAGCGGTCCGCGGACGGGGCCCGCCATTACCGGAACACCACCACACATGAGCTTCCTGTCCAATCTCTTCAAGTTCGGCTCGCAGAACATGGCGATCGATCTCGGCACCGCCAACACGCTGGTCTACGTGCAGGACCAGGGCATCGTCCTCAACGAGCCCTCGGTGGTGGCGATCGAGACGATCAACGGCATCCGCCGCGTCAAGGCCGTGGGCGACGATGCGAAGATGATGATGGGCAAGACCCCCGACTCCATCGAGGCGATCCGCCCCTTACGCGACGGCGTGATCGCCGACATCGAGGTCGCCGAGCAGATGATCAAGCACTTCATCCAGAAGGTGCATGGCAAGAAGTCGATGTTCCGCTATCCCGAGATCGTGATCTGCGTCCCCTCGGGCTCGACCTCGGTCGAACGCCGCGCGATCCGCGACGCGGCCTCGAATGCGGGCGCCTCGGACGTCCACCTGATCCTCGAGCCGATGGCCGCCGCGATCGGCGCCGACATGCCGGTCACCGAGCCGGTCGGCAGCATGGTCGTCGACATCGGCGGCGGCACCACCGAGGTCGCGGTGCTCTCGCTGCGCGGTCTCGCCTACACCACCTCGGTGCGCACCGGGGGCGACAAGATGGACGAGGCGATCGTCTCCTACGTGCGCCGCCACCACAACCTGTTGATCGGCGACGCCACCGCCGAGCGCATCAAGAAGGACTACGGCATCGCCATGATCCCCGAGGACGGGATCGGCGAGACGATCACCCTGAAGGGCCGCGACCTCGTCAACGGCGTGCCCAAGGAGATCACCATCAACCAGGCGCACGTCGCCGAGGCGCTGTCGGAACCGATCGGCGCGATCGTCGAGGGGGTGCGGATCGCGCTCGAGAACACCGCACCCGAACTCGCCGCGGACATCGTCGACCAGGGCATAGTGCTCACCGGCGGCGGTGCCTTGATCCGGCGGCTTGACGAGCACCTGCGCGAGGAGACGGGCCTGCCCGTCTCGGTCGCCGAGGACCCGCTCACCTGCGTCGCCATCGGCACCGGCCGGGCGATGGAAGATCCGGTCTATCGCGGCGTGCTGATGACCGCGTGATCCGCGGCGCTCTGATCCAGAAGGGACTCTAAGCCATGGCGCCCCCCTCTTCGCGCCGCTCGGGCTTTTCGAAGAAGGCGCAGTACTCGCTGTTCACCGGCTACCTGCTGGCCGGGGCGGGAGCGCTGCTGGGCTTCGCATTGCTGGCGCTCTCGCTGTGGCAGCCCGCCGCCTTCGCCCCGTTGCGCGGCGCGGCGACCGACGTCGTCGCGCCGGTCGGCACGGCGAGCGCGGTCGGCCGCTCGACCTCGCAGGGGGTGCTGGCCGGGATCGCGGGCTACTTCAACGCCGGACGCCAGAACGCCGAGCTGCGCCGCGAGGTCGAGATCGCCCGCATCCGCCTCGCCGAGGCCGAGGCTGTCAAAGCCGAGAACCGGCGGCTCAAGGGCCTGCTCGGCCTCAGCGAGGGCACCGCGAAGCCGGTCGCCTTCGCGCGGCTCGTCGGATCGAGCGCCACCAGCGGGCGGCGCCATGCCTATATCAGCGCGGGCGCCAATGACGGGGTGCGTCCCGGCATGCCGGTGCTCTCCGAGCGCGGGGTGATCGGCCGGGTGCTCGAGACCGGGCGGTCCTCGGCGCGCGTGCTGCTGCTCACCGACAGCGAGAGCGTGCTGCCGGTGCGCCGCGCGAGCGACAACGTCATCGCCTTTGCCGAGGGGCGCGGCGACGGATTGCTGCGCATCCGCCTCGTCAACCTCGGGGTCAATCCGCTGAAGGTCGGCGACACGGTGGTGACGAGCGGCGCGGGCGGCTACTACCGCCCTGGCGTCGCGGTCGCGGTGATCGCCAAGCTCACCCCCGACGGCGGGATCGGCCGGCTCGTCGCGGAACCCGGCGCGACCAATTTCGTCGCGATCGAACCGATCGCCCAGCCCGCCGCCCTCGAGGCGCTCGCCGCGGCCGAGCGCCGGCCGCCGGGCGCGGCGCCCTCCGCGACGCCGAAGCCCGTGGCGCCCGCCCCCGCGCTCGAAACGCTGGACTGATGCAGCGGCTCGATCCCCGCGCACGCTCGGACATCTACGGGCGGCGCATCAACCGCGCGCCCTCGCCGCTGCGGGCGCGCAGCGTGCCCTACCTGTCGATCATGGCGGGCTCGGTGCTGCCGGTGCTGCTGATCGCCGATCTCATGCCGCTTTCGCCCTCCTTCGGCTTCCTGATGCTGCTCGGATGGCGGATGGTGCGCCCCGGCCTGATGCCGCTGTGGGCGGGCGCGCCGCTCGGGGCCTTCGACGACCTCTTCAGCGGCCAGCCCTTCGGCAGCGCGGTGCTGCTGTGGTCGCTGGCGATGATCGCGATCGAGGTGATCGAGACGCGCTTTCCCTGGCGCGGCTTCTGGCAGGACTGGTTCACCGGTGGGGTCATCACGGTGGTCTACTGGCTCGCCGCGCTGATCGTCTCGGGCGCGAGCCTGACCCCGGAAATGCTCGCCGTCGCGCTGCCGCAAGGCTTGCTGTCGGTGCTGCTCTACCCGATAATCGCGCGCGTGGTGGCCGGGCTTGACCGGTTCCGGCTCGCCCGCGCGCGGAAGCTCGACTGATGAAGATCCCGTTCCTCGGCGACCGGCCCGGACGCAACCCCAAGATGATCAGCGCCTCGATCCTGCGCAGCAGTTTCGAGCGGCGCTCGGTCGTGATCGGCGCTTTCCAGGGCACCATCGGGGTGATGCTGGCGCTGCGCCTCGGCTATCTTTCGGTCGCCGAGAACGAGAAGTACCGGCTCGAATCCGAGAGCAACCGCGTCAACCTCACGCTGATCCCGCCGCGCCGGGGCTGGATTCTCGATCGCAACGGCGCGCCGCTCGCCTCGAACCGCGCCGACTTCCGCGTCGACCTGATCCCCGAGCGGCTCGAGGATGCCGAGGGGACCATCGACCGGCTCGGCGAGCTCCTCCAGCTCGAACCGGCGCGCATCGCCGACATCAAGGACAAGGTCTCGGCCGCGCGCGGCTTCCAGCCCGTCGAGGTCGCGAGCAGCCTGCGCTACGAGCAGTTCGCGGCGCTCTCGGTGCGCCTGCCCGAGTTCCCCGGCGTCGTCCCGCAGCGCGGCTTCTCGCGCTTCTACCCGACCGGGTGCACCGTCGGCCACCTGATCGGCTATGTCGGCCCGGCCTCTTCCGACGAATACGAGAAGGACCCCAATCCGCTGCTCATCACGCCGGGCTACAAGATCGGCAAGGACGGGGTGGAGAAGCAGTTCGAGAAGGAGCTGCGCGGCATCCCCGGCGCGCGGCGCGTGGAAGTGACCGCCAGCGGCCGGATCGTGCGCGACCTCGAGACGCGCGAGGACGTGCAGGGCCAGCCGGTGAAGCTCACCATCGACGGGCCCTTGCAGGACTATGCCGCGCGGCGCATCGGGCTCGAGAGCGGCTCGGTGGTCATCATGGACTGCCGCACCGGCGACCTCCTGTGCATGGCCTCGATGCCGAGCTTCGATCCGAATTCCTTCTCCGACGGGATCGGCGGGGTGGAATACGCGATGCTGCGCGACGACGAGCGGGTGCCGCTGCGCAACAAGGTCCTGAAGGGGCTCTACCCGCCCGGGTCGACCGTCAAGCCGATGGTCTCGATGGCGCTGATGAAGGCCGGGATCGACCCGGAGGAGACGGTACATTGCGCCGGCGGCCTCAGGGTCGGCAACCGCGTGTTCGGCTGCTGGAACCGCCGCGGGCACGGCACGACCAACATGGCCAAGGGCATCTACCAGAGCTGCGACGTCTATTTCTACGCGATGGCGCAGCGCATCGGCATGGACCCGATCGCCGACATGGCGCGGCGCTGCGGGCTCGGGCAGGAATTCCCGTTGCCGGTCACCAGCCAGTTCTACGGCACCGTCCCCGATCCCGCGTGGAAGATGAAGAAGTGGGGCCGCGAGTGGCAGACCTTCGACACGGTCAACGCCACCATCGGCCAGGGCTACATGCTGGCGAGCCCCCTGCAGCTCGCGGTGATGGCCTCGCGCATCGCCACCGGGCACCACGTGATGCCGCGCCTGACGCTCGGGACCCCGCCCAAGGGCTTCGACGACATCGACTTCCCGCTCGAGCAGGTCCAATACGTCCGCAAGGCGATGAGCGACGTGGTCAACGGCCCGGGCACCGCCGGCCGCGCGCGGCTGCCTGTCGAGAACGTGCTGATCGCCGGCAAGACGGGCACCGCGCAGGTCGTCTCGCTGTCGATCTCCAACGGCAAGTCGGGGCCGTGGAAGTACCGCGACCACGGGTTGTTCATCTTCTTCGCCCCCTATGACAACCCGCGCTACGCCGGGGCGGTGGTGATCGAGCACGGCGGCGGGTCGGGCGCGGCCTACCCGATCGCGCGCGATGTGATGACCTTCCTGTTCGATCCCGCGAAGGGGCTGGAGGCGCTCGCCGCGCTCGAGGCGCAGTGGGGCGGCACCGCGCAGCAGCGGCTCGAGGCGCGCTATGCCGCCTATGCCGCCGCGCGCGGGGCGAGCGTCAGCCGCCCGCCGCGGCGCGAGGAGGAGATCTTCGACCGCGTCGAGGCCGAGGCGCGCCGCGCCGCCACCCAGACCGACGCGATCGCCGACCAGGTGATCGCCCCGCGGCCTGAGGCGAACCCCTCGGCCGCCCCGCCCGCCGCTCCCGTCCCCGCACCGGCCTCCCCCGCGCCCGCACCGCCAACCGCCCCTGCCCCGGAAATCAACCCATGAGCACGCTCACCGCCCGCAGCGGGATCGTCCCCGAGCCGATCGCCCGGCTGCCCTGGGAGATGCTGATCCCGCTGGTGCTGCTCACCGGCTTCGGCGGCCTCGTGCTCTACTCGGCGGGCGGCGGGGCGATGATGCCCTTCGCCCTCCCGCACTTCATCCGCTTCCTCGTCTTCTCGGTGATGGCCGCGGTGATCGCCTCGCTGCCGCGCGATGCGGTGCGGATGCTCACCTATCCCGCCTACACCGTGGTGCTGCTGATGCTGCTCGCGGTCGAGATCGTCGGCCAGGTCGGCGGCGGGAGCCAGCGCTGGCTCGACTTGGGCGGCTTTCGCATCCAGCCGTCCGAGTTGATGAAGCCCGCGGTGGTGCTGGCGATGGCGCGGTTCTACGAGACGCTGCCCTCGGGGATGATCGGCTCGTGGCGCTCTGTCCTGCCCTCGGGGATGCTGATCGTCCTGCCGATCGCGCTCGTGCTGCTCCAGCCCGACCTCGGCACCTCGATCGCGATCGCCTTCGGGGGCGTGGTGGTGATGTTCCTCGCCGGGCTGCCCCTGTGGTGGTTCCTGACCGCCGCCGGCGCCGGCGTGGCGGCGATCCCGGTGGTCTATTTCTTCCTCCTCCACGATTACCAGCGCGCGCGGATCACGACCTTCCTCGATCCCGAGAACGATCCCTTGGGCGCGGGCTACCACATCGCCCAGTCGAAGATCGCGATCGGCTCGGGCGGGATTTTCGGCAAGGGCTTCAACAATGGCACCCAGAGCCACCTCAACTACCTGCCCGAGCCGCACACCGACTTCGTCTTCGCCTCGATGGCCGAGGAATGGGGGCTGATGGGCGGGCTGTTCGTGCTCGCCATGTATGCGCTGATCCTGCGCTGGGGCTGGAAGGTCGCGACCGAGGCGCAGGACCGCTTCTGCGCGCTGCTCGCCGCCGGGGCGACCGCGACGATCTTCTTCTACATCGCGATCAACCTCTTGATGGTCATGGGCATGGCGCCAGCCAAGGGCATCCCGCTGCCGTGGATGAGCCACGGGGGCTCGTCGATGATGACCAACATGATCTGCATCGGCCTGTTGATGATGGTCAACCGCTGGAACCGCACCGCCCCGCGCCGGGGTCTTTCCTTCGACTGACGATTTGTCGCGATTAGGCCCTTGCCAGCACCAACGAGCGCGCTAAATGCAGCGCCTCACGCGAATCGGAACACGCTCTCGAGCGCTCCGGATCGCGCCTCCGACCCGGTCGGAATGGACGCATAGCTCAGTTGGTAGAGCAGCTGACTCTTAATCAGCGGGTCCTAGGTTCGAGCCCTAGTGCGTCCACCATCCCTCTCCAGACCTGACGAGGCTCGCGGCACGGCACGCCCTATCGCTCGAAGCCCGCGGTCCACGAAAAAGGGCCGCACCCGCAGGCGCGACCCCCTTCGTTCGAACGCCGGTGGCGGCGCGTCCTATTCCTCGAGGCCGGCGAGCTTCGCCCCGATGGTCTTGGCGACGTCGACCCGCACCGAATCGTTGTGCGCTTCGACGGTCATGACCACCTTGCCCTTGTCGTCGAGCAGCACCGCCTCGTCCGCGGTGCCTTCCTTGGCGAGCCGCACGATCAGCGGACGCGGGTAGAGGCGGTTGGAGGAGCCGTTGGTCCCGTCGACCACCGCACCAATGCCGCCGCCGAGCAGGATGTTGCCGAAGCTGCCGCCGCCGAGCTTCGACTGGATCAGCACGTAGGTCGGCTTGTAGCCCGGGTAGGAAAGATCGACGCGCTGGTCGGTCTTGCGCTTCATCTCGAGGCTGCACGGAGTCTTGCATTCCATCCCGTTGGTGAACTTCGCCGTCGCCCCCTCGGGGTTGGTTTCGGTCGTGTAGTCCACGTTCGTGCCGTTGAGCACGGTCGCGCAGCCGCTCGTGGCGAGCGCGCTCGCAGCGGCAAGCGCCGCCAGCATCAGCTTTTTCATTGAGCCCCCTGTATGGTCATCGCAGCGAAGAGATTCGCTAGGGCTTTGATAGCTGTACGATTTCCGGCGTCAAAACGAAAAATCCGGCGCGCGGTGCGGGTACGTAGTCGCGCCCGCAGCTTGTACTCACATCGCGATGTGATACACTTGTCCGATGAACACATCGCTGATCACACGCGTTCGCGATCTCGTCACATCTGGCACCATGACCCGCGCGGGGCTCGCGCGGGCCGCGGGTCTCCACGCCAACACCTTGCGCGACTGCACCGAGGCGGGCTGGAACCCCACCGCCGAGACGCTCGCCAAGCTCGAGGCCTTCCTCGCCGCCAATGCGGACCGCCCGGTGCTCGCCACCATCGAGGAGATCATCGACGAGGCGAGGAACGGGCGCATGTACATCCTCGTCGACGACGAGGACCGCGAGAACGAGGGCGACCTCATCATCCCGGCGCAGATGGCGACCCCGCAGGCGATCAACTTCATGGCGACGCATGGCCGCGGCCTGATCTGCCTCGCGCTCACCAAGGAGCGGGTTGACCACCTCGGCCTCACCCCGATGAGCCGCAACAACAAGGAATCGATGCAGACCGCCTTCACCATCTCGATCGAGGCGAAGGAGGGCGTCACCACCGGCATCTCGGCGGCAGACCGGGCGCGCACGATTTCGGTCGCGATCGATGCGGCCAAGGGCGCGGACGACCTTGTCACGCCGGGGCACGTCTTCCCGCTGATGGCGCGCGACGGCGGAACGCTGGTGCGCGCCGGGCACACCGAGGCGGCGGTCGACATCTCGCGCCTCGCCGGCCTCAACCCGAGCGGCGTGATCTGCGAGATCATGAACGAGGACGGGACCATGGCCCGGCTCGACGACCTCATCACCTTCGCGCGGCGGCACGACATGAAGATCGGCACGATCCGTGACCTGATCGCCTACCGGATGCGCAACGATCACCTGGTCGAGCGCCTGTCCGAACGCGCCTTCACCTCGGATTACGGCGGCCAGTGGCGGATGATCACCTATCGCGACCGGGTGGCGGGCTCGGAAGCCTATGTGCTCCAGAAGGGCCATGTCATCCCCGGCGAGCCCACCCTCGCCCGCGTTCACCCGATCTCGGTCTTCGACGACGTGCTGGGCCAGCCCGGCCCGAGAAAGCGCACCCTCCAGCGCGCGATGCAGGCGGTGGGCGAACACGGCTCGGGGGTGATCGTGATCTTGACGGGGCGCGTCGGCACAGGCGCCTGGCAGCCGGGCGAGGAGCTGCGCAACATCGGCATCGGCTCGCAGATCCTCGTCGACCTCGGGGTGACCGAGATGGTGCTGCTCTCGAACAGCCGCCCCGACCTCATCGCGATCGAGGGCTACGGCCTCACCATCACCGACTTTCATCCGATCCCGGAATGACGCAGGCCCCGCCCCCCGTTCGCATGCGCGGTGCGCGCGACGAGGCGGCGCATCCCAAATACGCGCATCTCGAGATCGAGCGGCGCTGGCTCGTCGACCCAGCCGCGGTGGCCGGGCTCGTGCTCGAGGATCCGATCGCGATCGCCGATCGCTACATCATCGGCACCCGCATCCGGCTGCGGCGGATGCAATGCGGCGGCGAGGCGGTCTACAAGCTTACCCGCAAGTATCGGTGCGAGGATGCTGCCAGCCGGCCGATCGTGACGGCCTATCTCGACGAGGACGAGCATGCCGTGTTCGCCGCGCTCCCGGCGCTGCCGCTGGTGAAGACCCGCTTCAAGCTAGAGCATGCGGTCCGCGCTTTCTCGCTCGACCGGTTTGGGGGGAACTTGCAGGGCCTGTGGCTGAGCGAGATCGAGTGGCCCAGCCTTTCCGAACTCGCCGCGCTGGCTGACCCGCCCTGGGCGATGCGCGACGTGACCTATGACCCCGCCTACCAGGGCGCCTCACTCGCCCGCTCGGGCATTCCGGAGTAACTGACATGGCCGACATCCTCATCGTCGAAGCGCGTTTCTACGCCCACCTCAACGACATGCTGATCGCCGGCGCCCGCGCGGCGCTGGAAGCCGAAGGGCACACAGTCGAGGTGCTGACCGTTCCCGGCGCGCTCGAGATCCCCGGCGCAATCGCGCTCGCCGCCGAGGCCGACCGCTACGACGCCTTCGTCGCGATCGGCGTGGTGATCCGCGGCGAGACCTATCACTTCGAGATCGTCGCCGGCGAAAGCGCACGGGCGATCATGGCTCTGACGATGGACGGCATCGCGATCGGCAATGGCATCCTGACGGTCGAGAACGAAGCGCAGGCGCTGGTGCGCGCCGATCCCGCGCAGAAAGACAAGGGCGGCGAGGCGGCCAAGGCGGCGCTCACGCTGCTCGCCTTGCAGGACCGGTTCGGGCGTTAAGCCGCCGGGGCCGAACCGTCCCGATCCGGGCCGGAGACGCGACTACGTGGTTCTACTGAGTAGATTTGCATAAGCCGCTAACCCGATAGAGGACCGGCTTCGGCTGTCGCTCGCACGGCGCGGGTGGCACGAAGCAGACGCACTCTCAGTGGGACCCGACCTTGCCAAACCTTGATGCTGCCGCGCCAGACCGCTCTGGGGTGGAGACGATACTCGATGCCCTCGCACTTCAGCTCGCGGCACTCGACCGGGAGGGCGAGCACATCGCCGCCGCTCACGTCGACGCTGCCATCCAGACCCTTCTGACAAGATTGCGGAAAAGCGGGGCTCAGTATCCTGTTGATTCCGGCCTAAGTGTCATCCCCTAAAGCATCGAAGGATTTCCTCCGCTACCGATCGAATATCGAAACTGAAGAGCGGTCGGGGGGGCACCGGCTTCTTTGCAGGGTAGTGGAAATGGCCGATTTCTCAGGTGAGATCGAAGGACGGGTCCTGGATTCGGACGCTCGGCACACGCCTGACGTCGCGGCGGTGTTGAGCCCCCTCGCAGACGAGTTGATGGCGGTGGCCTCGCGGCTGCGCTGCGCGGCGAGCTCCATCCCTGCCAAGTGCGTGCCCTGCGAGGCCCGCATCCCCTCGCCCTCCGGCGGCTCGCTCGCGATCGCTCGCATGGTCTATGCCCTGCGGCGCAAGCGCGCGGCCCTGTTCGGCAACCCCGACCTGTTCGGCGAACCGGCCTGGGACATTCTCCTCGACCTGTTCATCGCTCAGGCCGAGGGAAAATGCGTCTCCGTGTCGAGCGCCTGTATCGGCTCGGCCGCGCCCCCCACCACCGGGCTGCGCTGGCTCGGCGTGCTCGCCGACGAGGGCCTCGTGGTGCGCGAGAGCGACCCGGAGGACAACCGCCGGGTCCATGTCCGGCTGACCACCAAGGGCCACTCGGCGATGCAGCGTTTCCTCGATACCGTCGAAGCCGGGTCCTAGCCGCCTCAGGAACGCGCGCCGAAGCAGGCCCTGCCGGCGTAGAGCGCGCTGTCGGCGAGCTCCTCCTCGATGCGGATCAGCTGGTTGTACTTGGCGAGCCGGTCCGACCGCGCCAGCGAGCCGGTCTTGATCTGGCCGCAATTGGTCGCGACCGCGAGGTCGGCGATGGTCGCGTCCTCGGTCTCGCCCGAACGGTGGCTCATCACGCAGGTGTAGCGCGCGCGGTGCGCCATATCGACCGCGGCGAGCGTCTCGGTGAGCGTGCCGATCTGGTTGACCTTGACCAGCAGCGAGTTGGCGAGCCCGCGCCCGATGCCGTCGCGAAGCCGCGCCGGGTTGGTGACGAAGAGATCGTCGCCGACCAGCTGGACCCGCTCGCCGAGCAGCTCGGTGAGTGCCGCCCAGCCCTCGAAATCGTCCTCGCTCATGCCGTCCTCGATCGAGCGGATCGGGTATTCGGCGCAGAGCTTGCCGAGGTAGTCGGCCATCTCCTGCGGGGAGAGGCTGAGGCCCTCGCCGCTGATCTCGTAGCGGCCGGCCTTGAAGAACTCGGTGGCCGCGCAGTCCAATGCGAGCACGATGTCCTCGCCCGGGGTGAAGCCCGCCTGCGCGATCGAATCCATGATGAAGTCGAGCGCCGCGCGGGTGCTGGCGAGGTCGGGCGCGAAGCCGCCCTCGTCGCCCACCGCGGTGGCGAGGCCCTTCTGGTGGAGGCCCTTCTTGAGGGTGTGGAACACCTCCGCGCCCCAGCGCACGGCCTCGGCGATCGAGTCCGCGCCCACCGGCATGATCATGAATTCCTGGATGTCGATCGGGTTGTCGGCGTGCTCGCCGCCGTTGATGATGTTCATCATCGGCACGGGGAGCATATGCGCCGAGACCCCGCCGAGGTAGCAATAGAGCGGCAGGCCCCGCGCGTTCGCCGCCGCCTTGGCGACCGCGAGGCTGGTGCCGAGGATCGCGTTCGCGCCGATCCGGCTCTTGTTCGCCGTCCCGTCGAGAGCGATCAGCGACAGGTCGATGTCGCGCTGGTCCTCGGCGTCGAAGTTCTCGATCAGGAGCTCGCGGATCTCGGTGTTGACCGCTTCGACGGCCTTCAGCACGCCCTTGCCGAGGTAGCGCGCCGCATCGCCGTCGCGCAGCTCCACCGCCTCGTGCGCGCCGGTCGAGGCGCCCGAGGGCACCGCGGCGCGGCCGAAGCTGCCGTCGTCGAGCAGGACATCGACTTCGACGGTCGGATTGCCCCGACTGTCGAGGATCTCGCGGCCGTGGATGTCGATGATGGCGGTCATGTTTGGCTCCGGCTGTAAAGTGGTTTAGAGTGACAGCACACTTCGTGCCTATGGTAACGCGAACGGCTTGATTCTGGTGTGTTGATTCCAGCAAGGGCCGGACGCGACACGTCCCTATGCGCGGCAGGGCCCGCGTGCAAGCGGGCGGCGCGCAGGACCGGACCCGGGCCCTCGAACGACGCAGAAGAACGCCGAATGACAAGGAGAAGCGTGATGGCAGATACCCCCTCCCCCGCCAAGAAGACCCCCGCCAAGTCCGCCAAGGGCGCGACGACCAAGAGCGACGGCCCGACCAAGGTCGCCTCGCGCAAGACCGCCGCGACCGCGGCAGCGGCCGCGCCCGACGCCGAGCCGGCGGCCGTCGCAGCGCCCTCGCCCAAGGTGATCGAGGCCAAGAGCCGCTTCAACGCCGCGCTCGAGGAAGCCAAGGCCGGCGCCGCCGCCCTGCGCGCCGAGGCCGAGACCCGTATCACCACCGTCGGCGGCCAGGCCCGCGGCAAGGGCGATGATCTCGTCTCCGAGGCGAAAGCCTATGGCGAACAGGCGCTCGGTCGCGCTGGCGAACTCGCCGTCGAGGGCAAGAAGGTCACCAGCGACGCCATCGCCTCGCTCGGCAAGGTGGTCGGCGACACCGCCGCGCAGATCGACGAGAAGCTCGGCGTCCAGTACGGCGACTATGCCCGCAAGGCCTCGCGCACGCTCCAGGAGACCTCGGCCAAGCTCGATGCCAAGAGCGTCGAGGAACTGGGCGAGGATGCGCGCGAAATGGTGCGCAAGAGCCCGGCCGCCGCAGTCGGCATCGCCGCAGTGTTCGGCTTCTTCCTCGCGCGGGTTTTCAGCGGCGGCAAGAAGCGCTGATCCGGACCGAGGGCACCACCCGCGATGCTTGACACCGAGCCCGGCGCGCCGCGCAGCGCGGACGATGACCTCGCCCTGCCCGCGCCTGCGCCGGATCCTCCCGGCGAGGAGGAAGAGGGCTCGGGCCTCTCCGGCCTGAAGGACGACCTCACCGCGCTGGCCGAGGATGCGCGCACTTATGCCGCGGCGGAGATCGTCTTCCAGAAGACCCGCGCCGCGCTCGCCGGCAAGGCTGCGGCGCGCGTGGCGGTCTACCTGGTGCTGGCGCTGGTGCTGCTCAACCTCGCGCTGATCGCGCTCGCGGTCGGCGCGGTGATCGCTCTTGCTCCGCTGGTGACGATCTGGGGGGCGATCGGCATCGTGGTCGGCGTGCTGCTCGCCGGCACCGTGTTCCTCGTGATGCGCGCCGCGGCGCAGGGCAAGCTGCTCGGAGCGATGTTCGGCGGGGAGGAGGGCGCATGACCGCGCTTCCCCCGCGCTTCCTCGAGGACCGCGAGCTTCGCGACAAGGCGCGCGCGGTGCTCGCCGAGGATATCGCGCGGCTTCAGGACAACCTCGGCGAGGAAGGCATCGCGAGCCGCGTGTCCTCGGGCGTCACCTCCTCGATCACCGGCCGCATCCGGAGCGGCGCGCGCGACGTGCTGGAGCAGGCGAAGGCGCAGGCGGCGGACAGCAAAGGCGTGCTGGCGCTGCTCGTCGGCGCCTTCCTGATGTGGCTCGCGCGCGAGCCGATTTTCGCGTGGTTTCAGGACCTTCGCGACGAGCTCGCCCAACCCGACCTCGACCCGACCGACGACGCCGCCCCCCCCGAGGCGGCACCTTCAGGAGACCCCGAATGAGCACCCCCTCCCCCACCGACCAGCGCGATGCGCTGCGCGCCAGGATCGAGGCGGCCGAGCGCCGCAATGCCGAGCGCACCCTCGCCGACCAGGCGCGCGAGGCGGCGGGCGCTGCCGCCGACTATACTCGCGCGCACCCGCTGACGGTGATCGGCGGGGCGGTCGCGCTGGGCCTCGCCATCGGCCTCCTCACCCGCCCGGGACGGCGTGTCGCCCGGCAGGCCGGCGAGGCGATCTCCGGAGCAGCTTCAAGCGCTTCGGCCGGCGTGAAGCAGGCCACCACCCGCGGCCGCTCGCGGATCGGGGCGATGATCGGCGATGCGGCGTTCAGCTACCTGATGGCCGCCGTCGAGGAACTGCTCGAGACTGCGCGGGCCGGGCAGGACAAGGCCGCCGAGCTGGGCGATGCGACGGGGACGCAGGCGAAGCGGCTCTCGGCGGGCGCCTCGGAAGCGGCCGACAGCACCCGGGCGCTGGCCCGCAAGACCGCCGACGTCGCGGTGGGCGTGGTGCGGGACCTCAGGCGCAAGACCAAGGTCTAGGGCGCGCCGGAGCCCTCGAGGCTTGCCCTCGGAGCATCATGCGCTAGAGGGGCGCCGACTGTTCCTCCCCAAGGGCTTACGACAATGCCAGAAACCACCCCCACCCAGCGGCTCCACCTTGTGATGGGCGGCCGCGTGAAGGATCCGCAAGGGATAGAGTTCCAGGATCCCGAGAGCATTCACGTCGTCGGCGTGTTCAGTTCCTACGACGCTGCGGTCGATGCCTGGCGCGCGCAGGCGCAGCGCACGGTCGACGATGCGGAGATGAAATACGTCGTCGTCCACATCCACAAGCTGCTGACTCCCGAGGATTAATCCCCGTGGCCGCGATCCGGCCCTATCGTCCGGAGGACGCTCCCGCGCTCGCCGAGATCACCCTCGCCGCGATCCGGACGACCGCGCTCGCCGCCTATTCGCCCGAGCAGGTCGAGGCCTGGGCGGCGCGCTATTCGGTGCAGCGCCTGTTGAACGGGGCCGGAAAGGGGGACACGATCCTCGTCGCGGCGGACGCGGCCGACGCGCCGCTTGCCTACACCGTGCTCGAGGCGGGCGGGCATTGCGACATGCTCTATTGCCACCCCGAGCACACCGGGAAAGGCCTCGCCCTCGCCCTGCTCGAGGCCGCCGAGGCCGAGGCGCGGGCGCAGGGGGTGGTCCGGCTGTTCACCGAGGCGAGCGAGCTGGCCCGGCCGGTCTTCGCCAAGGCGGGCTACGAGGTGCTCCACCGGCGCGACTTCGCCATTCCCCACGAGGACCGCGAGGTGGCGATCCACAACTACGCGATGGCGAAGGCGATCGGGTGATGTTTCACGTGAAACACCACCGATAGTGGGGGTCTGGAGGGGGTGTAGAGGGGGTCTAGGACCGGCTAACGGCGGGCTTGCGGAAGCCTAGAGGAGGCTAAAGCCCCGCTTATGCACGACCGGACGTCGGCCCGTTCACCCCGAGCCGGTCGGAAGCAACGCTGATCTGCCGGATCAACGGCTGTACGTCTTTCGCGCCGTGGGCAAAAGGAAAGGCAGTCCTTCGACAAGCTCAGGACGGACGGACCTTTGGGCGCGCCATGACGCTCACCGCAGCGCCGCCACCGCCGCCGCCACCCCGACCGCGAGCAGCGCGAAGAGCGCGCGGGTGCGGCGGTCGGCGCGGCGGTCTTCCCAGCGCGCTTCGTCGAGCCACCACCTGCCCTTGCCGTCGGTCCTCAGGACGTCGAGGCCCTTCAGCCGCTCGAAGGCGCGGCGGCGGACGAGGAAGTTCGGTTCGTAGGGGATGGCGTCGGCCATGCTGGTCGCGCCTTCGCGCTGGAAATGACGAACGACCTTGCGCTCGGCAATGACCGCGACGGGAACACCAGCCATTCAACGCCCCCCTTTGGCAGCCGTCAGACGAACTCGATCCGGTCGACGAGGTAGAACTTCTCGCCCGAGGGCACCGTCACCTCGATCTCGTCGCCGACCTGCTTGCCGATCAGCGCGCGCGCGAGCGGCGAGTTGTAGCTGATCCGGCCCTTGTTCGCGTCCGCCTCGGTCTGGCCGACGATCTGGTAGCGCACCGGCTTGTCGTTCTCGTCGAGCAGCGTCACGGTCGCGCCGAAGATGATCTTGTCGCCCGAGAGCGTGGTGGGATCGATGATCTGCGCGCGGCTGACCTTGTCCTCGATCTCGGCGATCTGCGCCTCGACCTGGCCCTGACGTTCCTTGGCGGCATGGTATTCGGCGTTTTCGGAAAGGTCGCCGTGCGCGCGCGCTTCCTCGATGGCCTCGACAATCTTGGGACGTTCCTCGCGCAGGACCTTGAGGTCGGCGGTCAGCCGCTCGTAACCCTCGGCCAGCATCGGGACCTTATCCATCGTCGCCATCGTTCCGGTTCTTTCTCTCTCTTTGCCCGCCACCACCCGCTGAGGGAAGAAAGCGCCCTTGCCGCCGTCCGATCCGCACGGCGTCAGGCACTTTCCTGGTGTCGGGGGGAGTTTCAATCAGCTGCCATAATAGTCCTGCAGGGAGCGGACTTCAAGCGACGAGGGCCGGATCGCCGAAATCGCCGCCGCTGCCGCCACGGATGCCGTCGCAGTCGTGTAATAGGGCACCTTGCCGGCGAGCGCGGCCTGGCGGATCGACTTGCTGTCCTCGAGCGACTGCCAGCCTTCGGTGGTGTTGAAGATCAGCGCGATATCGCCGTCGATGATCCGGTCGACGATATGCGGCTGGCCTTCCGCCACCTTGTTGACCCGCTCGACGGCGAGCCCCTGTTCGGCGAGGTAGGTCTGGGTACCCCCGGTCGCGATCACGCGGAAGCCGTGTTCGATCAGGCGTTTGACCCCTGCGACGATGACCGGCTTGTCGGTGTTCTTGACCGAGACGAACACGGTCCCCGCCTGCGGCAGGTGCGAGCCTGCGCCGATCTGCGACTTGAGGAAGGCGGCCTCGAAGGTCGCGTCGATGCCCATCACCTCGCCGGTCGACTTCATCTCGGGGCTGAGCACGGGGTCTGCGCCGGGGAAGCGCGCGAAGGGGAACACCGCCTCCTTGACCGCCATGTAGGGGAGGTCTCGTTTGAAGGGCGGGAAGTTCGACAGCGGCTCGCCCGCCATGACGCGCGCGGCGATCTTGGCGACCGGCTGGCCGATCGCCTTGGCGACGAAGGGCACGGTGCGGCTCGCGCGCGGGTTGACCTCGATGAGGTAGACCTGCCCGTCCTTGACCGCGAACTGGATGTTCATCAGGCCCTTCACCCCGAGCGCGAAGGCGAGCGCCTCGGCCTGGCGCTCCATCTCGCCGATGATTTCCTGCGGAAGGCTGTAGGGCGGGAGGGTGCAGGCGGAGTCGCCCGAGTGGACCCCCGCCTCCTCGATGTGCTGCATCACGCCCGCGATGCGCACTTCAGTGCCGTCACACAAGGCATCGACATCGCACTCGATCGCGTCGCGCAGGTACTGGTCGATGAGGACGGGCGAGTCCCCGCTGACGTTCACGGCGGTGGCGATGTAGGCATCGAGCTGGGCTTCGCTGTCGACGATCTCCATCGCCCGGCCCCCGAGCACGTAGGAGGGGCGCAGCAGCACCGGGTAGCCGATCCGCGCGGCGACCGCGGCGGCCTCGTCGCGGCTGCGGGCGATGCCGTTCTCGGGCTGCTTGAGCTTGAGCTTGCTCACCAGCTTGGCGAAGCGTTCGCGGTCCTCGGCCAAGTCGATCGCGTCGGGCGAGGTGCCGAGGATCGGGATCCCCGCATCCTCCAGCGCCTGCGCGAGCTTCAGCGGGGTCTGCCCGCCGAACTGGACGATCACCCCGAGGAGCTCGCCCCGCGACTGCTCGACACGCAGGATCTCGAGCACGTCTTCGTCGGTGAGCGGCTCGAAATAGAGGCGGTCGGAGGTGTCGTAGTCGGTCGAGACGGTCTCGGGGTTGCAGTTGACCATGATCGTCTCGAAGCCCGCTTCCGCGAGCGCGAAGCAGGCGTGGACGCAGCAATAGTCGAACTCGATCCCCTGCCCGATGCGGTTGGGGCCGCCGCCGAGGATAACGATCTTTTTCCGGTCCGACGGGTCGGCCTCGCATTCGGGGGCGCCGAAGCTCGGGGCCTCGTAGGTCGAATACATGTAGGGCGTGATCGCCTCGAACTCGGCGGCGCAGCTGTCGATGCGCTTGAAGACCGGGGTGACGCCGAGCTTGTGGCGGAGCGCGCGCACCTCGTCGGCGCTGGTTGCCCCGGCCATCGCGACGAGCGCGTCGTGGAGGAGGCCCGAGCGCTTGGCCTGGGTCTCGCCCAGCCCGCCCGCGACGCCCACCGAGCGCACGGCGAGGGTCGCGAGGCGCCTGTCGGAGAAGCCCATGCTCTTGAGGCGGCGGAGCCCGGCGGCGTCGATGGGCAGGCCGTCCTTCTGGAGCTCGCGCTCGGCGGCGATGATCCCCTCGATCTGGCGCAGGAACCACGGGTCGTAGTGCGTGACCGCGGCGATGTCCTCGACGGTCAGCCCCTCGCGAAAGGCCTGGCCGACCTTGAGCAGCCGGTCCGGGGTGCGGCGCGAGAGGGCGGCGGTGATGACCTCGCGGCCCACGCCCTCGAGCTCGATCACGCGGTTGAACCCGTCGAGCCCGGTCTCGAGGCCCCGCAACGCCTTCTGCACCGATTCCTGGAAATTGCGCCCGATTGCCATGACTTCGCCGACGCTCTTCATGGCGGTTGAGAGGTCGTTGGCCGCGCCCTTGAACTTCTCGAAGGCAAAGCGCGGGATCTTCGTCACCACGTAGTCGATGGTCGGCTCGAAGCTCGCCGGCGTCGCGCCGGTGATCTCGTTGGTGAGCTCGTCGAGGGTGTAGCCGACCGCAAGCTTGGCGGCGACGCGGGCGATCGGGAAGCCCGTCGCCTTGGAGGCCAGCGCCGAGGAGCGGCTGACGCGCGGGTTCATCTCGATGACGATCAGCCGCCCGTCCTTGGGATTGACTGCGAACTGGACGTTGGAACCGCCTGTTTCGACGCCGATTTCCCTCAGCACGGCGATGCTCGCCGAGCGCATGATCTGGTATTCCTTGTCGGTCAGCGTCAGCGCCGGGGCGACGGTGATCGAGTCCCCCGTGTGCACGCCCATCGGATCGACATTCTCGATCGAGCAGATGATGATCGCGTTGTCCTTGCGGTCGCGCACCACCTCCATCTCGAACTCCTTCCACCCGAGGAGCGATTCCTCGATCAGGACTTCGGTGGTGGGCGAGGCGTCGAGGCCTTCCTTCACGATCTGGTCGAACTCGGCCTTGTTGTAGGCGATCCCGCCCCCGGTGCCGCCGAGGGTGAAGGAGGGGCGGATGATCGCCGGAAGGCCGGTGCGCTCCAGCACCGCGCGGGCCTGTTCGAGCGTGTTGGCGACGCCCGAGCGCGCTGATTCCAGCCCGATCGCATCCATCGCCTCGCGGAACCGCTGGCGGTTCTCGGCCTTGTCGATGGCGTCGGCCTTGGCCCCGATCATCTCGACGCCATATTTCTTGAGGACGCCCATTTCATCGAGCTTCAGCGCGCAGTTCAGCGCGGTCTGCCCGCCCATCGTGGGGAGCAGCGCATCGGGGCGCTCCTTGGCGATGATTTTCGCCACGATCTCGGGGGTGATCGGCTCGATATAGGTGGCGTCGGCGAACTCCGGGTCGGTCATGATCGTCGCCGGGTTCGAGTTGACGAGGACGACGCGGTAGCCCTCCTCCTTGAGCGCCTTGATCGCCTGCGTGCCGGAATAGTCGAACTCGCACGCCTGGCCGATGATGATCGGGCCGGCGCCAATGACGAGGATCGAGGAGATGTCGGTTCTTTTGGGCATCAGGAGTCCAAGCCAATATGTTTGAGGAGAGCCGTAGCTAAAGCCGACGCAAGCGCACCAATTGCTTCTTTTTCATAGCGTTTGGCGAGAAACTGAAGCGTGTCGATTAGAGTGTATTGAATGAGATACAACTTGACACAGCCAGCCCTGACAAATTCACGTCCGGCACGAAGCTGTCCCAAGATCAGATCCCGAAGACGTGGGTCTTCGCCAACGCCGTTGAGCGCTTCGACTGCGTCAATGACTGCGGTGGTTTCGGCCTCGAACTCAGCAGCCTGATTGTGCGAGAATGTGACGATCCGATCTGAAGCTGGCGCATTGGTTGAATCAGAAAGCGATAGAAACTCTTCAAGTGAGCCAGCTTGTTCTACTTGCCTTCGCAGCCCACTAAGTGCTCGTTTCAGCCATTCATCGCCAAGCTCTGCGTAGTCTTCAACGACAGGATGTTCCGCTAACGCGTGCGCGTTGGGGTAATCGGACGGTCGCTGCACGAGACCAACTATGTCTCCGCCCTCGACGGCAGCGGTGTTCTCTGCCCGCGCAGCCTCTAGGAACTGCCGAAACTTGTTCGGGTAGGTCTTTACGAATTCGCCCGCGAATGAATCGTCCGAAACCCGGACCAAGCCACAGTCAGCTAAAGTTCTGACTGCATTTCTGACGACTGCATCGGAGAGAGCAAAGCCGCATCGGTCCTCAGCTTCAGCCTTCAGCTCTTCCCAGCTCCCTTGAAACGCACGTGCAGAGAAACCGGTAAACGGCTCATCGCGATCGACAACTCGCCCGATCATGGCGAGCGCAACATAATCATAAAGTGGCCTATTCACCCCAGCCCCCCCACGAACTTCTCGAACAGATAGAAGCTGTCCTGCGGCCCCGGGGAAGCCTCGGGGTGATACTGCACCGCGAAGGCCTTCTTGCCCTTGATCGCGATCCCGCAATTCGTCCCGTCGAACAGCGACACGTGGGTCTGCTCGACATGCTCCGGCAGGGTCGCCGCGTCCACCGCGAAGCCGTGGTTCATCGAGGTGATCTCGACGAGGCCGGTGGTCTCCCCCCAGCCCTCACCCACGCGCTGCACCGGATGGTTCGCGCCGCGGTGGCCCTGGTGCATCTTGATCGTCTTCGCCCCCGCCGCGAGCGCGAGGAGCTGGTGGCCGAGGCAAATGCCGAAGATCGGTATGTCGGCTTCGAGCAGCTGGCGGATCACCGGCACGGCATACTCGCCGGTCGCGGCCGGATCGCCGGGGCCGTTGGAGAGGAACACGCCGTCGGGCTTCAGCGCCATGATCTCGTCGAACCCGGTCTTGGCGGGAACGACGGTCACCTTCGCGCCGGCCTTCACGAGATTTCGAAAAATGTTGTCCTTCGAGCCGTAGTCGATCGCCACCACGTGCGGCTTGGCATCGAAGGGCGCTCTCCCGTAGCCCTTGCCGAGCGTCCAGGAACCGCCCTCCCAGCCTTCATGCTTGTCGCGGGTCACGCGGATCGCGAGGTCCATGCCCTCGAGCCCCGGCCACTCAGCCGCGCGCTTCAGCAAGGCGTCGAGATCGAACTTCCCGTCCGGCGCGTGGGCAATCACCGCGTTGGGCGCGCCCGACTGGCGGATGCGGCGGGTGAGCGCGCGGGTGTCGACCCCTGCGAGCCCGATCTTGCCGTTCCTCGCCAGCCACTCGGCGAACCGTTCCATCGAGCGGAAATTCGAGGGCTCGGTCACGTCCTCGCGCACGACGCAGCCGACCGCGCCCTCCACCTTGCTCTCGACGTCCTCGCCGTTCGCGCCGACATTGCCGATATGCGGGAAGGTGAAGGTAACGATCTGCGCGGCGTAGGAGGGATCGGTCATGATCTCCTGGTAGCCGGTCATCGCGGTGTTGAAGCACACCTCGCCGACGCTCGCGCCGACATGGCCGAAGCCGCGGCCCCAGATAACGGTGCCATCGGCCAGAACAAGAACGCCGGTCGCCCCTGATGGTTGCGCGCGAGAGGGTGCGGGGTCGGCCATGGGGCGCTCCGTTGACTTGGGTTTCCGGCGATGGTGCTAAGTTTTGCCCGCTAGGCTCCTCGCCCCCTGCCGTCAACCTAGGCGTGTGGCACTAGTTGCGTTAGGGGCGCGCCCATCAAGTCATTCCACAGGAAAAGATGTGATGATCCGAGACGATATCAAGGCCGCCACCATCGCCGCGATGAAGGCGGGCGAGAAGGACCGCACTGCCGCGCTCCGTCAGATCAGCGCCAAGATCAAGGACCGCGACATCGAGGAGCGCACCTCCGGCAAGTCGATCCCCGACGACGAGCTGGTGGTGAGCGTGCTCCAGAAGATGGCCAAGCAACGCCGCGAATCGATCGAGATGTACGAGGCGGGCGGTCGCACGGAGCTCGCCGCCGTCGAGCGCGCGGAGCTCGCCGTGATCGAGGAATTCCTCCCGCAGATGATGGACGAGGCCGCCACGCGCGCGGCGATCGAGGCGATCAAGGCGGAGATCGGCGCATCCTCGATGAAGGACATGGGCGCGGTGATGACCGAACTGCGCGCCCGCCACGGCGCGGTGCTCGACGGCAAGCTCGCGAGCGGGCTGGTGAAGGCGGCGCTTTCGTAACGCCTCGCATCGTCGCCCCGTGCTCGACACGGGGCCAGGCTTTTCTCTGCGAACCTTGAGGTAGGAAGCCAAGCCCCGGATCAAGTCCGGGGCGACGAGAATGCGGAATGTTTCGCTATCCACACAGGGTGCACAACCCCCTCGCCCCGCGCCTCGACACCTCCTCGCGGGAAAGGCACTACCCCCCCATGGCCATCACCCCGCAATGGAAGGACGAGCTGCGTGCGCGGATCACGCTGTCCTCGCTTGTCCAGCGCTCGGTCAAGCTCACCCGTGCGGGGCGGGAGTGGAAGGGGTGCTGCCCGTTCCACGACGAGAAGACGCCGAGCTTCTACGTCAACGACCAAAAGGCCTTCTACCACTGCTTCGGCTGCGGGGCGCATGGCGATGCGATCAGCTGGATGGTCGACAACCAGGGCCTTCCCTTCATGGACGCGATCAAGGAGCTCGCGGGCATGGCGGGCATGGAGGTCCCCGCCCCCGATCCCGTCCAGGCGAAGCGGGCCGAGGCGCGCGCCAGCCTCATCGACGTGACCGAGGCGGCACAGCGCTTCTTCGTCGAGAGCCTTGCAGGGCCGAGCGGCGCGGCGGCGCGCGAATACCTGCAACGGCGCGGGTTCTCGCCGCAGGTGATGCGCGAGTTCGGCTTCGGGTGGGCGCCCGACGACCGCCAGGCGCTCCCCAAGGCGCTCGCGCAATTCGGCGAGGAGATGCTCGAAGGCGCGGGGATGCGCGCCGCCAACGAGCAGGGCGAGCGTTATGACCGGTTCCGGGGGCGCGTCATGCTGCCGATCCAGGACCAGCGCGGGCGGGTGATCGCCTTCGGGGGGCGCATCCTCGACAAGCGCGAGGGGGTGGCGAAGTATCTGAACTCGCCCGACACCGAGCTCTTCGACAAGGGGCGCACGCTCTACAACCTCCACCGCGCCGCGCCCGCCGCGCGCCAGTCGGGTCGGGTGGTTGTGGTCGAGGGCTACATGGACGTGATCGCGCTCGCCAATGCGGGGATCGCCGATGTGGTGGCGCCGCTCGGCACCGCGCTGACGGAGATGCAGCTCGAGATGCTCTGGCGCATGGTCGAGGTGCCGATCCTGTGCTTCGACGGCGATGCGGCAGGCCAGCGCGCGGCGATGCGGGCGATCGCGCGGGCGCTGCCGCTGCTCGCCCCGATGCGCTCGCTGGGGATCGTGCGCCTTCCCATGGGGCTCGATCCCGACGACCTTATCAAGGCGCAAGGGGGCAAGGCGATGGAGGCGCTGCTCGCGAGCCCGGCGAGCCTCATCGACACGCTCTGGGCCTTCGAGCGGGATGGGCAGGCACTCACCACCCCGGAGGCGAAGGCTGGCCTCAAGGCGCGGCTCATGGCCCATGTCGAGACCATCGCCGATCCCGAGATCAAGAGCCTCTACCGGCGCGAATTGTCGGACCGCTTCTCGGCCTTCGCCTATCCGCCGCGCCCGCCCCGCCCCGCCCCGCAGCAGCGCGGCCCGTGGCGGGGCGCCCCGCCGCCGCCGCCGGGGCTGTCCGAGGAGGCGCGCGAGCGGCTTGTCGCGCTGATGGCTGGGGCGCAGCGGCAGGGCCTGCTCGCCGCGGTGCTCGCCGGCCTGGCGCGCCATCCGGGCGAGATCGCGCGCCACACCGAGGCGCTCTCCACCCTCGCCCGGCACGCGCCCGACGCCGCGCCGGTGATCGAATCGCTCCTCGCGCTTGCGGAAACGCTTGATTCGCGGCTGGCAACCGCCATATGCACCTCCACGCAAGGCCAACCCGCCCCGTCGGCAGATATCCGCTACGCCTTTCTCGATGAAGGCACCGATCCCGACGCTGCGCGCGAGGAACTGGCTGAAGCTGTGTCGCTGCTGGTCGAAAGGCCGGCGCTTGAGGCTGCGCTTGCGGCCACGATCGCGCGTTTCGACAGCGATCCGGAAGGATCGTTTGCCGAGCAGACGCGTTTGCGCACGCAGCTCATGGCGGTCGAGGACAGGTTGAAGGCCTTCGGGCGCCGCAAAGCGGGCGCGGGGGCGGGCACGGACGATACCGCCTGACCGGGCGGGCATGGGATAATCGGGTGATCCGGCACGCGGCGCGACGCGGCGGATCATCCCTGGGAATGGAAACGTACGGAAATATGGCCGAGAAGGAAGATGCCCCGCTGATCGATCTCAACGAGGCTTCGATCAAGAAGCTGATCAGCAAGGCGAAGAAGCGCGGCTATGTCACCTATGACGAGCTGAACGAGGCCCTGCCCTCGGGCGAGATGAGCCCCGACCAGATCGAGGACATCCAGACCGCGCTCTCCGAAATGGGCGTGCAGATCGTCGAGAGCGACGAGGACGCCGAGGCCGAGGCCGAGGACCGCGAGGGCGATGACGGCGACGACGTGATCGTCGGCGAGGACGAGGACGACGAGGACGAGGACGGCAAGAAGGCCCCCAAGGACGCCCGCGCCGCCAACAAGAAGCTCGCCACCGGCGAGCGCACCGACGATCCGGTGCGGATGTACCTGCGCGAGATGGGCGCGGTCGAACTGCTCAGCCGCGAGGGCGAGATCGCCATCGCCAAGCGCATCGAGGCGGGCCGCGACATGATGATCATGGGGCTGTGCGAGAGCCCGATCACCTTCCACGCGATCATCCAGTGGTCCGAGGCGCTCAACAACGGCGACATGCAGCTGCGCGAAATCCTCGATCTCGACGCGATGCTCTCCAAGGAGCCCCCAGCCGAGAAGATGGCCGAGGGTGCCGAGGATGACGACGACGACGAGATTTCCGAGGCGACCGCCGGCCCGACGATCCGCGAGGACGACGAGGTCGAGGACGAGCCCGAGGCCGACAGCGACGAGGACGAGGACGGCGAACCCCGCCAGAAGCGCGAGGAGGAAGAGGAGGAGGACAACACCCTCTCCCTCGCCCAGATGGAAGCCGCGCTGAAGCCCGAGGCGCTCGAGCGTTTCGCGCGCATCACCACGCTGTTCAACGCCTTCGAGAAGCTCCAGGCCGAGCGGGTCGACACGCTCGCCGCGGGCAATGCCTTCCCCGCGGCCAAGGAGGCCAAGTACGAGCAGCTGCGCGAGGACCTCACCGCCGAGGTCGAGAGCGTCCAGTTCCACGCGACCAAGATCGAGTTCCTGGTCGACAACCTCTACGCCTTCAACCGCCGCCTCACCACGCTCGGCGGCCAGATGCTGCGCCTCGCCGAGCGCCACAAGATCAAGCGCCTCGACTTCCTCAACGCCTATGTCGGCAACGAGATGGACGATGCGTGGATCAAAGAGCGCGCCAAGAAGGACAAGAAGTGGGCCGCCTTCCTCGAGCGCGAGGAGGACGCGATCGAGCGCATCCGCGTCGAGATCGCCGACATCGCCGCGCAGACCGGCATGAGCCTCAATGAGTTCCGGCGCATCGTCAACATGGTCCAGAAGGGCGAGCGCGAGGCGCGCATCGCCAAGAAGGAGATGGTCGAGGCGAACCTGCGCCTGGTGATCTCGATCGCCAAGAAATACACCAACCGGGGCCTGCAATTCCTTGATCTCATTCAGGAAGGCAACATCGGGTTGATGAAGGCGGTCGACAAGTTCGAATACCGCCGCGGCTACAAGTTCTCGACCTACGCGACGTGGTGGATCCGTCAGGCGATCACCCGCAGCATCGCCGACCAGGCGCGCACCATCCGCATCCCGGTGCACATGATCGAGACGATCAACAAGCTCGTCCGCACCAGCCGCCAGTTCCTCCACGAGGAAGGCCGCGAGCCGACGCCCGAGGAGATGGCAGCGCGCCTGTCGATGCCGCTCGAGAAGGTGCGCAAGGTGATGAAGATCGCCAAGGAGCCGATCAGCCTCGAAACCCCCATCGGGGACGAGGAAGATTCGCACCTCGGCGACTTCATCGAGGACAAGAACGCGATCATCCCGGTCGATGCCGCGATCCAGGCGAACCTCAAGGAGACCGTCACCCGCGTCCTCGCCAGCCTCACCCCGCGCGAGGAGCGCGTGCTGCGGATGCGCTTCGGGATTGGGATGAACACCGATCACACGCTTGAGGAAGTCGGCCAGCAGTTCTCGGTGACCCGCGAACGCATCCGCCAGATCGAGGCGAAGGCGCTCCGCAAGCTCAAGCACCCGAGCCGGTCGCGCAAGATGCGCTCGTTCCTGGATCAGTGATGATGCGGCTCGTGCGACCCGTCCTCGTGCTGCTCGGCGCGCTTGCCCTCGCGGCTCCGGGGGCGGTCGCCGCGCAGGAGGCCGCCTACGTGCCGCCGCCCGAGGAGCTCGCGCTCGCCCGCGAGATCATCGCGGTCATGTACCCGGCCGACAAGCGCGACGAGATGCTGCTCGAGATGTCGACCAACCTCGCCAAGCAGGCGATGGCAGGCGGCATGGACAACCCGGTCTTCAGGGAGCCGGGGATCAAGGCGATCATGGATCGCTTTGTCGCCGATCTTCCCGAGGTGTTGCGCCCGGCCTTCGTCAAGCACATGCCGCAGATCTTCGAGGCGACTGCGGTCGCCTACACCCGCCTCTTCACGCTCGAGGAGCTCAGGGACATCCGCGCCTTCGCCGGGACGCCGAGCGGACAGCGCTATTTCGCGAGCACCAACCAGGTCATGTCGGACCCCGCGATCGCCGCAGCCAATGCGGCCTATTTCGCCGAGGTGATGCCGCTCCCCCGCCAGATGGGCGCCAAGGTCCGCAAGGAGGTCGAGGACTACCTGAAGGCCAATCCGGAGGTCCTCGAGCGGCTCGCGAAGGCGGGCGTCGGCCAGAAGCCTTGAGGACGGCGAGCATCGCGGCCGCCTGACCCTCGATCGCCCGTCCCCGGCATGCGCCTGCCAGCGGACGCAAGCCCTTCACATGGCCGCCGATTGCGGTAAGCTGCCGCCTTATGGAGAGCCTCGAACAAGCTATCGCCTTCATCGGCGGCCCGGCGTCGCTGTGGATCCTCGCGGGGGTCTATTTCGGCAGCGTGATCCTCGAACGCCTCTGGGCGCTGCGGCATAATCACGATTACGATGACCGCGACGCGCTCGCCAGCATCGGGCTGAACCTGCTGACGAGCACCCTCAAGATGGGGCTCGGGGTCATCTTCCCTATCGTCATCTACGTGCTGGTCTATGACAACTGGCGGCTGCTGGGTCCCCTGCCGCTGGTGCCGGCAATCGTCGTCGCCTTCATCGTGCATGATCTCAGCTATTACTGGGAGCACCGGCTCGGCCACCGGGTCGGCCTGCTCTGGGCCTTCCACGCGATCCATCACTCGTCGAACGCGTTCAACCACTCGACCGCCGCCCGCGGATTCTTTCTCGACAACATCCCGCGCCCCTTTTTCGACAGCGTCGCGGCGCTGCTCGGAGTGCCGCCGGTGGTGTTCATCGCGGTGAGCGTCGCCAAGAATGCCTTCGGGATCTGGAACCACGCAAGCTATGTCGGCCGTCTCGGCTGGCTCGACCGCTGGCTGGCGACGCCGATGATCCACAAGGTCCACCACGCCAACCAGCCCCAGTATATCGACACCAACTATTCACAGGTGCTGATCGTGTGGGACCGCCTGTTCGGCACCTACGCCGAAGTCGGCGAGGAGCCCAATCCGGGGCTGGTCAAGCCGGTGCATGACGACAACCCGCTCACGGCGCAGTTCGCCGGCCTCAGACAGCTCAGGGACCGGATGGACACGGCGGAGCGTTGGCAGGACAAGCTCGCCTATCTGTGGCGCCCGCCCGAATGGTCGCACGACGGGGTGTGCCGCTCGGACTGCCCGAAATATGCCGGGCTGAGCGCCGCCTGAGGCGCGGTTCAGCCCTTCTTCTCCGGCAGTGACTTGCGCCGGGTATGCGCGAGTTCCTCGAGCTCCTTCTCGCTCATCGATTCCGCCATGCTCTTCGAGGCACCCTTGAGCTTCGACTTCGGCGTGTCCCCGCGCTTGGCGGAGAGCGCGGCTCCGGCGGCTTTCTGCTGAGCCTTGGACTTGGCGGGCATGGGGTGTTCTCCTGATTCTTGCCGCGCGAGGATGGGCGGGAGGGGGGCGCAGCGCCCTAACCCTTGTCGCCCACCTTCATTCGTGCGGCTTGGCGTGGCCCTTGCCGCGCAGGAAGCGCGCGTCGATCTCGGCGATGATCGCCTCGCCCTCCGCGCCCCGGGCGCGCAGCAGGGCGTCGACCTTCGCCTCGAGCCGGTCGCCGCTTTCCTTGGAGGCGGGCGAGCCGACATAGAGGAAATAGGCAAGGCCCACGACCTGCCAGAGCAGTTGCAGGAATTCCGACTGCCAGTTCTCGAAGGTGTCGCGCAGCATCTCGTCGAGATAGCCGCCGACCTCGACCGCCTGCCCGTGCTGCGCCGCCTCGTCGGCGAAGGCGCGCCATCCGAAGTACCAGTGCAACCCCAGCGACACGAGGAAGAAGGCGAGCGTCAGCCAGCCATAGAGGTACTTGCGGAGGATACCCCAGTGCTTGTCGGACGGGTCGGCTTGGGCTTTGCTGGGCATGGCTGGCTCCTAGATTGGCGAAGGAGCGGCAATCTATGGCGCGCGAACCCTGCGGCCCTAAACCATGTCACCGGCGCAAGGGCCACACGAGCTGGGCGAGCCAGCCCTCGGGCGCGCGTTCGCCGGCGATGCCGTAGCCCTCGGGCCAGCGGCCCTCGGGCAGATGGTGCGTGCCCAGCCAGCGGTCGATCATCGGGAGGTGGACCGCGAAGTTCACGTCCCGCGCCTCGGGCTCGCTGGCGTGGTGCCAGTGGTGGAAGCGGGGCATGGCGATCCACTTCTCGAGCCACGCGGCGCGGGGCGCGAAGTTCGCGTGGATGAAGACCGCGTGGAAGCTCACCAGCACGAGATAGGCGAGCACCGCGCGCTCGTCGAACCCCGCCACCAGCAGCGCCAGCAGCACGAGGCCGCGCGTCACGATCACGTCGACGAGGTGGAGTCGCGAGCCCGCGATCCAGTCCATCGTCTCGACCGAGTGGTGCACCTTGTGGAAGCGCCACAGGAGCGGCACCCGGTGGAAGGCGCGGTGCATCGCATATTGCGCAAGGTCCGCGATCAGGACCGCGAGGGCGAACTGGAGGACGAGCGGCAGGCTCTGAACCGCGCCCTGCAAGGCGGGCACCGCCAGCACCCCGCCCAGCGCCACCGCGGGGGCGAGCACGGCGAGGCTCATCACCTGCGCCAGCGCGTGGCTCGCGAAGAAATACTGCGTGTCGGTCAGCCAGCCCTTGCGGAACGCGCCCTGTTCCCGGCGCAGCGGGAAGGCGCGTTCGAGCGGCACGAACAGCCCGGCGGTGGTGAGCGTCCCCAGCACGAACCAGTCGAGCCCGAGGTAGACCTGGCTCGCGCCCCCGCGCGGGATCTCCACCCCGCCCGCCCCCAGCGCCAGCGCCGCGCCGGCCAGAGCGAGGCCGGTCAGCCCCAGCGCCTTCCTGCGCCGCAGCAATATCGACAGCCCCGCGAGCGCCATCGCCACCAGCAGGCCGAGGTCGATCGCGAGCCGCACCAGGCCGAGCGGATAGCGCGACCGCAGCTCGGGCAGGGTCAGGTATTGCGGGAAGTGCAGGCACAGCACCGCCATCAGCGCCAGCAGCGCGAGCACGATCCCCAGCACCCCGCTCAGCCAGCCCGTGCCGAAGTGGCGCGGCCGCCCGTCCGCGAAGACGCGGGCGAGCCATTGCTCGGCGCTGATCCGGGGCGCGGGGGCAGCCATGCCTCCCCCTACCACGCGCTCTACCGCCAAGTGGTTAAGCCCCTCGTCGAAAAAGGCCGCCTGCGGGGTGGAGAAATCCCGGGGCAGCGCCTATAGGCGGGCCATGCGCATCGCCATCGCCTCCGACCATGCCGCCGTGGAGCTCAAGGCCGAACTCGCCGAATGGCTCGTCGAGGAGGGCCACGAGGTCGCCGACCTCGGCCCCGAGCCGGGGCAGAGCGTCGACTATCCCGATTACGGCTACCGCCTCGCCGAGATCATCGCGGAAGGCACGGTCGAATTCGGCATTGCCCTGTGCGGCAGCGGCATCGGCATCTCGATCAGCGTCAACCGCCACCCGCAGGTGCGCTGCGCGCTCGTCTCCGAGCCGCTCTCGGCCGCGCTCGCACGCGAGCACAATGACGCCAACTGCATCGCGATGGGCGCGCGGCTCGTCGGGATCGAAATGGCCAAGTCCTGCGTTGCGACCTTCCTCGACAGCGAGTTCGCCGATGCCGGCGATCCGGCCGGGCGCCACCAGCGCCGGGTCGGCAAGCTCGGCAAGCCCCCCTTCTTCTCCGACCATATCGAGACCCATCAATGAGCACCGCCCCCCTCGATTTCGCCGCGCGCACCGATTCAGCGATGGACCGCTTCTGGCATGACGACCTCGCCGCGGCCGACCCCGAGATCGCCGCGGCTACGGCCAAGGAGCTCGCCCGTCAGCGCGACAAGATCGAGCTGATCGCCAGCGAGAACATCGCCTCGCGCGCGGTGCTCGAGGCGGCCGGCTCGGTGTTCACCAACAAATATGCCGAGGGCTATCCGGGCAAGCGCTACTACGGCGGCTGCGACTATGCCGACGTCGTCGAGACCCTCGCGATCGAGCGCGCCAAGGAGCTGTTCGGCTGCGCCTTCGCCAACGTCCAGCCCAATTCGGGCTCGCAGATGAACCAGGCGGTGTTCCTCGCGCTCCTCAACCCAGGCGACACCTTCATGGGGCTCGACCTCAATTCGGGCGGCCACCTCACCCACGGCTCCCCGGTGAACATGAGCGGCAAGTGGTTCAACGTCGTCTCCTACGGCGTCACCCGCGAGACCGAGACGATCGACATGGACGAGGTCGCCGCCAAGGCCCGGGAACACAAGCCGACGATCATCATCTGCGGCGGCACGGCCTATTCGCGCACCTGGGACTTCCCGGCCTTCCGCGCCATCGCCGACGAGGTTGGCGCGGTGCTGCTGTGCGACATGAGCCACATCTCCGGCCTCGTCGCGGGCGGCGCGCATCCCTCGCCGTTCCCGCATTGCGACATCGTCACCTCGACCACCCACAAGTCCCTGCGCGGCCCCCGCTCGGGCATCATCCTGTGGAACGACGAGAAGTTCACCAAGCCCTTGAACATGGCCGTGTTCCCCGGCCTTCAGGGCGGCCCGCTGATGCACATCGTCGCCGCCAAGGCGGTCGCCTTCCGCGAGGCGCTGCGCCCCGAGTTCAGGACCTATGCGCACCGCATCGTCGAGAACGCCCGCGCGCTCGCGGCGAGCCTCGAGGAGAACGGCCTCAGGATCGTCAGCGGCGGCACCGACAACCACTCGATGCTGGTCGACCTCACGGCCAAGAACGTCACCGGCAAGGACGCCGAGAAGGGTCTCGATCGCGCCTTCCTCACCTGCAACAAGAACGGCATCCCCTACGACACCCGCTCGCCCTTCGTGACCAGCGGCATCCGCCTCGGCACCCCGGCGGGCACGACCCGCGGCTTCGGCCCGGAGGAGTTCAGGACCGTCGGCAAGCTCATCGCCGAAGTGGTCGAAGGGCTTGCCAAGAACGGCCCCGAGGGCGACGCGCAGATCGAGGAATCGGTGCGTCAGCGGGTCGGCGCCCTGTGCGCTGCCTTCCCCGTCTATCCCGGCATGTAAGGAGTTCCCCCTGATGAACGAACCCAACGGAACCCAGGACTGGGTCGAGGACGTCAAGGCCGAAGTTTCGGGCATGGCCAAGGAGGGGATGAACCATCCCTCGACCAAGCCGGTGCTGACCGGCGCCGCGGTCGGCGCGCTCGCGGGCGCGATCCTGCCGGTGGTCTCCTGGCCGATCGGCCTGCTCGCCGGCGCGGGCTACATGCTCTATACGAGGATCAAGAAGTAAGCCTCTGAATGCGCTGCCCGTTCTGCGCCCACGACGATACCCAGGTCAAGGACAGCCGCCCGACCGAGGACAATGCCTCGATCCGGCGGCGGCGCCAGTGCTCGTCCTGCGGCGCGCGCTTCACCACCTTCGAGCGGGTGCAGTTGCGCGAGGTGGTGGTCGTCAAGTCCGGGGACCGGCGCGAGCCTTTCGAGCGCGCCAAGCTCGAACAGTCGATCGCGCTCGCCTCGCGCAAGCGCGGGATCGACCAGGAGCGACTGGACCAGCTCATCAGCGGCATCCAGCGCCAGGTCGAGACTTCGGGCGAGGCCGAGGTGCCCTCCTCGCATATCGGCGAGCTGGTGATGGAGGGCCTCAGGCAGATCGATTCGGTCGCCTATATCCGCTTCGCTTCTGTCTACCGCGATTTCTCCGAGGCACGCGACTTCGAGGAATTTGCCCACACCGTCCAGCAAGCCGCGAAGGACTAAGCCAAACATGGCCGATCTCAACAAGCCGGTGATCGTCCTCGTGCGCCCGCAATTGGGCGAGAACATCGGCAAGGCGGCGCGTGCGATGCTCAATTTCGGGCTCACCGAGATGCGCCTCGTCGCCCCCCGCGACGGCTGGCCCAACCCCTCGGCAGGCCCCGCGGCGGCGGGGGCGGACATCGTGCTCGAACAGGCGAAGGTCTACGAAACCACCGCCGAGGCGGTCGCCGACTGCGCGCACGTCCACGCCACCACGGTGAGGAAGCGCGGGGTCACCAAGCCGGTGATCGGCGCCGACGAGGCCGGGCGGCAGGTCCACACGATGCCGGGCCGCCACGCGATCATCTTCGGGCCCGAGCGCTCGGGGCTCGAGACCGAGGACGTCGCGCTCGCCCGCAACATCCTGACGATCCCGATCAACCCCGAGTTCGGTTCCTTGAACCTCGCCCAGGCGGTGATCCTCGTCGCCTACGAGTGGTCGCGGATGGGGCGCGAGCTCGCCGATGCCGGGGAGGCGCTGGTGCAGCCCACCCTCGAGGACACGCTCCCGCCCGCGCCGCAGGAGGAGCTCGAAGGGCTGATCGCCCATTTCGAGGCGCTGCTTGAGCCGCGCGGCTATTTCCGCCCCGCGACCCGCGCCGAGGCGACCCGCCGCACCTTGCGCGGGTTGCTCACCAAGCCGGGCTGGAACCACCTCGAGGTGCGCACCCTGCGCGGCGTGCTGAGCGCGATCGAGAAGCCGCCGCGCGATTGAGCCGCGGCGCGCGAGCGAAGGCGGTTTACAGGCGCGGCCCAAGGGGTTAGGCCGAAGCTCCCCTCCCCCTGCAACCCCGCGAGATTCCCGATGAAATCGATTCTCCCGCGTTCCGGCGCGCTCGTTGCCGCCGTGCTGTTCGCCGCCGCCGCTCATGCCGCGCAGACCGCTCCCGCCGACACGCCCGCGCCCTCCGCCACCGAGCAGCCCGCCGCCGACCCCGCCGCCGACAAGGCCGAGGCTGCCGCGACGGGCGAAGCAAAAGCCGAGGACCGGCAGATTTGCCGCTACATCAAGGCCGACGCCTCGAGCCGCCGCAAGACCAAGGTCTGCCGCACCGCCGAGGAATGGCGCGAGCTCAACAACATCCGCTGATCTGACGCCCGGATCGCGCATCGCGGCGCGCAAGGCCTGCCTCACCCGCCAGGAATGGCAGCCGCGCTCGGACCCTGCCCACGACGAACTCGAGGCCCGCAACCGCGCGACCGGCGACAGCTGAGCCGCCGGCACGACGGCGAGGCTTGACCGGGCGGCCAATCCTGCTATGCGCGCGCCTTCGCAAATGGGCCCTGCACCCCGGTGAAGCAGGCGCCGCATTCCTCCCCCGGTGGCGGAATGGAGCGATTCCGGGTTGAAGCCCGCCATACCGGCGGGTCAGCACATTGAAGGATACGACACATGTCGAAGCGCAAGAGCGCCAAGCACAAGCTCGACCGCCGCATGGGCGAGAACATCTGGGGCCGCCCCAACTCGCCCGTCAACAAGCGCTCCTACGGTCCCGGCCAGCACGGCCAGCGCCGCAAGGGCAAGATGAGCGACTACGGCCTCCAGCTGCGCGCCAAGCAGAAGCTCAAGGGCTACTACGGCGACGTCACCGAGAAGCAGTTCAAGCGCAACTACCTCGAAGCCTCGCGCATGAAGGGCGACACCAGCCAGAACCTGATCGGCCTGCTCGAGCAGCGTCTCGACATGGTGGTCTACCGCGCCAAGTTCGCGCCGACCATCTTCGCCGCGCGCCAGCTCGTCAGCCACGGCCACATCCACGTCAACGGCCAGAAGTGCAACATCGCCTCGCGCCGTGTGGCGGTGGGTGACGTCATCAGCCTCGGCGCCAAGGCCAAGGAGATGGCGCTCGTGATCGAGGCGCAGAGCCTCGCCGAGCGCGACATTCCCGACTACGTCATGCCCGACGGCAACGACAAGGTGACCTTCACCCGTGTGCCGAAGCTCGACGAAGTGCCCTACCCGGTGACGATGGAACCGAACCTGGTCGTCGAGTTCTACTCGCGCTGATCGGGCGCCGGCGCCGAACGGCAAGCAACGGGGCGGTCCTTCGGGGCCGCCCTTTTCTTTTGCGATAGCGCGCGTCAGGCAGGTAAGGGTTCACGAGTTCCACCTCGCAACCCGGCGGGCACATCGCATGCCAACGGCCCATATGATCCACGGCTATCCCGGCGTCGGCAAGACGAGCCTAGCCTATCGGCTGGAGCAGGAATACGCCGCCATCCGCGTCACGCACGACGAATGGATGACCCGGCTCTTCGGGTTCGATCCGCCGGCGGAGCACTTTGCCGATCATGCCGCGAGAGTGTCCGCGCAGATCGAGGCCGTGTGGACGCGATGCCTTGCGCTCGGCATGGACGTGGTCCTCGACCTCAACTTCTGGAGCCCGGGGGAGCGGGAGGAGATCTCTTCCTCGATGCGGGACGGGAGGTGACATCCGCCGCCCCCGGAGCGACTCCGATGCTGTGCACAACCCCCTGCCGGCGCAGTCAGGCCCTGACCCGGTCCCACTCGCCGAATTCATAGGCGATCGAGCCCTCGACGAGCCGCTCCCAGATATCGGCCACGACCTCGGCCGGAATCCCGCGCGCCTCGGCCTCGGCGACGGCGGCGGCGATCACCGCGGCCTTGCGCGCCTCGTCGCGCACCGCCTCGCGGGTCGGCTTGATCCGGGCGGCGGCGCGCATGTAGCCGAAGCGCCGGGCGAGCAGCGCCACCAGCTCGCGGTCGAGCGCGTCGACGCCGGCGCGCACCTCGGCCATGGTGATGCAGTCCTCGGGGCTCAGGGGAAGGTCGGTCATGCGCGCGGCCCTAGAGTGAGGAAGCGCCTCTTGTCGAGGGGCTTCCCGTGCCCGCTCCGGCCGCGTCAGGATTTCGGCCGGAGATAATCGCGGCGGAAGTCGCTGGCGAAGCTGGCGAACCGGTCCGCCGCGATGGCTTCGCGCATGGCCTGCATCAGCGCCTGGTAGAAGCTGAGGTTGTGCTCGGTCACCAGCATCGCCCCGAGCATTTCGCCCGATTTGACGAGGTGGTGGATATAGGCGCGGCTGTAGATCGCGCAGACCGGGCAAGCGCAGCGCGTGTCGAGCGGGCCGGTATCCTCGGCGTGGCGGGCGTTCCTCATGTTGAGCGGCCCGCCCCACGTGAAGGCCTGCCCGTTGCGGCCCGAGCGGGTCGGCAGCACGCAATCGAACATGTCGATCCCCCGCTCGACCGCGCCGACGAGATCGTCGGGCTTGCCCACGCCCATCAGGTAACGGGGCCGGTCGGCAGGGAGCATCGAGGGCGCGTAATCCAGCACGCCGAACATCGCCTCCTGCCCCTCGCCCACGGCAAGACCGCCCACCGCATAGCCGTCAAAACCGATGTCGGTGAGCTTGTCGGCGCTGATCTGCCGCAGGTCTTCGTGCAACGCGCCCTGCTGGATGCCGAACAAGGCGGCGCGGCCGGCGTGTTCCTCGCCTGCGTCGAACCCCTCGCGGCTGCGCCTCGCCCAGCGCATCGAGAGCTCCATCGAGGCCGCGATCTCGTCGCGCGGGCGGTCGGCGCGGGGGCACTCGTCGAAGGCCATCACGATGTCGCTGCCGAGCAGGCGCTGGATCTCCATGCTGCGCTCGGGCGTGAGCATGTGCTTCGAGCCGTCGAGGTGGCTGCGGAACTCGACGCCGTCCTCGGTAAGCTTCCTGAGGTCCGAGAGGCTCATCACCTGGTAGCCGCCGCTGTCGGTGAGGATCGGGCGCGGCCAGTTCATGAAGCTGTGGAGGCCCCCGAGCCTTGCTACGCGCTCGGCACCGGGGCGCAGCATCAGGTGGTAGGTGTTGCCGAGGATGATGTCGGCGCCGGTCGCGCGCACCGCCTCGGGCTTCATCGCCTTGACTGTCGCGGCGGTGCCGACCGGCATGAAGGCCGGCGTGCGGATTTCGCCGCGCCGCATCCGGATGACGCCGGTGCGCGCCTTGCCGCTGGCGGCGTGGAGCGTGAACTGGAAGCGCGGCGCTGTCATGGCGCTCGCCCGCTAACGGCACGCGGGCGGCCTGTCACCCCCTAAGGGAACGGGCCGCCTGCCTACGTGGCAGACGGCCCGCCTCCGATCGATGCCTCAGCGGCCGATCAGAACTTGATGCCGACGCCCACCGTGCCGCGCAGGGTGTCGAAGGCGATGGTGTCGACGTTGCCGCGCAGGACGACGCTGCCGAGCGGCACTTCCGCGCCCACGCCGACGAGGTAGTCGCCGCCCACGTCGGGGGTCGAGAGGCCGTTCTCGTCGAGGAAGTCCTCGTCCACGCCGGTCAGGTTCTCGAGGTCGAGGTCGACCCACTGATAGCCGCCGCGGGCGTAAATCTTGGCGCCGCCTTCGGTGCGGAAGCCGAGACGACCGGAGACGCCATATTCGGCCTCGATCGGGCCGTCACCGAGGTTCGCGTTGCCCTCGACGCCGGCGAAGAGGTTCTCGCCGAGCGGGAAGTCGACCGCCGCGAAGCCGCCGTAGATCGTGCCGGTGTCCTTGATGTTGAGTTCGTCGAACTCGCCGTTGTCGGCGTCGAGATCGCCGAGGTCGATGCCGAGATTGTGACGGCCGACCTGGGCACCGATGGTGACTTCGGGCTTGTTCTCGGTCGTGCTCTGGGCCTGCGCGGCCGCGGGGAGCGCCAACGCGCCGGCAGCGGCAAGCGTGGTGAAGACGAGCTTCTTCATTGTTCTTGTGTCCTTTTCCGTCCGCCGCGGGAGGTGCGACGTCGAAAGGATCGCTAAGGAGCACGTCTTTTCTGTGTAATGAACAAAGCTAGCGGTTTACGTTAATGTCTGCCCGATGGTGCTTCATGTCGGACCAGTGTCATTTGGTTGCTAACATGGATCAGTCTCTCAACCGCCATCCGGTCCGGAAAATGACGGCGATGACGACGACACACACGGTCAGGAAGCCGAGGGTCAGACCGAGCGAGACCCCGATCGGCACGTCCGAGACCCCGTAGAAGCTGTAACGCAGCCCGCTCACCAGGAAGGCGATCGGGTTGACGAGGGCGACGGAGTCCCATGGTGCGGGCAGGTCGCGGATCGAATAGAAGGTCCCGCCGAGGAAGGTGAGCGGGGTGAGGATCAGCATCGGGATGATGCCCAGCTTCTCGAAGCTGTCGGCCCACACCCCGAGGATGAAGCCGAACAGCGCGAAACTCGCCGCCACCAGCATGATGTACAGCGCCGCGAGAAGCGGGTGGACGATCTCGTAGTCGACGAAGAGCCGCGCCGTGGCGAGGATGATTGCCGCGAGGATCAGCCCCTTGGTCGCCGCCGCCCCGACGAAGCCGACGAGGGTCTCGGCGACGCCCACGGGCGCCGAGAGCAGCTCGTAGATCGTGCCGGTGAAGCGCGGCATGTAGATGCCGAAGCTCGCATTGCTGGTGGTCTCGCCGAGCAGGGTGAGCATCAGCAGGCCGGGGATGATGAAGGCCCCGTAGGGCACGCCGCCGACCGGCTCCATGCGCGCCCCGATCACCGAGCCGAACACCACGAAGTAGAGCGAGGTGGTGAGCACCGGGGAGAGGATCGACTGGAAGGCGGTGCGGAAGGCGCGCGCCATCTCGCGGCGGTAGATCGCGTAGGCGCTCCTGAGGTTGAAGTGCATCACGCCGCCTCCGCCTTGTCGCCCAGCAGGCCGACGAAGATGTCCTCGAGCGAGCTGTCGTGGATGTCGAGGCTGGTGAAGCCGATCCCGGCGCGGGTCAGGGCCTGGGTCAGCTCAGCGACCTCGGCGCGGCCCCTGCCCTGGCCGTTGCCGCCGCGATAGACGAGCTGCGCGCCGCCGGCGGCCAGTTCCAGCGGGAAGCCGGCGAGGCCTGCGGGCACCTCGCGCAGCGGCTCGGCGAGGTCGATCACCGCCTCGGTGGTGCCGAGCCGTTCCATCATCGCGCGCTTTTCGTCGACCATCAGGATGCGCCCGCGCTGGATGATCCCGACACGGTCGGCCATCTCCTCGGCCTCTTCGATGTAGTGGGTGGTGAGGATGATGGTGACGCCGCGCTCCTTCAGCCCCGCGATCTGCTCCCACATGCCCTTGCGCAGTTCGACGTCGACCCCGGCAGTGGGCTCGTCGAGGAACAGCAGCTCAGGCTCATGCGCGAGTGCCTTGGCGATCAGCACGCGGCGCTTCATCCCGCCGGACAGGGCGCGGATCTGCGCGTCCTTCTTGTCCCACAGCGAAAGGCTCCTGAGGATCTCCTCGAGCCGTGCGGAATCGGAGGGCTTGCCGAACAGGCCCTGCGAATAGGTGACCGCGTGCCACACGGTCTCGAACATGTCGGTCGCGAGTTCCTGCGGCACCAGTCCGATGCGCGCGCGCGCCTTGCGCCAGTCCTTGGCGAGGTCCTGCCCGAAGGCGCGGATCGTCCCCCCGCTCGGCCGCACAAGGCCGCACACGGCGCCGATCAGCGTGGTCTTGCCCGCGCCGTTGGGGCCGAGCAGCGCGAAGATCTCGCCGCGATGGACGGTGAGGTCGATCCCGCCGAGCGCGGTGACGCCGCCGCGGTAGGTCTTGGTGAGATCGCGGATTTCGAGAATCGGCGCGCCGGGGGAGGAGTTCATGCGCGCACACTTGGCGCTTGGGCCCGGCTTTGCAAGGCGCGGGGCCTGGCTTTCGGTGGTCAGCCGCGTGGTCTTCAGGGCAGGAGCAGGCTCGAATCCCCGTAGGAGTAGAAGCGGTATTCCTTCGCGATCGCGTGCTCGTAGGCGGCCAGCATCCGCTCGCGGCCCATCAGCGCGCTGACGAGCATCATCAGCGTCGACTTGGGGAGGTGGAAATTGGTCATCAGGCCGTCGACCGCCTTGAACCTATACCCCGGGGTGATGAAGATCGCGGTGTCGCCCGCGAAGGGCCGGATCGTGCCATCCTCGTCGACCGCGCTCTCGAGCAGGCGCAGCACCGTGGTGCCGACCGCGATGATCCGTCCGCCGGCCGCGCGCGCGGCGTTGAGCTGGTCGGCGGTGGCAGGCGAGATGCGGCCGAACTCGGCGTGCATCCGGTGCTCGTCGGTGTCCTCGGCCTTGACCGGGAGGAAGGTCCCCGCGCCCACGTGCAGCGTCAGCATCGCGCGGCCGATCCCGGCGGCGTCGATCGCATCGACGAGGGCTTCAGTGAAGTGCAGCGAGGCGGTGGGGGCCGCGACCGCGCCTTCCTCGCGGGCGAACATCGTCTGGTAGTCCTCGAGGTCTTGGCGGTCGATCCCGCGCTTCGAGGCGATATAGGGCGGCAGCGGCATCGTGCCGGCGCGGTCGAGCAGGACTTCGACCGGCTCCTCGCCCTCGAAGAACAGCGTGAGCGAGCCGTCGGCGTGGCGCGCCTCGGCAATCGCGGTGACGCCGCCGCCGAACACCAATTGGTCGCCGATCTTCACCCGCCTGGCGTTCCTGAGGAAGGCCTGCCAGCGCCTGAGGTCGAGCCGCTTGTGGAGCGTCGCGCCGATCTTCGCCTCGCCGTCCGCGCGGCGGCCCTCGAGCTGGGCGGGGATCACGCGGGTGTCGTTGAAGACCAGCACGTCGCCGGGGTTCAGCAGCTGCGGCAGGTCGCGCACGCCGCGGTCCTCGAACGGCGTGTCGCTTCCGCGCACCACCAGCATCCGCGCCGCATCGCGCGGGCGCACGGGCCTCAGCGCAATGCGCTCTGGCGGCAGATCGAAATCGAACAGGTCAACCTTCATGCCGCGCGTCCCTAGCGGTTCGGCGCGGGCGAAGGAAGGGGCTTACCGGGCGGGAGGCAGCGGCGCGCTCAAGGCGTCGGCAGTGATCGCCTCTTCCTTGGGCGCAGGCGGCGGCGGGGGCGGCAGATTGTCGCTCTCGAGCGAGGCCTGGACGATATAGGTGGGGCTTGCCGGCGGCTCGCCGCGGTTGATCGCGTCGACCGCTTCCATGTTCTCGATCACCCGCCCGAAATTGGTGTACTTCTTGTCGAGGCTGAAGCGCGGGTAGAAGACGATGAAGAACTGGCTGTTGGCGCTGTCCTCGGCGCTCGCGCGCGCCATCGAGAGCGTGCCGCGCACGTGCGGCATCGGGTTGAACTCGGCCTTGAGGTCGGGAAGCTCGCTGCCGCCCTGCCCGGTGCCGGTCGGATCGCCGCCCTGCGCCATGAAGCCGTCGATCACGCGGTGGAACACCACGCCGTTGTAGAAGCCTGCGCGGGTGAGCGTCTTGATCCGCTCGACATGCGCCGGGGCCCAATCGGCCTGGAGCCGGATCTTGACCCGCTGGCCGTTCGACAGGTCGAGCACCCAGACGTTCTCGGGATCGACCGAGGGATCGTAGTTGATCGGCGCATAGGTCCGCGGCGCGGTGGTATCCGCCTTGGTCACCGGCTGCTTGGCATTGTCGCCGAACGCGACCGGCGGGGTGTCGTCCTTCTGCTTCTGGGCGAAGGCGGCGTGCGGAGCGGTCAGCGCGAGCACGGCGGCAAGGGCAGGAGCGAACTTGGTCAGGGTCATGGTTCCATCCGGATTGGTGAGGCGCTTTACCCTCGCCTCTCTGACACTGCAATGAATGATGCGGGCGAGGCCCCCTCGCGCCTAGCCGCCCTTGCGGCCCTGCGCCTCGACCCGGGCGACCACATCGTCGCGCACCGCCGGGCTCACGAACTTGGCGATGTCGCCGCCGTAGAGCGCAATCTCCTTGACGAGCCGGCTGGCGATCGGCTGGAGGCTGACGTCGGCCATCAGGAAGATCGTCTCGACCCGGTCGTTCAATTGCCGGTTCATGCCGGTGAGCTGGTACTCGTATTCGAAGTCCGTGACGCCCCGGATGCCGCGGATCACCACCGAGGCGCCCTGCGCGTCGGCAAAGTCGACGAGGAGCGCGTTGAAGCCCACCACTTCGACATTGGCGAGGCCCAATGCCGCGACCTCGCGCTCGACCATCGCGATGCGCTCGGCGTCGGAGAACATCGGCGACTTGGCGATGTTGGTGGTCACTCCGATGATGAGGTGATCGACGAGGTTCGCCCCGCGCCGGATGATGTCGGCATGGCCGAGGGTGATGGGGTCGAAGGTTCCCGGGTAGATGCCGATGCGGCGCGTCATGGTGATGACTCCTCTCTGGCGCGCAGACCTAGCGGTCGCGTTCGACGATATAGCGGGCGAGCGCGCGCAGGATGTCGGCCTCGCTGCCATAGGAGGCAAGGCGCAGCACCGCCTGGTCGACCAGCGCACGGGCCTGCTCGCGGGCGCGCTCGACGCCGAGCAGGGTGACGAAGGTCTGCTTGCCCTGCTCGCTGTCCTTGCGCAGCGCCTTGCCGGCCTTCTCGATATCGCCTTCGACATCGAGAAGGTCGTCGGCGATCTGGAAGGCGAGGCCGATGTCGCGGGCATAGGCCCTGAGGTGCGCGCGGCCCTGCGGCGGCACCTTGCCGAGAATCGCGCCCATCTCGACCGCCGCCGCGAGCAGCGCGCCGGTCTTGAGCTGCTGGAGCCGGGTGACGGCGTGGAGGTCGTAGACCACGCCCTCCTCGTCGGCGACCATGTCCATCATCTGCCCGCCCGCCATCCCGTTCATGCCCGAGGCCTGCCCGAGGGTGAGGATCAGCTCGCTGCGGGTGAAGGGATCCTCGCTGGTCGCATCGTCGGCGAGGATCTCGAAGGCGAGCGCGTGGAGCGCGTCGCCGGCAAGCACCGCGGTCGCCTCGTCATAGGCCTTGTGGAGCGTCGGCTTGCCGTGGCGCAGGTCGTCATTGTCCATGCACGGCAGGTCGTCGTGGATCAGCGAATAGACGTGGATCGCCTCGATCGCCGCCCCGGCGCGCAGCGCGGCATCGCGTGCGACCCCGAACAGGCTCGCGGTGCTCACCACCAGCAGCGGGCGGACCCGCTTGCCGCCGCCGATCGCGGCATAGCGCATCGCCTCGACGAGCCGCGCTGAGGTGTCGTCCGGCACCGGCAGCAGCGCGTCGAACACCGAATCGATCTCGGTCTGGACGCGCTTGATCGCCTCGTTCAGCACGCCGCCCCCCGCTTCCATCAGCATCGCCCTAGCCTTCCGCGTCGAAGGGCCGCGTGCCCGTCGCCCGCGCGCCGCCGTCGGCAGTGACGATCCGCTCGATCCGCGCCTGCGCCGCGTCGAGCCGCTGCTGGCACGCCGCGCGCAGCGCCTCGCCGCGCTCGTAGAGGGTGATCGACTGGTCGAGCGGAACGTCGCCGCGCTCGAGCTGCTGCACGATGGCCTCGAGCTGGCTGAGCGCCTGCTCGAAGCTCATGGCGGTGATATCCGGGGTGCCCTCGTCCATGCCGGCCAGCATTGACGGCGCGCGCTGGCGCGGTCAAGGCTGCGCGCGACGGGCGGGTTCAGGAAGACAGGGATAGCCGACGCATGCTGAAGTGGATCATCGCCTACGGCGTCGCGGCCGTGTCTTTTCTTGCGCTCGACGCGGTGTGGCTGCGCTGGGCCTCGGTGAACCTGTACAAGCCGGTGATCGGCGAGATCATGGCCAAGGACTTCAACCTCGGCGCGGCGGCGGCCTTCTACCTCATCTACATTGCCGGGATCACCTGGTTCGCGATCCGCCCCGGCATTGCGGCGGGCACGGTGCAGCCGGCGCTGCTCAACGGCATCCTGCTGGGCGCGCTGTGCTATGCGACCTTCGACCTCACCTCGCAGGCCGTGATGAAGGTCTGGGCAACGCAGATCAGCGTGCTCGACATCCTGTGGGGCGCCTTCGTCACCGGCGCGGCGAGCGCGCTGGCGACGCTCGCGGTGCTGCGCTTCGCCCCTGCCAGCGCCTGAGGATGTTCATCGGTCACTTCGCCCCGGCCTTCGTCGCGGCCGCCGTCAGCCCCGAGCGCCCGCGGCTGGCGACGATGTTCGTCGCGGGCCAGCTCGTCGACTGGGGTTTCTTCACCCTCGCCCTCGTCGGCGCCGAGCACATGCGCATCGACCCAGGGGCGAGCGCGATGGTGCCATTCGACCTCTACGACATGCCCTACACCCACTCGCTGCTCGGCACCGCGATCTGGGCCGCGGCTTTTTGCGGCATCGTCGCACTGTGGCGGCGCGACCTTGCGCTGGGCGTGCTCTCCGGGCTGGTGGCGCTCTCGCACTGGCTGCTCGACTGGCTGGTGCACGTCCCCGATCTCACCCTCGACGGGACGCCGCCGAAGCTCGGGCTCGGGCTGTGGGACTGGCCGTGGGTGGCGATGCCGCTCGAACTGCTGCTCACCGGCGGCGCTTTCGTGTTCTTCATGCGCCGCACCCGCGGGCCGCTCGGGCCGCCGCTGGTGCTGGCGGGGAGCATGCTGCTGTTCCAGACGGTCAACTGGTTCGCCCCGCACCCGGAGAGTGCGGGGGTCTTCCTCTATGTGCAGGCACTGTTCGCCTTCGGCGTGCTGACGGGGATCGCGGCGTGGGTCGGGGAGAATCGCTGGTTTTCGCAAACGCGGCGGCTTGGCCTCGTCCGCCCCATGATCTAGGGGCCGCGGCCAAGGAGTCCCCCACATGACCGCCATCACCCCCGAAATCGTCGAACAGCACGGCCTTTCCCCCGAGGAATACGAGCGCGTCCTTTCCGCGCTCGGCCGCGAGCCGAACCTCGTCGAGCTCGGCATCTTCTCGGTGATGTGGTCGGAGCATTGCAGCTACAAGTCCTCGCGCATCCACCTGAAGAAGCTCCCCACCGAGGCCCCCTGGGTGATTTGCGGCCCGGGCGAGAACGCGGGCGTGATCGACATCGGCGACGGGCAGGCGGCGATCTTCAAGATGGAGAGCCACAACCACCCCTCCTATATCGAGCCCTATCAGGGCGCCGCGACGGGCGTGGGCGGCATCCTGCGCGACGTGTTCACCATGGGCGCGCGACCCATCGCCAACGCCAACGCGCTGCGTTTCGGGCGCCCCGAGCACCCGAAGATGAAGCACCTCGTGCAGGGCGTCGTCGCGGGGATCGGCGGCTACGGCAACTGTGTCGGCGTGCCGACAGTCGCGGGCGAGACCAACTTCCACCCCGCCTATGACGGCAACATCCTCGTCAACGCCATGACGGTGGGCGTCGCCGACCAGGACAAGATCTTCTACTCGGCCGCGACCGGCGTCGGGAACCCGATCGTCTATGTCGGCTCCAAGACCGGGCGCGACGGGATCCACGGCGCGACCATGGCGTCCGCCGACTTCGGCGAGGACGCCGAAGCCAAGCGCCCCACGGTGCAGGTCGGCGATCCCTTTACCGAGAAGCTGCTGATCGAGGCCTGCCTCGAGCTGATGGCGACCGACGCGATCGTCGCCATTCAGGACATGGGCGCGGCGGGGCTCACCTCCTCTTCGGTGGAGATGGCGAGCAAGGGCGGCGCCGGCATCCGGCTCGACATGAACAAGGTCCCCTGCCGCGAGACCGGCATGACGCCCTACGAGATGATGCTCTCGGAAAGCCAGGAGCGGATGCTCATGGTCTTGCAACCCGGCAAGGAAGCGATGGCCGAGGCGATCTTCCGCAAGTGGGAGCTCGATTTCGCGGTGATCGGCGAAGTGACCGATACCGGCCACATGGTGCTCGAATTCAATGGCGAGGTGGTGTGCGACATCCCGCTCGCCCCGCTCGCCGACGAAGCGCCGCTTTACGACCGGCCCTACCTCTCAAAGGAGGAATATGCGGCATGGGCGGGCGTGAAGCCGCTCGGAGAAGTGCCCGCGACCGACGATGTCGCCGCCGACCTTCTCACGCTGATGTCCTCCCCCGAACTCGCCTCGCGCCGCTGGATCGCCGAGCAGTATGATTCGCAGGTCGGTGCCGACACGCTCCAGACCGGCGGGGATGCCGGCGTGGTGCGCGTCCACGGGACCGGCAAGGCACTCGCGATCACCACCGACTGCACCCCGCGCTATGTCTTCGCCGACCCCTACGAGGGCGGCAAGCAGGCGATTGCCGAGGCCTACCGGAACCTCTGCGCCGTGGGCGCGCGGCCGCTCGCCGTGACCAACTGCCTCAACTTCGCCAATCCCCAACGCCCCGAGATCATGGCACAGATCGTCCACGCCCTCGACGGCATGGGCGATGCCTGCCGCGCGCTCGATTTCCCGATCGTTTCCGGCAACGTCAGCCTCTACAACGAGTCCAAGGCGACCGGCGGCGGCAGCGCGATCCTGCCCACCCCCGCCATCGGGGGCGTCGGCATCATCACCGACCTCTCCAAGATGATGACGATGCACTTCAAGAACGCGGGCGATGCGATCTACCTCGTCGGCCCCGAGTTCTGGGCCAAGCCCGATCCCACCCGCTCGCACCTCGGCCAGTCGCTGTGGCTGCGCGTGGTCAAGGGCGTGGAAGGCGGCCGCACCCCGCCGACGGACCTGACGGTGGAGAAGAACGCGGGCGCGATCATCCACGAACTGATCGCCGACGGCCTCGTCAACGCGGTCCACGACCTTAGCGACGGCGGCCTCGCGGTCGCGCTCGCGGAGATGGCGCTTGCCGGCGGGATCGGTGCCGAGACCGAGGCGGGCAATCCCGATTACACCCCCGCGCAGTGGTGGTTCGGCGAGGACCAGGGGCGCTACCTCGTTACCGTGCCGGACGTCGAAGCGCTCAATGCCGCGCTCTCCAAGGGCACCCGCAACGACGAGACCGCGCAGATCGGCTTCCAGCGGATCGGCACGGTCGGCGGGGATGCGGTCCTCGGCGTTCCCCTCGCCGAGCTGCGCGCCGCGCACCAGCGCTTCTTCGCGGAGTGGATGGAGGGCTGACCCGGTGGCCTCGGGCTATTCCGGCACGCCGCTCGTCAGGAAGCTCAGTTTGCGCGACGGGATGCGGGTGTGGTTCGATGCCATGCCCGAGCACGTGCTCGACGAGATCGACGAACATGCGCTCGAACTCACCTTCGTCGCCGAGCCGGCGCAAGGGATCGATGCCGCGCATGTCTTCGTCACCGAGCGCGCGTGTCTCGAAGCCCGACTGACGGCGCTTCGCCAGCAGATCGCGCCCGATGGTCAGATCTGGGTGAGCTGGCCCAAGAAGGCGTCGAAAGTCCCGACCGACATCACCGAGGACACGATCCGGGAGGTCGGCCTGCCGCTCGGGCTGGTCGATACCAAGGTCTGCGCGATCGACGAGGTCTGGTCGGGCCTCAAGCTCGTGATCCGCAAGGAGCTGCGCTGAAGGCTCAGGCCGCCTGCGCGCCGCTCAAGGAGATGTCCTCGCTTAGGGTGCCTTCGGCATTGAGGATCGCGAGGCACTGGCGGTAGACCTCGGGCTTGCCGATGTTGAGCCGCGCCCGCGCAGCGCCAATATCCTCGCGCATCAGCGCGGCAATGTCCTGGTGCGCGATCTTCGCGGCGGCGCGGCCGAGACGGCGGCCTTCGCTGATGGCGGCGAAGATCGGGGCCTTGGTGCCGCTCACCTTCTTGATCTGCCGCGCCCCGGCATAGGCGATGAAGAGGATGCCGGTGTTGCGGTTCTGCTGATAGCTGAAGCCGAGCAAGGCCGCCTCGCCGAGAGCGTCGCGGCCATAGCCGGTGAGCACGTGGAACAGGTCATGCGTGTCGCGCAGGCGGTCGAAATACCACTGGGTCTGGTCCTGCGGCAGGCTCTCGGGCGGCGCCCACTTGTGGCTCTCCGCCACCAGCCCCGCCGCCGAGAGCCCCTCGCGGCGCATGAAGGCGATGTAGTGCGCCGCGACCGTGTTCGGCCCGCAATCGGCCCAGCGCGCGTGGTCGTCGAGCATCGCCGGGATGTCGGTCCCCTCGCGCAGGAAGCGCTGGCCCTCGGGCGAGCGGATGAAGGCGTGCGCCTGGGCATTGCTACGCCGGCCCTTGGTGGCCTCGATGATGTGGAAGACCTGCTCGGTGTCCTCCTTGTCCTCGACGAGCTTGCCGAAGTGGTGGAGCACCTTCAGCGGACGGAAGCCCGATGTCTTGCGGTCCGGGGCGACCAGCGGGAGATCGACGACGTTCATCGGCTATCCTCTCTTCAGGCGGCGAGCAGTTCGGGCTCGGCGGGCTTGCTGCTCGCGAGCAGGTCGTAGGGGTTCACACCCTCGGCCTGCCAGACGCGGTGGCATTCGCGATAGAGCGTGGGCTCTGGGATACGCAGCTGCTGGCGCACCTCCTCGAGCGGGCGCGCGAGCAGTTCGCGGATCGGCTGCGCGATCAGCGGGGGCGCCCCCTTGCCGGTGCGATGCGCCTGACGCACCGCGCCCAGCACCGGCGCCTTGGTGCCCTTGGCCATCTTCTTGATGTTCGCAGCCCCGGCATAGCCGATCAGCAGGTGCCCCTGGCTCGGCTGCTGCCCGTGGGTAAAGAGCAGCACGCTCGCCTCGCCCAGCGCATCGCGGCCATAGCCGGTGAGGATGTGGAACAGGTCATGGGTGTCGCGCGAGCGGTTGATGTACCACTCGACAAGGTCGGGATAGCGCTCGCGCCCCGTACGGTCGCTCTCGGCGACAAGGCCCGCGGCCGACAGACCTTCGGCCTCCATGAAGTCGCAATAGGCGTGCGCAAGGCTGCCCTTGGGGGTGCGGCGCAGCGCGGCGTGATCGTCGAGGATGTCGGGCAGCCATGCCTCGGTCTGACGCAGGCGCTCGCCCTGTTCGGAAAGCGCGAGTTCGGCGATGCGCGGCATGAAGTCCTTGGACGGCAGCGATTCGAAGATCTTGAACACTGCCGCGGTGTCTTCCTTGTCCTTCATCAGCGTCCGGAAGTTGCGCAAGGCGCGCAGCGGGCGATACTTCGCGGCCGGGCGATCGGGGTGCAGCAGCACCGTGCCGTCGGGGGCGAACATCCGGGTGAAGGCGGTGCGATCAGATTGGGTCATGCGAGGATCCTTCAGCGAAGTGCCGCTTTAGCACCCGCTTGCTTACACGAGTGTTAATAGCCTTTCGGTACGCATCGTGCAACCCATATTTGCGCTGCCTCAAATCCGCGCCTCAGGCCTCGCGCCAGTCAACGCGCGGGATGCCGAGCAACCGGAGGACCGCCGTGAGATCCCCCGCGTCGACCCGCCCGTTCGCCGCCTCACGCGCCTTGGGCTTGGCCATGTAGGCGAAGCCGTAGGTCGCCGCCGCGATCATCGGCACGTCGTTCGCCCCGTCGCCGGTCGCGAGGCTCGCGGCGGTTTCCCCGAGCGCCGCCGCCTCCTCGCGCAGCACCGCGGCCTTGACCGCGCTGTCGGTGATCGCCCCGATCAGCCCGCCGGTGAGCTTGCCGCCCTCGACCGCGAGACGGTTCGCCACCACCCGGTCGAAGCCGAGCATCTCGGCCACCGGATCGGCAAAGTGATGAAAGCCCCCGGTGACCAGCACCGTCTTTGCTCCATGCGCCGCCAGCGTTGCCACCAGCGTCCTGGCGCCCGGGGTCGCCGTGATGCGATCGGCAAGGCAGGCGGCAATCGCCTCCTCGCCCAGCCCGGCGAGCAGCGCCACCCGCTCGCGCAGCGCCGCCTCGAAATCGAGCTCGCCCTGCATAGCCCGCTCGGTGATGGCGGCGATCTGCGGCTTCAGCCCGGCGTAGTCGGCGAGTTCGTCGATGCATTCCTGTTCGATCATCGTCGAATCCATGTCCGAGACGAACAGCCGCGGCACGGTGACGAGGTCGCGGCTGACCAGCGCCGCGGCGGGGGCGATGTGGCGGTCGAGCGCGGCGAGCACCGTCGCAGGCTCCCCGGCGGCGAAGCACAGCTCGAGCACCTCCTCGCCCGGCAGCAGCGCCGCCGAGGCGAGCGCGGCGCCCTCTCCCGCCAACGCCTCCACGAGCGCGTCGAGACGTGTTTCCCTGTCGGCTGTCTCTGCTATCAGCCGGGCAATGAGCATCGCATCTTCTCCACCAGCGCCCCTCGCGCTCATTGCAGGGCCGACGGCGAGCGGCAAGAGCGCCGTCGCGATTGATCTCGCACAGCGCCTCGCAGCGCGCGGGCGGCGCGGCGTGGTCATCAACGCCGATTCCGCGCAGGTCTACGCCGACCTGATGGTGCTCTCGGCGCGCCCTGACGAGGCGGAGATGGCCGGGATCGAGCATCGCCTGTTCGGCGCCTGGAACGGCGCTGAAGCCTGCTCTGCCGCCGCCTGGGCCGCCCGCGCGCGCGCCGAAATCGAGGCCTGCCACGCGGCAGGCGCGGTGCCGATCCTCGTCGGCGGGACGGGGCTCTACCTCAAGGTCCTGCTCGAGGGCATCGCCCCGATCCCGCCGATCGACCCCGCGATCCGCGCCGCGGTGCGCGCGATGGACGAGGAGGCGGCCTACAAGCTCCTCGAAATCGAGGACCCGCTGCGCGCCAGCGAGCTCGACCCGGGCGACCGCCAGCGCATTGCCCGCGCGCTCGAGGTCAAGCGCTCCACGGGGGTGACACTTGCCGACTGGCAGCTCGCCAAGGCGGGGGGCATCGCCGACATGGTCAACCTCGTGCCGCTGATCGTCGAGCCCGAGCGCGCCTGGGTCTACGAACGCTGTGACGCGCGCTTCGAGGCGATGCTCGCAGAGGGCGCGATCGCAGAGGTCGAGGCGCTGCTCGCCCGCGGCCTCGACCCCGACCTGCCGGTGATGCGCGCGATCGGCGTGCCCGAGATCGCCGCCTTCCTCGCGGGCGAGATCGACGCCGAGCGGATGGTCGCCGCCGGGCAGCAGGCGACCCGCAACTACGCCAAGCGCCAGTTCACGTGGTTCCGCCGTCAGCCGCCCCCGGAATGGCCACGGGCGCACCCCACGTGGGGGTTCGAAAATATCGACATAGAAGGCTATTTCGCATCATTATTACGTGATTAGCTCTTGACTTGTCAGATTGTAACGCCTAGCGCGGCACCCACTCGGTCCGATGCACTTCCCCCTGCATCGGGCCGGTTTTCTTTATCGCGAGGCCCCAAGCGGCGGGCCGAATGACAGATGGAGTGCTCCCGTGCCCGGCAAGCCGGACCCTGCCCCCGCCCCCGCCCCCAAGGTCCTCGGGGCGACCGAGCCCGCGAGCGCGATGAGCGGCGCGGCGATCCTCGTGAACGCCCTGATCGAACAGGGCGTCGAGTTCGTGTTCGGCTACCCCGGCGGCGCGGTGCTCCCGATCTATGACGAGCTGTTCGGCGACGAGCGCATCCGCCACATCCTCGTCCGCCACGAAGCGGGCGCCGCGCACGCGGCCGAGGGCTATGCCCGCGCCACCGGCAAGCCCGGCGTGGTGCTCGTCACCTCTGGCCCGGGCGCGACCAACGCGATCACCGGCATCGCGGACGCGTGGATGGACTCGATCCCGATGGTGGTCCTCACCGGGCAGGTCCCGACCAGCCTGATCGGCACCGACGCCTTCCAGGAGGCCGACACGATCGGCATCACCCGCCACTGCACCAAGCACAACTACCTCGTGAAGGACCCGGCCGACCTCGCCGCGACGATCCGCGAGGCCTTCCTGATCGCGACCACCGGCCGGCCCGGTCCGGTCGTCATCGACATCCCGAAAAACGTCCAGATCGCCGTGCCCTCCGAACGCCGCGCCGCGGTCCGCGCGGGCGCGCACCGCTATGCGCCGCAGATGGTCGCGCCCCCTGAGCAGATCATCGAGGCGGTCGAGATGATCGCGGCCGCCAAGGCGCCGATCCTCTACACCGGCGGCGGCGTCATCAATTCGGGCCCCGAGGCGAGCCGGCTGCTGCGACAGTTCCAGGACCTCACCAGCGCGCCCGTGACCTCGACCCTCATGGGTCTCGGTGCCTTCCCCTCGACCCATCCCGACTGGCTGGGGATGCTCGGGATGCACGGCACCTTCGAGGCCAACATGGCGATGAACAAGTGCGACGTGATGGTCTGCATCGGCGCGCGCTTCGACGACCGGGTGACGGGCCGCCTCGACGCCTTCTCGCCGGGCTCGAAGAAGATCCACATCGACATCGACCGGTCCTCGATCAACAAGACGGTTCCGGTCGAGCTCGGCATCGTCGGCGACTGCGCGACGGTGCTCGGCCAGCTGATCGAGGCATGGGGGAGCCGGCAGGCCGCGAACCTCGGCGAGTGGAAGGCCCGCATCGCCGGATGGCGCGCGCGCGAGTGCCTCGCCTATCCCGAGCGCTCGGCCAAGAACCCGGGCATGATCATGCCGCAGAAAGCAGTCGAGCGGCTCCATGCCCTGACCCGCGACCGCAGCCCGATCATCGCGACCGAGGTCGGCCAGCACCAGATGTGGGCGGCGCAGTATTTCGGTTTCGAGGACCCGAACAAGTGGCTGACCTCCGGCGGCCTCGGCACGATGGGCTATGGCCTGCCCGCTGCAATCGGCGCACAGCTCGGCCACCCCGATGCGCTGGTGATCGACATCGCGGGTGAGGCGAGCATCCAGATGAACATCCAGGAGCTCGGCACCGCCTCGCAATACCGCCTGCCGGTCAAGATCTTCATCTTGAACAACGAATACATGGGCATGGTCCGCCAGTGGCAGGAACTGACCTATGAGAGCCGCTATTCGAACTCCTATTCCGACAGCCTCCCCGATTTCGTGAAGCTCGCCGAGGCCTATGGCTGGAAGGGCATCCGCATCACCGAGGAGCGCGAGCTGGACGACGGTATCATGCGGATGCTCGATCACCCGGGTCCGGTGATCGTCGACTGCCTCGTCGCGCAGGACGCCAACTGCCTGCCGATGATCCCGAGCGGGGCGGCGCACACCGACATGATCCTCTACGGCGACCATGTCGACGGGACGATGGACGACGAAGCGAAGGCGCTGGTGTGATGCCGCTGAGAATCGCAGAGGCCGCCTCCGAGCGCCACGTGCTCGCCGTCATGGTCGACAACGAGCCGGGGATCCTCGCCAAGATCACCGGCCTGTTTACCGCGCGCGGCTACAATATCGACAGCCTGACGGTGGCCGACATCACCGAGGACCATGCGGTGAGCCGCATCACCATCGTCACCAACGGCCCCCCGCAGGTGATCGACCAGATCGAGGCGCAGCTCGAGCGGCTGGTGCCGGTGCACAAGGTCACCGACCTCACCACCGCCGGCCCCCACGTCGAGCGTGAGCTGGCGCTGATCAAGGTGGCGGGCACCGGCGACAAGCGGGTCGAGGCCCTGCGGGTGGCCGAGATCTTCCGCGCCCACGTGGTCGACACCACCACGACGAGCTTCGTCTTCGAGCTCACCGGGGCGCCCGAGAAGATCGACAGCTTCGTCGGCCTGATGCGCGACCTCGGCCTCGTCGAGGTCGGCCGCTCGGGCGTGGTCGGGATGCTGCGCGGGGCCGCGGGGGCCTAGGATTTTCCATTCGCCCGGGGCGGCGACAACAACAAGCAAGGACGGACAATGAAGGTTTACTACGACGCCGACGCCGATTTGGGTCTGATCACGCCGAAGAAGATCGCGATCGTCGGCTATGGCTCGCAGGGCCACGCCCATGCGCAGAACCTGCGCGACAGCGGCGTCGCCGAAGTCGCGATCGCGCTGCGCGAGGGTTCGGGAACTGCGAAGAAGGCCGAGGCCGCCGGGTTCAAGGTGCTCTCCAACACCGCGGCCGCGCAGTGGGCCGACCTCATCATGATCCTCGCCCCCGACGAGCACCAGGCGGCGATCTGGGAGAACGACCTCAAGGGCCACATGAAGCCCGGCAGCGCGCTCGCCTTCGCGCACGGGCTCAACATCCACTTCGGCCTGATCGAGGCGCCTGCCGACATCGACGTCATCATGATCGCTCCCAAGGGCCCCGGCCACACCGTGCGCTCCGAATATGTGCGCGGCGGCGGGGTGCCCTGCCTCATCGCCGTCCACCAGGACGCGAGCGGCTCGGCGCATGACGTCGCCCTCGCCTATGCCTCCGCGGTCGGCGGTGGTCGCTCGGGGATCATCGAGACCAACTTCCGCGAGGAATGCGAGACCGACCTGTTCGGCGAGCAGGCGGTGCTGTGCGGCGGGATCACCCACTTGATCCAGGCCGGGTTCGAGACGCTGGTCGAGGCCGGATACGCCCCCGAGATGGCCTACTTCGAGTGCCTTCACGAGACCAAGCTGATCGTCGACCTGCTCTATGAAGGCGGCATCGCCAACATGCGCTACTCGATCTCGAACACGGCGGAATATGGCGACATCACGACCGGTCCGCGCATCATCACGCAAGAGACCAAGGCCGAGATGAAGCGGGTGCTCGACGACATCCAGTCCGGGCGCTTCGTGAAGAACTTCGTGCTCGACAACCGCGCGGGCCAGCCCGAATTGAAGGCCGCCCGCAAGCGCGCCGCCGCTCACCCGATCGAACAGACCGGCGAGAAGCTGCGCGCGATGATGCCGTGGATCGCCGCCAACAAGCTCGTCGACAAGGCGAAGAACTGACGGGACGAAGCGAGCGCGCGGCGGGCGGCGGAACCAAGGCGAAGCCTCGCCGATTACGTCTATCGGACAACAGGAGGTCATCACCATGAACCGTTTCGCCTTCGCCGCCGCCGCCGCGCTCACCGTCCTCGCCGTCACCGGGGGGATTGCCGCCGCCCCCGCGATCTTCGCCCAGGGCGCCGCCCCCCAGGCCCCCGGCGCCAAGGACCCCGCGCGGGTCACCGCCGGGACCTACACCGCCGATTCCGCGCACTCGCTGATCGCCTTCGAGGTCAATCACTTCGGCTTCAACGACTACTACGGCATCTTCGGCGATGTCGCGGGCACGCTGGTGCTCGATCCGGCCCAGCCGGAGGCGGCCAAGGTCGAGGTGACGATCCCCGTCGCCAGCGTCACCACGGCGAGCAAGGGCCTCACCGATCACCTGCTGCGCGCCGGCAAGGACGGCGGCAAGCCCGACTTCTTCGGCCCCGCCCCCGCGCCTGCCCGCTTTGTCTCGACCGCGGTGAAGCTCGATCCCAAGGACCGCACCAGGGCGATTATCACCGGCGACCTCACCCTCAACGGGGTGACCAAGCCCGTCACCTTCGAGGCCGAGTTCACCGGCGCCGGCGCCAACCCCTTCAACAAGAAGGAGACCGTCGGCTTCGAGGCCGAGACCAGCATCAAGCGCTCGGACTTCGGGGTGAGCTACGGCATCCCCTTCGTCAGCGACGAGGTCGAGCTCGACATCTCGGTGGCATTCGAGAAGTGATCCCTGCGGACGGCGGTCGGTCGCGCCGCCTGTCGCCCCTCACAACCCGAACCACGATCCGGTGTAGGTCTTGCCCGCCGGAACCTTCGCCCAGTTGGGGCCGCCCTTGGCGATGAACCCGGCGATGTTCCTGCGCCACTTGGTGCGGATCGACTGGTCGTAGTTGAGGTAGAGCTTGCCGTCGACGATGTCGTAGGCAGTCGGATCGCCGGGTGCGAGGTAGCCCTGTGCGATGGCCCAGGCGCAATGCCCGCCGTATTGCGGGGCGAAGGCGGCCGGGTTGGCCTTGAACGCGGCGGCGTTCTCGGCGCTGGCGAAGTGCCACTCGGCTCCCTTCCAGACGATCTTGTGCTTCCCGCTGCCGCGGACCGGCCTCCCCGTTCCCCGGAAATAGCTGACCGGATCGTAGCCGCTGACGGCGATTGTCCCGCCCTCGGTGCCGACATAGATACCGCCGTCGGCCATCGCGGGAACGGGCAGAGCGAGAGGAGCGGCGATGGTCGCGAGGGCGAGGATCATGCGGGTCGGTCGCATTGCGAAGGTCTCCTGGAACAGCGGCGCTCACCATAACGCGGCCGGGGCTGCCGGTCTTTCGCCCCGAGCCTGCGAAAGGTGACGCGGCGCCCTCGTGAAATTTCATCGACAGACCCACGCTCCTGTTCCAAAGCTGGCGGCCACGATGCGCCTGTCCGACTGCCACAACATCGACGACTTCCGCAGGCTCGCGCGGGCGCGGCTGCCGTTTCCGGTGTTCGACTATATCGACGGCGCGGCCGACGACGAGCTCACCAAGGCGCGCAACACCGCCGCCTTCGCCGCGGTCGACCTCGTCCCCGACGTGCTCGCCGGGGTCGAGACGATCGACACCTCCTGCACGATCCTCGGCCGCAAGTCCGCGCTGCCGCTGATGCTCTCGCCCACCGCGGTCCAGCGCGCCTTTCACTGGCAGGGCGAGACGGCGGTCGCCAAGGCGGCCGAGAAGTTCGGGCTGTGGTTCGGCATCTCGAGCCTCGCGACGCGCTCCATCGAGGAGATCGCGGCGCTCACCACCGGCCCCAAGCTGTTCCAGCTCTACGTCCACAAGGACAAGGGGCTGAACGCGAGCATGATCCAGCGCTGCCAGGCCGCGAAGTTCGACGCGCTGGCGCTGACGGTCGACACCATCGTTTCGGGGAAGCGTGAGCGGTGCCTGCGCTCGGGCTTCACCACCCCGCCGCGCTTCACCCCGGCCGGCATCTGGAGCTACGCCACCCGGCCCCGCTGGACGCTCGACTACCTGCTGCGCGAGACATTCCGCCTCCCCAACCTCGACACCCATGTCGCGGAAGGGACCGGCAAGGCGGTGAGCATTGCCGAGTATTTCAACACCATGCTCGACACCGCGATGGACTGGGACACCGCCGCCCGCATCCGCGAAGACTGGGGCGGGACCTTCGTGCTCAAGGGTGTGATGAGCGCCGCCGACGCGCGCCGGGCGGTCGCAATCGGCGCCGACGCGATCATGATCTCGAACCACGGCGGGCGGCAATTGGACGGCAGCCGCGCGCCCTTCGACCAGCTCCCCGAGATCGTCGATGCGGTCGGCGGGCGGATCGAGATCATCTGCGACGGCGGGGTGCGGCGCGGCACCCACGTGCTCAAGGCGCTATGCAGCGGGGCGACCGCGGCCTCGGGCGGGCGGCTCTACCTCTATGCCCTCGCCGCGGCGGGGCAGGACGGGGTCGAACGCGCGCTCGGCATCCTCAAGGACGAGATCGAGCGAGGGATGCGATTGATGGGGGTGACGCGGGTCGACCAGCTCACCCCCGACCGGCTGCGCCTGCGCGGCTTGTCATGATCCGGTAACGCAATGCGCGTTTGGGCCGGAGCCATGCCTCACCAAGGAGCACCCTACATGACCGCGGCCTCACGTGCCCTCTTCCTCCTCGCCCTCCTCCCTGCCTTCGCGCTCGCCGCCTGCGGGAGCGAGCCCGAGAAGCCGACCGAGGACGCAAAGAGCTTCGCCGAGCGGATCGGCAATGGCGGGGCGAGCCCGGTCCCCGCGCCCGCCGCCACCGCCACGCCGCAGGTCGCCGCGCCGCTGCCCGGCGCCGCCCCCGGCGCCTTCGCGCGCGGCACCCTCACCGATCCCGCCGCCGCCACCTGCGGCGCGCCGCTGATGGGCCCCTTCATCGGCAAGCCCGCCGACCAGCCCACCCGCGCCGCGATCGCCAAGACCCTCGGCCGGACCGCGAACCTGCGCTTCGTCGCCTTCGGCAGCGAGGGCTATGTCGCGCCCGATCCCACCAACCCGCGCCTGTCGATCATGCTCGATGCCGAGGGGATCATCCGCGACGCGCGCTGCGGGTGAAATCGGGGCCATTCCCGGCTTGCACCCCGCGCAATAATCGGCAATGAGGGCGACCATGACGGGACACGGACTTCCGCTGCTTCGACTTATGCGCCCTTGGGCGTAGGCAGCCGCGCGCGAAGGACGCGGGGCACCCACTCCCAAGGGTAACCTCCGCAGCCTTCCTCCTCCCTTCGACGCGACGAGCCCCATCCCCATGCCCATGCTCAAGCAGCCTTCCGCCAAGTATCGCCCCTTCGGCCAGATCGATCTGCCGGGCCGCCAGTGGCCCTCGCGCCTGATCGAGCGCGCGCCGCGCTGGCTCTCGACCGACCTTCGCGACGGCAACCAGTCGATCATCGATCCGATGGACGCGGTGAAGAAGCGCCGCTTCTTCGACCTCCTCGTCGAGGTGGGCCTCAAGGAGATCGAGATCGGCTTCCCCAGCGCCGGGGCGACCGAGTTCGACTTCATCTCGGGCCTCGTGAAGTCCGGCGCGATCCCCGATGACGTGATCGTCCAGGTGCTCACGCAAAGCCGCGAGGACCTGATCCGCACCTCCTTCGCCAGCCTCGAGGGCGCGCGGGCGGCGATCGTCCACCTCTACAACGCGGTCAGCCCCGCCTGGCGCGACATCGTCTTCCGCATGAGCCGCGAGGAGGTGAAGGCGATCGCCGTCGCCGGGGCCAAGGTGATGCGCGACGAGGCGGCGAAGTATCCGGGCACCGACTGGCACTTCCAATATTCGCCGGAGACCTTCTCGACCGCCGAGTTGGATTTCAGCATCGAGGTCTGCGCCGCGGTGATGGAGGTGCTCCAGCCCACCCCCGAACACCCGATCATCCTCAACCTCCCCGCCACGGTCGAGGCGGCGACGCCCAACATCTACGCCGACCAGATCGAGTATTTCGGCCGCCACCTGCCGAACCGCGAGAGCGCGGTCCTGTCCCTGCACACCCACAACGACCGCGGCACCGGCGTCGCGGCGGCGGAGCTCGGGCTCATGGCGGGCGCGGACCGGGTTGAGGGCTGCCTGTTCGGCAATGGCGAGCGCACCGGGAATTGCTGCCTCGTGACAATGGCTCTCAACCTCTACACGCAAGGCGTTGATCCGCGGCTCGATTTCTCGGACATCGACCGGGTGATCGAGACGGTGGAGTATTGCAACGACATCCCCGTCCACCAGCGCCACCCCTATGGCGGCGAGCTCGTCTACACCGCCTTCTCGGGCAGCCACCAGGACGCGATCAAGAAGGGTTTCGAGGCACGCGAGACGCAGAACGACGACCTTTGGCGCGTGCCCTACCTCCCGATCGACCCCGCCGATCTCGGCCGCTCCTACGAGGCGGTGATCCGCGTCAATTCGCAGTCCGGCAAGGGCGGCTTCGCCTGGGTGCTCGAGAAGGACCAGGGCCTGAAGCTTCCCAAGAAGATGCAGGCCGATTTCTCCCGCCACGTGCAGGCGATGGCCGACGAGCTGGGCCGCGAGCTCAACGCCGCCGACATCTGGGACGCCTTCCGCCGCGCCTATCACGTCAAGATCCACCCCAAGCACTTCCAGCTCGTCCGCTACGAGGAGAGCCGCGCCTCCGACGGCACGCGCATCTTCGCCGGGACCATCGCTGTCGACGGCGCCGAGCAGTCGGTGTCGGGGCGCGGCAACGGGCTCATCTCAAGCGTGATGGACACCCTGCGCGAGGCTTTCGGGGTCGAGCTCGAGGTGATCGACTACACCGAGCACGCATTGGGCGCCGGGACCGACGCGCGCGCCGCCGCCTATCTCGAATGCCGCGCGCCCGGCGGAGCGACGATCTGGGGCTGCGGCATCGACGAGGACATCGCCACCGCGAGCGTCCGCGCGGTGCTCTCCGCCGCCAATTCGGCGGTGGCGCGCGCGCCCGCCTGAGCCAGATCGGGCTGGCAAGCGCCGGCTTCGATGGTATCCTCTCCCCTGCGCCTGCGATGGCGTCTGGGGGGAAACACACATGCACAAGACGATGATGGCGGCGCTGCTGATGAGCGCCCCGATGCTCACCGCACCGCTGGCCGCGCAGATCGCCACGCCCGAGCGGCCGGTGACCGATCCGAAGACGCTCACCTCCCCCGTCAACCCCGAGGCGCGCGCGGTGCCGCTCGAGGACATCGGCAGCTCGCGCACCGCCGCGAGTGTCGCCTGGAGCGTCGACGGCGAGCATATCTTCCTCTCGACCAATCTCACCGGCCGCTTCAACATCTGGCGTACCGACGCCGCGGGGAGCTGGCCGCTGCAGCTCACCCAGTCCGACGAGGCGCAGGGCGGGCTCGCCGCCTCGCCCGACGGCAAGTGGCTCTATTTCCAGCAGGACAAGGGCGGGAACGAATATCACGACATCTACCGCGTGCCGGTCGGCGGCGGGGCGGTCGAGCAGATCACCCGCACCCCGGACATCGCCGAGCGCGGCCTCGTGCCGGGCGGCGCGGGCGGGCTGATGGCGCTGTCGGTCAAGAACCGCAACGACGGCCAGGCGAACCTCGCGGTGCTCGCGCCCGACGGCACCGTCAGGGTGCTCACCAGGGAGGCGGACCCCGCCTTCGCGTGGGCGCCGCAAGTCTGGGCCGACGACGGGAAGACGATCTACGCCAACCGCGAGAAGGTGGATTCGTCCACCAGCGAGGTGTGGCGCGTCGACGTCGCGACCGGCAAGGCGACGCGCGTGCTCGGCGCCGAGGGCACGATCTTCGCGCTCGCCGACGTGAGCCCCGACGGCGAGTGGCTCGCGGTGACCACCGACACCGCGATCGGCCGAGCGCGCGCGGGGCTCTACAACCTCGCAAGCGGCCGGTGGACCTGGCTCAAGCCGACCCCCTGGGAGCAATCCGCGATCCGCTTCACGCGCGACGGCACCGCGCTGCTGGTCGAAAGCAGCGACGACATGCGCACCGCACTCGAACGCTACGACCTCGCGACCGGCGCGCAGACGCCGTTGAAGCTCCCCGCCGGGCTCAACTTCGCGAGCGGCCGCGATGCCCGCTCGCCCGACGGCCGCGCGCTGCTGGTGACGAACATGGGGGCCAACGTCGCGGGCGAGATCAGCCGCTACGACCTCGCGACGGGCAGCCTCAGCCGGGTCACCAACCTCGCCGTCGCGAGCCTGCGTCCCGAGGCGCTCGCGACCTCGCAGATGGTCACCTACAAGAGCTTCGACGGCACCCTCATCAGTGCGCTGGTGACGATGCCCGCGAACCTCAAGCGCGACGGCAGCAACCCTGCGATCGTCTTCCCCCACGGCGGGCCGACCGGCCAGAGCGTCGACAGTTTCAGCCCCTATGCCGCCGCGCTCGCGAGCCGGGGCTATGTCGTCATCCAACCCAATTTCCGCGGCTCGACCGGCTACGGCAAGGCTTTCCAGGCGGCGAACTACGATGACCTCGGGGGCGGCGACCTCAAGGACACGATCGAGGCCAAGCGCTTCCTCGTCGCGAGCGGCTATGTCGATCCACAGCGTGTCGGGATCTTCGGCGGCTCCTACGGCGGGTTCATGACGCTGATGGCGATCGGCAAGGCGCCGGACGAATTCGCGGCCGCCGTGCAGTGGTTCGGGATCATCAACTGGCGCAGCATGTACCGCGACCAGGACGAGTTCACGAAATCCTATCAGCGCACGCTGATGGGGACGCCCGAGGACAACCCGGAAGGCTACGACCGGGCCTCGCCGCTGACCTATCTTGCCAGAGCCAAGGCGCCGCTGCTCAGCCTCCAGGGCGAAAACGACATCCGCGTGCCGCGCGGCCAGGCGCAGGAGGTGGCGGACATCCTCGCGGCCAAGGGCAATGTCGTCGAGACGGTGTTCTACCCCGCCGAGGGCCACGGCTTCCGCAAGCGCGAGAACCAGATCGATTCGCTGCGCCGCACGGTCGAGTGGTTCGACACGCACCTCAAGCCGCAGCCCGCCGGCGCGGAGGCGAAGTAGCGGCGCGGCGCATTGGCACGCCGAACGGCTCCGGTCTCAGCGCGGACGCCGATCGGCCTGTCCGGCGCGACCGGGAGCAACGGCGGCGCTGCGCGTTGGCTGGCGCGAGCGACCCGTCGGCGCAGGGCCTCGCCGCCCCGCCGCCCGACGCCCTGTCCGCTCCCCAAAAGCCAGCGGAGCGGCTGCCGCCGGGGCCTGAAGCTGAAGCGCGCCTGCAAGCTTCTTGCGGGCTCCCTTGCTCGACCCCTGCGCATGGTCCCGCGCGAGGGGCTGCCGATACGCTCCGGGTTCCGCTCCGACCGCCCTTGCGTCCGGCTGCGTTCGCGCGCAGTTTCACGCGCGGTCACTTGGGGAGGGAGAGCAGCGATGGACGCCAGCGAACCGGGCTTTCCCGTGAGCGCCGCGCCGCCGCGGCCGCAGGTGGCGGGGGACCTCGCGTGGGGGGACCTCGCCGCGGCGCTCGCGGCGGGGTGGCGCGACTTTCTCGCCATGCCGCGCTTCGGGCTGTTCTTCGGCGGGGTCTATGTCCTCGCCGGGCTCGGCATCGGCTGGGCGGCGTTGGCGGGGAGCAATCCCACCTGGCTGATCCCCGCCATCGCCGGCTTCCCGCTGGTCGCCCCCTTCGTCGCGGTCGGGCTCTACGAGGCGAGCCGCCGCCGCGCCGCGGGAGAGCCGCTCACCTGGCGCGCGGTGCTCGGCGCGCTCAAGGGGCACGGCGACGACCAGATCCTCTCGATGGGGGTGATCGTCTTCGTCGCCTTCTCCTTCTGGATGATCGTCGCCCACGCGATCTTCGCCGTCTTCATGGCCGAGAGCGGGATCGGCGGCGGGGGCGTCGGCGAGACGCTCGCGGCCTTCCTCACGCCTTCGGGGCTGGCGATGCTGGGCGTTGGCAGCATCGTGGGAGCCCTCATGGCCTTCGCCTTCTACGCGATGACCGTCATCAGCCTGCCGCTGCTCGTCGACCGGCGGCACGACTTCCTCACCGCGATCATCGCCAGCCTCGCGGCGGTGGGGCGCAATCCGGCGGTGATGACCGGCTGGGCGGCGCTGATCGCGGTGCTGCTCTTCGCCGCGCTGATCCCGGCCTTCCTCGGGCTGGTGGTCGCGCTCCCCGTGCTCGGCCACGCGACCTGGCACCTCTACGTGCGGGCCGTGGACTGAGCTTTTGGGAGCTTGCGCGGGCCCGGCGTGCGGCTAGGTCTGTTCCCCGACAAGCGCCGCCAAGGCGCGCGAGGGAGAGACCATGACCGAGACCATCATCGAGCCCGAACCGATTCTTGAAGCGGATTTGGCGATCATCGACCCCCACCACCACCTCTGGGACCTCAGGCCGATGGTGCCGATGTTCCCCCAGCCGCATCACCCCTTCATCGCCGCGATCGCGCCCCACGCCTATTACACCTTCGACGCGCTCCACGCGCACATGACGAGCGGGCACAACATCGTCGCGACCGTCTACATGGAGTGCGGCGCCTTCTACAACGGCGCCTACGGGGACGCGCTGAAGCCGGTCGGCGAGGTCGAGTTCGTGAACGGCGTCGCGGCGCAATCGGCGAGCGGGCTCTACGGCGGCTCGCGCTACTGCGCGGGGATCGTCGGCCATGCCGACCTCACCCGCGGGAGCGCGGCGGGCGCGGTGCTCGACGCGCTTCAGGCCGCCGCCCCGCGCCGATTCAGGGGCATCCGCCATCAGGCAGCGTGGGACAAGGATGCGAGCGTGCTCGGCGCGCCCTTCCATGCGCCGGAGGGGCTCTACCGCGACGCGACCTTCCGCGAGGGCTTCGCCGAACTCGGCAAGCGCGGGCTCACCTTCGACGCGTGGCTGCTCGAGCCGCAGCTCCCCGACGTGATCGACCTCGCGCGCGCCTTCCCCGATCAGCCGATCTGCCTCGACCATTGCGGCACGCCGGTCGGGCTCGGGAGCTACAGGGGGACCCTGCCCGAGCGCTTCGACACCTGGGCCGCCAACATCCGCGAACTGGCGAAATGCGAGAACGTGGTGGTCAAGCTCGGCGGCCTCGCGATGGCCTTCTGCGCCCTGCCGGAAGAGGGACCCGCCGCGGGATATGGCTCGGAAGCGCTCGCGGACCTGTGGCGCCCTTATATCGAGACCTGTATCGAAGCCTTCGGGCCTTCGAGGGCGATGTTCGAGAGCAACTACCCCGTCGATTCCTGGGGCGCCGACTATGCGGTGCTGTGGAACGCCTTCAAGCGCCTCGCCAGCGGGGCGAGCGCGGATGAGAAGGCGGCGCTCTTCGCCGGGACGGCGGCGCGGTTCTACAGCCTCGGAGACCTGCTCGCGTGACGTAACGTCACTCGCAAAAACGCGCTTGGCTGGCTTGGAACCTGCGTTAGAGAACCCCGTTCAGGCCGAATAGATTTCGAGGAGAAACCCATGCCCCTTCCCGCCCCGTTCGATCGTCTGCGCCTGCCGCTGATCGGATCGCCGCTGTTTATCGTCTCGGGCCCCGAGCTCGTGATCGCGCAGTGCAAGGCCGGGATCATCGGCAGCTTCCCGGCCCTCAACGCGCGGCCCCAGTCGCAGCTCGACGAGTGGCTCCACCAGATCACCGAGGAGCTCGCCGCGCACAACCGCGCCAACCCCGATCGTCCGGCGGCGCCCTTCGCGGTCAACCAGATCATCCACAAGACCAATGACCGGGTCGATGCCGACATGGCGACCTGCGCCAAGTGGCAGGTGCCGATGATCATCACCTCGCTGGGCGCGCGCGAGGATATCTACACCGCGGTCCGCTCGTGGGGCGGGATCACGATGCACGACGTCATCAACAACCGCTTCGCGAGGAAGGCGATCGAGAAGGGCGCGGACGGGTTGATCCCCGTCGCCGCGGGTGCGGGCGGCCATGCCGGCGCGCTCTCGCCCTTCGCGCTGATGCAGGAGATCCGCGCGTGGTTCGACGGGCTGGTGGCGCTGTCGGGCTCGGTCGCGCACGGGGCGACGATCCTCGCCGCCCAGGCCCTGCGCGCCGACTTCGCCTATGCCGGCAGCGCCTTCATCGCCACGAAAGAGGCGAACGCCACCGAGGGCTACAAGAACGGCATCGTCGAGGGCTCCTCGGAGGGGATCGTCTACACCAACCTCTTCACCGGGGTGCACGGCAACTACCTCAGGTCCTCGATCGAGGCGGCGGGGCTCGATCCGGACAACCTGCCCGAGAGCGATCCGTCGAAGATGAACTTCGGCAGCGGCGGCAACACCAAGGCCAAGGCGTGGAAGGACATCTGGGGCTCGGGCCAGGGGATCGGCACGATCAAGGAGGTCGGTACGGTCGAGGACCTCGTCGCCCGGCTCGAGCGCGAGTATCACGCCGCGCGCGCGCAGCTTCTCGCCAATTCGGGCTTCACCTCGTGGAACGCGCTGGCCGAGGCGGCGGAATAGCTAGTCCGCGCCCCACAGCAGCTCGGCCATCGCGTCCAGCTCGTTGAAGTCGAAGCCGCTGCCCAGCGGGTCCTTGCGGCTGAGCACGATCCGCCGGCGCGCGGCGAGCAGCTGGCGCCTGAGCGCGCCCTGCAACAGGTGGAGCCGCAGCAGCGCCTCCTCGAGCGCGGCCGCCTCGTCGTGCTTGCGCGCCTCGGCCCAGCGCGCCTCGATGGTGCCGACCCGGGCGATCACCATCTCGGTGTAGCGGTGGTGCGGGCCGCGGTGGAGCGGCATCCCGGTGCGCAAGCTCGCATCCTCGCGTGCGGGCAGCAGCAAGCCGTTGCGGCGGAAATCGTCGAAGCCGACCTCGGCCCGGCCGAGCGCGGCGAACATTCGGCCGAAGCAGCGCTCCGAGAGGAGCTGGCGCGGCAGCAGGTGGTGCCGCTGAAGCGCGGGATCATAGCCCGCGCTCCCGCAGGCGTTGACCGCGCGGAAGGCGATGGTGGTGCGATGTTCGGTGTGATCCCTTTGCGGCATGACTACTCCCGCCACACGCTGATGACCGCCCGGTTGCGCGAAGGGCGCAGCACCAGCGGCGTGCCGTCGGGGGCGATGATGCGGTCATCGTCCTGGAGCCCGCCGACGATCACGAGATGATTGACGAGCCGGATCCCGAGCCGGGTCGCGGCGACCTTGTCGAGGCTCAGCGGCGGCTCGATGCGCAGCTCCTGCCCGATCCAGAAGGCGAGTCCCTCGCTCTCGAGCGAATCGTCGGCGGTTTGGGTGAAGACCGTGAGGCCCAGCGCCGGGAAGGGCCCGCCGTCGAGCCAGGCGGCGGCGGTGCTCTCGAAGAAGCGGCGACCGATCGCGCTCTTCGCCGGGCCCCAGCCCACCGCGACGAGATCGTCGAAATGGCGCACCAGTTCGCAGCCAAGGGTGAGCAGCGTGCGCATCAGCGGCATCGCGTTGCCGCCGGCCGCGAGGTGCGGCCCGGGGCGCAGGGTGAGCGTCTCGACCTCGCCCTCAACCGGGAGCGCGGGCAGGTCGAAGCGGTGGGTCAGCTGCGGAAAGGGCGCCGCCGGGCCGGGCGCGAGGCCCGCGAGATCGAAGGTCAGGCCCTCGCAGAGCAGTTCGAGCCAGTGCTGCTGCGCGGGCCACAGCGCCTCGGGGTGCTCGCCGCTCTCGGGGAAGGGATCATGGCTGATGCTGACTGCGCGGTGATGGTTGACGAAGCTCGCGAGCGCGCGCCGATCGGGCCGGTTGCCGGGGGCAAACAGCAGGTGCAGCTGGGCATGCTCGGCTCGCTGCGACTGTGGAATAGTCGAGGCCCCCCTCGATTGCTTGTTGTAAGGTCCCGAATTCGATGTCTCTTATCTGACTTGTTTGCCCGCGAGCGTCGAGTCCCCAAAGGGGGAGACTGTCCCGTTCTGGAGCAATTTCAGAACAGGCCGAGCCGCAGCCCTTCCGCAAGCCCTGCGCCAAGCGCGCGCGCGGCGGCGAGATCGGCGGCGGCGACCCGTTTCGGGGCAGCGATCGCCTCGGGGGTCTGCGCGGCGAGATTGACGATCATCGGCGCCGCGACCCGCTTCAGCCGCCAACCGGTGACGATCCGGTCGATCTGCCGCTGCGCCCCCTCGCCGTCCGATCCGGCGGCGATCAGCGTCGCATAGGGCCGCCCCTCGACCCGCCCGAGCAGCGGGTAATAGGCGCGATCGAACATCTCCTTCATCAGCCCGCTCGTCGCGCCGAGGTTCTCCGGGCAGCAGAACAGGTAGCCGCCCGCCTCCAGAAGCATCGCGGGTTCGGCATCGGCGGCCGCGACGAGCCGGCCCGCCTCCCCCGCCCCCTCGGCCGCCGCGCGGGCGAGCGCCTCGCTCGCGCCGGTGCGGCTGTGCCAGAGGATCAGGAGGCGGGGCGCGGACATGAGCGCGCGAGGCTGGCGCGCGCGGCTGTCGATTGTCAATGCCGCGCATCTGCCCTTTCTTGCGCCCATGCGCTAAGCACGCGCGCATGGCCGCCCGTCCGCTCGCCCCTCCCCCCTTTGCGCCCGTCCTCGGGGTGACGAGCTCGCTCTCGGGCAAGGCGTGGCGCTGGCGCGGCGGCAACATGGAGCTGGGGGATGAGGCCGGTCCCGTCGGCCTCGACCGCTCGATCCTCGACCAGCTGCTGCTCACCCGCGGCGTCGCCGAGCACGATCTCGCCCGCCACGCCGCACCGACCTTGCGCGAATTCCTCCCCGACCCCTCGACCTTCCGCGACATGGACGCCGCCGCCGAGCGCCTCGCCGCCGCGGTCGTCGGGGGTGAGACAGTCACGATCTACGGCGACTACGACGTCGACGGCGCGACCAGTGCCGCCCTGCTCGTCGAGCTGCTGCGCCAGCTCGGGCTCGAGGCGGGCTACTACATCCCCGACCGCCTGCTCGAGGGCTACGGCCCTTCCGGCGAGGCGCTGGTGAAGCTCGCCGAGGACGGCTCGCAGCTGATCGTCACCGTCGATTGCGGGGCGATGGCGCACGAGGCGCTGGGCATGGCGAAGGCGGCGGGGGTCGACGTGATCGTGGTCGACCACCACAAGTGCGCCGCCGAGCTTCCCCCGGCGCTCGCGCTCGTCAACCCCAACCGCCTCGACGAGAGCGACCTCGGCGCGGCGCACGGCCACCTCGCGGCGGTCGGCGTCGCCTTCCTGCTGGGCATCGCGCTGGTGCGGACCCTGCGCGCGCAGGGGTGGTTCGCGGACGGGCGGCGCGAGCCCGACCTGATGGGCCTGCTCGACCTCGTCGCATTGGGCACGGTCGCCGACGTTGCCGCGCTCCACGGCCTCAACCGCGCCTTCGTCGCGCAGGGGCTGAAGGTGCTCGCCCGCCGGGGGCGGATCGGGATGGCGGCGCTGATCGACGCGAGCCGGCTGACCCGGGCGCCGCAATGCAGCGACTTGGGCTTCGCGCTCGGCCCCCGCATCAACGCGGGCGGACGGATCGGCGAATCCACCCTCGGCGTGCGCCTGCTCACCACCACCGACCCCGAGGAAGCCCGCGCGATCGCCGCGCAGCTCTCGCAATTGAACGAGGAGCGCCGCCAGATCGAGGCCGCGGTGCAGGAGGCCGCCGAGGCGCAGCTCGCCGGGCAGCACAACATGGCGGTGCAGGTGCTCGCCGGGCACGGCTGGCATCCCGGGGTGATCGGTATCGTCGCCGGGCGCATCAAGGAGAAGACCGGCAAGCCCGCGGTGGTGATCGCGCTCGACGAAAGCCAGGGCAAAGGCTCGGGCCGCTCGATCAGCGGGGTCGATCTCGGCGCCGCGATCATCGCCGCGCGGGAAGCCGGACTGCTGGTCGCGGGCGGCGGGCACGCGATGGCGGCGGGGCTGACCATCGAGCCTGCGCGGCTCGCCGACTTCGCGGGCTTCCTCGACGAGCGGCTCGCCCGCGACGTCGAGCGTGCCCGGGCCGGAGCGGCGATGCTCTTGGACCTCGCGCTCGCCCCCGGGGGGCTCACCCCCACGCTGGTCGAGACGCTCGAGGCGGCCGGCCCCTACGGCGTCGGCTGGCCCGCGCCGCGCGTCGCGGTCGGGCCGGTGCGGATCGTCAAGGCGGACCTCGTCGGCAAGGACCACGTGCGGGTGGTCGCGAGCGGACCGGACGGCAAGAGCTTCAAGGCGATCGCCTTCCGCGCGGCGGAGACCGAGTTGGGCCAGACCCTCCTCCACCGCCACCAGGGCCGCCGCTTCCACCTCGCCGGGCGCGCCAGGATCGACGACTGGGGGAGCCGCCCGGCGGCCGAATTGCAGCTCGAGGACGCCGCCTTCGCCGACTGAGCGGGCGTGTGGACAAAATTCGCGTTCGCCTTCGCAAGTCGGGGCTTGACCGGCCCGAACCACGACCCTAAAGGCGCGCTCTCACCGCGACGGCCCGTTCGTCTAGCGGTTAGGACGCGGCCCTTTCACGGCTGAAACACGGGTTCGATTCCCGTACGGGTCACCACCTTCGAAGGTGGTTTGCGACAAGGGCGGCAGGCACAGGCCTCGCCGCCCTTTTTGCTGTGCGCCCCGCGCGCCCCCGCTTTCCAGCCACGCCGCTTGCCTGTAAGGGCCTCGCATCATGGGCAGCAGCCAGAACTTTCCCGTCGCCGGCGTCCTGCTCGCCGCGGTGACCTTTGCCGCGCTGCTGATGCTGGGGACCGATTTCGTTCTCGCGCTCGCGGTGCTGACGGTGTGGGTCGGCTCGCTGCTGGTCGCCGCCGGGCGCCCGCCCGAGCCGCCCAAGGCCAAGGTCCGCCAGCGGCTCACCCCCGAATCGATCCGCGACCTCATCGAGAACTCCTCGATCCCGCTGATCGTCACCGACCGCAACACCATCGCCGTCGCCAACCGCGCCGCGCGGCAGATGCTCGGGCCGCACGTGATCGGCCAGGACGCGCGCGTCGCGCTGCGCCAGCCCGAGGCGGTCTCGCTGGTCAACGAGGACCGCCAGGGCGCGGCGATCGTGCGCGGGCTCGTGCGGCGCGGCGACATCTGGCAGATCAACCGCCAGGCCCTCGACGAGCGGCTGGCGATGCTCGAGTTCATCAACCAGACCGCCGAGGCCGACATCAGCCGGGCGCACACCGATTTCGTCGCCAATGCGAGCCACGAGCTGCGGACGCCGCTTGCTGCGATCATCGGCTATGTCGAGACGCTCCAGGAGGGCGACGGGGAGATCGACACCCCGACCGCGCGCAAGTTCCTCGGCATCATCGAGCGCGAGGCGCAGCGGCTCCAGGCGCTGGTCAGCGACCTCATGAGCCTCAGCCGGGTCGAGGCCGAGAAGCACGACCTTCCCACGACGCGCATCGACCTCGCCTCGCTGGTCGAGCGGGCGGCGCGCGATGCGGCAGGTTCGCGGCGGATCGACCGGCTGGTGCTCGAGCTCCATGCCGAGCCGGTGGTGCGCGGCGATCTCCAGCAGCTCGAGCAGGTGGTCCGGAACCTCGTCGACAACGCGCTCAAATACGGGGCGGAGGGCACGCCGGTGACGGTGGTGCTCGACCTGGCGCAGGGCGAGCTCGCGCGGATCGCGGTGATCGACGAGGGCGAAGGCATCGCGCCCGAGCAGATCCCGCACCTCACCCGGCGCTTCTACCGCACCGATCCGGGCCGCAGCCGCGCCTCGGGGGGAACCGGCCTCGGCCTCGCGATCGTCAAGCATATCGTGGAACGCCACCGCGGGCGGCTCGACATCACCAGCGAAGTCGGCAAGGGAACGCGGGTGGTGGTGCGCATCCCGCTCGCCCCGCCCGACGCCGAGGAGCCGGCGGCGATCCCCCGGGGCTCCGCCGCGGCGAGCGGCATCGCGGAGGAATCCGGAATATTGTCATAAGACCGTCTCAATTCTCCGACAAGCGCCGAGCAGGCATAGTTGCCGGGGGCGCGGGAATGGAGCCGGTCAACACACCAGGGCCCGACCACCAGAGCTGTTCCCGCAGGTAACCACAGGTTTCATCCATGTCACCGATCACGCTGATCCTGATTGCGCTCGGCCTCGGCCTTCTCGGCTGGCTGGCGGGGCGCGCCAAGGCGTGGAGCTTCGCGGCGAGCGGCGGGGGCGAGCGCACCGCCTCGCGGCCCGTCTACCACGCCTGGTATGTCGCGCTGTGGGTGGTGATCCCGGTGCTGGTCTTCGTGGTCGCCTGGACCGTGCTCGTCCCGCAACTGGTGCTGCAATCGGTGCTCGCCTCGCCCGCGGCCGAGGCCCTGCCCGCCTTCGGCTTCGAGCGCGACGCTTTCCTCGGCGAGGCGCGGGCCGTGGCGCTCGGCCAGGCGCCCGGCGTGTTCAACGACGAGGCCGAGGGCCTGATCGCCCCGTTCCGCGAGGCCTATGCGCATTACAACACCATCGGCATCATCGTCACCGCGCTGATCGCGCTCGTCGGCGGGGCGCTCGCCTTCCTGCGCTTGAAGCCCCAGTTCGGCGCGCGCACCCGGGTCGAGCGCACGGTGATGACGATCCTGCTGCTCGCCTCGCTGGTGGCGATCCTCACCACGCTCGGCATCTTCGCGAGCCTCGTGTTCGAGACGGTGCGCTTCTTCGGCATGGTCTCGCCGATCGACTTCCTGTTCGGCCTCAAGTGGGCGCCCGACACGATGGCGAGCCCCGATGCGGTCGATGCGAGCCGCTACGGCGCGGTGCCGCTGTTCTGGGGGACGATCTTCATCGGCGCGATCATCGCGATGATCGTCGCGATCCCCCTGGGGCTGATGAGCGCGATCTACCTCACCCAATATGCGGACCCCAGGGTGCGGACCTGGATCAAGCCCCTGCTCGAGCTGCTCGCCGGCGTGCCGACGGTGGTCTACGGCTATTTCGCCGCCCTCACCCTTGCCCCGATGATCCGCGATGCTGCCGTCGCGGTCGGCATCGCCAACGCCTCGACCGAGAGCGCGCTCGCCGCGGGGATCGTCATGGGCGTCATGATCATCCCCTTCGTCTCCTCGATGGCCGACGATTCGATGGCCGCGGTCCCGGCCGCGATGCGTGACGGGAGCCTCGCGATGGGCGCGACCAAGTCCGAGACGATCCGCCGCGTCCTGTTCCCCGCCGCGCTCCCCGGGATCGTCGCGGGGATCATGCTCGCGGTCAGCCGCGCGATCGGCGAGACGATGATCGTCGTCATGGCCGCCTCGCCCGCCGCCAACCTCACCGCCAACCCGCTGGAGCCGATGTCGACCGTCACGGTCCAGATCGTCAAGCTCCTCACCGGGGAGCAGAGCACCGATCACCCCGCGACGCTCAGCGCCTTCGCATTGGGCTTCGTGCTGTTCATGGTGACCCTCGCCCTCAACTTCATCGCGCTGCGCGTGGTCAAGCGCTTCCGGGAGGCCTACGAATGAGCACCATGCCGATGGACTCCGCCTCCGCCGCACCGGCCCGTCCGCAAGTCACCGGCCCGACCCGCACCGCCGCCTTCGAGGCGCGGCTCGCCAGGCGCTACCGTGCCGAGCGCAATTTCCGCCTGCTCGGCCTTGCCGCGGTCGCCTTCTCGGTCGCGGTGCTGGTGTTCCTGCTCGGCAATATGCTGGCGAACGGCATCGGCGGCTTCCAGCGCGCCGAGCTCGCGGTCAGCATCGACTTCACCAAGGCCGGGATCGATGCCGATCCGACCTCGCTCGCCGCCCCTTCCGCGGTGCAGACGCTCGAGATGCAGGGCCTGCCCGACATCGTCACCTTCTTCGCCGAGGAGCAGCTCGGCAAGGACGCCGCCGCGCAGATCTCCCCCGAGGCGTGGCGCGATGTCGCCGCCGCGCTCACCCGCGATCCCGACCTCCTCGCGGAGACGCGGGTGTTCCACCTCCCCACCTCCTCGGCGCTCGCCGCGGGCCTCCAGGGCGAGGGCGCGCCCGAGATGCAGGCGCTGGCGAAGCGCCTCGCGGGCGAGGGCAAGCTCGCGCGCAACTGGGACTGGGGCTTCCTCGCCCGCTCGGACGCGACCAGCCCGCAATCGGTCGGCATCTGGGGCGCGCTCAAGGGTTCGATGCTGACCATGCTCGTGACGCTGGTGCTGGCCTTCCCGGTGGGCGTCCTCTCGGCGCTCTATCTCGAGGAATATGCCCCCAAGAACCGCTGGACCGAGATCATCGAGGTCTCGATCAGCAACCTCGCCGCGGTGCCCTCGATCATCTTCGGCCTGCTCGGCCTCGCGGTGTTCCTCGCGGTCTTTCCGGACCTGCGCTCGGCGCCGCTGGTGGGGGGCATGACGCTCGCGCTGATGACCATGCCCGTCATCGTCATCTCGGGACGCAACGCGATCAAGGCGGTGCCGCCCTCGATCCGCGACGGGGCGCTGGCGATCGGCGCCTCGCCGGTGCAGGTGGTGTTCCACCACGTCCTCCCCCTCGCCCTCCCCGGGATGCTCACCGGGACGATCATCGGCATGGCCCGCGCGCTCGGCGAGACCGCGCCGCTCCTCCTCATCGGGATGCGCGCCTTCGTCGCCACCCCGCCCGACGGCTTCACCTCGCCCGCCACGGTCCTCCCGATGCAGATCTTCCTGTGGTCCGACGAGATCGACCGCGGCTTCGTCGAGCGCACTTCGGCGGCGATCATCGTGCTGCTGGTGTTCCTGCTCGCGATGAACGGGCTTGCCATCTACCTCCGCAACAAGTTCGAGAAACGCTGGTGACTGTGATCCATCCCAACATGGCCGACGAGGGTGCGAAGATTCGCGCGCGCGACGTCTGCGTCTTCTACGGCGAGAAGAAGGCGATCGACCACGTGTCGATCGACATCTCGCCCGACTACGTGACCGCCTTCATCGGCCCCTCGGGCTGCGGCAAGTCGACTTTCCTGCGGTGCTTCAACCGCATGAACGACACGATCGGCGCGGCGAAGGTGACCGGGCTGATCGAGCTCGACGGCGACGACATCCACGGGCCGAAGATGGACGTCGTCCAGCTGCGCGCGCGCGTCGGCATGGTGTTCCAGAAGCCCAACCCCTTCCCCAAGTCGATCTACGAGAACATCGCCTACGGGCCGAAGATCCACGGGCTTGCCGAGAAGAAGGCCGATCTCGACGTGATCGTCGAGCGCTCGCTGACCCGCGCCGGGCTGTGGGACGAGGTCAAGGACCGGCTCGACGATAGCGGCACGGCGCTCTCGGGCGGCCAGCAGCAGCGCCTGTGCATTGCGCGGGCCATCGCGGTTGACCCCGAGGTCATCCTGATGGACGAACCGGCTTCGGCGCTCGACCCGATCGCGACCGCCAAGATCGAGGAGCTGATCGATGAACTCTCCGGGCGCTACGCGATCGTGATCGTCACCCACTCGATGCAGCAGGCCGCCCGCGTCAGCCAGCGCACCGCATTTTTCCACCTCGGCAAGATGGTCGAGTATGGTCCGACTTCGGAGATCTTCACCAATCCCATCGAGGAGCGGACGAAGGACTATATCACAGGGCGTTACGGTTGATGGCTGAGCATACCGTCAAGGCATTCGACGAGGACATCACCCGCCTGCGCGGGTTGATCGCGGAGATGGGCGGCCTCGCCGAGGTCGCGATCGCGGAATCGCTCGATGCCCTGGTGCGCGGCGACGAGCGGCTCGCCGAGCAGGTGGTGGCGCGCGACAAGCGCATGGACGCGCTCGAGATGGAGGTCGACAAGCTCGCGGTGCGGATCATCGCGCTGCGCGCGCCGATGGCCGACGACCTGCGCGAGGTGATCGCGGCGCTCAAGATCGCGGGCGTGCTCGAGCGGATCGGCGACTATTCGAAGAACATCGCCAAGCGGGTGGGCATGATCGAGGGCCGCGCCCGCTTCGAGCCGCTGACCCTGCTTCCGACGATGGGCGAGCTTGCGGGCGAGATGGTCCACGACGTGCTCACCGCCTATGCCGCGCGCGACCCCGAGCTCGCCCGCGAGGTGATCGCCACCGATGCCAAGGTCGACGGCTTCTACAACTCGATCTTCCGCAACCTCGTGAGCTACATGGTCGAGAACCCCTCGACGATCTCGAGCGCGGCGCAGCTGCTGTTCGTGGCGCGCAATATCGAGCGGATCGGCGACCATGCGACCAACGTCGCCGAGATGGTTCACTTCGCCGCGACCGGGGCCTATCCGCCCGAGACCGACCGCTGATCCAGGGTTACGCTTGCGGCGCCTAGCCCCGCCCTAGCGCGCCCCAGACCCCGGTTACACCCCCGCTAGACCCCCTGCAGACCCCAGCCAGGACGTCGTTCTTGCGATGTTTCGCGTGAAACATTGCTGCTGCGGGGGGCTGTTGAAAACTTGCGGCGGGCCGTTTCATCAAATTGTCGCGCGGGTGACACATAGCCTCGCCCGACGCCCGCGTCGGCGGGTCTGAGGAGGCATCCACGCATGTCCGCTGCCAAGTTGTTGCTGGTCGAAGACGATCCCGCCCTGTCGGAATTGCTCGAGTATCGTTTTCAGAACGAAGGATATTCCGTCCGCTGCACCGGCGACGGCGACGAGGCGCTGGTGCTCGCCGCCGAGGAGACGCCCGATCTCATCATCCTCGACTGGATGATCGAGGGGACGAGCGGGATCGAGGTGTGCCGCCGGTTGCGCCGCGACAAGGAGACGGCGCACGTCCCCATCATCATGCTCACCGCCCGCGAGGCCGAGGACGACCGGGTCCGCGGGCTCGAGACGGGGGCCGACGATTACCTCACAAAACCCTTTTCTCCCAGAGAGTTGCTGGCGCGCGTCGCGGCCGTGATGCGGCGCATCCGCCCGGCGCTGGCGGGCGAGACGATCGAGGTCGGCGACCTCAAGCTCGACCCCGTCGCCCACAAGGTCCAGCGCCGCGGCCGCGCCCTCCAGCTCGGCCCGACCGAGTACAGGCTGTTGAAATTCTTCATGGAAAGCCCCGGCCGGGTGTTCAGCCGCGGGCAGCTCCTCGACGGGGTGTGGGGCACCGGCTCCGACATCGAGCTGCGCACCGTCGACGTCCACATCCGCCGCCTGAGAAAGGCGATCACCGTCGAGGGCGCCAAGGACCCGATCCGCACCGTCCGCTCCGCCGGCTACGCGCTCGAGGCGAACTAGCGGCACACCCCCGACCAGCGCGTGTCCTGGTCGAGGTGGAGGTGATCGGCATGGGCGGCGTTGTACTCGGGCGAGAGCACGGTGGCGAAGCTCGCGCACGCCCCGTCGCGCACCGCACGCAGGAACTGCGCCTCTTTCCCCTCGCCTTTCCAGTCCCTTAGCACGCTGATTCGCCGCCCGTCGGCGAGCACGAAGCCGGCGATGTCGATCGCGTTGGCGGTCGCGTGCTCGCTCCACGGCCCGTCCTTGCCGCCATACATCCGACGGCAGGAGAAAGCGCCGAGATGCTCGATCCGCCGGAGCTCGCTCCCGAGGATCGCCTTGGCGGCGGGAGCCACGGAGTCGCTCCGCCAGATCTCCAGAGCCACCGCGACGGGGCAGGTCACCGGCGGGGTGTCGGGGGCGAGCGGATAGTCGCCGAGCCGGGTGCGATCGGGCCGCGCGCAAGCCCCCTCCCCAGTCGGAGGCAAGGCGGTGAAGGCGACTGCGCTCCGCGCCAGCACCGCGCGGCACTCGGCTACGTCGTTCTTCAACCGCGCGAATTTGGCCCGCGTCGCCCAGCCCGGCGGGTCGTCGAGATCGAGCGGCGCCCAGGGGTTGTGCTCGGGATGACCCAGCAGCCACTGCCAGGCGAGGATGCCCGCGACGAGCAGCACCAGTCCGGTGACGGCGCGGCGGGCGGCGGCGAAGTGCCGGTTCGGGGCGGAGCCTTTCGTCGCGGCCATCAGTGAAAATCGCGCGATTTCGGGAGGATGCGGTGATCGCGCGGGTGGCCCGTGACGTTCGGCGGCGGGACCAGCTCGTCGATCAGGTCGCGCGGGCGCAGCGCCTCGCGCTCCTGCGGGGGCTTGCGGCCCGGGAGCGGCGCATTGACATGGTCCGCCCGCGCGAGCGGCGCGGCGAGCAGGTCGTCGGACAGCGCATGGAGCCGGTGCGTCGCATCGGTCATGTGCTGGGCGATGACGTGGATCACCTCGTCGTCATACTCGACACGGCCCCGCACCTCCATCAGCCGCGCGCCCATCACCACGCGACGCTGCTTCTCCTTGAGATCGGGCCAGACGACGAGGTTGATCACCCCCGTCTCGTCCTCGAGGGTGATGAAGCACACCCCCTTGGCGCTCCCCGGCCGCTGGCGGATCAGCACCACGCCCGCGACCTGCACCATCGAGCGGAACTTGCGGGCTCTGAGGTCGCAGGCGCGCACGAAGCCGCGTGCGCCGAGATCGGGGCGCAGGAAGGCCATCGGGTGCGCCTTCAAGCTGAGGCGGGTGGTCTGGTAGTCGGCCACCACCTCCTCGGAGAGCGGCATGGCGGGCAGGCGCAGTTGCGCGCGCTCGGCCCCCTCCTCGCGCACCCCGGCGGCGCGGAACAGCGGCAGGTCGGGCGCGACGACGAGGCTACGCGCATCCCACAAGGCCTGCCGCCGCGACAGCCCGAGCGAGGTGAAGGCATCGGCGCTGGCGAGCCGCTCGATATGCGCGGGCGAGAGGCGGGCCCGCTCGCGCAGGTCGGCGACGTCGCGGAACGGCCCGCGCTCCTCGCGCTCCGCCACCAGCGCGGCGGCGACGTGCTCGGGCAGCCCGTCGATCTGCCTCAGGCCGAGGCGCAGCGCATGATGGCGGTCGAGATTGGTTTCGCGCAGAGACCGCAGAGGAGCAGAAAGGCGCAGAGATACCGCGCCCGCGGCGAAGCCGCACTTGTCCTCGGACGGTGCGAGGGGTGGCGATGCTGCGGAAGATGAGGGTGCCTGCGGCACGGACGACACCTCTGCGGTTTCTGCTCCTCTGCGGTCTCTGCGGTCTCTGCGCGAAACCCCTTCCTCTTCCTTCTTCTCCAGCGTGCAGTCCCATTCGGAGTGGTTCACATCGACCGGCAGCACCGGCACCCCGTGCTCCTTCGCGTCGCGCACGATCTGCGCCGGCGCGTAGAAGCCCATCGGCTGCGAGTTGAGGAGCGCGCAGGCGAAGGCCGCCGGATAGTGGCACTTGAGCCAGCTCGACACGTAGACGAGCTGCGCAAAGCTCGCCGCGTGGCTTTCGGGGAAGCCATATTCGCCGAAGCCCCTGATCTGGTTGAAGCAGCGCTGCGCGAAGTCGCGGTCGTAGCCGCGCGCGACCATGCGTTCGACCATCATGTCCTGGAGCTCGTCGACCATGCCGCGGCTGCGGAAGGTCGCCATCGCCTTGCGCAACCGGTTGGCCTCGAGGCTGGAGAACTTCGCGGCATCGAGGGCGATCTTCATCGCCTGTTCCTGGAAGATCGGCACGCCCAAGGTGCGCCCGAGGATGCTGGTGAGCTCGTCGGGTGGCCCGTGCTCGGGCGAAGGCGCGGGGATCTGAACCGGCTCCGCTCCCCGGCGACGCTTGAGATAGGGGTGCACCATGTCGCCCTGGATCGGCCCGGGGCGCACGATCGCGACCTGGATGACGAGGTCGTAGAACTCCCTCGGGCGCAGGCGCGGCAGCATGTTCATCTGCGCCCGGCTCTCGACCTGGAAGACGCCCAGCGAATCGCCCTTGCGGAGCATCGCATAGGTTTCCGGGTCCTCGCGCGGGACGCTCGCGAGGGTGAGCTCGCGGCCATGGTGCGCGCCCAAGAGGTCGAGGCACTTGCGGATGCAGGTCAGCATGCCGAGCGCCAGCACGTCGACCTTGAGGATGCCGAGCGCGTCGATGTCGTCCTTGTCCCACTCGATGAAGGAGCGTTCGGGCATGGCGCCGTTGCCGACCGGCACGGTCTCGATCAGCGGGCTCTCGGTGAGGATGAAGCCGCCGACGTGCTGGCCGAGATGCCGGGGCATTCCAATCATCTGCTCGGTGAGCTTGAGGACGCGCCTCAGGTGCGGGTCGGTCACATCCATGCCGGTTTCGGCGGCGTGCTTCTCGGTGAGCTCGTTGCCCCACCCGCCCCACACGGTGCGCGCGAGCGCGGCGGTGACGTCCTCGGAGAGGCCCATCGCCTTCCCCACCTCGCGGATCGCCATGCGCGGGCGGTAGTGGATCACCGTGGCGCAGAGCCCCGCGCGGTCGCGGCCGTATTTGCGGTAGATGTACTGGATCACCTCCTCGCGCCGCTCGTGCTCGAAATCGACGTCGATGTCGGGCGGCTCCTTGCGCTCCTCGGAGATGAAGCGGTCGAAGAGCAGCTGGTGTTTGGCCGGGTCGACCGAGGTGATGCCGAGCACGTAGCAGACCGCGGAGTTGGCCGCCGAGCCGCGCCCCTGGCACAGGATCGGCGGCTCCTGGCCGCGCGCGAAGTCGACGATGTCCTTGATGGTGAGGAAGTAGCGGGCGAGGTCGAGCCTGGCGATCAGTGCAAGTTCGCGCTCGAGCGTCTCGCGCACGGTCTCCGGCACACCGTGGGGGTAACGCCGTCCCGCCCCCTTCCAGACCTCGCTTTCGAGAAAGCCTTGCGGGGTCTGGTCGTCGGGGTAGATCTCTTGCGGATATTCGTAGCGCAGCTCGTCGAGGCCGAAGCGGCAGGCGTCGGCGACCTCGCGGGCGGCGGCGATCGCGTGGGGCCAGCGGGCGAAGAGGCGCTGCATCTCCTGCGGAGACTTCAAGTGCCGCTCGGCATTGGGGTGGAGCAGGTGCCCGGCCTTGGCGACCGTGGTCTTGTGCCGGATTGCGGTCATCACGTCCTGCAAGGCGCGGCGCTCGGGGGCGTGGTAGTGGACGTCGTTGGTGGCGAGGAGCGCAAGGCCGTTCGCCCGCGCGAGGCTGTCCAGGCGCTCGATCCGGGCGATGTCGTCGCCGCGGTAGAGATAGGCGGCGGCGAGGTGGCGCAAGCTGGGAAGCTGGCGGACGAGGTGCGGGAGGAGGTCGGGAAAGGGGGCGGTGAAGGAAGCGGTTTCACGCAGAGACCGCAGAGGAGCAGAGACCGCAGAGATGTCGTCCGTGCCGCAGGCACGCTCATCTTCCGCAACACCGCCGCCGGTCGCACCGTCCGAGGACAAGTGCGGCTTCGCCGCGGGCGCGACATCTCTGCGCCTCTCTGCTCCCCTGCGATCTCTGCGTGAAACGAAATCCGCAAGGGTCACGACGTTGCTCGGGACCGCGATGGTGAGCTCCGCCTCCAGATCGTCGGGCGGGAGCAGGATCAGCTGCACGCCGTCACTGTGCGCCGCGAGCAGCGCGAGGTCGATCTCGCACACGCCCTTGTCCTGCCACGCGCCGCTGAGCGTCTGCATCCGCCCCGCGCTGATCAGGCGGCACAGGCGCCCGTAGGCGGCGCGGTCCTCCGGGTAGGCGAGGAACGCGAGGCCCTCGACTGTCTCGATCCGGCAGCCGATCACAGGCCGCATCTTCAGCGTCTTCGCCTCGGTGTGGATGCGCACGACGCCGGCCATCGAGTTGACATCGGCGATCCCCAGCGCGTCGTATCCCGCCGCATGAGCCGCCAGCACGAGGTCGACCGCGTCCGAGGCGCCGCGCAGGAAGCTGAAGCAGCTCGCCAGCCCCAGCTCGACGAAATCCGCGCGCTCGGGCGGGGTGACGTCGGCCGGGTCGATGGCGAGCGTGCGCTTGTCGGGGGTGAGCGGGGCGTCGGGCACCTAAGTCCTCCCCGGAACGGGGAAGGGGACCACGCGCAGCGTGGTGGAGGGGCGGACGCCGCTCGCCCCTCCACCATCCTTGCGGATGGTCCCCCTCCCCCGCTGGGGGAGGATCATCGCGCCAGCTCCTCCAAGCGCTCCCGCACCGCGGCGAGGTCGGCGGCGAAGAGGCGCGCCTGTTCCTCGCGCGCTTCGCCGTCGAGGCGCAGCAGGTAGGAGGGGTGCGCGGTGACCCACAGCTCGGTGCCGTCCTCGAGGTGCATCGGCGCGCCGCGCGCCTTGGTGATGCTCACCGTCTTGCCGAGGAGCCCCCGCGCCGCCGACGCGCCCAGCGCCAGCACGAGGCGCGGCTGGACGAGGCTGCGCTCGGCCTCGAGCCACCAGCGGCAAGTGTCGATCTCCTTGGCGCCCGGCGACTGGTGCAGGCGGCGCTTGCCCTTCCAGACGAACTTGAAGTGCTTGACCGCGTTGGTGACGTAGGCCTCGCTCCGGTCGATCCCGGCGCGTTCGAGATACTCGCCGAGGAGTTGCCCCGCCGGGCCGACGAAGGGCCGCCCGGCTTGGTCCTCCTGCTCGCCGGGCTGCTCGCCGACGATCATCAGCGGGGCGGTGAGCGGCCCCTCACCCATCACCGCGCGGTTGTCGAGCTCGCCGATCGGGCACATCCGGCAGGCGTGGATCGCCGTGCCGATTCCACCCAGCGTTTCCGGCTTCTCCCCACGCTCGAGGCTGCCCGATGCCACCATCCGCGCCTCCCGCGCCTGCGCCCCGGCGATCAGCTGCGGGATCAGCTCGGCCTCGGGCAGGTTCTTCCAGTATTTCTTCGGCATCTCCGACAGCATCGCACCGACCTTGAGCCGGGCGGGATTGAATATCGAAGCATAGTAGGAGCGCCACAGGTCTTCGACCGGGTCACCTGAAGGCGCGTCCGAGCGCCGGGCGGGAGGCCCCTCGCGCATCGTCTCGCCGTCCCAATGGATCGAGCCCTGCGGGGTGAGGATCGACCAGCGCATGTTGGCGAAGCGGCGCATGAAGAAGCCGGCCTCGGCGCGCACAATATGGTGGTCGGGCTCGAACCAGGCGACGAAGTGCGGGGTGCCGTCTTCCTCCTCCACTTCGCGGAAGCGGACGAAGGCGTGCATCTTGTGCGCGTCGCGGCGCACCGCCTTGGCGAGCTCCTCCAGGCGGCGCACCTCGGGATCGGCCTTGTCCTCCATCAGGCGGGGGTGGCGCTGCAATCGCCACAGCACGCGGTAGAGGAGGCCGAAGCGCGCGGGGTCGGAGTGCAGCGCGGCGCTGCGGGCGACTTCGAGGAACCGCTTGCTCGCCCGCACCGGGGGCGCGTCGGCGGGCGGCAGGGGCAGGCGCTTCTCGCTGCGCGCGGGGCTCTCGGCCGCGAAGAGATCGCCCGTCCCGCCAGGCTCGATCCACGCAACGCGGTCGGGCGGGACGTCGCACTGGACGAGCCCCCGCGCCCGCTCGCGCCAGAAGGCGAAATCGTCGGGTGCCGGCAGGTGGACGGCATAGCGGGAAGCGACGGCGACGTTCTGCATCGCGGTCATGCGAACAGCTCAAGCTGCTCGACCTTCGGCGTGAGACGCAGGCGCAGGTCGGCGCGGTCGGTGAGCAGCGTCGGACGCCAGTCCACCGTGCAGATGAAAGGCCGCACCTTGGGGAGCGAGGTGGTGAGGCGCGCGACATCGTCAAGGCGCAGGCTGCGGTGCCGCCGCGCGGCGAGAATGCGCGCCACCGCCTTGGTGCCGAGGCCCGGCACGCGCAGCAATTGCTCCTTCGGCGCGCGGTTGATGTCGACCGGGAAGCTCTCGCGGAACTTCAGCGCCCAGGCGAGCTTGGGGTCGATATCGAGCGGCAGGTTGCCGTCCGCCCCGGCCGCCTCGGCGACCTCCTGCGGGGCGAAGCCGTAGAAGCGCATCAGCCAGTCCGACTGGTAGAGCCGGTGCTCGCGCATCAGCGGCGGGCGCTTCAGGGGCAGCACCGCGGAGGCATCCGGGATCGGCGAGAAGGCACTGTAATAGACGCGCCGCAGCCCGAAGCTGTCATAGAGCCGGCTCGCCTTGCCGATGATCGCCGCGTCATTGGCGTCGTCCGCGCCGACGATCATCTGGGTCGACTGGCCCGCGGGGGCGAAACGGGGGGCGTGGCGGAACTTCTTCCTCTCGTCCTTGGCGGTGAGGATGCGATCCTTCGTGCGCCCCATCGCCCCCTCGATCTGGCGCGCATTCTTGTCGGGCGCGAGGCGGGTCAGGCCGGTGTCAGTCGGCAGCTCGACATTGATCGACACGCGGTCGGCATAGAGGCCCGCCTGGTGGATGATCTCGGCATCGGCCTCGGGAATGGTCTTGAGGTGAATATAGCCGCGGAAATCGTGCTCCTCGCGCAGGATCCGCGCGACCTCGACGAGCTGCTCCATCGTGTGATTGGCGCTCTTCACGATGCCCGAGGAGAGGAACAGCCCCTCGATGTAGTTGCGGCGATAGAAGTTCAGGGTGAGGTCGACCACCTCCTGCGGCGTGAACCGCGCGCGCGCGACGTTCGAGCTCTTGCGGTTGATGCAGTAGTGGCAGTCGAAGATGCAGTGGTTGGTCAGCAGGATCTTGAGCAGCGAGATGCAGCGCCCGTCCGGCGCATAGGCGTGGCAGATGCCCATTCCCTCGGTCGAGCCGATGCCTTTCCTGCCCAGCGAGTTCTTCTTCGCCGTGCCGGACGAGGCGCAGGAGGCGTCGTATTTCGCCGCGTCGGCGAGGATCGCGAGCTTCTGGCGGAGGGATTGCTGGGCCATGGGAACCTTGGGGAACGCCTTTCGCGTTCTATATATGTTCCCACCACTCTTCCTGCAAATGCAAAGCGTGCAAGGCGCTTCGCAGGTGCGGTCAGAGGATGCGGCGCAGCTGCGGGGCGCGGGGCGCGGGCGCCGGGTCGCCGCACAGGAAATCGAGCACCGCGGGGTGCATCGCGCCCTCGAAGGCCACCCCGGCGAGGGCGCCCTCGACCCAGGCGATCGCGCCAAGCGGGGCGTTGATCGTGCCCACCTTCATCGCCACCCGGTCGCCGAGCTCGGCGAAGCCCGGCTTCCCGCGGATCTTGCAGCCGCCCTCGGAGATGTCGATGAGATCGACAAAGACCACCCGCGAGCGCACCCGGCTCTTGACCGTGAGGCTTATCGGCCTGCGTTCGGATGAGCGCGGGATGGAGTCTAGGTTCATACCTGCCAGCTTTGCACAAATCGGTAAAGGAAAGCTGAGCGCGGGCCCGCGTAGCGTCAGGCATAGAGGCCTTGCAGGAACCAGTCGGGCACCCCGCCGCGCCCGTCCCCGGCGATGCCGCGGCGGTAGATCCAGTAGCGCGCGCCGGCGGCGTCCTCGATCCGGTAATAGTCGCGCAGACGCGCGGTCGAGCGTTCGCGCCACCACTCGGGCGCGATCCGCTCCGGCCCCTCCACCCGCACCACCTCGCGCACCGTGCCGCGCCAGCGGAAGCGCTGGGGCACGCCGTCGGGCGAGGCGTAGAGCACCGCGATCGGCTCCGGTCGGTCGAGCAGCTTCAGCGGGCGGGCGTGGAAAGCGAGTGCCCCCTGCGACGGGGGCAGCGGCGCGAGCGGGGGCTGCCAGACCTGCGCGCGCTCGGGCAGGTGGCTGGCGCGGGCGACGGGCCGCGTCACCGCGCCCGGTCCGAGGCGCACGGTCAGCCGGTCGATGCAGGCGGCGAGCGCGGTGCCGTGCTCCTCGGCCGCCGCATCGAGATCGGCTTGCGAGAGGCTGAGCGGCTCGCTCCAGCTGGCGCGCAGTTGCACGGTCTCGATCCCGAAACCCGCGTCGACATCGTCGAGCCGCCTGGCGAAGAGCCGGGTGATGTGCGCGGCCTCGCGGGTCGCCGCGGCGAGCTCGATGCGGCGTTGCAGCACCTCGCCGTCAACCCGCCACAGCGCGAGTTCGAGCCGCCGCGCGCCCTCGCCCCGCGCCTCGAGCGCGCGCACCATGTCGGCGGCGAGGTCCTCGATCACGCGGTCGAGCGGGGCGCGGTGGCGCAGCGGCTCGGCGAGGCGGCGCTGGACCAGCGGCATGGGCCGCGCGATCACCGGGAGCAGCGGCTCGGGCACTTTCCCGAGCAGCTGGTCCAATCGCAGCAGCGGGTTGGCGGCGGGCGAGGAGCGGTTGCGGAAGCGGCGGCGCAGCGCGTCGCGCGCGGCGGCCTCGCGGCCCGGGTCCTCCTCCCCCGCCCCGGTCACACCGGCGAGCTCGCCGAGGCGCTTGATCCCGAGGCGGCGGAGCACGGTCAGCACGTCATCGTCGAGCCGCAAGGCCGCCACCGGCAGGTCGCCGAGCAGGCGCAGCATCTCATCTTCCCCCTCCCCGTTCCGGGGAGGAATGATCGTGCCCGGTCGCCCGTAATGCGACAGCGCCCAGGCCGCCCCGGCGGTCGGCGCAATCGCGGCGCGGGCGGTGAGGCCCCGCGCGGCGAAGGCGCGGACCACGTCGGCGAGCAGCGCCTCCTCGCCGCCCAGCAGGTGTGCGGCGCCGGTGATGTCGACGAGCACGCCATCGGGCGGGTCGAGCGCGCTCCACGGCCCCCAGCGCTGCGCCCACAGCGCGAGCTTCTCGAGCGCCGCGAGGTCGCCCGCCGGATCGGCGGGGACTGCGGCAAGCTCGGGGCACAGCGCGCGGGCATCGGCGAGCAGCATCCCCGCCCGCGCTCCCGCGCCAAGCCCGGCCGCATTGGCGGCGGTGATGCGCGGGCCGTGCGCGGTCTCGAGGATCAGCGCGGTCGGCGCGGCCTCGGCAGCGGGGCGCGCCTCAGGAGAGAGCGCGAGCCGCCAGCGATCGACCGACAGTCGGGCGAGCCACACGGACAGGATCCGGCGTGGCGGCGCGCTCGTCTGCGGGATCGCGGGCGACGGCGAGGCTCGTGTGGTCATCGCTCAGCATCCATTCGCCCGGCGCGTGGGCGCGCGCGCGGAACAGTTCGGCATGCCAGGTGGCGGTGCCGGGGGCAGCTGCGTTCCAGCGCGGCGGCGGCGAAGGCGCGGCCGCGACCCGCCAGCGCATCCGCGCCGAGGACAGGTCGGCTTGCGCATCGAGCCGCACCAGCCACAGCCGCACCCCGTGCCGCTCGGCCGCGAGACTGAGACGGCGCGAGGCGGTGAAGGACAGCGCCCTGGGGTTGCCCGCGATCTCGCCGATCACGCAGGCAAGGTCACGGCACCTGACGCCCTCCTCGAGCGCGAAGAGCGCATCCTCGGGCGTGCTGGCTGCGACATGGATCAGCCGGTGGCGCCACGCGGGCGGGAGCCCGGCAAGGCAGGGCCGTCCGCCGAGCCGGATCGCCGCCTTGTCCTGCACCCACAGCACCTGGCGAGTGTCCTCACCCTGCCCCTCACCCCCCGCCGCAAGCGCGTCGCGCGCCAGCGCCAGCGCCAGCCCCGCCCCGCTCGCTTGGGTGGCGGGCGCGAAGATCTCCGAATGGAAGGGCTGCACGGCGAGCCCCGGCCGCCAGCGCGCCTCGGGCAAGGCGTGCGACACCACGCGGGCGGGCGACGGCTTGGGGCGCTGGAAGGGCATGGGGGAACGACTCATTTGTTCGCATTATGTTCCACGATTCTCCTGCTGGCAATGCAAAGGGCGCGGGAAGCGGCGACCGCTCCCCGCGCCCCTCAAGGCATTGGCCTGTTCGGGATCAGTCGACGACCGGCCCCGGGAACTCGCCCATCTCGGGCCCATCGTCCTGGTCGCGCCCGGTCTGGAGATTCGAGAAGTGCATCCCGTAGAAGAAGTAGATCACCATCCCGATCGCGAGGTAGCCGAGGAACAGCAGCAGCACGTGCATCGGCACCGTGGTGATGAGGTAGCCGCAGGACAGAATCCCGAGCACCGGCAGCACCGGATAGAGAGGCACCTTGAACCCGCGCGGCAGATCGGGCGCGGCCCGGCGCAGGTAGATCACCGAGAGGCACACGATCGCGAAGGCCGCGAGCGTGCCGACCGACGTCGCGTCCCCGAGCAGGTTGATGTCGAGGAAACCCGCCGCCAGCGCGGTGATCAGCCCGACCAGCAGGGTGTTGACCCACGGCGTCTGGTACTTGGGGTGCACCTTCGAGAACACCCGCGGCAGCAGGCCGTCGCGCGCCATGGTGTAGAAGATGCGGGTCTGGCCGTACATCAACACCAGCACCACCGAGGTGAGGCCGATGATCGCGCCGATCTTGATGATCTTGGCGAGCCAGCCCCACTGCGGACCGAAGGCGTCGACGACCACCGCCACCGGATCGGGGACGTTGAGAGTGTTGTAAGGCACCAGCAGCGTCATGATCGCGGCGACCAGCATGTAGATCACCGTGCAAACGACCAGCGAACCGATGATCCCGAAAGGCATGTCCCTCGCCGGGTCCTTGGCCTCCTGCCCGGCAGTCGAGACCGCCTCGAAGCCGATATAGGCGAAGAACACGATCGAGGCGGCGCGCATGATCCCGTCCACCCCGAACTGGCCGTCACCCGTGTTCTCGGGGATGAACGGCGTCCAGTTGGTCGCAACCAGCTCGGGCAGGTTCGACAGCACGATCATGCCCCCGACCACGATGAAGGCGGCAAGCACGCTCACCTTGATCGCGACGATCACGTTGTTGACCTTGGCGGATTCCGACACGCCGACCACCAGCAGCAACGACAGGGCGATGCAGATGAGGAAAGCGGGCAGGTTGAAGATCGTCACCACCTGCTGGCCGTCGACCAGCACCGGAACCCCGTCGCGCACCAGCAGGTGGCCGGTCGGACCGGTCAGGGCGGCGGGGATCTGGATTCCGAAGTCGGCGAGCAGGCTGACGACATAGCCGCCCCAGCCCACCGCCACGACGGCGGCAGCGATCCCGTATTCGAGCAGCAGCAGCACGCCCATCGTCCACGCCACGAACTCGCCCAGTGTGGTATAGCCGTAGGTGTAGGCCGATCCCGACACCGGCAGGGTCGAGGAGAGCTCGGCATAGCACAGGCCCGCGAAGGCGCAGACGATGCCGGCGACAACGAAGCTCAGCAGCACCGCCGGACCCGCGTGGAGCGCCGCGGCGCTGCCGGTGCGCACGAAGATGCCGGCCCCGATGATGCAGCCGACGCCCAGCAGCAGCAGGTTCCACTTGCCGAGCGTGCGCTTCAGCTCGCTCGTCTCGGTCTCGCGCTGGACCTGCGCGATCGACTTCCGCGCGAACATCCGCTCGCCGATGGAGCGGTTCGGTTTGCTGGCCATCAGCCGTTCCCCCTGCACGCCGGCGCGGCGTGCGGCATAACCCGATCAAGAAGCATGTGATTTGATCTCCCATGGACCGCAGGGTTTCCCCCACTGCGATCGAACGGAGGCAACGCTAGCGTCATATCCTGCCAAGACAAGCGCCAATCCGCGGGCTTTCCCCCAGCGCGCGCAGGCGCTAGACCCCCGCCCCATGTCCACGACCTTCCAGCTCGATACGAGCACGAGCAGAGCCAATCCCACCCCTGCCCCGATGCGGCGGCTGACCGTGCCCGCGATCCGCGCCCGCAAGAAGGACGGGACCACGTCCGAGCCGCTGGTGATGCTCACCGCCTACACCGCACGCCAGGCGCAGCTGCTCGACGCGCATTGCGACATCCTGCTGGTCGGGGACTCGCTCGGCCAGGTGATCTATGGCCTGCCCTCGACGGTGCCGGTGACGCTCGAGATGATGGCAAACCACGGTGCGGCAGTGGTGCGCGGGTCCTACCATTCCGTCGTGGTGGTCGACATGCCTTTCGGCTCCTACGAAGCCTCGCCCGAGCAGGCCTTCGCGAGCGCCGCCCACCTTCTCAAAGAGACCGGCGCCGCCGCGGTGAAGCTCGAGGGCGGCGCGGCCATGGCGCCGACCGTCGCCTTCCTCAACCAGCGCGGCATCCCGGTGATGGGCCATGTCGGCCTCACCCCGCAGGCGGTCAACGTGCTCGGCGGCTACGGCGCGCGCGGGCGTTCGGGGGCCGAGGCGGAGAAGATCGTCTCCGACGCCGAGGCGCTCGACAAGGCCGGGGCCTTCGCGATCGTCGTCGAGGGCGTGGTCGAGCCGATCGCGATCGCCGTCACCAGGGCCGTCTCGTGCCCCACCATCGGCATCGGCGCCTCGGCGCAGTGCGACGGGCAGGTGCTCGTCACCGAGGACATGCTCGGCATGTTCGAGCGGGTGCCGCGCTTCGTGAAGCGCTACGAGGACATCGCCGGCGTCATCGACCGCACCGTCGCCCGCTACGCCGAGGAGGTGCGCGCGCGCGCCTTCCCGACCGCCGACCAGACCTACCAGCCCAAGGCCTAGCCTGAACCCCTCGCAAGCCGCAGCGCCAGCGGGGCGGCGAGCACCAGCTGCGCGAGGTGGTAGAGCAGCAGCGGGGCGATGACGAAGCCCGCCGCGTGCGCTCCGAACAGGATCGCGGCGAGCGGCGCGCCGGTCGCGACGCTCTTCTGCGAGCCCGCGAATAGAAAGGCGATCCGGTCCGCACGCGGCAGGCCGATCGCGCCGCCCAATCCCCAGGCACTCCCCAGCGCGAGCGCGAGCATCGCCAGCACCAGCGCCACCAGCACGATCCAGTCGGCAGGCGCGAACATCGTCGCCAGCCCCTGCTCGACCGCGCCCGAGAAGGCGACATAGACCGCGATCCCGATCACCGCCCGGTCGAGCCACGCCGCGGTCGCCTTGTGGGCCGCGAGCGTGTCGATGAAGCGGTCCTGCACCGCCTGCCCGATGGCGAAGGGCAGGACGAGGATCACGCCGATGCGGACCAGCGCATCGCTGCCGATGTCGCCCGCCGCGCCCCCGCCGACCAGCGCGAAGAGCGGCGCGCTGACGAACACCCCGGCGATGTTGACGAGCGCCGCGCCGACCACTGCGAGGCCCACATTGCCCTCGGCAAGACTGGTGTAGGAGGTCGCCGACTGCACCGTCGAGGGCAGGCAGCCGAGATAGACGAAGCCGACCGCCACCAGCGGCGGCAGGACCGGGGCCGCGAGCTTCGCGAAGCCGAGGCCGACGAGGGTCATCGCCCCGAACACGAACAGCATCAGCGGCGCGAAATAGCGCCAGTTGGCGAGCCCGCGGGCGATCTCGCTGCGGCGGATGCGCATCCCGTTGACGAGGAACAAGACGAATATGCCCGCGTTCGACACCGTCGTCGCGGTGGCCCGCGCCTCGCCCGCGGCGGGCAGCACCAGCGCGAGCGCGGTCGCAATCACCAGCACGGCGATCATCGGGTCCTTGAGGGCGGGAAAGCGCGCGGCGGCAGTCATGGGCCGCGCCGCCCTGCCCGCTCGGCGCGCGCTTGTCGAGCGCCCGAGGTGCCCGGCTTCTTGCAGGCGGGCGCCGGAAAGCCGTCCTCGGCAACGCGGCGCGAAGGGCGACAAGGCGGACAAAGCGGACAAAGCGGACAAAGCGGACACCCTGTCCGCTTCACGGTCGACGACTTTCGCACGACAAACCGGACACTTGCCTGTCACCGAAAGAAGCGGACGGACACGGGGGGCGCGCGCGAAAACGTGCCTTGCAATGCGGCTGTGGGGGGCCGCGCACTCACCATGCGAAAGAGCCGGCCGCAGTCATACGCGTGCGGCACCGCGTAGGAAACCGGTGAGCTCCACCGCCTCCGCTAGGGCGCCGCAAGCCGCCGGGGCTGCACCTCGGCGAGGATCTGCGCGAAGCGGTCCGCCTCCTGTCCCTTGCCGAGCGTCCGCGCCGCGCGCACCCTCAGGGCGAGCAGCGCCGGGTCGTGCCCCGCGCCGAGCGCCACCGCATGGTCGAGCAGCAGCGCCGCGCGCGCCCAGTCGCCGCGCGCCGCCTGTCGGCTCGCCAGCGCGATCACCGCGCTCGCCGTGTCGGGCTCGCCGGCGACCTGCTCGGCGAGCAGCAGGTCCGCCGCCGCCGCATCGCCCGCGCGGGCATGAGCCCAGGCGGCCTTTCGGGCGAGCGGCCAGGGACGCCGCGCCTCCGAGGCTCGCGCATAGGCGGCGAGCGCGCCCGCGAGATCGCCCGCGCCGAGTAGCGCGTCGCCCGCGAGGCTCGCGACATCGGAGGAGGCCGGGAAACGCTCCCTGAGCGCCGCGCCGCGCGCCCGCGCTCCCGCCCGGTCGCCCGCCTGGATCGCGGCCCGCACCGCGGCGGTCGGCTCCGGCAGGCCCTCGCGCACCGCGAGCACCGTCGGCGCGTCGCGCAGCGCCCGATTGGCCCGCGCCAGCAGCGGCGCCGCCGCGGCGCGATCGCCGAGCTGTTCCTGCGCGCGGGCGACCAGCATCACGAGGTAGGGCGAGGCCTCGGCCCGCGTCGCATCCGCGCCGAAGCGGGTCACGACAAGGTCGGGATGGTTCCCTGCGAGCAGCGCATGGGCGAGCAGCTCGCGCACCCGGACGTTGGCGGGCTGGCGCGCGGCGAGGCTCTCGAGGCTCGCGACGGCGCTCTCGGCATTGCCCTGCCTGAGGCTGATCACCGCATCGAGCAGCATCGCCGCCGGCACGCCCTTCGCGGCCATCCCGCTCTTGGCAAGGAGGCTGCGGGCGAGCACGTCCTCCCCGCCCCGCGCGGCAAGCACCGCCTGGAGGTAGAAGACCCGCGGGTCCTCGGGCGCGAGCGCGGCGAGGCGGCGCACCGCCGCGAGCATCGCCTTCGCCTCGCCGGCATCGCCGAGCGTCGCGGCATATTCGGCCCAGATGTCGGGGTTGTCGGGATCGGCCTCGGCCGCGCGCTCGAACCAGTGCCGCGCCGCCGCCGCGCCGTGGGCGTCGCGCACCAGCATCGCGCGCAGCAGCAGCGCGGGGCCGTGATCCGGGCCGAGCGCGAGCGCGCGGTCGGCGGCCTCGAGCGCGGTGAGGTGCTCGCCGCCGCGCAGCCGCAGCCGCGCGATCGCGAGCCACAGGTCGGGGTTCTCGGGATCGAGGCTGCGCGCGGCATCGAGCGTCCGTCCCGCATCGGCGAGCGCGCCGCGCGTCATCGCGGCATCGGCCTCGGCGATCAGCTTGGCCTGCGCCGGGTTGGCGCCCGCGCGGTCGGCCCCGGCCCCGCCCTCGCCCCCGCCCGCGCAGCCCGCGACCCCGAGCAGCAGGGCCAGCGCGGCAATGCGTCTAGGTCTGCAGGTCATACTGCTTGAGGAGGTCGTAGAGTGTCGGGCGGCTGATCCCGAGCAGCTTGGCGGTGCTCGAGATATTGCCCTCGCTGCGGGCGAGCGCGTGGCGGATCACCCGGCGGTCGGCGGCCTCGCGCGCGGCCTTCAGGTTGAGCACGTCGGCGCCCTCCTCCTCCGCCGAGGCGAGGTCGAGGTCCTCGGCATGGACCAGCTTGCCGTCGGCCATGATGACCGCGCGCTTCACCCGGTTCTCGAGCTCGCGGACATTGCCCGGCCAGTCGTGTGCGTCGATCGCGGCGAGCGCATCGGGGGCGAAGCCGGTGACGGCAGGGTTCATCTCGGCGGCAAAGCGCTTGAGGAAGGCCTTGGCGAGCAGCACCGGATCGCCGTGGCGCTCGGCGAGGCCGGGGATTTTCACCACGATCTCGGCGAGGCGGTAGAACAGGTCCTCGCGGAACTGGCCCTGCTGGATCATGCTCTCGAGGTCCTGGTGCGTGGCGCACACGATCCGCGTGTCGACGGCAATAGCCCTGCGCCCGCCGACGCGTTCGATGGTTCGTTCCTGCAAGAAGCGCAGCAGCTTGACCTGGAGCGGGAGCGGGATGTCGCCAACCTCGTCGAGGAACAGCGTGCCCCCGTCGGCGCTCTCGATCTTGCCCTCGGTGGTCTTGACCGCGCCGGTGAAGGCGCCCTTCTCGTGGCCGAACAGCTCGCTTTCGAGCAGGGTCTCGGGGATCGCGGCGCAATTGATCGCGACGAACGGGCCGGACGCGCGGTCGCTCGCATCGTGGAGGCCCCTGGCGAGCAGTTCCTTGCCCGTCCCGCTCGCGCCGAGCAGCATCACCGAGACGGAGGTCTTGGCGACCCGCTCGATGGTGCGCGCGACCTTGACCATCTCGGGCGCGCCGGTGATCATCCGGCCGAGCACAGTCTTGTCGGCGCTCGCGGAAGAGACGAGGCGGCGGTTCTCCTCCTCGATGGCGCGCAGATTGAAGGCGCGCCGGACGATCAGGCCGAGGGCGGCGATGTCGATCGGCTTCTGGTAGAAGTCGTAGGCCCCGCGCGCGATGGCGGCAAGCGCGCTCTCGCGGGCGCCGTGACCGCTCGCGACGATCACCTTGGTGTCGGGCTTCAGCTGCATGATCGCGTCGAGCACCGCGAAGCCCTCGGTGGTGCCGTCGGGATCGGGCGGCAGGCCGAGATCGAGCGTCACCACCCCCGGCGCCTCGGCGCGCATGGCGGCGATCGCACTGTCGCGGTCGCCTGCGATCACCACCTCGAAATCGTCATAGGCCCACTTGAGCTGGGCCTGGAGCCCGGGATCGTCCTCGATCACCAGCAGGACGGGTTTCCTCTCGGCTGCCATCACGCGACCTCCTGCGCTGCATCGTCATCGGCGGCGCCCGCGCCGAGCAGGCGCGCCGCCTCGGCGAGCGGGAGCACCACGGCAAAGCGCGTGCCCAGCCCCTCGCGGCTCTCGACCGCCATCCGCCCGCCCATCGCCCGCACCAGCTCGCGCGCCTCGAAGGCGCCGATGCCGAAGCCGCCGTTCTTCGAGGAGACGAAGGGCTTGAACAGGCCGGTGCGGATGAATTCGGGGCTCATGCCCTGGCCGGAATCGACCACCTCGATCGTGCCGTGGAGCCCCTCGGCGGTGACGTCGAGGAACACCGGCAGGGCGGGCTCGCTCGCGTCGATGGCATTCTGGACGAGATGGATCAGCGCCTGTTCGAGCGCCTCGCGGTTGCCCATCACGGTGACCGGCGCCTCCCGGGTCAGCGCCACCGGGTGCACCGCGGCAAAGCGCGCCGCGACGGCGCGGGCAAGCCCGACCAGCTCGATGGGCCCGAGTTCGGAGACCTGCCCCGATCCATAGCGCCCGAGCCGCGCGAGGAGCGCGGTAAGCTTGTCGGCGGAATTGCGCAGCGTCACCAGCATGTCGGCGCGGAAGGCAGGATTGTCCGCGTGCTTCTCGGCATTGGCGGCGAGCAGCGAGAGCTGGCTGACGAGGTTTTTGATGTCGTGCATCACGAAGGCCATGCGCCGGTTGAACTCGTCGAAGCGGCTCGCGTCCATCAGCGCCTGCTGCCCGGCCTGCTCGGACAGGTAGCTCGCGAGCTGCTGCCCGGCAACGCGCAGGAGGTCGAAATCCTCCCAGTCGAGCTGGCGGGCGTAGCGCGGGCGGGCGAGCACGATCACGCCCACGAGCCGGTCGAAGTGGAGCAGCGGCACCAGCGCCCAGACGTCCTCGGCCTCGGTCAGCCACCCGGGCACGTGCGCCGCCTCTCCGTGATGATCGACCCCGCGCCGCACCTCGTCGAGCGCGAGCACGAGGTTGCGCTGTTCGAGCAGCCCCGACAGCCTGAAATCGCCCGCCACCGCCGGCACCGCGATGGTCGGCCAGTTCCAGCGCGCGACGAGTTCGAGGCGGGCTTCCTCGTTGGGCATGAGGAGCAGGCCCGCGGGGCTCTCGGTGATGTCGGCGAGCGCCTTGACCGCGCGTTCCTCGAGACTGGCGTTGCCCGTCCCGCTGCGGCCGATGGTGCGGGTGAAGCGCAGCCATTCCTGGCGGTAGTCGTAGCGGTGCTGGAAGAGGTGCTTGGTGGCGGTGACGCGCAGCCAGCCCCTCAGCCGCGGCGAGGGCAGCGCGAAGGCGGCCGCCGCGAGTCCCGCAAGCGCGAACACCGCCTGCCCGGCGCGCGCCGCATCGCCGCCGATCAGCGCGAGCGCCTTGGTGACCAGCACCAGCCCTGCCAGATAGGCGCCGATCAGCAGCAGCGAGAGCGTGCGGAAGGTGACCGCGCGCGACGGGCTGAACTGCACTCGCGCCCCCGCGGCATTCATGCCGAGGGCATAGATCACCGCCATCGTCCCCGCGAACGCCCCCCGCAGATCGCGCAGCGCCGCGGGCGCCTCCCCCCCGACATGGGAGAGGGCGTGGAGGTTGAGGTCGTAGGCGAAGATCCCGGCGAGCGCCATGCCGGTCCAGCGCAGCACCGGGCGCAGCGCGTTGTCGGCGCCCGCATAGAGGTTGTGGAGCAGCATCAGCGCGCCGATCGCGACCAGCATGTCGATCATCAGCCCGGCGGTGAACACCGCCTCGGCAACCTCGGGCGCGGCGCCGTAGCGCTGGCCGAACAGCAGCACCACCGGCTGCAGGCACTCGACGAGCACCAGCGCGACGATCACCGGGCGCACCGGCTGGAGGCTGGTGCTGCGACCGTCGGCGGCGAACAGGCGGAAGATCGTCGCGATCAGCGCAAGGTTGCGGACCATCACCGCGAGGACGACCGCGTTGTGATCGGGCCCCAGCCCCGCCGCGAGCGCGCACCACACGGCGCTCGCCGCAGCGGCAAGCATCAGCCCGGCGCGGTCGGGCCGGGTCCGCTCGCCGTGCCGCCACAGCCACACCAGTGCGAACGCGCTCAGCAGCGCCCCCGCCGCCCAGGCGAGCACGCCCGCGAGCGCGACCACCTCGCCCCGCCAGATCACCGCGCGCCCTCGGGCCAGAGGATCACCCGCAGCGTCTGGAGCAGGATCACGAAATCGAGGAAGGGCGTGTAGTTCTTGGCGTAGTAGAGATCATATTCGAGCTTGCAGCGGCTGTCCTCGACCGAGGCGCCGTAGGGGTAGTTGATCTGCGCCCACCCGGTGATGCCGGGCTTCACCATGTGCCGCTCGGAATAGAAGGGAATCTCCTCCTCGAGGCTCTCGACGAAGGCGGGCACCTCGGGGCGCGGGCCGACGAAGCTCATCTCGCCCTTGAGCACGCTCCAGGTCTGGGGAAGCTCGTCGATCCGCACCTTGCGGATGAAGCGCCCGAGGCGGGTGATGCGGGGATCGTCCTTCTCCGCCCACTTGGCCCCGTCCTTCTCGGCATCGGTGCGCATCGAGCGCAGCTTCACCAGCGTGAAGGGCTCGCCGTAGAGCCCGACGCGCTGCTGGCGGAAGAAGGCCGGTCCCTTGCTGTCGAGCTTCACCAGCGCGGCGAAGAGCAGGATGATCGGGAAGGTGAAAGTGAGCAGGATCAGGCTCGCGGTGATGTCGAAGATGCGCTTCGAGGCGCTCGAGAGCATCCGCGAGCTGGAAAAGCCGTCGGAGAAGATCAGCCACGAGGGGTTGACCGTGTCGAGGTCGACACGGCCCGTCTCGCGCTCGATGAAGCTCGAGAAGTCGTTGACGTGGACGCCCTTGGTCTTGATCCGCAGCAGGTCCTTCAAGGGCAGCGCGTTGCGGCGCTCCTGGAGCGCGAGCACCACTTCCGAGACGCCGAGGTTCTCGACGAAGCGGCCGAGGTCGTGGATCGCGGCGCGCGGGATCGCCTCCTCGACGCGGCGCGGGTCCTCGCTCATCGCGATGTAGGCGACGATCGCGAAGCCGGTCTCGGGCTTCTCGCCCAGCTCGCGCAGCCGCTGCGCGCGGTCGCCCGCGCCGAGCACCATGACGCGGCGGCGGAAGGCCGAGGAGCCGAGGAAGGAGTTGAGCAACAGCCGGTCGGCGACCAGCACGAGGATCGCGAGGCCCATCGTGTAAAGCAGGGTCGAGCGCCAGAACCAGTCGCTCGGCACGAGGAAGTCGATCACCGCGAGCGCGATGATGCCGAGACTGATCGCGACCAGCACCCGCGCGCCGGCAAAGCGCAGCGAGCGCAGCGCGTTGGGCCCGTAGACGCCGACCGCGATCATCGCCAGCCAGATGATCGACGCCGTGCCGAACAGCGCGAAGGCGCGGTCGGCGAAGGGGGCGCTCTCCATCCCGATCTGGTGCGTGCGCCACTGCCAGGCGATCTCGCTCGCCAGCACCAGCAAGCCGAGATCGAGCAGGCCGAGCAGCAGCACGGCGTGCGGGATGTAGTGCTTGAACAGGCGGATCATCGGTCGGCGGGCCTCTGGTGCAGGCTGCCGCTTCTAGACTCCAGACCTTAAGTGTCGGTAAAGTTTACACCGTCCGGGGAACTCGCGGCATCCTGCGGGTTTCGAGGGTTAACGTCGGGCTAGCCGGGGCGCCCCGGCGCAGACTAAGGCGATGCGAGTCAACAGGGGAATAAGCGCGATGACAGCGGGCAGCAACCGGCGCGAGGCGATCGGGATCGGTCTCGCCTTGAGCGCCACACCCGCGTCCGCCGCAACGACCGGGGATGGTGCCACCGAAGCCGAGGCAGCCCTGATGGCCTTCCTGCGCAGCTTTGCCGCTTGCGACCTTCCGGCCATGGAGGCCGCTTTCGCCCCCGATGCGACCAGCTTTGACGCTTTGACCGCGGGAACAAGCGATGGCGCGCCTCACAGGGAGAGCCTCAAGCGCAGGTCCGGGATGCCCGAGGGGATGCGGCGGATCGCACTCGCCTTGCCCGCCGAGCGCTCCGGCCCGCCCTATCACCGTCCGGACCTCATCCAGGACCTCCACGTCCAGGTCGAGGGCGACGTCGCTCTGTGCACCTTCCACTTCGACAATCCCGACCGGCTCGGTCGGCGCACGATCGTGCTGGTGCGGCGCGCCGGGCGCTGGCGCATCCTCCACGTCCACGCCTCGAACCAGCAGTTCTGAAAGCGATGATCAGGCGCTCGGACGGACCCGCGGGAGCGTGCTCGCGAGGCGCGCCGGCGCGGGCGTCAGGCACTCCGCGCGCCCGCACCTGAGGCACGGCGTGCCGAGCGGCACCGCGTCGGCGCGGTCGAGCGAGACCCCGCGGGCATGGGCGAGATCCCCGGCGAAGCGCGCCTCGAGCCCGAGCACCACCGCCCGGCGCCCGGCGCACATCACCCCGTCGCCATCGACCGTGCGGGTGATGGTGAACCAGTGCCGCGCCGCCGCCTCGCCCTCGCCGAAGGTCACCGCCTGGGTGAGCACCGTGCCGGGGCGTTCGAAGGCGGCATAGGGCACCCAGGCCGGCCAGCGCGCGCCCTCGAGCGGGTAGAGCGCCCCGCTCCCGCCCGCGGTGAACTGGGTCATCCGCCCCGCCCGGTCGATCACGGCCATGAAGAAGGGCAGGCCGCGCTCGCCGACCCGCCCCAAGGTGGTGAGGCGCTGCGCAACCTGGTCGAAGCTCGCGGCGAAGCGGCGCTGGAGGACCGCGAGGTCGTAGCCGGTAGCCTCGCAGGCGCGCAGGAAGCGGCGGTAGGGGAGCAGCAGAGCGCCCGCGAGGTAATCGGCGATGTGCTCGCGCAGCCGCTCGCGCGCCTCGGGGCTGGCGAGGTTCGCGCCCGCGACCAGCGTCTCGATCCCCTCGCGCATCTCGAGCATCCCGACCTGCCGCGCGATCTGGAAGCGCCGCGCCGCGCCGGGGAGCATCTCGGAAAGCTGCAACTGGCGCGCGTGGAGGTCGAGGCGGTGGACCAGCCCCGGCATCACCTCGGCGGGCAGGATCCGCACCGAGAGCTGGTGCTTCTCGCGCAGCCGCTCGGACAGCGCCGCGCTGATTTCTCCGCGCGAAAGGCGCAGCTCGTCCGCCAGCGCCTCAGCGGCGTGGTCGAGATCGGCGAAGTGGTTCTGCCAGCGCTCGACCGCCCGGCGCGCGGCGGCGGCGGCGTCCTCGACGATCGTGCGCTCGCCCCCGCCCGTGTCGTAGAGCCGCGCGAACGCCGCCGCCACCTGCGGGGCGGCGGCGAGGAATTCCTGCACCTCCTCGCGGTCGATCCCGAGGTCGCCGAAGCGCTTGTCGGCGAGGCGCCGGACCATGCCGTCGAGCCCGCCGATCGCATCGTCCTCGCGCAGGGAACGCGGGTCGAAGTCGAAGCGCTCGATCACCTGAACGAGGACGCGAGCGGACAGGGGCCGCTGGTTGCGCTCGATGAGGTTGAGGTAGGAGGGCGAGATCCCGAGAATGCCGGCCATCCCGGCTTGGGTGAGGCCCTCGCGCTTGCGCAGGCGGCGCAGGGCGGGACCGGCGAGGAGATTGCTGTCGGGCATGGCGCTTCTGTAAAGATATTTACCGATTCACACAAGATCGGCAGCAGATGTCCGCATAGCCACACGATTTCCTGTAAGTTTTCCTGTCATGCTGCGTCGCAACACGCCACATCCGCCGCATCCAGTAGCGAGTCACGCAAGACCGGCTCGCCCCCTCCCCGGCTTGGACAGGAGAAGCCCATGACCTACCAGAACACCATCGCCCGGATGCGCGAGATCGTCACCGCGAATGGGCCGAGCTGGGCCGCGATCGATCCCGAGAGCGCCGCGCGCATGGCGATCCAGAATCGCTTCGCCACCGGCCTCGACATCGCCAAGTACACCGCCAAGATCATGCGCGCCGACATGGCCGCCTATGACGCCGACCCGGCGCAGTACACCCAGTCGCTCGGCTGCTGGCACGGCTTCATCGCGCAGCAGAAGCTGATCGCGATCAAGAAGCACTTCGGCTCGACCAAGCGCCGCTACCTCTACCTCTCGGGCTGGATGGTCGCCGCGCTGCGCAGCGAGTTCGGCCCCCTGCCCGACCAGTCGATGCACGAGAAGACCTCGGTGCCCGCGCTGATCGAGGAGCTCTACACCTTCCTCAAGCAGGCCGACGCCCGCGAACTCGGCATGATGTTCCGTGCCCTCGACGCCGCCCGCAAGGCCGGTGATGCGGTCGAAGCCAAGCGCCTCGAAAACGCCATCGACAACTACGAAACCCACGTCGTGCCGATCATCGCCGACATCGACGCAGGGTTCGGCAATGCCGAGGCGACCTACCTCCTCGCCAAGAAGATGATCGAGGCGGGCGCCTGCGCGCTCCAGATCGAGAACCAGGTTTCCGACGAGAAGCAGTGCGGCCACCAGGACGGCAAGGTCACCGTGCCGCACGAGGACTTCCTCCAGAAGATTCGCGCCTGCCGCCACGCCTTCCTCGAGATGGGCGTGGATGACGGGATCATCGTCGCCCGCACCGATTCGCTCGGCGCCGGACTCACCAAGCAGATCGCCTACTCGAAGGAGCCGGGCGACCTCGGCGACCAGTACAACGCCTTCCTCGATGCGGACGAGGTCGATCCGGCCAACATCACCAACGGCCAGGTCTTCATCAGCCGCGACGGCAAGCTGCTCGCCCCCAAGCGCCTGCCCTCGAACCTCTACCAGTTCCGCCCCGGCACCGGGGAGGACCGTGTGGTGCTCGACTGCATCACCTCGCTCCAGAACGGCGCCGACCTCCTGTGGATCGAGACCGAGAAGCCCCACGTCGAGCAGATCGCCGGCATGGTCGACCGCATCCGCGAAGTCGTGCCGAACGCCAAGCTCGTCTACAACAACTCGCCGAGCTTCAACTGGACGCTGAACTTCCGCCAGCAGGTGTTCGACGCCTGGGAGAAGGCGGGCAAGGACGTGTCGGCCTATGACCGCAGCCGTCTGATGAGCGTCGACTACGACGGCACCGCGCTCTCGGACGAGGCCGACGAGAAGATCCGCACCTTCCAGCGCGACGCCTCGGCCCGCGCGGGGATCTTCCACCACCTCATCACCCTGCCGACCTACCACACCGCGGCGCTCTCGACCGACAATCTCGCCCGCGAGTATTTCGGAGAGGCGGGCATGCTCGGCTACGTCAAGAACGTGCAGCGCGAGGAAATCCGCCAGGGGATCGCCTGCGTGAAGCACCAGAACATGTCGGGTTCGGACATCGGCGACGACCACAAGGAATACTTCGCGGGTGAAGCCGCCCTGAAGGCGGGCGGCGTCCACAACACGATGAACCAGTTCGAGGCGGCCTAAGCCTCGCAGGGGTGGGAGAGAATCCCGGGAGGACCGGACAATCCGGCCTTCCGGGATGCCCCAAAGCCGCCTAAGGACCGAAGGGTGAAATCACCCAGCGGAGAGTGACATGACCGACACCGATACCCCCAAGACCGAGCCCGCCCGCGCCCGCGCGCTGCTCTCGACCGCCGACATGAAGCTGCTGCGCCGCGCGCTCGAGAGCCATGCGCGCAACACCGAGGACCGCGAAGAGCTGGCCAAGATCAACGCGCTCCACCACCGCCTCGGCACCTACGTGCCTTCGGGCGAATAAGCCGCTTCAACAGTTCTCCTGGGGAGGAGAAACGGCCGCCGGAACGCCCCGCAAGGGCCTGTTCCGGCGGCCGAATTTTCTTCCGGGCCGCGCGTGTGCGGATTACCTTTTCTTCGTCATGATCCCCAGCGTCGCCGCCGTCATCGCCTCGGTGGCGGTCGCGATCACCACCGGGGCGTCGGGCGCCCAGAAGGGCGAATGCAGCGAGGGCAGCTGGACCTCGCCCTTCTGCGCGCGGTCCCATTGCTCCTTCGGCACCCCGCCGACCCAGAAGATCAGCGACTGCACGTTGGCCTTGTCGGCGCGGTAGAACTGGCTGAAGTCCTCGCCGCCCATCACGCTCGGCACCTCGCTGACACGCTCGCCGAACCGTGCCTTGAGCCCGGTCGCCACTTCTTCCGTGAAGGCGGGGGTGTTGTAGGTCGCGGGCGTATAGGGCTCCTGCACCTTCACCACCGGCATCTTGTCCTCGGGCAGGCCCGCGGCGATCGCCTCGCCCCGCGCGATCCGCGCGATCCCGTCGAGGAGGCGCTGGCGGGTCTCGTCGCTGTAGCTCCTGACGGTGATCTGGAGCCGCGCCTCGTCGGGAATGATGTTGTGTTTCGAGCCGGCCTGAAAGCTTCCAACCGTCACCACTGCCGGATCGTTGGGGTTCTGCTCGCGGCTCACCAGCGTCTGCAGCCGCATGACGATGCTCGCAGCGATCACCACCGGGTCCTTCGTGGTGTGCGGATAGGCGCCGTGGCCGCCGATCCCCGGGACCGTCACGTCGACGCTGTCGACATTGGCGAGCGCGTAGCCCTTGGTATAGCCGATCTGACCCGCCGGAAACTGCGCAGCGTCATGAAAGGCAAGGACATAATCGGGCTTGGGAAAGCGCGCGAAAAGCCCATCGTCGAGCATCGCCTTGGCGCCCTGCCCGATCTCCTCGGCAGGCTGGAGGATCATCACCAGCGTGCCCGACCACTCGCTCTTGCGCGCCGCGAGGAGCTGGGCAGTGCCGATCCAGGCGGTCATGTGGGTATCGTGCCCGCAGGCGTGCATCACCCCGGTCTCGGTGCCGTTCTGCGCCACCGCCCGCTTGGTCGAGGCGAAGGGGAGTCCGGTCTGCTCGATCACCGGCAGACCGTCCATGTCGGCGCGCAGCATGACCACCGGGCCGGGGCCGTTCTTCATGACCGCGACGACGCCGGTCTTGCCCACGCCTTCCGTCACCTCGAAGCCCAGCGCGCGGGCGCGGGCGGCGAGCTTTTTGGCGGTTTCAACCTCCTGAAAAGACAGCTCGGGATTGGCGTGGAGGTCCTTGTAGAGCGCGACCAGCTGCGGCAGGTCCGCGGCCACCGCATCGCGCAGATCGTCCGCCCGCGCGGGGCTCGCCGCGAGGGCGAGCAGGCTCGCAGCACCGAGAAGTAGGGTCATTCGCATCCGATCCGTCTCCCAATTCGGAAGACCGACAGTGGCACAGGCGGCGGGGCGATGGGAAGGGGTTTGCGGTCCCGGCGGTGGTGCCCCTGGCCAGACTCGAACTGGCACGGATTTCTCCAACCGATTTTGAGTCGGTCGCGTCTACCAATTCCACCACAGGGGCACGCGGAGCGGTCGGGTGGCTGTTAGCGGGCACGGGCGAGGCTGGCAATGTTTCTGCTGTGCAGAGCTTCGCTTCCCCGTGAAACACTGCAAAAACGGGGGGTGTGGCGGGGGTGTAAGGGGGGCCTGGAGGGGGCGTGGAGGGGGTCTAGGTCGATCTGGAGCGGGTCGAGCCCGAGCCTGCTGACCCTTCAAGTCCCTCCCCGTCCGGAACGGATGGGGAGGAACCCGGAACCGTCAGCGCAGCGCCCCGGCGAGCAACTTGTGGAGCTTCGAGTGCAGCGCGTCGTTCGCGGCGAGCACCTGGTCCGAATGGATCGCCTCGCTCCGCCCGCGGAAGTCGGAGACGAAACCGCCTGCCTCGCGCACCAGCAGGCAGCCGGCGGCGGTGTCCCAGTCGGAGAGGCCGCTCTCCCAGAAGCCGTCGAAGCGCCCTTGTGCCACATAAGCGAGGTCGAGCGAGGCGGCACCGAAGCGGCGGATGCCGGCGACCTCGGGGCCGATCGCGCCGAAGATCCGGCTCCATTCGGCAAAGTCGCCGTGGCCGAAGAAGGGGATCCCGGTCGCGACCAGCGCGTCCGAGAGCCGCGAGCGGGCCGAGACCCTGAGGCGCGCGTCGTGGAGCCACGCGCCGCGCGACTTCTCGGCCCAGAAGGTCTGGTCGGTGATCGGCTGGTAGACCACGCCCGCGACCACATCGCCCCAGCCCTTGCCGTCAGGGCGCGGCTCCTGCGCCGCGATGCTGATCGCGAAGTGCGGGATGCCGTGGAGGAAGTTGCTGGTGCCATCGAGCGGATCGACGATCCACCGGGGCATCCCCGGATCGCCCTCGATCACGCCTGCCTCTTCCATCACGAAGCCCCAGCCCGGACGGGCCGCGAGCAGTTCGTCATAGAGCGTGCGCTCGGCGCGCATGTCGGCCTTGCTGACGAAATCGGCCGGGCCCTTGCGGCTGACCTGCAAGTGCTCGACTTCGCCAAAATCGCGGCGCAGACGCCCGCCCGCCTTGCGTGCGGCGCGCTCCATGACGCGGATGAGGCCGGAAATAGCTGCCATGACGTGTCCTCAGCCGGCCTTGCCGACGTAGGCCTGCTCGTAGACGTCGACGACGATCCGGGTGCCGCTCTCGATGTGCGGCGGGACCATGATGCGCACGCCGTTGTCGAGGATCGCGGGCTTGTAGCTCGACGAGGCGGTCTGCCCCTTCACAACGGCGTCGGCCTCGACAATCGTCGCCTCGATCTGCGCGGGCAGCTCGACCGAGATCGGCTTCTCGTCCCACAGTTCGAGCATCACCTGCATCCCGTCCTGCAGGAAGGGACGCGCGTCGCCGAGGAGATCGCTCGGGAGGTTGATCTGCTCGTAAGTGTCCTGGTCCATGAAGACGAGCTGGTCGCCGTCCTCGTAGAGGAACTGGAAGTCCTTGGTGTCGAGGCGCACCCGCTCGACCGTGTCGGCGCTGCGGAAGCGCACGTTGGTCTTGCGGCCGTCCTGCAGGTTCTTCATCTCGACCTGCATGTAGGCCCCGCCCTTGCCCGGCTGGGTGTGCTGGATCTTGGCGACCTTCCAGATGCCGCCTTCGTATTCGAGAATGTTGCCGGGGCGAATGTCGACGCCGCTGATCTTCATGGGGCTGTGGGCCTTCTTCGAGGGTGGAAAGAGCGGGGGGCGGTCGGCCGGGAAGGCGCCGCGCCCGGAATGATGCGCGCCCATAGCCGACACGGCCCCGCGCGGCAAGCCGCGCGAAAAGAGGGTTAAGGCCATGGCCTCGCGCCATCCGCGCTGGTAGGAGGCGGGCATGAGAACCCGCTACGTGCTCCTCCTCGTCGCCGGTGCTGCGGCGCTTGCCGCGGTCGGTCCCGGCGGCGCGCGCGGCCAGACCGCCGCCACCAATCGCGACGCCTCGCGCCCGCGGCCGAGCTCGGGCCCGCCGACCGGCGGGGTGCTCGGGATCCTCGAGCACGGCCAGTGGCAATGCGCGCTCCCCGGCGATGCGGGCGGCGCGGCCTTCGTCGAGGTGCCCGAGGAGGCCTTCCTCATCAGCACCGCCTCGAGCTACCGCAGCCCCGGCGGCGGGCGCGGCATCTACCTCTTGCGCGGCACCGAGGTGGTCTTCACCCGCGGCCCCAAGAAGGACCAGCGCTTCCGGGTGCGCGGCGAGAACACGCTCCAGAAGCTCAACCCCGACGGGACCGACAGCAAGCTGATCTGCACCCGGGTCGGGAACATCGGCTGAGCGCGCGCTTCAGTCTTTCGCCGCTTCCGGGTCCTCGCCGAGCACCGCCTCCACCGTCGCGCCGTCCTGCTCGCGCAGCCAGTTGTGCGCCCGCGTCGCGGCGATCGCGCCGTGGCCCATCGCGACGCTGATCTGGTCGAGCCCCTCGACGAGGTCGCCGGCGGCGTAGAGCCCGGGGATGGCGGTGCCGAAGGACGCGTTGTCCGGCGCCTTGCCGTCCTCGGTGAGCGCGAGCCCGAGCATCCGCGCCAGATCGCTGCGCGGGCGCGCGCCGAGCGCGGGGTAGAGCACGTCGAAGACCAGCGGCTCGGCGCGGCCCTCGCAATGCAGGCGGATGTCCTGCGCGGTCGGCTCGAAGCGGGTCACGGCATGGTCGAGCACGTGGACGCCCGCGCGCTCGAGGTCGCCCTGTTCCTCGTCGGTGAGCGCGACATCGCGGCGGGGCAGCAGGGTAACGTCGCCCGAATAGGTGCGCAGGAACAGCGCCTCGGCCGCCCCCGAGACGTCGCAGCCGAGCACGGCGATGCGCTCGTCCCGGTGCTCGAAGCCGTCGCAGATCGGGCAGTAGCGCAGCACCCCCGCATCGACCGCAGCCTGGTGCACGTTTTCGGGCAGCTGGGGCCGGTTGTGCCGCACCCCGGTCGCGAGGATCACCGCGCGCGCAGTGTGGGTGACCCCCGCCGCGTCGGTGAGGCGGAACGCCCCGCCCTCGCGCGCCGCTTCGACGACCCGCGCCTCGCGAAGGGTCGCGCCATATCCCTCCGCATGGCGGGTCATGCGCGCGAGGAGCTCGGGGCCGGCGATCCCGCCGTCGTGGCCGGGCACGTTGCGGGTCAGCGGGATCTGGCCTGCGCGCGCCGCGCCGTCGTGGAGGACCAGCGTGGCGCGCCGGAACCGCGTGGCATAGAGCGCCGCGGTGAGCCCGGCCGGCCCGGCGCCGACGATGATGATGTCGTGGATCGCGCGTCTCCCGCGAAGGCTGTGGGACGCCGTGCATCCCCCCTCGCGCTGCGCGGCGCCCTATCCGAGGTTGGCGGCCGCCACGGGTGTCACCCCCGCATCGCTCGCGCAAAGGCCTCGATCGCCGCGACCTCGTCCCCGCCCCACACGGCGTGGCTGACGGCGAGGAAGTCCGCGCCCGCCTCGACCAGCGGCCGGCAGTTCTCGGGGGTGATGCCGCCGATCGCGACGCAGGGGATCTCGAAGAGCTGGGTCCACCAGCTGAGGAGTTCCGGCAGCGGGCGCTCGGCATCCGGGCCCTTGTCCTTGGTCGCAGAAGGGAAGAAGGCCCCGAAGGCGACGTAGTCCGCCCCCGCCTCGCCCGCCTCCATCGCGAGGTGGCGGCTGGCGTGGCAGGTGACGCCGATCTGCGCCTCGCGCCCCAGTGCCGCGCGCGCCTCCTTCGGCGAGCCGTCGTCCTGGCCGAGGTGCACCCCGTCGGCCTGTAAGCGCTTCGCCAGCGCGACCGAATCGTTGACGATGAAGGCGACATCGTGCGCCGCGCAGATCGCCTGGAGCGGCGCGGCGAGGCGCGCGGCCTCGTGCTGGTCGACGTTCTTCACCCGGAACTGGAAGGCGGTGACGAGGTCGCCGTGCCGCCGCGCCCCCGCCGCGAGCGCGCGCTCGAGCCGCCCGGGGAAGTCGCCGCCGACGTCGAGGGGCGAGATGAGATAGAGCTGGGTCTGGGTCATGGGGGCTTGTCGCTAGAGCCTCGGGCGCGCGCTGTCACCTGTTCAGGCGGGATGCAGGCGGCGGGCGGCTAAAGCGGGGGCATGACCAGAGCCACCCGCCTCCTCGCCCCCGCCCTCCTCGCCGCCGTCCTCACGGCCTGCACGATCATCCCCGATGCGCCGATGCCCGAAAGCCTCCCCGCCCCGCCCGCGAGCCCCGTCGCGCTCGGGCAGGCGGTGCAGGTCGGCGCGGTGGTCGCGACGCCGATGGAGGTGGTCGAGGACAGCCGCTGCCCGGCCAATGCGCGCTGCATCTGGGCGGGCCGGCTGGTGGTGCGCACCCGCATCGACGGCGCGGGCTGGCGCGAGACGGGCGACCTTGCCCTCGGCGAGCCCTTCGCGGTCCGCGGGGTGACGCTCGCACTGACCTCGGGCAATCCCGCCCCGACCACCGACGCCAAGCCCGCGCCGTCGGAATACCGGTTCACGTTCGAGGCGAGGTAGCCCTCAGACGCTCGCGCTGGCGATCTGGTCGATCGCCTTGCCGAGCACCGCGTTGAACTCCTCGTCGGACTGCTGCTTGCGCAGGTCCTGGAGCAGCCCGCGGCTGAAGCTCGCGATCATGCCGGGGTTCCGGCTGAGCCGCGCGCAGGCCTCGTCGGTCGAAAAGCCGCCCGAGAGCGCGACGACGCGCAGCACCTTGGGGTGGCTCACCAGCGGCGCGTAGAGGCCGTCCGTGGCGGGAATCGAGAGCTTGAGCATGACCTGCTGGCCTTCCGGCAGGGCGCCCAAATGCTTCACGATCTCGGCGAGCAGGATCGCCTCGCCCTCGGCGCGGTCGGCGGCGGTGATGTCGTATTCGGGCTCGATGATCGGCATGAGGCCGGCGGCGATGATCTGCTGGCCGACCTCGAACTGCTGCGCGACGATCGCGGCGATTCCCGCCGGGTTCGCGGCCTTGATCACCGAGCGCATCTTGGTGCCGAACATCCCCGCCGCGACCGACTTTGCGAGCAGGGCCGCGAGCTTCACCATCGGCTTCATCAGCTGCACCCCGTCGGCCTCGTCGGCGAGACCCTCGTCGACCTTGATGAAGGGCACGATCCCGCGCGCCTTGAGCGCATCACCGGTCGAGACGCCGTCGACCATCCCATCCATCGTCTTCTCGAACAGGATCGCGCCGATCACCTTGCCGCTGGCAAAGCACGGCGCGGTGATGACGCGGGCGCGCATCGCGTGGATCTGCGCGAACATCTCCTCGTCGCCCGACCACTCGGAATCGTCCACCCCGTAGCCCCGCAGCGCTTTGGGTGTCGAGCCGCCCGACTGGTCGAGCGCGGCGATGAACCCCTGTCCGGTGGCGATGCGGGTCGTCATGTCCTGGGTGTTCATCGTGGCTGTCTCCAATGGCTTTGAGCGGATCTCTTCCCTCTATGCATAGGTATGCAAAGAGGCTCGGAGCGGGCCTTAGCGAGGCCTTGCGGATGCTGCAACCGCGAAGAAATCAGCGCCGCGAAAGACGCCGGATGATGCCCGTGAAACTCAGCGCAGGCTTGCCGTCGCCGGTGACGAGGCCGCGCACGAAGATCGTCTTGCCGCCGCCGCGCGTGACCTCGCCGCGTGCCTCGACCCGCGCGCCCGAGCTGATCGCGCCGAGGAAGTCGCCCGACAGGTTGAGCGTCACCGCGTGATCGCCATTGAGCTCGTCGGTGGCGATCGCGAAGAGCGCGAAGTCGGCGAAGGTCAGCATGCAGCCGCCGTGCATGAAGCCGCCGCCGTTCATGTGGCGGTCCTCGGCGCGGAAGGCGGCGACATAGCTGCCGTCCTCCTCGCGGCGGTAGAAGAACGGGCCCGAGCGGGTCTCGAAGGGATCGCCCTGCCAGTAGCGCCACCCGGCGAACTCGCCCTCCTCGAGCTCGGAGAGCAGCCCGTAGCTGGTCTCGACCATCTCGCTCATCGGCGCTTGCCTCCCTTGTGCCACAGCTGGAGCCGCTGGATCGCGCCCGCGCGGCGCTCGTCGGGATCGAGCACCGCGATCGCGCGCTCGGCGAGCTTGTGCTTGCTGCCCCAGCTCCCCTTCTTCCACAGGTCGCTGACGAGGAACTGCCCCGCCCACTCCTCGCGGCCGAGGGTCAGCTTCAATTCGGCCGCCGCCACGAACCATGCCGAGTTGCCGTGGGTGCGCACCAGCACCTCGCGGAAGGTGAAGCTGCGGCAGGCGAAGCCCGCGGCCATCGCGGCGAGGAAACTCGGGCGGTCGAGCAGCTGCGGCGGGCGGGTGCCGACCATGCACATGAAGTCGCGCTTGGTGAGCTTCTTCATCGTCTTCTCGTCGGCCGCCACCCAGGCGCGCATCGCCGAGAGCGCCAGCGCCTCGATTTCGGCTTCGCTCGCCGCCACGCGTCAGGCCTCGAGCGCTGCGACGCCGGGGAGAACCCGGCCTTCCATCCATTCGAGGAAGGCGCCGCCCGCGGTCGAGATATAGGTGAAGTCCTGGCTGGCCCCGGCGTGGGCGAGCGCCGCGACGGTGTCGCCGCCGCCCGCCACGCTGATGAGCGAGCCCTCGAGCGTCAGCGCTGCCGCGGTGCGCGCAAGGGCGACGGTGGCGGCATCGAAGGGCTCGGTCTCGAAGGCACCGAGCGGGCCGTTCCACACCAGCGTGCGACAGGTCTTGAGCACGTCGGCGAGCGCCTCGACTGCTGTCGGCCCGAGGTCGAGTATCATCTCGTCCTCGGCGACCTCGTGGACGTTGCAGACCCGCAAGGAGGCAGGGTTGGCGGCGAATTCCTTGGCGACCACCACGTCATAGGGCAGGTGCACGGTGCAGCCCTGCGCGTCGGCCTCGTCCATGATCCGCGCGACGGTCGGCGCAAGATCGTGTTCGCACAGGCTCTTGCCGACATTCACGCCCCGCGCGGCGAGGAAGGTGTTGGCCATGCCCCCGCCGATGATGAGGTGCTGCACCTTGCCCACGAGGTTCTCGAGCACCGCGAGCTTGGTCGAGACCTTGGCCCCGCCGACCACCGCAGCCACCGGCGTCTCCGGCGCACCGAGGGCCGCGTCCAATGCCTTGAGCTCCGCCTCCATCGATCGGCCCGCATAGGCGGGGAGGAAGTGCGCCAGCCCCTCGGTGGTCGCATGGGCGCGGTGCGCGGCGCTGAAGGCGTCGTTGACGTAAAGCGTGCCGTGCGCGGCGATCGCCTGGGCGAGGTTGGGATCGTTCGCCTCCTCGCCCGGCCAGAAGCGGGTGTTGTCGAGAAGGCCGATGTCTCCGCTGCGCAGGATGGAGCTCACCGCCTGGTCGACGACGGGGCCCGCGATCTCGGGGATGAACATCACCTCGCGTCCGAGCACCTTCTCGACGTCGCCCACCACCATGCTGGTCGAGAGCTGCGAGGAACGCTGCCCGCCCGGACGGCCGAAATGCGCGAGCAGCAGCACCTTCGCGCCGCGCCCTGCGAGTTCGAGGATCGTGGGCTTCACCGCCTCGACGCGGGTCACGTCGGTCGCCGAGCCGTCTTTCATCGGCAGGTTGAGGTCGACGCGGACGAGCGCGACCTCGCCGGTGAGATCGGCGGGGAGATCATCGAGGGTCTTGAACTTGGGCATGGCTCACTCCGTTGACCCCCTCCCGCCAGCGGGAGGGGCAGCGAGACTTGCCAGCGTGCTGGCTAGTCGCAGCGGGGTGGGCAGGCGGCGCAGGCCCACCCCCGGCCCCTCCCGCGAGCGGGAGGGGGGGATCGGCTTACAGGAACTTCGCCACCACCCCGGCGGTGTCGATCATGCGGTTCGAGAAGCCCCACTCGTTGTCGTACCAGCTGACGACGCGGGCGAGCTTGCCTTCCATGACCGAGGTCTCGAGGCTGTCGACCGTCGAGGAGGCCGGGTAGTGGTTGAAGTCCGAGCTGACGAGCGGCTGGTCGGTGTAGTCGAGCACGCCCTTCATCGGGCCGTCGGCCGCGGCCTTGAGCGCAGCGTTGATCTCTTCTGCGGTGGTGTCGCGCGAGGGGACGAAGACGAGGTCGACCATCGAGACGTTCGGGGTCGGCACGCGCACCGAGGAGCCGTCGAGCTTGCCCTTCAGTTCGGGGAGCACGAGGCCGACCGCGCGCGCGGCGCCGGTGGTGGTGGGGATCATGTTCTGCGCACCGGCGCGGGCGCGGCGCAGGTCCGAATGGATCTGGTCGAGCATGCGCTGGTCGTTGGTGTAGGAGTGAATCGTGGTCATGAAGCCGCGCTCGATCCCGATCGCGTCGTTGAGCACCTTGGCGACCGGCGCGAGGCAGTTGGTGGTGCACGATGCGTTGGAAATGATCACGTCCTCGGCGGTCAGCGTCTCGTGGTTGACGCCGTAGACGATGGTCTTGGAGACACCGGTCGCGGGCGCCGAGATGACGACGCGCTTGGCCCCGGCGGCGAGGTGCGGGCGGCTCGCTTCGTCCGACTGGAAGAAGCCGGTGCATTCGAGCACGATGTCGACGCCCATCGCGGCGTGCGGCAGGTTGGCGGGGTCCCGCTCCTTGGTCACGGCGATGCGCTTGCCATTGACGATGATCGCATCGCCATCGGCAGTCACTTCGCCGCCGAAGCGCCCGTGGACCGAATCGAAGGCGAACAGCAGCGCATTGGCCTTGGCATCGGCGAGGTCGTTGATCGAGACGAGCTCGAAGTCGTGGTCGGTGCGCTCGAGGATGGCGCGGGCGACGAGGCGGCCGATGCGGCCGAAGCCGTTGATGGCGACTTTGGTAGCCATGAGAGGTACTCCTGCTTATGCGTTCAACTTGTTCAGGATTTGCGGGACGATTGCCGCCGCGGTGAAGCCGAAATGGGCAAACAGGTCTTCCGCCGGAGCGGAGGCGCCGAAGGTGTCGAGGCCGATGTTGATACCGGAGCGGCCGGTGTATCGTTCCCACCCCAGCGTCGAACCCGCCTCGATCGAGACGATCAGCGCGTCGGCGGGGAGGAGGTCGGCCTTGTAACCCTCGGGCTGGGCGTCGAAGAGATCGGTGCAGGGCATCGAGACGACGTCGGCGCCGATCCCCTGCGCCTCGAGCGCCGCGGCGCATTCGACCGCGAGTGCGACTTCCGAGCCGGTGGCGACCAGCACGACCTTGCGCGCGGCTCCGGCGGCCCGCAGGCGGTAGCCGCCCTTCGCACAGCGGTTGGCCGCGGCCGTCCACTCCGCGTCCCCCTCGCCGCGCAGCTGCGGCAGGTTCTGGCGGGTCAGCGCCAGCACGGAAGGGGTCTCCGGCGTCGACAGCGCCATCGCCCAGCACTCCGCCGTCTCGATCACATCGGCCGGGCGGTAGACGTTGAGGTTGGGGATCAGGCGCAGGCTCATCACCTGCTCGACCGGCTGGTGGGTCGGCCCGTCCTCGCCGAGGCCGATGGAGTCATGGGTCAGCACATAAACCACGCCGACCTGCTGGAGCGCCGAGAGGCGGATCGCGTTGCGGCAGTAGTCGGAGAAGATCAGGAAGGTGCCGCCATAGGGCACGATCCCGCCGTGCAGCGCCATGCCGTTCATCGCCGCGGCCATGCCGAATTCGCGGATGCCGTAATAGACGTAGCGCCCGGAATAGTCCTCGGCGGTCATCGGCAGGGTCGAAGGCGTCTTGGTGTTGTTCGAGCCCGTCAGGTCCGCCGAACCGCCGACCAGCTGCGGGATCGCCGCGGTAAGCGGGCCCAGCGCCAGCTCCGAGGCCTTGCGCGTCGCGACCTTCTGCGGCGCGGCGGCGAGGCCGCGGATATGCCCCTCGATCGCGGCGGGGACGAGGTCGCTTACGCCCGCCATCTGCGCAAAGAAGGCCGCGCGCTTGTCCGACGCCTCGAGCCGCCCGGCCCAGGCGCCATGCGCCGCGCGGCCCGGCTCTCCCGCCATGTGCCAGTCGGCGAGGATCTCGCTGGGAACCACGAAGGGCTCGTGCGACCACCCCAGCGCCTCGCGCGCCGCGGCGACTTCGGCCGCCCCGAGCGCCGCACCGTGCACGCCGCTGGTGCCTTGCTTGTTGGGCGCGCCCTTGCCGATCAGCGTGCGGCAGGCGACCAGCGAGGGGCGCGGATCGGCCTTGGCCTCCGCCAGCGCCCGGTCGATGTCGGCGAAGTCGTGCCCGTCGCATGTCGTCACGTGCCACCCGGTCGCGATGTAGCGCGCCTTGATGTCCTCGGAGGAGGAGAGGTCGGTCGCCCCGTCGATGGTGATGCGGTTGTCGTCCCACAGCACGTTGAGCCGCCCGAGCTTGAGGTGCCCGGCGAGCCCGATCGCCTCGTGGTTGATCCCCTCCATGAGGCAGCCATCTCCCGCGATCACCCAGGTGCGGTGATCGACCAGCGCGTCGCCGTAAACAGCGTTGAGATGCCGCTCGGCCATCGCCATGCCGACCGCCATCGCGAGGCCCTGCCCGAGCGGGCCGGTGGTGCACTCGACGCCCGGAATGAGGAAGTTCTCGGGGTGGCCTGCACAGGGGCTGCCGAGCTTGCGGAAGCCCTTGATGTCATCGATCGTCGGCGAGGCGTAGCCGGCGAGATGGAGCAGGCTGTAGATCAGCATCGAGCCGTGGCCTGCCGAAAGCACGAAGCGGTCGCGGTCGGCCCAGTCGGGCGCGCTCGGATCGAACTTGAGGTGCTGCGTGAACAGCACCGTGGCGACGTCGGCCATGCCCATCGGCATCCCCGGGTGCCCCGAATTGGCCGCCTCGACGGCGTCCATCGAAAGCGCGCGGATCGCGTTGGCCATCGGCTTGAGGCGGGCGGGCTCGAGGCTCATCGGCATGGGGTCTCCTGCTGGGGCGACGGCGCTCGGGAGAGCGATTCGACCCTGCGTTGCGGTCGCGCCGTGCCATTGCCGAGCCAAGGGGGGAGGTCAACCTCGCGCGCGCAACTCGTCGTGCGGGCGGCTGGCGCGACTTATCAACAGCCCCGCCCAAGGCTTTGCGCGCGCATCCTTCTGTTGGTAATTACCGGGGCATCATGACCGCCGACCGCATCGCATCCGCGCTGGCCCGCATCGAGAGCGCGATGGTGCGCATCGACGCCGCCCGCGAGGCCGGCGGCGGCTCGCGCGAGGGCCGGGCGGGTGGCGGCTCGGGCAAGGTGGTCGAGCTGGTCAACGTCCACGAGCGCCTGCGCGAACAGGTCGCGGAAAGCCTGCGCGAGCTCGACGAGCTGCTCGAACAGCTGGAAGCGCACGAGGGATGAGCACCGTCACGCTTTCGATCGGGCCGAAGAGCTACACGATCGCCTGTGCCGACGGGCAGGAGGCGCATATCCGCGCACTCGGCGCGATGATCGCCGAGAAGTATGCGCAGCTCGGGCAGGCGCGCGCGCCGCTCGAGGCGCAGAACCTGCTCTTCGCCGCGCTGTTCATGGCCGACGAGCTCGACCAGGCGAGGAAGCAGCTCGCCGAACTCGGCCCGCCCGACACCTCGGAGCTCGACGCGTTGCGCGCGCGGGTCGCCGGGTTGGAAGCAGAGCTCGCGGTCGCCCGCGAGGCCGCCGCGCGCCCTGCCCCGGCGCCCGCTCCACCCACGCCGCAGTTCGACCTGTTCGGCGGGCCGCCGGCGGCCGCTCCGGCGGACGAGGACCTCGCTGCGCGCCTCGAAGCCCTAGCCGCGCGCGCCGAGGCGAGCGCCGCCGCGCTTGAAGCGGCTGCCGCGAGCGCCTAGATTGCCAGGCGGCGGGACTGCCCGGCACGAGCCGATTGAATATCCCTGAGGCTATAAGCAATCCATGGGAGTTGTCCCTGCCCCTGTCTGCCGGTTCGTCCGGGAGGCTCGGGTACACGGCGCCCACCTGACGTTAGGCGTCAGAGGATTTCGAGTGCAAACGACCCATGGTGGTTCCGCCACTTTCTTTTTTGGCCTCAAGCGCCGGCGCGCGCATTCGCGCGCTTGGCTTCCCTCCGGGGACCCGGCCCTTGCAGGGCCACCCCTGCGGACGCGCGTTCGCGCTTGCGGGCCTGCGGCCCGTGATGATTCTCCCCTTCAGGGGAGGGGGACCACCGAAGGTGGTTGAGGGGCGAGCCGACCCATCGGCCTTGCCCCCTCATGTCGCGAGGTCTACCCCTGCCGCGATGACCAAGGACGAACTCCGCAAAGAACTCCGCGCGCGGCGGAAGGCGCATGTGCAGGCGCTCCCAGACAACCTGCGGGCCCTCATGTTCCACCGCCCGCCCGCGCCGCTGCTTGCGCGCATCCCGCAGGAGGCGGTCGTCGGCCTCTACCACGCCGGGCCCTTCGAGGCGCCCGCGGCGGCCTATGCGCGCTTCTTCCGCGATGCGGGGCATGCGCTCGCCCTGCCCTATTTCGCCTCGCGCGAAGCGCCGATGGAGTTCCGCCACCACTCCGATCCCTATGCGCAGGACGACCTCGAGGTCGGCCCCTTCGGCATCCTTCAGCCTGCCGCCGAGGCCGCGCCGGAGGTGCCCGACATCCTGTTCGTACCCCTCGTCGGCTTCACGGCAGACGGCGCGCGGCTGGGGCAAGGCGGCGGGCATTACGACCGCTGGCTTGCGGAACATCGGCCCCAGCTGGCCGTTGGCCTCGCATGGGACGCGCAGCTCTGCGAGGCGCTCCCGAGCGAACCCCACGACGTCCCGCTCGACGCGGTCGTCACCCCAACCCGGATCTACGGAAGCCTCTAGAATGCGCGAGACCCCCACCTGGCGGATCCCCTTCGGCATCGTCGGCCTGTTCCTGGCGCTGATGGTCTACGGCGCGGTGATCGCGCGCTACGCGCCCTCGATCATCGGCAGCTGGTCCGGGGGCGCGCAGACCGTGGTCTACCTCGTCCTCGGCCTCGTCTGGCTGCTGCCCCTGAAGCGCTTCCTGATCTGGATGGAAACCGGCCGCTGGAGCGCGCCTGCGCCGGACAGCAAAAAGGCGGACTGAGCGCCCGCCTTCGTTTGGCCTTGAAGGCCGTCCCTCTATGAACAAGTGGCGCGAGTGACGGGGCTCGAACCCGCGACCTCCGGCGTGACAGGCCGGCGCTCTAACCGACTGAGCTACACCCGCGCATCTTGTCCTCTCGAGCGTTCCGGCGATGCCGTCCCGCTCGTGGAGCAGCGCCATTAGGACCGGGGCGAAGGGCTGTCAACGGCCCAATCGGCAAAAAATGGAAGGGCGATGACAGGTCAGCAGTTCTCGTATTTCCAGTTGCGCTTCCGGCCTTCGGACAGCCACTCCACCGCCTGCGCGATGCGCTTGTCGCGGGTCTCGTCGCGCTTGGCCTCGGCGATCCATTCGACATATTCGCGGCGATGCGAGGGGGCGAAGGCGTCGAAGGCCGCGCGCGCCGCCGGAGCGGCATCGAGCGCCGCGGCGAAGGCGGACGGGACGGGCAGCTCGGGCTTGGGTGCGCGCTTCGGCCGCGGCGTCCCGAGCGCTGCCGCGCCCGCCTGGAAGCGCGCGATCAACTCGGCATCGGGCGGAAGGTCGGCGAGGGTCGTAAGCCGGCCGAGCGCGCCCATCCCCTCGCCGCTGCGCTCCTCGTGATGGATCACCACCGCGGCATGGCCCTTGAAGGCGGCCAGGCCGACGACATTCTTCCCGCCGACCATGAGGTGCGGCATGCCCCACTTGATGGTCTCCTCGGCGCCGGGAAGCGCGCGGTGCGCCAGCGCGCGCGCGTGTTCGAGGATCGGCCGGGCGAAGGGCGCGGCCCTCGCGATGTAGTCGTCGACGCGCGGGTCTCGGGTCATGTCGGCTCCCCTTCCTTGAGGCCGACCCTACCCCAATCAGTCGACCAGCAGAAGCGCCGGCGTCTCGATCAGCTTCTTCACCGCCTGGATGAAGCTCGCCGCGTCATGCCCGTCGACGACGCGGTGGTCGCAGGAGATCGAGATGTTCATGAGCTTGCGCTTGGCGATGCGCTCGCCTCCCATCCCGTCGGGCACGAACATCGGGCGCTCGACGATGCGATTGGGGCCGATGATCGCCACCTCCGGCCGGTTGATGACCGGGGTGGTGGCGACCCCGCCGAGGGGCCCCAGCGAGGTGACGGTGAGGGTCGAGCCCGAGAGCTCCTCCGACGTCGCCTTGCCGTTCCGCGCGGCATCGGCGAGGCGGCCGATCTCGCGGGCGAGCTGCCACAGGTTCTTTCCCTGCGCATCGCGAATCACCGGGACCATCAGGCCGCTATCCGTCTGCGCCGCCATGCCGAGGTGCACGCTGCCGTGGCGGGTGACGACATTCGCCTCGTCGTCGTAGCGCGCGTTGATCATCGGGAAGGCGGGAATGGTCTTGCAGATCGCGGTGATCAGCAGCGGCAGCATGGTGAGCTTCGGCCGCTCCCCGCGCCCCGCGTTGAGCTGCGCGCGGAGGGTCTCGAGGTCGGTGACGTCGCACTCCTCGACATAGGTGAAGTGCGGGATGTGGCGCTTGGCGGCCGCCATGTTCTGGGCAATGCGCTTGCGGAGGCCGATCACCTTGATCGCCTCGTCGCCGCGCGCCTTGCCCGCCGCGCCGAACCCGCCGTTGTAGGCGAGGAAGGCGTCGAGGTCGGCGTGGCGCACGCGCCCGTCGGCGGCAGGCTTCACCTGTGCAAGGTCGATGCCCAGATCGCGCGCGCGCTGGCGCACGGCGGGGCTGGCCAGAACCTTGGCACCCGCTTCCGTTCGCCCTGAGCTTGTCGCAGGGCTGCCCTTCTCTTCTGGTGCCCCGCCGGAAGAGGAAGACAGTGCTTCGACAGGCTCAGCACGAACGGCGGTTGTTTCAACCAGCGCTGCCGCATCATCCGCATCGCCCGCGTCGGAGGTTTCGACCTCGATCCGCTCGGCCACGTCGGCGGGCACCGGCGCGTCGGACACCTCCTCCTCGACCTGCTCGGCGGCCGCCTCGGCTTCCGCCTCGGAGACTTCTCCGTCGGTCTCGATCACCAGCAGCATCGCGCCGATCGCGATGGTGTCGCCCGCCTCACCCGCGAGCTGCGTCACCACGCCCGCGACCGGGCTCTCGATGTCGATCGTCGCCTTGTCGGTCATCACGTCGACCAGGTGCTGGTCCTCCTCGACGCGGTCGCCGACCTTGACGTGCCATTCGACGACCTCCGCCTCGGCGACGCCCTCGCCCACGTCGGGCATGTTGAATGTGAACCTGGCCATAGTCGCGGTCAGTCCTTCAGAAGCTTGTCGATCGCCTCGCCGATGCGGACCGGGCCGGGGAAATAGGCCCATTCGAGGCTGTGGGGATAGGGCGTGTCGAAGCCGGTAACCCGTTCGACGGGGGCTTCGAGGTGGTAGAAACAGCGTTCGGTGACGAGCGCCGAGAGCTCCGCGCCGAAGCCCGAGGTGCGGGTCGCCTCGTGGACGATCAGGCAGCGCCCGGTCTTCTCCACCGAGGCCTCGATCGCCGTGATGTCGAGCGGCACGAGGGTGCGCAGGTCGAGGATCTCGGCATCGACCCCCTTGGCGGTGCAGACCGCCTCGGCGACGTGGACCATCGTGCCGTAGGCGAGCACGGTCAGCGCCTCGCCCTCGCGCACGGTGCGCGCCTTCCCCAGCGGGATGCGGTAGTACCCCTCGGGCACCACGCTGTCGGGGTGCTTTTTCCACGGCTCGACCGGCTTGTCGTAGTAGCCCGAGAAAGGCCCGTTGTAGATGCGCTTGGGCTCGAAGAAGATGACGGGGTCGTTGTCCTCGATCGCGGCGATCAGCAGGCCCTTGGCGTCGTGCGGCGTGCTCGGGATGACCGTCTTGAGGCCCGCAACGTGGGTGAACAGCGCCTCGGGGCTCTGGCTGTGGGTCTGGCCGCCGAAGATCCCCCCGCCGAAGGGCGAGCGCACGGTCAGCGGCGCGATGTAGTCGCCCGCCGAGCGGTAGCGCAGCCGCGCCGCCTCGCTGATGAGCTGATCGAGGCCGGGGTAGATATAGTCGGCGAACTGGATCTCCGGCACGGGGCGCAGGCCATAGGCCCCCATCCCCACCGCCACGCCGATGATCCCGCATTCGGAAATCGGCGTGTCGAAGACGCGGCTCTTGCCGTATTTCGCCTGGAGCCCTGCGGTGGCGCGGAACACGCCGCCGAAATAGCCCACGTCCTCGCCCATGATGATGACGTCGGGGTCGCGCCCGAGCATGATGTCGAGCGCCTCGTTGATCGCCTCGATCATGTTGAGGCGGCGCTCTTCGAGCACGGCTTCGCCCACGGAAGGAAGGGTCTCGCTCATCCGAAGGGCCTTTCGGTGCCGAACTTGGCGATGCGCTCGCGGATGGCCTGTTCGGCCTGTTCCTTGAGGTGCCAGGGCAGCTCCTCGTAGACGTCCTCGAACATGGTGTGGAACGGGTGGTGGAGGCCGTGGCCGAGGATGCCGTTCTTCTCCGCCTCTTTGGTGGTCGCCTTGACGCGCTCGGCGCAATCGAGGTCCATCGCGCTCTGGCGCTCCTCGTCCCATTCGCCGATCGCGATCAGGTGGTTCTTCAGGCGGTTGATGGGATCGCCGAGCGGCCACTCCTCGCGCTCCTGCGCCGAGCGGTAGCCCGAGGGGTCGTCCGAGGTCGAGTGCCCCTCGGCGCGGTAGGTGAAGTATTCGATGAGGGTCGGCCCGTGATTGCCGCGCGCACGGTTCGCGGCCCATTCGGCGGCCGCATAGCAGGCGAGCGCGTCGTTGCCGTCGACCCTCAGCGCCGCGATCCCGTAGCCGAGCCCGCGCGCCGCGAAGGTGGTGCGCTCGGCCCCGGCGAACCCGCTGAAGCTCGAGATCGCCCACTGGTTGTTGACCACGTTGAGGATCACGGGCGCGTTGTAGACCGCCGCGAAGGTGCAGGCCGAATGGAAGTCGCCCTCGGCGGTCGAGCCCTCGCCCACCCAGGTCGCCGCGATCCGGCTGTCCCCCTTGATCGCGGAGGCCATCGCCCAGCCCACCGCCTGCGGGCACTGGGTCGCGAGGTTGCCCGAGATCGAGAAGAAGGCGTGCTCGCGGCTCGAATACATGATCGGCAGCTGGCGGCCCTTCAGCTTGTCGGCCTTGTTCGAGTAGATCTGGTTGATCATCTCGATCAGCGGATAGCCGCGCGCGATCAGGATGCCCTGCTGGCGGTAGGAGGGGAAGATCATGTCGTCATGCGCGAGCGCCATCGCCGGCGCGATCGAGGTCGCCTCCTCGCCGGTGCACTTCATGTAGAAGCTGGTCTTGCCCTGGCGCTGACCGCGGAACATGCGCTCGTCGAAGGCGCGCACCAGCGCCATGTGGCCGAGCATCTGGCGCAGCGTGTCGGGGGCGAGGCGCGGGTTCCAGGGGCCGTGGGCGTGGTTATCTTCGCCGAGCACCCGCACGAGGCCGTAGGCGAGCCCGGTCATCGCGCCCGGATGGGCGCTCTCGTCCGGGCGCGGCTGGTCGCCGGGCCGGCCGATGTCGATATGCGAGAAGTCGGCCGTGTCACCGGGGCGGTATTTCGGCTCGGGCACGTGCAGCGCGAGGCGCGCACGGTTGCTGTCGGACGGTGCCCTCGGATCGGCCATGGTGTCGCGCTCTCCCGTGCTCGCAGGGCCGCGAACAGCGGGTGCGATCATTGCTTGTATACGTATTTTTATTTCACCGCCGGGGAGCGGTCAAGCACATGAGCGGGATTGCCGTCACACCGCAACGGGCGCGCTGATCGGGGGCAACGGAGCGTAATCATGCACCACGAAATCCTCGATCGCGTAGCCGAAAATTGTTTCGGGCCGCCGCGTGATCTCGAGCCGGGGATGGCCCTGCGGCTGACGGGCGAGCTGTTCCTCGATGAGGTGCGCGTGGTTCAGGTAGAGGTGCACGTCGCCGCCCATCCAGACGAGCTCTCCGGGCTGCATGTCGACCTGCTGCGCGATCATCGCGGTGAGCAGTGCCGCCGACCACAGGTTGAACGGCAGGCCGAGCGCGATGTCGCAGCTCCGCTGGTAGAGGAGGCAGGAGAGCCGCGCCTCGGCCCCCTCCCCCGCAACGTGGAACTGGTAGGTCTTGTGGCAGGGCGGCAAGGCCATGCGGTCGAGCTCCGCGACGTTCCAGCCCTCGATGATGTGGCGGCGGCTGCCGGGGGAGGTGCGCAGGCTCTCGATAACCTGCGCAACCTGGTTCACCCCCTCGCCCCGCTCGTAAAGCCCGTCGGGGCGATAGCGGTAGGTCGGCCAGTCGACCCATTGCTTGCCGTAGACCGGGCCGAGGTCGCCCCAGCGCTGCGCGAAACCCTCGTCCTCGGCGATTCGCCGAACGAAGTCCTCGAGCGCGATGTCCTCGCCGGTTTCGCGGACATAACGGGCGTGCGGCCACTCGTTCCAGATCTTGACCCCCTGGAGCACCAGCGGGCGGATATTGGTCTCGCCGGTCAGGAACCACAGCAGCTCGCGGGTCGCGGTCTTCCAGTAGACGCGCTTGGTGGTGAGCAGCGGCATCGCGCCCCCGCCGAGGTCGAAACGCAGCATCGCCCCGGCGAGCGAGCGCGTGCCCACCCCGGTGCGGTCGATGCGCTCGCTGCCGGTCTCCCAGACCTGCCGCATGAGGTCGAGATATTGCTGCTCGGGATGCGGGTTTGCCTCGGGGGAAAGGGGAATCGCTGCGCTCGCCATGCCCGCGACCATAGCGCGCATTTGTGCGCTTGCCACCATGCCCATCCGCACCTATAGGGCGCGCCTTGCCTCGATCCGCGGGGGCTTTTCGACCCGCGGAGCCGACACGGTCGGGGAGTAGCTCAGCCTGGTAGAGCACTGTCTTCGGGAGGCAGGGGCCGGAGGTTCGAATCCTCTCTCCCCGACCAATTCGTCACTCTGACATCATGAGGATGGCGCGGCGCGTCGAACCGTTGCGCAGTGCCGCTTGCGCGCGGTCCTCGCGCGCACGGGCGCGTGTGTGCGTGGCAAATGAGCGGGGCGCCTGTCCCCGCCCCTGAGGGTGTCGGCGCCTTTGTCAGGCGCCGACTTCGGTGCGCGCCCGAGCGCTGACTCAGTCGCGGTAGGTCAGCTGACCCGCGCGCAGGCCGGTGCTGCGGAATTCCCCGCGCTCGAGCATCCGCATCGCCTTGCGGGCGAGCTTGCGCGAATCCGTCGTGGTCCCGTCGGCGGTGTCGAGTTCCACCACCTCTTGGCAGGCGAGCGCCCTGGCGAAGGCAGCGCGGGCCTTCGCCTCCTCGCCGGCATGGGCATAGGCGATCCCGAGGTTGATGAGCACCGCCGGATCGTGCGGATCGCTGAGGCTCGCGCGCTCGAGCGTGGCCAGCGCCTCGCTCGACCGCCCGGCAGCGAGCGTGTTGGCGGCAAGTTCCGGGGCTTCGGCCATCGCGGCGGCATGGGCCGGAGCGGAGGGCGCGGGGGTCACCAGCGCCAGGGCAAGAGCAGTCACAATCATCGGCGGCACTCCTCCATCAATGAAAGAATGATGCCTCAGCTTGGCTGTCATTGCAACGAAACTGCAACATTGTCATCGAAATGTAATGCAAAAGCCCAAGCCGCTGCTTTTGCGATAGGTTTCCATGACACTCGGCGCCTTGGCCGCGCCTCGTCGTCGCCCCCTTTCGGTCATTCTTTGGTCATATTACGAAATGTGACACGCGGCTGTAACAGTGCAGAAATTCTGTCACAGGCCAGCCCTAGCGACCCCCTCAGCGCACATGCCTGAGCGCATCAATGATTCTCGGCTCAAGAGGGGACCGCACGCTGTGAAGAACATCCAACGCACTCTGATTCTGGGTTGCAGCCTTCTGGCACTGGCCGGCTGCGGCGGCGACGAAATCGTCTCCCCTGGCTCCGGCGGCAACATCATCATCAACAACCCGGCGCCGACCCCGACGCCGACGCCGACTCCCACGCCGACTGCGACGCTGGTGACCCCGGCCGCCGGCTGCCCGACCATCGCGACCGTCGCCGGCCTCACCGACCAGGGCACGATCTCCGGTCCGACCGGCACCTACCGCGTGTGCCGCCTGCCCGCGACCTTCACCTCGAACGACACCCTGCGCTACATCCCGGGCCTGCTCTATGAAATCCGCGACCGCGTGAACATCGGCACCGACCAGGGCTTCAGCAGCACCAACACCGCCGTCACCCTGACGATCGAGCCGGGCGTGACCCTGTTCGCCCAGGGCAACTCCTTCCTCGTCGCCAACCGCGGCAACCGCCTCGTCGCCGACGGCACCGCCGCGCGTCCGATCGTCTGGACGAGCCGCGACAACGTCCAGGGTCTCGCCAGCGACGCGAGCGACGCGCAGTGGGGCGGCGTCGTGCTGCTCGGCCGCGCGCCGGTCTCGGACTGCAACACCGGCGTGTTCAACACCGCCGCCGCGCCGACCGCCAACCCGCAGTGCCAGCAGCAGCTCGAAGGGACCGCGGTCGCGACCCCCTATGGCGGCACCAACAGCGCCGACAACTCGGGCACGATCCGCTTCAACCAGTTCCGCTTCTCGGGCTTCGAACTCGCGCCGGGCAACGAGCTCCAGTCGCTGACCACCGGCGGCGTCGGCTCGGGCACGGTGATCGAGAACATCCAGTCGTTCAACAGCTCGGATGACGGCGCGGAGTTCTTCGGCGGCACGGTTCGCGCGCGCAATCTCGCGATCATCGGCGCCTCGGACGATTCGCTCGATACCGACTCCGGCATGCAGGGCTTCTTCGACACCGTGATCGCGGTGCAGCGCAGCAACACCGGCGACAACCTCATCGAGATGGACTCGCCCGACAGCCTCACCGCCAACACCCCGTCGAACGCGACCCCGCAGACCCGCATGTTCGTGAACAACTTCACCTTCGTGCAGCGTTCGAGCCAGTCGACCCAGGTCGTCCGTGCCCGCGGCGGCGCGGCGCTGTCGCTCACCAACGGCGTGATCGACGCGCTCAACGTGTGCTACCGCATCGACGAAGCGCCGACGCTCGCCGCGCTGATCCGCATCGACTCGGTGGTCGGCGCGTGCAGCAAGACGAGCCGTCCGACCCAGGGCTCCTCGGGCGTCACCGACGCGCAGGTGCTCGAGCGGGTCAACGCCGGCAGCAACAACAACGTCGCCTTCACGATCACGCTGACCAACAACGTCGTGAACGGTTCGGGCGAGACCGGGATCACCGCCTTCAACGCGAACCCGATCAACAGCTTCTTCCCGACCCGCACCTTCGTCGGCGCGGTCCAGAACGCGGCCGGGTTCGAGAGCACCTTCCGCAGCTGGACCTGCAACTCGTCGATCCAGAACTTCAGCAGCCCGCTGGGCCTGTGCACCTCGCTGCCCGTCTACACGGGCTGATCGCGGCCACACCAAACCGGGAGGCGTCCTTCGCGGGCGCCTCCCGCTTGCCGTTCGCGAGCATGCGGACGCGCACATTGCAAACACGAAGGCATTCATGAGGGGGCCTTGTTCCATGTCGAAGGTTTCGCGTCTGGCGGGGATGCTGCTCATCACCTCGTCGCTGTGCTGTCCCGCACTTCTCCACGCCCAGGACACGGGCACGCCCGAAGACGCCGAGGCGCAGCCGGAGGTCCAGGTCGAGACGCCGGCCGATGCCGCCGCCGATAGCGCCGAACAGCCGGTCGAAGGCGAAGTCACCGAAACCGACATCTCGCTGCCCGGCGGCGGGATCATCGTCACCGGAAAGCGCAACCGCAACCCGGAGCGCTCCTCCGGCCAGGTCCTCACCGTCCTCTCCGAGGCCGACATCGCCCGCACCGGCGAAAGCGACATCGCCGGCGCGCTCGCCCGCGTCTCGGGCCTGTCGCTGGTAGGCAACGGCCGCGTCTTCGTGCGCGGCCTCGGCGACCGCTATTCGCTCGCGCTCCTCAACGGCCTGCCGCTCCCCAGCCCCGAGCCGCTGAGCCGCGTCGTCCCGCTCGACATCTTCCCGACCAACGTCGTCGCCTCGAGCCTCGTGCAGAAGACCTTCTCGGCGAACTTCCCCGGCGAATTCGGCGGCGGGGCGATCAACCTCACCACCAAGGCGATCCCGACTGAAACCTTCCTCGACGTGAGCTTCGGGACGGGCGGCGACACGCTCACCACCTTCCAGGACGGCCTCACCTATTTCGGCTCGGACCTCGACAGCTTCGGCTTCGACAACGGCAACCGCGACATTCCCTCGAACCTTGCGAATTTCCTCGCCAGCGGGAAGCGGATCAGCGACCTCACCATCGCGCAGCAGGAAGGCATCGCCGGCCAGCTGATGCCGCTCAACCTCGTCACTCTCCAGCGGGTGCCCAAGCAGCGCGTCAACCTCAGCGGCTCGCTCACCGCGGGCACCTCGATCGACATCGGCAGCGACGCAACGCTCGGCCTGATCGCGACCGCCTCGATCAAGAACCGCCTGCGCAACCGCACCGTCAAGAGCCAGGTGGCGAGCGCCGACTTCAGCGAGATCTTCGAGAACTCGAGCACCTTCATCACCGACGAGAACGTGCTGGTGAACGCGCTGTTCGGCGTGGGTCTCGACATCGGCGAGCACACCATCCGCTGGACCAACCTCTACATTCGCGACGCGCTCAAGACCGCGCGGCTCGAGACGGCCAACAACACGCTGCTCGGGGCGACCGGCTTCGACTTCCTCAACCAGCAGACCGCCTGGTTCGAGCGGCAGCTGATGGACAGCCAGATCGTCACCGAGCTGCGCTTCGATCCGGTGCGCATCGACCTGCGCGGCGGCTATGCCCGCACCGACCGCGAGGCGCCATTCAACGCCAATGTCAGCTACACCCGCACCAATGCGCCGGGCAGCCCCTACGGCAACCAGTTCGTCGCCTACCTCAACCAGGTCTCGGACACCGGGATCACCAGCGTCGCCTTCGACGACCTCAAGGAGGAGCTGTGGTTCGGCGGGATCGACCTCACCTACGAGGTGACGCCCGAACTGAACGCGACGATCGGCTATGCCTATTCGGACAACACCCGCCGCTCCTCGAGCCGCGAGTTCCGCCCCTTCCTGTCGGGCGACGTGCTGTCGGGCGACCTCATCCCGGCGGTCGGCCTGTGGCAGCCGGGCTTCCTGCTCGGGGGCGCGACGCTGGCGGGCTTCAACGTCACCCTCACCGAGGCGACGCCCTTCCCGGTCTTCGACGCCGCGCTGACGGTCAACGCGGGCTACGGCCTTGCGCGCTGGGCGCCCACCGACCGGCTCACCATCGAGGCGGGCGTGCGCTACGAGGACGCCAAGCAGACCGTCGCGCTCGACCAGTCGATCTTCGACGTGCCGATCGAGGGCTCGGCGCCGACCAATCTCGCCAACAGCTACTTCCTGCCGGGCACGACGATCACCTGGGAGGCGATCGACGATCTCCAGCTGCGCTTCGCCGCCTCGAAGACCATCGCCCGCCCGCAGTTCCGCGAGCTGGTCGAGCAGACCTATTTCGATCCCGAATCGAACCGTCGCTTCCGCGGCAACCCGTTCCTCGAGGACAGCGACCTCATCAACATCGAAGGGCGCGCCGAATACTACTTCGGCGGCCCGCGCAAGGTCAGCCTCGCGGGCTTCTACAAGAAGATCGACAACCCGATCGAGAACTTCCTGATCTCGGCCTCGGGCGAGCTGCTGACGAGCTTCGCCAACGCGCCCAGCGCCGAGCTCTACGGCGCCGAGCTCGATCTTGCCTATGGCTGGGACCTCGCCAGCTTCGGCGGCAGCTTCTTCGAGGCCAAGCAGTTCCTCGTCCTGCTCAACTACACCTACACCAAGTCGAGCATCTCGGTCGGGGCCGACGACCTCGCCCCGATTCCCGGTAACCCGACGCAGCTCGCCAACCAGCTGTTCGACCAGGGCGCGCCGCTCGTCGGCCAGTCCGATCACGTCGCGAACCTCTCGATCGGGATCGAGGACAAGGACAAGGTCCAGCAGGCGACCATCCTCCTCAACTACGCGAGCAAGCGCGTCACCGCTCGCGGCGGCGCCCTGCCCGACGTGCTCGAGGATCCGGGCCTGACGGTCGACTTCGTCGCGCGCACCGAGGTCAAGCTCGGCGGCGTGCCGGTGGAGCTGAGCTTCGATGCGCGCAACATCTTCGGGCGCGACAACTTCGAGTACCAGGAGCTCAACGGCACCCGGATCGACATCAACACCTTTCGGGTCGGCACCTCCTTCTCGGTCGGCGTGAAGGCGCAGTTCTGATTGAGCGCGAGGGGACGGGGCCGCGGCCCTGCCCCCCTCGACAAGCCGCGCCGCTTGAAGCACTCAGCACGGCGTGGACACCGCCGCGCGCACCCCGCTTGCATGGATCGCCGCCGCGCTGACCGGCGCGCTTGCCCCGGCGCTCGGCCTGTGGGCGCTCGCTGGCGTCCCGGTCGCGCCGATCCTCGCGATCGGGATGATGGGCGCAGGAATGATCGGTGCTGCGGCCGCCGGGCGCTGGCAGGTAGGCGCTGCCCTCGCCGCGCTCTCCGGCATCGCGCTCGTGCTGCTCGCGCGCGCGGTTTCCCCCGCCCTCGGCCTCGCGATTGCCGCCGCTAGCCTCAGCTTCGCCGCGCGCGGGGGCCTGTTCGCGCGCTCGGCGGGGGCGCGGGGCTGGTGGATCGCGCTCGCGGTGGTCGCGGGCGAAGGGGCGATGCTCGCGGTCGCCGCTGCCGAGCCGGGAGCGCTGCCCGGATGGCTCCTCGCCCTGCTGCCCGCGCAATGGGCGAGCATGGCGCTGGGCGCGGCGCTCGCGGGCACCAGCGCCCCTGCCCCGCTCCTCGCCCTCGCCGGCACGGCCGCGACGACGCTCCTCGTCGCCCGGCTGTGGCCCGCGCGCTGGCCCTACGCGATCATGTTCACCGCCTGGCTCGGCCTCGCCGCGCTTGTCGCGCACACCGGCGGGCTCACTCCGTAGCCGCGCGCCGCCCGGCGAGGCGCATCACCGCGATGTCGGCGGTGACGTTGCCGAGCGTGCGGAACACGTCGGGCAGCGTCTCGATCGCGAGCAGCAGCGGCAGCAGCGTCACCGGCACGCCCATCGCGATGCACACCGGCGCGATCACCGCGAAGAAGGAAACCTGCGCAGGCAGGCCCACGGCACCGACGCTCACCGCTGCCGCGACCAGCGCGCCGACGACGAGGCTGCTGGCAGAGATGGGGACTCCATGGACCTGCGCGAGATAGACCGCCACCGCGACATTCGCCGCCGCGCTCGCCGCGCGGAACAGCGAGACCGCGAGCGGCAGGACGATCCCCGCGCTCGCGCCGTCGACCTTCACCCACGGCGCGGCCGAGAGCATCACCGGGAGCGAGGCGAGCGAGGACTGGGTGCTCATCGCCACGGTCTGCGCGGGCAGCGCGGCGCGGGCGAAGGCGAGCACGCCGATGCGGCCCGCGATCGCGCCGAGCAGGTGCATGAACAGCGAGATCGCGAGGCACACGAGAATGATGACGAGGACGTAGTGAAGCAGCACCCCCGCCGCCCCCGCCCCGAGCGCCACTCCCACACCCAGCGCGAGGGCGAGGACGCCGACGGGGCCGATCCACAGCACCCATCCGACGATCACCAGCATGGTCTCGGCGATGCCTCGGAACACTCGCGCCAGCCCCGTGCCGAGTTCCGCGTCGATCCGGGTCAGCGCGAAGCCGAACAGCATCGCGAAGAGCACCAGCGGAACCATCGCCGTTGCGGCCGCGGCGGCGAGAATGTTCGCGGGGACCACCGCGTCGACCCAGTCGCCCTCGCCGCCGGTCGGAGGCGCTGCGCCCTGCGCCGCGAGCCCCGCCGCGCCCCCGGGCAGCGGCCACACCTCGAGCAGTAGGATCGCGACCGCGCCGCCGATCAGCGCGGCGGCGACCAGCAGGCCCGCGAACCACGCCAGCGCCCGGCGCGAGATTGCGTTGCCGCCGCTCTGCCCCGCCTCGAACACCCCGGCGATCAGCAGCGCGGTGACGAGCGGCACCACGGTCATGGTCAGCGCGTTGAGCCACAGCTTGCCGACCAGGCGCGCGACGGCGAGGAGCTCGGCCTCGTAGCCCGACCCGTTCGCCAGCGCCCCGCCGACCAGTCCCGCCGCCAGCGCGGCCAGCAGACGCATCGGCGGGGTGTTCAGCCTCCAGCGCGGACGGCTCACGGGATGCGGTCGACCCTGAGGCCGATCGCCGCGATCCGGTCGACCTCGGCATAGGCCTCGCTCGACAGCTCCTCGCCGAAGATGTCGGGATCGAGCTGGTGGTAGGCGCTCGAATAGTCGGCCGTCGGAAGCTCAGCGGCCAAGGCCTCGCGCACCACGTCGCGTCCGCCGACGATGGCGACGCCGGTGTGCATCACGAGCCGCCCGCCCGGCGCGAGCAGGCGGACGCCTGCGAGCGCCCAGTCGACCGACAGCCGCCCGCCGTAGAGGTCGCCGCCGTCGCGGTAGGCGCGGTGCTCGGCGTCGATCATGAAGGGCGGGTGCATGACCACGAGATCGAAGCTGCGCGCGAGGTCCGTCGGCGACTGCGCTTCGACGCAGTCATGGGCGATTCGCGCATGGGCGGCGTTGGCCGAGGCGAGCGCGAGGGCTCCCGGGTTGATGTCGGCGAGCGTCAGGCGGGCGCGCGGCAGGTGGGTCGCGGCGGTGATCCCGCCCACCCCGGCCCCCGCGCCGTAGTCGAGCACCCGCGCCCCGTCGGGCAGGCCGTCGAGGTTCCTCAGGATGTAGTCGCCGAAGCGGTGACTGTCGGGGCCAAGGAACACCGCGTCGTGCTCGCGCGTGGGGTAGCGCGAGTGGATGAAGAGGTTGCCGAACACGCGCGAGACCCGCACCCGCGCGGCGACGAGGCCGTCCTCGCGGTGCTCGAGGAAGCCCGCCTGTCCGAGCGCTGCGAGCACCGTCCCGGGCAAGGTGTCGGGGCGGCACGGGAGGCTCCATTCGAGGAGGTCGGTCAGCGTCTCGCCGGTCTCGCGTCCCTTTCGCGCGAGCACGCGGGCGTGGGAGGCGGGCGTCGGCGCAAAGAAATCGTAGCCGAGCGCGTCGAGTGCGCGCAGCAGCGCGTCGGCGCCCACGCGCTGCGCATCACCCGGCGCGGGCAGGACGTCGAGCGCTGCGGCAGGATCGGGGCTCATGAAAGGGGATACTCCTTGTCGCGGCCGGGCGTATCCGGGCCGGACGGGAGAAGGGGCAGACGCGCGTCATTGTTCCGCCGCTTCCCGGCGTTGGCGGACCGGTTGCGATGTCTCTCCCCGATTATCGGGCGAGTCGAACCTCTTTGGGACTACGCGCGGCGTAGGATTGGCTTAACCATGTCCGGAGAGGTTTCGCGCGCCGCTGCCCGGATGCGCAGGGCCCTGCCGAGACCCCCGTTCCTCGGGCGCCGAAACGAAAAAAGCCCCGGTTTCCCGGGGCTTTTGGGCTTAACGGCAACCGCCTATCAGCGGGTGGTGCCGAAACACCAGGAGAAGAATCCCCACATGTTCGTTACTCCTATCAGCGCGAAGACTGATAGGACCTTTAACACTTTATTAACCTTAATCAAGCGTTAAGTGCAGCCCTGCTCCCTCCCATCATTGCCAGGAGTTCGGGCATGCCGATCGCCTGCGAGAAAAGGTAGCCCTGCGCCTGGTCGCAGCCCATCGCCTTGAGCGCCGCGGCGACCGCGAAATCCTCCACCCCTTCCGCGACGACGGTCTTGCCCAGCGAGTGCGCGATCTCGATCGTCGCGCGCACCACGGCGCGGCTCTCTTCCGAGGTCGCCATGTGCTGCACGAAGCGCTTGTCGATCTTGAGCTCGGAGCTCGGCAGCTTCTCGATATATTCGAGGTTCGACTGCCCGGTGCCGAAATCGTCGATCGACAGGCCGATCCCGCGCGCCTTCAGCGCCGCGATCTGCGGGGCGATTCGCTGGTCCTCGAGCTTGGCGGTCTCGGTCAGTTCGAGCGTCAGGTTCTCGGCCGGGAAGCCGTGGCGCCCGAGCATGGTCATGATGTCGAACAGGAGGTGCGTGTCGCTCAGGCTCTTGGCCGACATGTTGACCGCCAGCTTGAAGCGCGGGTCGAGCGCGATCGCCTGCTTGGCCTCGGCGAGCGCGGTCTCGAGCACCACCGTGGTGAGCTCGTTGATCCGGTCCCCGGCCTCGGCGGCGAGCACCAGTTCCTGCGGGTTGACGAGTTCCCCGCCGTCGGGGCGCCAGCGGATCAGTGTCTCGGCGCCGACGATGCGGCCCGAGGCGAGGTCGATCTTGGGCTGATAGGCGACCCCGATATTGCGCTCGCGCAGGCCCTTCTCGAGCACCCGGATGAGGCCGAGCCGGTGGTTGCGCGCCTCGAGGTGCGCGGCATCGTTGATGATGAAGCGCACCCCGCGGGTCGCTGCCTCCTCGGCCACCTGCATCGCCCGCTTGATGCGCAGCGCGACCGGCAGCTCGTGGTTGGTGTCGATCCCCAGTGCCGGAGCGCCGTTCGAGGACTGCCAGTCGTGATTGATCGCGGTCTTGAGCATCAGTGCAAGGCCGTCGGCGTGGCGCTCGAGTTCGGCGCTGTCCATGCGCGGCGCGAGCCAGACGAGCAGGTCGCGCTCGAAGGCGACGTCCCCGACCTCGCCGGGGCCCTTCACATAGCCGATGAGCGTGTTGACGAAATCGCCGATCTCGCGCGCGGTCCAGTCCTCGGACAGCTCGGCGAGGTTCGCGATCTTGAGCGAATAGACGTCGCACTCCTCGCGCGGGGCCTCGGTGGCGATCGCGGTGGTGGTCATCGCGTCGACGGTGCGGCTGTAATACTTGCGGTTGATCCGCTGGAAACCTATGCCAGCAAATGCGAGCGCGAGCAGCGCGCACATGATGTCGATATTGATCCCGAAATCGTCGAGCACGAAGGGCGCGATCAGCATGACGATGGCCGCAGCGCCGAGCACCCCGATCGACTTGGAGCGCCCGCGCGCGAGCCACAGGATCGCCGCGATCGCCAGCGCCATCGCCGGGATCCAGGCAAGGTCGAGCGGCACGCCGCGCTTCAGCGTGTGCGCGCCCATGATGTGGAAATAGGCCCCCGGCACCCGGCCGCTGCGCAGCGGCATGATGTAGGCGTCGCTCGACTTGAAGAAGGCCTCGCCGATGATGACGTTGCGGCCCGCGAGCGCGCGCGCCGGCACCCGCCCCTCGAGCACGTCGACATAGCTGTAGGTGGGGACGGTGCGCGGATCGAAGGCGTAGTCGGGCCGGTAGAGCCGGTCGGGCCCTTCGTATCCGGCGAGCGCGGCCGAGAGCGAGGGATGGCGCCTGCCCTCGATCGTGACGCTGGTCGGGAAGGACACCGAGAGCGCGAAGGGACTGCCCCTCCCGTTCATCGCCGCCATGTCCGCGACACGCCGGAACTGCGGGAGCGGCAGGGTCTCGTCGACGACCTGGAAGCCCTCCTCGTGATGCGGCACCGCGCCGAGCCAGACGCGGCCCGGATGGCGCGCGAGGGTCGCGGCGAAGACCGCGTTGGCCTCGGGGGTCTCGATCGAGGCATGGGCGCGGTCGAAGGCGATCCGGCGGACGTCGAGAGCGACGAGGGTGTCGATCATCCGGCTTTCCTGCACGCGGGTCGGCAGGTCGCCGTTGAAAGCGTTCAAGGTCTTGTCGTCGACCGCGATCATCGCGATGTCCTGCGGCGCGGGCCGGGTTCGGATCTCGGCGCGGACCGCGCGGTAGAAGTCCTCGGCCGGGAGCGGCAGCTCGATCGCGACCGCGACGAGGCCGAACAGGATCGCACCGACGGCGACCCGCGCACGCTTGGAACTGAGCACGTCGCGCGCCGATCGCCCGGCGCTCTCGCCCTGCAACTCGGTGGCTTCCACCGCCGCAGGCGCGGCTCGGCGGCGCAAGCGGCCGGCCAGGGAAGTGAACCACGTGATCATCAGGCGCGCATATCCCGCTGGGAAATCCGCCCATGTCCTAGGCTATAATGGTTAACGCATCGCGAAGACCGCCCCGGCCCCGCCCGCGGCGCCTCAGATCACCTGCGGCGCGGCCAGCCCGAGCACGATGGTCAGCGCGCCGAGACCCAGCGAGAGGTGCCAGCGCAGGCGCAGGAAGTCCGCCGCCGCAAAGCCCAGCGCGCGGTCGACCAGCGGCGAGCCGAGGATCAGCGCGCCGAGATAGACGAGCGCCGGTCCGGGCCACTCCCACCCGAAGGTCCAGGGCAGGAACAGCGCCACGGCCATAAGGCTCGGGAGCACCGCGAGCACATAGGCGCCGGTCGAAGCAGGTCTGCCATCCTTGGCACTCGTCACCGCCTGCCCCCACCACACCCCGCCGAGGAAGGAGAAGATCGCCGCCGCATAGGCGAACCCCCCGGCGAGCGCGACATAGCGCCACTCGTTTCCGGCGAGGATCAGGGCAAGGCATATGATCTGCGGCAGGAGCCCGGCATAGCCGAGCGCCCGCGCGGCGGGAGAAAGCGAGATTTGTCCGTCCATGGCGCGACAAAGCCTGCGCGGGCCGGCGGTTCCCGCGCGGCTTGCCTCGGCGGAGCGATTGCGCCACCAACGCGCGCATGGACCTGTTCGATCTCACGGGCCGCACGGCCATCGTCACCGGCGGCAATGGCGGGCTCGGCCTCGCGATGGCGCGCGGGCTCGCCAAGGCGGGCGCGAATGTCGCGATCCTCGCGCGCAATCCGGAGAAGAACGCCGCGGCGGTGGCCGAGCTTGCAACGCTCGGGCCCGGCGAGGCGCTGGCGCTCACCTGCGACGTCGCCGAGGATGCGGCGATCGCGGACGCCGTCGGCACGGTGCTCGCGCGTCTCGGGCGGATCGACGCGTGCTTCGCCAATGCCGGAATCTCGGGCGCGGGCGTCGGCATTCCGGACATCACCACCGAAGGCTGGGACCACACGCTCGCGGTCAACACCCGCGGCGCGGCGCTGGTCTACAAGCACGTGACGCGCCACATGATCGCCCGCGCCAAGGAGGGCGACCCCGGCGGCAAGCTGATCGCGACCTCCTCGGGCCAGTCGATCATGGGGGTCAACCGGAGCTCCGACTACGCCGCGTCGAAGGCCGCGCTCAACGGCCTCACCCGTGCCGCCGCCTTCGAGCTTGCGCGCCACCAAATCACCGCCAACGCGCTCCTCTTCGGCTATTACGAGACCGACATCACCGCCAAGGCCGACCCGAAATTCGCCGAATGGATGAGCCGCCGCATCCCGCTGCGCCGCCCGGGCGACCACGCGGGGCTCGAGGGCCTCGCGGTGTTCTTCGCCTCGCCGCATTCGGACTACATCACCGGCCAGTGCCTGCCGGTCGACGGGGGCCTGTGCATCTCCTGAGGCAGCCCGCCGCGTAGCAGGAACGCGCCCGCGCCGCAGCCGTTGGCATCGCATCGACCCCCAACCCGAAAGCCCTCGCCCTTGTCCGACGACGACCAGATCCCAGACTTCTCCGACCGCCCCGAGGACCGCGCCCGCCAGCGCGCCGTGCCCGCCGGGCGGGTCGCGCGGATCGGCACCTTCGGGCGGCTCGTCGGCGGCGTCGCGGGCGGGATGGTCGCCGAGGGCGCGCGGCGGCTCGCGAGCGGCGAAGGCATCAATGCGCGCGACCTGATCCTCACGCCAGGCAACGTCCAGCGCCTCACCGACCGCCTCTCGCACCTGCGCGGCGCGGCGATGAAGATGGGGCAGATGATCAGCCTCGATGCGGGGGACTTCCTGCCGCCCGAATTGTCGAAGATCCTCGCCACGCTGCGCGACCAGGCGAACTTCATGCCGACCAGGCAATTGGACCAGGTGCTCAAGAGCGAGTGGGGCCCGGACTGGCGCAAGCAGTTCCGCTGGTTCAACCCGCGCCCCATCGCCGCCGCGAGCATCGGCCAGGTCCATAAGGCGCTCACCCGCGACGGCGAGGAGCTGGCGATCAAGGTCCAGTATCCCGGCGTCGCGAAGAGCATCGACAGCGATGTCGACAACGTGATGACGCTGTTGAAGCTCGCGGGCTTCGCCCCGCCCGAGCTCGAGATGGACAAGCTGATGGCGGCGGCCAAGCAGCAATTGCACGAGGAGGCCGACTACCAGCGCGAGGGCGCGCAGATGGAGCTCTACCGCGCGCAGCTCGCCGACGTGCCGGGCTTCGTAGTGCCGCGGCTCCACCAGGGCCTCACCCGCGGCGCGATCCTCGCGATGAGCTTCGAGGAGGGGGTGAGCATCGAGGAGCTCGGCAACGAGCTGCCCGAGCGGCGCGACGCGGTCTTCGCCCGGCTGATCCGGCTGGTGGCGCGCGAGCTGTTCGATTTCGGGGTGATGCAGACCGACCCCAATTTCGCGAATTTCCGCTACCGGCGCGAGACCGGCGAGATCGTGCTGCTCGATTTCGGCGCCTGCCGCGCGGTCGATCCGCTGGTCGCGAACGGCTACCGCCGGATGCTCGAGGCGGGGCTGGTCGGCAATGCCGAGGAGGTGTTGAAAGCCACCGTCGAGGCCGGGTTCATGATGCCGATCGTCGCCGAGAAGCACCCCGAGCGGGTCAATCGGATGATCGACATCGTGATCGGCGAGATGCGCGAGGATGCGCCCTTCGATTTCGGCGACCGCGCCTTCATCCCCTTGCTGCGCGAGGAAGGCTGGGCGATCGCGCAGGACAAGGACACCTGGGCCTTCCCGCCGATCGAGACGCTGTTCGTGCAGCGCAAGGTGAGCGGCACGGCGCTGCTCGGCGCGCGGCTGAAGGCGAAGGTCAACATCCGCCGCATCGTCGAGGAGGTGCTGGCAGGCACCGCCCCGCACTCCGCCGCAGCCGCCTAGACCCCTGCCAGACCCCGGCTAGCCCGGCTTTGCGACGTGTTTGACCCGCCGTTAGTCACGAATTCGTAGGAAAAGGCGATGTTCCACGTGAAACCAACGGGATAGTCTGTGGACAGGCGCGCGGTTTCGTATTAACGCGGCACCCATGCACGGGGGGATCGAGCATAGGACGGGAGTGCTGTTCGTGTGTCTCGGCAATATCTGCCGGTCACCGATGGCCGAAGGCGCGTTCCGCGAAGGCGCGCGCCGGCACGGGTTTTCGTGCCTCGTCGATTCCGCCGGCACCGCCTCCTACCACGTCGGCAGCCAGCCCGACCCGCGCGCGATCGCCGTCGCCCGCCGGCACGGGGTCGAGATCGCCGGCCAGTCGGCCCGCCAGATCGAGCGCGACGACTTCTACCGCTTCGCCCACATCGTCGCGCTCGACCGCGCCAACCTCGAGGGTATCCGCGCCCGCGCCCCGCGCGACGGCAGCGCGAAGCTGTCGATGCTGATGGATGCGGTGGAGGGCCGCATTGGAGAGCCGGTCGCCGATCCCTACTACGGCGACGAGGCGGCGTTCCTCACCGCGTGGGAGACGATCAACCTCGGCGTCGAGGCATGGCTCGCCCGGCTGATGCGCGAGGCCGGTGCGCTCCGGGCCTAGCCGCCCCTGAGGAGCTGCACCCCCCAGTCGCGTTCGAAGAGGTAAAGCAGCAGCCGCGCCGCCTCGCCCCGCGCCGAGGTGAGGCCCCCGTCGCGCTCCATCAGCAGCCGCGCATCGGCATGGGCGGCGGGAAGCAGGCGCTGGACCTGCTCGAGGTCGGCAATGCGGAACCCCGCCTCGCCCGACTGGCGGGTGCCAAGCAGTTCCCCGCCGCCCCTGAGCGCCAGATCTTCCTCGGCAATGCGAAACCCGTCCTGCGTCTCGCGCATCAGCGCGAGCCGGGCGCGACCGGTCTCGGAGAGCTGGGCCGAGCGCAGCAGCAGGCAAGTCGACTTTTCCGCCCCGCGCCCCACCCGGCCGCGCAGCTGGTGGAGCTGGGCGAGGCCGAAGCGCTCGGCCTGCTCGATGACCATGAGGGTCGCCGAGGGCACGTCTACCCCGACCTCGATCACCGTCGTCGCGACCAGCAGCCGCGCCGCGCCACTGGCGAAGCGCTCCATCGCGGCGTCCTTGACCTCTGGGCGAAGCTGGCCGTGGACGAGCACGACCTGGTCGCCGAACCGCTCCCTCAACCCCGCGAACCGCGCCTCGGCGGCGGCGATGTCGGCGAGGTCGGCGACCCCGTCGATCTCGCGCACCATCGGACAGACCCAGTAGGCCTGCTGCCCGCCGGCGATGTGCCGCGCGAGGCCCTCGACCACCTCGCCCTCCCGCTCCATCGCGACCACGCGCGTGTCGATCGCCTGCCGCCCCGGAGGAAGCTCGTCGAGGCGGCTCACGTCCATCTCGCCATATTGCGCGAGGGTCAGCGAGCGCGGGATCGGGGTTGCCGTCATTGCCAGCGTATGCGGCGCGCGGCGACCCTTCGCTGCGAGGGCAAGGCGCTGCGCGACGCCGAAGCGGTGCTGCTCGTCGATCACCACGAGCCCGAGGTCGCGGTAGGCGACCGTCTCCTGGAAGATCGCGTGGGTCCCGACGAGGAGGTGGATCGAGCCGTCGAGCAATCCCATCAGAATGCTCTCGCGCTCGCGCCCCTTGGCGCGGCCGGTGAGGAGCGCGATTTCCACGCCCGTGGGGCCGAGCATCTTGCGCAAGGTCTCGAAGTGCTGGCGGGCGAGAATTTCGGTGGGCGCCAGCAGCGCGGCCTGCTTGCTCGCCTCGACTGCGATCAGCATCGCGTTGAGCGCCACCACCGTTTTGCCGGCGCCAACGTCGCCCTGAAGCAGGCGGAGCATCGGCGCCTCCTGCGCCATGTCGCCTTCGATCTCGCCGATAGACCGTTTCTGCGCCCCAGTAAGGCCGAAGGGAAGCTGGAGCTTCGCGCGCAAGGCCCCGTCCCCCACCAGCGCCTGTCCGCGCCTGCGCCGCCCATCGGCCTTGACCAGCAGCAGCGCGAGCGAATTGGCGAGCAGCTCGTCATAGGCGAGCCGGTCGCGCGCCTTGGCGTCGGTGCCCTCGTGCGCGAGCCGCAGGGCCGCGCTCCACGCGGGCCATCCGGCGCGCTCGAGCTGGCCGGGCTCGATCCATTCGGGCAGATCGGGGAGCCGCGCCAGCGCTTGCCCGGCAAAGTCGGCGATGCGCGGCTGGGTCAGGCCTTCGGAGAGGCGATAGACCGGCTCCGAGAGCCGCCCCATGTGCGCGGCGCTCTCGACCTCGATGTGGTCGGGGTGGACGATCTGGAGCATGTCGCCGTAGCGGTCGAGCCGCCCGGCGATCCAGCGCTTCTCCCCCACCGGTAGCAGCTTCTTCGCCCCGAAGGCCGCCTTGCCGAACCAGTTGAGCGACAGGATGTTGCCCGCCGCATCCTGCGCCAGCACCCGGTAGGGTCCCCGGCTCCCGGCACGCGGCGCCCGGTGCTCGACCGGGGTGAGCGCGACGATCACCTGCTCGCCCTCCGCCGCCTCGTCGAGGTTCGCGATCGCCCGCCGGCTGACGAAGCGCTCGGGCAGGTGGTAGGCGACGTCCTTGACCCGCGTGAGCCCGAGCTTCTCGAGCGGCTTCATCAGCTTCGGCCCGACGCCTTCGAGCGTCTGGACTTCGGCGAAGAGCGGGTTGAGGGCCTCGGGGCGCATGGCAAGGCGCTACCATCCATTCCTCGTCATTGCGAGGAGCCGAAGGCGACGCGGCAATCCATGATCCACGGTTGCCTTCCGGTGCTGCCGCCGGTCGATGGATTGCTTCGCTTCGCTCGCAATGACGAGTTGAAGGGCGGCATGGGCATCGCTACGTGACCACCATGATCGAAAGCCCATCCTTCGAGCAACGTCTCGCCCGCGCCAAGTTCCGCAGCTGGCACCGCGGCACGCGCGAGGCCGACTACATGATCGGCGGCTTCTACGATCGCTACCACGCCGAATGGGGAGAGGCGGAGCTCGCCTGGTTCGAGGCGCTGCTCGACGAGGACGACGTCGACGTGATGGCCTGGGCGCTGGGCAGTGAGGCCCCGCCCGAGCACCTTGCAGGCGACCTCCTGGCGACGATGCAGAAGCTCGATTACGTCGACATCCCGCGCTGACGCGGCGCCCCGTCGCTGCCGGTTCGACAGGCTGCGCGCGAACGGCTAGAGGCCGGAACCAATCGCCCGCCCCGGCGCTTCGGGAGACGACACCCGGCGCGGGCCGAACCACCTGTTACCCCCTCCTCGATCGAGTTGGGGGCGCTCCTGCATTGAAGTGACCTTATGCCCGATCTCAACCGCATCCTCTCGGCCAAGGGCCCGCTGACCCTCGCCTCGCTGCCGCGCGGCAGCCTGCCGCTGGTCCTCGCCGATCTCGCGCGCGCGGCCAAGCGCCGTGCGGTGTTCATCGCCCCCGACGATGCCGCGATGCGCGCCGCCGCCGATGCCGCGCGGTTCTTCGCGCCCGAGGTCGAGGTGGTGACCTTCCCGGCGTGGGACTGCCTGCCCTACGACCGCGCCAGCCCCGCGCTCTCGATCAGTGCCGAGCGGCTCGCAGCGCTCCACCGATTGCAGCAGCCCGGCGCGGCGCAGCAGCTGCTGGTGACCACCGTCAACGCCGTGCTCCAGCGCGTGCTCACCCCCTTCCGCATCCGCGAATCGGTTCGCGCGTTCAAGGTGGGCTCGCAAATCCCGCAGGAGAGCCTCGCCGCTCTCCTGACCCGGCAGGGCTACAGCCGCACCGATACGGTGATCGACCACGGCGAATTCGCGGTGCGCGGCTCGATTGTCGACATCTTCCCCTCGTCGCTCGACAGCGGCCTCAGGCTCGACTTCTTCGGCGACGAGCTCGAATCCCTGCGCCTCTTCGACCCCGCCACTCAGCTCACCGTCGAGCGGATCGACTCGCACCTCCTCCTCCCGGCCTCCGAGGCGCTGCTCGACGAGGAGAGCATCAAGCGCTTCCGCACCCGCTACCGCGAGCTGTTCGGCGCCAATGCGACCCAGGACCCGCTCTACGAGGCCGTGACCGAGGGGCGGAGGCTCGCTGGGATGGAGCACTGGCTCCCGCTGTTCGAAAGCAAGCTTGCGACATTGTTCGACCACCTCGGCAAGGACGACGTGGTGGTGATCGACCAGGGCGCGCTCGGGGCGGCGGAGAACCGCCTCGGGGACATCGCCGATTACCACGAGCAGCGTGGGCGGATCGCGAGCGAGAAGAAGGGCTCCTACCGCCCGCTGAAGCCCGACGCGCTCTACCTGTCGCGCGAGGAGTTCGACGCCGCGCTCGCCGCTCAGCCGGCGCACCGGGCGAGCGGCTTCGCCTCCGAGGAAGGCGCGCAGGTGCTCGATTTCGGCTTCCGCTCGGGCCGCGACTTCTCGCCCGAGCGCGGGCGCGGGGAGAACGTCTACGAGGCGGCCGCGGCACACCTCAAGGGCGTCATCAAGGCGGGGCGCAAGCCGCTGATCGCCGCCTATTCGAACGGCAGCGCACGGCGCATCGCGGCAATCATCGACGAAGCTGGCGCGCCCACCGCGCTCGCGGATTCGTGGCAGGCGGCGCTCGGCCTCGCAGCGAAGAAGAAGGTCGCGGTGGTCGTCCTGCCGCTCGAGACCGGCTTTGCCAGCGACACGATGGAACTGGTCACCGAAGCCGATGTGCTCGGCGACCGGCTGGTGCGGCGCAAGAAGAAGCGCAAGGATTCCGACGCCTTCCTCGCCGAGCTTCAGGCGCTGTCGCAGGGCGATCTCGTGGTGCACGTGGAACACGGGATCGGCAAGTATCTCGGGCTCGAGGCCATTCCGGTCGGCCAGAGCCAGCACGATTGCGTCGCGCTCGAATATGCGGGCGGCGACAAGCTGTTCATTCCGGTCGAGAACATCGACGTCCTCACCCGCTACGGCTCGTCCGAACAGGCGGTGGCGCTCGACAAGCTCGGCGGCGAGGCGTGGCAGCGGCGGCGCGCCAAGCTCAAGGAGCGGATCACCGCGATCGCCGGCGAGCTGATGCAGGTCGCCGCCGCCCGCGCCCTGCGGCAGGCCCCTGCCCTGCCTGCCGATCCCCAGACCCTCGGCCAGTTCACCGACCGCTTTCCCTGGTCCGAGACCGAGGATCAGGAACGCGCCATCGCCGACGTGCTCGGCGATCTCGAGAGCGGTCGGCCGATGGACCGCCTGGTGTGCGGCGACGTCGGCTTCGGCAAGACCGAGGTTGCCCTGCGCGCGGCTTTCGTCGCGGCGATGCACGGCCAGCAGGTCGCAGTCGTGGCCCCGACCACGCTCCTCGCCCGGCAGCACTACCAGAACTTCGCCGAGCGTTTCGCGGGCTTCCCCCTCAAGGTCGGCCGCCTCTCGCGCCTCGTCACCGCCAAGGAGGCCGCCGAGACCCGCGAAGGGCTCGAGAGCGGCGACATCGACCTCGTGGTCGGCACCCACGCGATCCTCTCCAAGTCGACGAAGTTCAAGAACCTCGGCCTCGTGATCGTCGACGAGGAGCAGCGCTTCGGGGTGAACCACAAGGAGAAGCTGAAGCAGCTGCGCGCCGACGTTCACGTGCTGACCCTCACCGCCACCCCGATCCCGCGCACGCTCCAGATGGCGATGAGCGGGCTGCGCGAGCTCTCCACCATCCAGACCCCGCCTGTCGACCGTCTCGCGGTGCGCACCTACGTCATGGAGTGGGACGACATGGTGATGCGCGAGGCGCTGCTGCGCGAACATCACCGGGGCGGGCAGAGCTTCATTGTCGTGCCGCGCATCTCCGATATGGCCGACATCGAGGAATGGCTGCGCGCCAACGTGCCCGAGGTGAAGACTGTCTCCGCCCACGGCCAGATGGCGCCGGGCGAGGTCGAGGAGCGGATGGGCGCTTTCTACGACCGCAAGTACGACGTGCTGCTCTCGACCACGATCGTCGAGAGCGGGCTCGACATCCCGAGCGCGAACACGATCATCATCCACCGCGCCGACCGCTTCGGCCTCGCCCAGCTCTACCAGCTGCGCGGGCGTGTCGGGCGGGCGAAGCTGCGCGCCTATGCCTATCTTACCCACGAGGCCGGCGTCGCCCTCTCGGAGATCGCGCAGAAGCGGCTGAAGGTGCTGGGCGATCTCGATACGCTGGGGGCGGGGTTCCAGCTCGCGAGCCACGATCTCGACATTCGCGGGGCGGGCAACCTGCTCGGCGACGAGCAATCGGGCCACATCCGCGAGGTCGGCTTCGAGCTCTACCAGGCGATGCTCGAGGAGGCGATCCTCGCCGCCAAGGCGGGCGAGATGGGCCTCGAGCGGCCTCGTGACAAGGTGAGCCCGCAGATCACGGTCGATGCGCCGATCATGATCCCCGAGGACTACGTGCCCGACCTCGCGGTGCGCATGGCGCTCTACCGCCGCCTGAACCAGGCCGAGGGGCAGCACGAGATCGAAAGCCTTGCCGCCGAGATGATCGACCGCTTCGGCGACCTGCCGCAGCCGACGAAGAACCTGATCCGCCTGATCGAGGTCAAGCACCAGGCGATCGAGGCCTGCATCGCCAAGATCGACGTCGGCGCGCGCGGCACGCTCGTCACCTTCCACGAGGACAGCTTCCCCGACCCGGCAGGCCTCGTCGCCTATGTCGAGCGCCTCAACGAGGGCGGCAAGGAGACCGCCAAGCTGCGCCCGGACATGAAGCTGGTCATCAACCGCGCGTGGGGCGACCCGCAGAGCCGGATGAACGGGCTGTTCCAGCTCACCAAGGGGCTCTCCGGGATCGTGAAGAAGGCAGCAAAGGCGAAGAAGGCCGCCTAGGCCGCCGCCTGCCGGGCGAGGATGTCGAACTCGACGACGTCGTGGGCGCAGAACATCCGCACCTCTTGCGCCCGGTCGAGCGAGAGCCGTCGCAGCCGCGCCTGGTTGGCGAGACGCGCGGCACGATCGACCTCCATCAGCCGCTGGTAGCCACGCGCCAATGGCGGGCAGGAATAGTCCTGCGCCCCGACCTCGCCGCGGTAGAAATAGGCATCACCCGCGTGGAGCAGCCAGCCATCGGCCTCGCGAATCGCCACCCCGGCATGACCCCAAGTGTGGCCGGCGAGCGGCACCAGCAGGATCTCGGGCGAGAGGCCGTCGAGGTCGCGCACCGCGTCGAAGCCGAACCAGCGCTCGCCGCCGCCGAAGGGGTAGAGCCGCCAGTCGCTCGCCTCGTCCCATTGCTGCGGCCGGTAGCGGCGGGTGCCGACGAAAGCGCCACCGTCCTGCGCCTCGGCGACCTCCTTCTCGCGCGCGGTGAGGTGGATGGCCGCCTGCGGAAAGTCCTCGATCCCGCCGGCGTGATCGAAGTCGAGATGGGTGAGAACGATGTGCCGCACGTCGCTGGCCGCAAACCCCAGCGCCTGAACCTGCGCGAGCGCGGTCTCCTCATGGCGGAGCTGCGGATTGCAGAGCCCGCGGAAGAACTCCGAGAGCCTCCGGTCGGGGTGATCGACGTCGCGCGTGCCGAAGCCGGTGTCGACAAGGACCAGCCCCGCCTCGGTCTCGATCAGCAGGCAGTGGCAGACGAGATGCGCGAAAGGCCTATCGCTTGTACCGTCGAACAGGCGGCCGCCGGCAGGGCAGAGTGTGCCGCAATTGAGGTGGTGGATCTTCATCTTGCGCCTCCACTGCCGAACGGGCGCAGGCGGGCCTCGGTGCGGGCACGCAGGGTATCCTCGCCCTGCCGGTTCCAGGCCCATGCGGCCGCTGTGAACCCCGAGAGCGTCAGGAGGACGAGAGTGCCCGCTCCTCCCGGGCGGGCCTCGCGGTGGGGCTCAAGCGCGGCCACGCCGTTCCTCCTGGCGCATCGCCCTGCCCGCCAGCACGTCGGCGAGAAGCGCACTCGCGACGAAAGCAAGCCCGCCCCAAGCTGCCTGCTTGCGGGTGCCCGGGGTACGCAGGACGGCGGCGAGCGCGACAAGATCGAGGACGTCGCCCGCCACCCGACCCCAGGCATTGCCGCTGGCCCTCGGGCGCGCGACAAGGCCCGCCCCGGAGGCGAGCTCGCGCACCCCGAAAGCGCGGACGATGCCGCTGCGATCGGGCACGCCAAGCCTGCGGGCGATGCCCTTCGCGGCGATCAGTCCGGCAAGCCCCAGCCCGATGCTGAGCGCAGCGAGGCCGTAGCCGGTTGATTGAATCGCGTCGGGTGCGGTGCGCGAGGCGGCCATCTCAACCCTTCCCCTTTTCGCCCGACTTGCCGCGGGCCTTGTCCTTGCCCTTCGAGGCCGACTGCGAGCCGCGCGCATTGTTGCCGCCGCCGCGCCCCGTCCCGGTGCTCCCGCTTGCGCCGTCGCCGCCCTTGGTCGTCACTGCTCCCGGGTTTCCGCCCGCACCTTTCTGCGCCATGTCTCGTCTCCTCCGAACAAGGAGACATCATCGCGCCGGGGAGCTCTGCGGCCCTGATCCATGTGGCCAGCACGACCACCCGCGGTCGGGCCTGCGGGGCGGCTCGCCCCTTCGCGCGGTCAGCCGTGACCCATGCCGCGCGCCGTGCGGGCGAGCGCCACCACCCGATCGCTCGGCATCGGCTGGGCGCGCAGGAAGCCCTGCCAGACATCGCAGCCCTCGGCGGTGATCGCGGCGCGCTGGATCTCGTCCTCGATCCCCTCGGCATAGACCGCGAGCCCGAGCGTCTTGGCGAGCGCGATAATCGCGCGCAACACCGCGAGCGCGGTCGGGTCGGCAGGGACGCCCTCGACCATCGCCTTGTCGAGCTTCAGCGCGTCCAATGGCAGCTCGCGCAGGTAGCGGAAGTTGCAGAACCCCGCGCCGAAGTCGTCGAGCGCGGTGCGGAAGCCGAGGCCGCGCAGCGCCTTGAGCGCGCTCGCCGCCTGGGGGAGGTTGCGCAGCAGCAGGTCCTCGGTGATCTCGAGCATCAGCCGCTGCGGCGCGATCTCCGACTTGCCGATCAGCGCGGCGAAATCGGCGGCGAAGCGCGGGTCGCCGAGCTCCTCGGGAGTGATGTTGAGCGAGAGGGTCAGCGCATCCGGCCAGGTCGCCGCGTCCTCGAGCGCGCGGGCGACCACGTGGCGCGACAGGGGCGCGACCAGCGCCGCCCGCTCCGCCACCGCGAAGAGATCGCGCGCCCCGATCGGACCGAGGGTCGGATGCCGCCAGCGCGCCAGCGCCTCGGCGCCGATGAGCGCGCCCGACTGGCAGGCGAACTGCGGCTGGAACAGCACCTCGATCTCGCGCCGGTCGAGCGCGCGCAGCAGGTCGGCCTCGAGCACGCCCGGGCTGACCCCGGGCAAGAGCCCGCGCACGGGTCCACGCAAGGATGTCCGACCCTGTTCCATTCGCTTCCCTTTGCCCCGCCTCCCCTTACCCGTTGATTTCGCCCCTGCCTCGCATCAATTGCAATCCGAGCCGATATGGCACATCAGGGCAAACGCCAAGTGACGCGCCGGGACAAGCGCCAAGCACGGCGGCTCTGGCTCTCGGGAGTGGGAAGGATGTCCGGCAGTTCCGGCAATGGTGCAACGAGCCCGGCAGGCTTCGAGCGGCTGGCGCTGCTCGCCTCGGACACCGAGCGCGCGCAGGAGGCCCGCGAGGCGCTGCTCGACCAGGGCGAGTGGGTGCCGCTCGCCGAGGCCGATGCCGCGGTGGTGCTCGGCGGCGACGGCTTCATGCTCCAGACCCTCCACGCGATGCTCGACGCGGGGCGCGTGGTCCCCGCCTACGGGATGAACCTCGGCACGGTCGGCTTCCTGATGAACCGCTACCACAGCCGCACCGCGATCGCCGCGCGGGTGGGCAAGGCGCGGCGCTGGACGATTGCGCCGCTGCGGGTCGAGGCGGTGACGCAGGACGGCGAGGTCCACCAGCTGTGCGCGATCAACGAGATCTCGCTGCTGCGCGAGACCCGTCAGACCGCCAAGATCGAGGTCACGGTCGGCGACCGGGTGCGCATCCGCGAGCTGGTCTGCGACGGGGTGCTGGTCGCGACGCCCGCGGGCTCGACCGCCTACAACCTCTCGGCGCAGGGACCGATCCTGCCGCTCGACAGCCGAATGCTCGCGCTCACCCCGATCAGCCCGTTCCGCCCGCGGCGCTGGCGGGGGGCGATCCTGCCCGACCGGATGCCGATCATCCTCAAGGTGCTCGAGCCGGTGAAGCGTCCGGTCGCCGCGGTCGCCGACCAGAAGGAGCTGCGCGACATCGCCGAGGTGCGCCTCCAGATCGCGCGCGATGCCGACCTCACCCTGCTCTTCGACCCCGGCCAGAGCCTCGAGGAACGGATCGTCGCAGAGCAGTTTGTGACCGCCTAAGTTGACATAGTGCATGCGGAATGCGCCCTGCCGCGATGCGTCAACTTGCGCCTGAGACTTACTGCATTAATACAGCAGCACACTATCGCGATTTCGCCCGCCAAAACCCTCTTGCAATCACCCGCACCGCCTCATATAGGCGCGCTTCCGCTCTTCCTTAGACCGCTTGGAAGAGTTGCTCCCCGATAGCTCAGCGGTAGAGTAGGTGACTGTTAATCACTTGGCCGTAGGTTCGAATCCTACTCGGGGAGCCATTTCCTTCCGGGCATTTCGCCAGAAACTCAGGCGCCCCCGCTAGTCCCCGAAGGGAAACGGCGGGAGGCCGGATAGGCCTTCGCGACCGCGTGCCTTGCGGTTCTCCTCGAACCGGCTGAGGCGCGCATAGAGCGACTTCACCACCAGGTTCTGCACCACCGCGGGATGCAGGGGCTCGGCGAAGGTCAGCCCGGCGCTGCTCTCGCGCGACCAGCTCACATAGGCGGGGATCGCCTCGAGCCCGGTGATCTTGACGGTATGGAGCCGGTGACGGTCGATCTCGCGGCCTGACGCGGTCTCGATCCGGCAACCTTCTTCCGAAATGTCGACAATCGTCGCCGCATGGGTGTGCCCGTCGGCATCCTTGAGGTCGGCGGGAAGCTCGAGCTTGCGGCGCAGGGCCCAGCGCCGGTCAGCCGCGGGGCCGGTATCACTCTCATCCATCCGATCGTGTCTCCGGATCGGCAACCAGGCGCACTTGCACGCGGCGGTCGCGGCCCGACCGGCGCTCGCCCTTGCGTCGTTCCTCGCCCGCATAAGGCAGGTCCACCTTCCGACGGTCCCCCCCGCGACGATCACCTTCCTCATCGGGCATTGCCTGTCACCTCGCTCTCAGGCGAACGAAGGAAGCGACCTTCACAAGTGCGTCACTTAACTGGATCAACTTTCTGTGACGCGCCTCCGCAATTGCGTCCGACGGCGCTTGCGCTACATCTGGCTGCCGTGTCCGGGGCGCTCACCGTCATTCTCCTGTTCCTGATCGGCTATGCCAGCCAGCGCAGCGGCGTGTGCATGGTGCGGGCGGTGCGCGAGGTGATCGCGCGGCGGCGGGTGCACCGGCTCGCGGGCTTCTCGCTCGCCGCAGGGGCCGCGATGCTGGTGATGGGCCTTGCCGAGATGGCGGGGGCGCGGCCCTTCGCGACGATCCTCGGGAGCCCGCCCGACGCCCTCGCGGTGGCGGGCGGCGTGGTGTTCGGGCTCGGCTCGCTCCTCGCGGGACACTGCGCGATGGGGCTCCTCGCCGCGCTCACCAATGGCGAGCTGCCGCGCCTCGGCTCGATCCTCGCGATGTTCGTCGCCGCGGCGCTGCTGGGGCCCGACATGTCGAAGGCCGCGCTGCTCCTGCCGCCGCGAGACCCCCTCGCCTCGCCCCTCGCGGGCCACCCGGGCCTCGCGCTCACGCTCGGCACGATCATTGCGATCACCGCAGGGAGCTACATTTACCGGCGGATCGGCTGGAAGCGCCCCAAGGGCGGGTGGTCCCCGCTCCTCGCGATGAGCCTGATCGGCACCGCCTCGGGGCTGCTCTTCGCGCTCGACCGGCACTGGGTCTACACCAGTCGCATCGCCGAGATTGCGCGCGGGGGCATGGCCGGAACTGCGGGGACCGCGCTCGGCCTGGCGGTGCTCGTCGCGGGCATGGGCGCGGCGAGCGTCGCGGAGGGGACCTTCCGGCTCGAGACCGGCACGCTCCGCGGCTGGGCGCGCGCCTTTGCGAGCGGGCTGCTGATGGGCCTCGGCGCGACGATGGTGCCGGGCGGCAATGACGCGATGCTGTTCACCGGGGTGCCGCTGCTGCTCCCCAACCTCCTCGCCGCCTATGCCGCCTTCGCCGCGACCCTGTTCGCCGCGCTGATGCTGCGAAGCCGCGTGGTGCCGGCCGGCGCCTAGATCCCGGCGAGCAGCCGAACTCCGACGACCGCCACCAGCAGCGCGGTCAGCCAGCGGATATACTTCGGCGGCAGCAGGCGCGCGGCGAGGAGGCTGCCGACCTGCCCGCCGATCACCACCGCGACCAGCAGCGGCAGCGCCGCACCGAGCGCCTGTCCGAACAGGCCGGGACCGTTCTTGAGCAGCTGCCCGGCGAGGCCGAACAGCGAGTTGACGAGGATGAACAGGCTCGCGGTCGCGGCGATCCCGCGCGGGTCGTGCCAGCGCGCAAGGTGCAGCAGCGGGGCAAGAAAGATCCCTCCGCCGATCCCCACCAGCCCCGCGAAATAGCCGAGCGGCGCGGCGGCGAGCGGCATCAGCCGGGCGTAGCGCGTCGGCTCGCCCGCCGCGTCCTCGCGCACCGGGATGAGCATGGTGAGCGCGGTGAGCACGAGGCTCGCGCCCAGCAGGGTGAGGAAGGTCGCCTCCTTGATCGGGGTGAGCCCGCCCGCAAAGCTCGCGGGCGCACCAAGTGCGACGATCACGAGCGCTTTGCGCCACGGGGTGAGCCCCGCGCGCGCGAAGCGGATGCTCGATCCGGTCACCACCACGATGTTGCAGGCGAGGCTGACCAGCGGCAGCAGCCGATAATCGAGCCCCGACAGCGCGAGCAGCGCCGAATAGGTCGACCCGCCCCCGAACCCGACGCTGGCATAGAGCAGCGCGGTGACGAGGAAGGCGAGCGCGAGCAGCGCCGGCACGGCTCCGATCATCATCATCGCTCGGTCCCTCGCGCCACCCGTCCGGTCAGGCGATCGCGCGCGGGCTCAGCGCCCCGTGGCAATGCTTGTACTTCTGCCCGCTGCCGCACGGGCAGGTGGCATTACGGCTGAGGCCGAGATTGGCGTAAGGGTCGCTCCCCGCCGCAGCCCCGCCGGGGCCGAACTCTGCCATCGGCGCGCCCGCCAGCGAACCGAACAGTTCGGGCCGATTCGCCGAGCCGTCGCCGTCCACCGAATCCTCGAGCCCCGTCAGCGGGTCGATGTGGCCGGTCAGGAAGTCGGGGAGCTCTGGCAGCGGCTGGGGCGGCTCGATGCGCAGCTCGGCGCGGAACAGGATCTTGGTGACCTCCTCGCGCAGGGTGTCGAGCATCGTCTCGAACAGGCCGAAGGCCTCCTGCTTGTACTCGTTGATCGGCTGCTTCTGCGCCATGCCGCGCATCCAGATCACCTGGCGCAGCGCGTCGAGGGTCGAGAGGTGCTCCTTCCAGTGATGGTCGAGCTGGCGCAGCAGCACGTCCTTCTCGACGATCCGCCAGATCGCCGGGTCGGAGGCGGTGATCTTCTCCTCCATCATCCCGTCGGTGAGCGTGCGCAGCTTCTCCTCGAGGATTTCCGGCTCGACCTCCTCCTCGGCGAGCCACGCGTCGACGGGCGGCTGGAAGCCGAAGATCTCCTCGATCCGCGCCTTGAGCCCGGCGATGTCCCACTGCTCGGGGTAGGAGCCCGGGGGGCAGGCGGCGCCGACGATGGCGTTGATCGTGTCGTGGCGCATGTCGAGCACCACGTCATCGACCGCCTCTGAGTCCATGATCTCGGCGCGCTGTTCGTAGACCACCTTGCGCTGGTCGTTCATCACGTCGTCGTACTGCACGACCTGCTTGCGCATGTCGTAGTTCCTCGCCTCGACCTTCTTCTGCGCGGTCTCGATCGCCTTGGAGAGCCACTTGGAGCCGATCGCCTCGCCGTCCGCGAGGTTCGAGTTCATCATCTTGGCGAACAGCGTGTCGGGGCCGAAGATGCGCAAGAGGTCGTCCTCGAGGCACAGGTAGAAGCGCGACAGGCCCGGGTCGCCCTGACGGCCCGAGCGGCCGCGCAGCTGGTTGTCGATGCGGCGGCTCTCGTGCCGCTCGGTGCCGAGCACGAACAGGCCGCCCGCTGCCTTCACGCGCTCCTTCTCCTCGGCGACCTCGGCCCTGATGCGGGCGATCGCGGCATCGCGCTCGGGTCCTTCCGGCATGTCGGCGAGTTCGTCATTGATGCGGAACTCGACGTTGCCGCCCAACTGGATGTCGGTGCCGCGACCGGCCATGTTGGTGGCGATGGTCACGGCGCCGTAGCGGCCCGCCTGGGCGACGATGTGCGCTTCCTGTTCATGGAAGCGCGCGTTGAGGACGGCGTGCCTGACGCCTTCCTTGTCGAGGTACTGGCTCAGCAGCTCCGACTTCTCGATCGAGACCGTCCCGACCAGCACCGGCTGGCCGATCTGCTGCTTTTCCCTGATCGCCTTGGCGATGGCCTGGAACTTGTCGGCGGTGTTCTTGTAGAACTCGTCCTCCTCGTCGATCCGCGCGACGGGCAGGTTGGTCGGGATCTCGACGACGCCGACCTTGTAGATGTCCCAGAACTCGGCCGCCTCGGTCGCGGCGGTGCCGGTCATGCCGGAGAGCTTGGGATACATGCGGAAGTAGTTCTGGAAGGTGATCGAGGCGAGTGTCTGGTTCTCGGGCTCGATCCGCACGCCCTCCTTGGCCTCGACCGCCTGGTGGAGCCCATTCGACCAGCGGCGGCCGTCCATCATGCGACCGGTGAACTCGTCGATGATGATGACCTTGTCGTCCTTGACGATGTAGTCGGTGTCGCGCTTGCGCCCGAAGTTCGCCACCAGCGCCTGGTCGAGGTGGTGGACGACCTGGGTGTTCTCGACGTCGTAGAGGTTGGAGGTCGCGAGCAGCCCCTTCTCGAGCAGCATCTGCTCGACGCCCTCGAGCCCCTCCTCGGTGAGCTGCACGCGCTTCACCTTCTCGTCGATGTCGAGCCACTCGACCGGGATCTCCCGCGCCACGAGGTCGAGCGCGACGTAGAGGTCGGACTTGTCCTCGGTCGGCCCGGAGATGATGAGCGGGGTGCGGGCCTCGTCGATGAGGATCGAGTCCACCTCGTCGACGATCGCGAAGTTGAACGGCCGCTGCGCCATCTGCGCGCGCTCGTGCTTCATGTTGTCGCGCAGGTAGTCGAAGCCGAACTCGTTGTTGGTGCCGTAGGTGATGTCGGCATTGTAGGCGTCGCGCTTGTATTCCTCGGGCATGCCGGGGACGATCACGCCCACCGTCAGGCCGAGCCAGTTGTAGAGGCGCCCCATCTCGGCCGCGTCGCGCCGCGCGAGGTAGTCGTTGACGGTGACGACGTGGACGCCCTTGCCCTCGAGCGCGTTGAGGTACACCGCTAGCGTCGCCATCAGCGTCTTGCCCTCGCCGGTGCGCATTTCCGCGATCTCGCCGCGGTGGAGCACGAGGCCGCCGATCAGCTGCACGTCGAAATGGCGCATCCCGAACACCCGGACCGAAGCCTCGCGCACCGTGGCGAAGGCCTCGGGGAGCACGTCGTCGAGGCTCGCGCCCGCATCGATCAACCCGCGCAGCTTGGCGGTCTGGCCCTGGAGCTCCTCGTCGGAGAGCGCCTGGATCTGGGGTTCGAGGGCGTTGATCTGCGCGACGATCTTGCGCGCGGCCTTGATGTAGCGGTCGTTGGCCGAGCCGAAGAGGGTCTTGGCGATGGTGTTGAGCATGGTGCGAAACCTTGGATGGAGCGGCGGCCCGGCGGCGGGCGGCGCGAACAGCTTGCGGGGATGACGCGCGCCGCATCACGGGGCGGGCACGCGCGGAAACACGGTCGGGAAAGCCGCTCGCCGCCTATTCGTAGGCGCGTTCGATGCCCATCAAGACCGGCAGGCGCAGCACGCTCGGCGCGGGGCGCTGCGGACAGGGTGTCTCCGCGGCGCGGGTCGCCTGGATCGTCGCGGGTGCGGGCTGGACCGCGACGCTTTCGCCCGGGCTGCGCTCCTCACCGCTGGCTGCGGCAACGCTGGCACTGCACGCCAGAGCCTCCGCCAGCGAGGCCTGCGCCGTGCCGCCGAGAGCGACAAGGCCGGTAAGCAGGGCCAGCAGGGCAAGAAAACGCCGGGTCATGATGCCTTCAGATAGAGGTTAAACGCCAATCCGTCCACAGCCATAGCGCGATAAGCTGTGCGAGAGCTTAATCGCCCGGCTGCGCAGCGCCTGATGCGCTGGGCATGCTCTCTGCCGCGATGGTCAGCACGACATCACGCGCCACCGGCCGACCCTGCGCGTCGCGGTAAGGAATGCCATTGCGGCTTGGGCAGGGATTGCGCTCGAAATTCCGGGCGATTTCATCCGGGATGTCGCCGGAGCGCTCGACCATCCGGCAATTGCTCGCCTTCCCGCGCTCGTCGATCGTGAAGGCGACCTTGATCGTGAAACTGCCCGCGCCCAGCTCGGGCTGGCGCCGCTCCCAATTCACAGCTCCTCTGAAAGACGAAGAAACAGGCTTGCCCTCGCCATCCTTGCCGGGTTCGAAGCGAGCCCGCTCGCGCAGCAGGCGGCAGGTTTCGGCGTCGAGCGCCGGTGTCGCGGTGCTTTGCCATACCCGGCACCCTGTCACCTCGCCCTCGGAGCTCACGACGAGATCATACTGGACCCGACCTTGCTCGCCATTGCGCCATGCCTCGGGCGGGTAATCGGCGTCGGTCACCCAGTCGATCTGGCGACTGAGCGGGAGCGGGGGGCGGGCCTTACGATCCTGCTCGGGGATCAAGATCCTCATCGGCTGATCGGGCACGTCGACAGGAACCCTCTGCCCGCTCTCCTGCGCATGGGCGGGCACAGTGAGGGCGATAGCTAAAGCGTTGGCAGCAAATTGTCTGATTTTCATGAGCTTGGCTTCTACCTCAGCCCCAGCCCCGCGCCAACCGCGAAAGCACGCGATTGCAGCGCCTCCGATTGCCCATTACGGGCGTGCCCCATGCAGATCGACCCTTCGCCCCTCGCCCGGCCCTTCCCCGCCCTGCCCGCCATTGACGGCGTGACCCTGCGTGTGGCGCGGGCGCGCTACAAGACGTGGGACCGCTGCGACCTGACCTTCGCCGAACTGGCCGAGGGCACCGCCGTCGCGGGCGTCTTCACCAAGAGCGCCTGCGCCTCATCGGAAGTCGAACTCGGCCGCGAGGCGGCGCGGCAGGGCCGCGCGCGGGCGCTGATCGTCAATGCGGGCAACTCCAACGCCTTCACCGGCTGGCGCGGCCGCGCCGCGGTCGAGGCGATCCGCGCGCAGGTTGCCGAGGCGCTCGGCTGCGGGATCGACGCGGTGTTCGTCTCCTCGACCGGCGTGATCGGGGTGCCGCTCCCGGTCGAGAAGGCGCGCGCCGGGATCGCGGCGGCGCTCGAGGCAGAGCCTTGCGGGTGGGAAGACGCCGCAAACGCAATCGGCACGACCGACACCTTCGCCAAGGGCGCTGGCGCCAGCGCCATGATCGGCGACACGCGCGTCGAGCTTGCCGGGATCATCAAGGGCTCCGGGATGATCGCGCCCGACATGGCGACCATGCTCGGCTACATCTTCACCGATGCCGACGTCGGCCCCGCCTTCCTCCAGGAGGCGCTCGAACGCGCCAACGCGGCGTCCTTCTCCTGCATCACGGTCGACGGCGACACCTCGACCAGCGACACGGTGATGGTCTTCGCGACGGGGAAGGCGGGCAATCCCCGGATCGAAGGCTGGGACAGCCCCGGTGCCGACGCCTTCGCCGCCGCCCTTGCAGACGTGTGCCGCGAGCTTGCGCAGCTGGTGGTGCGCGACGGCGAGGGCGCGCGGAAGTTCGTCACCATCCGCGTCTCGGGCGCGGTCAGCGACGACAGCGCCCGCCGCATCGGCCTCGCCATCGCCAACTCGCCGCTGGTCAAGACTGCCATCGCCGGGGAGGACGCCAACTGGGGCCGCGTCGTCATGGCGGTCGGCAAGGCGGGCGAGCCGGCCGACCGCGACAAGCTCTCGATCGCCTTCGGCGGCATCTGGACCGCGCGCGACGGCCTGCCCGTCGAGGGCTACGACGAGGCCCCGGTCGCCGCCCACCTCAGGGGCGAGGAGGTCGACATCGCGGTCGACCTCGGCCTCGGCAAAGGTCGCGCCCACGTGTGGACCTGCGACCTCACCCACGGCTACATCGCGATCAACGCGGATTACCGCTCGTGAGCGCCTCGGGCCTGTCGGCGCTCGATGCCGAGATCCGCGACCTGATGCGCTTCGCCGCGCAGCGCTCGATGCTGCCGCGCTTCCGCAATCTTGCCGCGGGCGAGGTCGAGATGAAGGCCAAGGACGATCCGGTCACCATCGTCGACCGCGAGATCGAGGCCTTCCTTACCGAGGCGCTGACGAAGCTCGCCCCCGGCGTCGCGGTGGTGGGCGAGGAGGCGGTGGCGGCCGATAGGTCGGTGCTCGATCACCTCAGGGGCCAATGCTGGATCATCGATCCGCTCGACGGCACGGCGAACTTCGCGGAAGGCAAGGAACCCTTCGGGATCATCGTCGCACTTGCCGATGCGGGCGAGACGGTCGCGGGGTGGATCTACGATCCCAACAAGGACCGCTTCTGCCACGCCCGCCGCGGGAGCGGCGCCTTCGTGAATGGCGAGCGGATCGCCGCGCGCACCACCGGGAGCGAGCGACCGGTCACAGCGGTGAGCCGCATCTTCCTCACCCCCGAGGAAGCGGCGATGGTCGATGCGAAGCTCGGCGGGCACTACACCCTCGTCGACATCCCGCGCTGCGCCGCCGAGCAATATCCGCGGCTCGCGCTGGGGGAGAACGACGTCTCGAGCTTCAAGCGCACCCTCGCCTGGGATCACGCGGCGGGCGTGCTGTGGCTCAACGAGGCGGGCGGCAAGGCAGCGCGGCTCGACGGCAGCGCCTACCGCGTGGACCATCACGACGCCCCGGGACTGGTGGGCGCGTCGAGCCCGGCGATCTGGGACGCATTTGTCGCGCGGGTGGTGGGGTAAGGCAGCGCAGTCGTCCCTCCCCATGCCTGCGCAACGGGGAGGGACAGGTCAGCTCAGAGCTCGCTTTCGAGCCACGCCTTGAGCTGGCTCTTGGGCGCCGCGCCCAGCTTTTGCGCGACCGGCTCGCCGTTCTTGTAGAGCACCATCAGCGGGATCGACTGCACGCCGATCTGGCTGGGCGTGTCGGTGTTCTCCATGATGTCCATCTTGACGATCTTGACCTTGCCGGCGAGCTCCTCGCTGATCTCCTCGAGCGCGGGGGCGATCATCTTGCACGGGCCGCACCAGTCCGCCCAGAAGTCCACGAGGACGGGGGTGTCGCTCTCCAGCACATCGGCCGAAAAGCTCGCGTCGGTCACGTTGAGGGTCGCCATCGATCTGTCTCCTTTGCCGGCGACCATAGGGGTGCCGGTCATGCCAATGCAATCTAGTGGCCCGCGCTTTTCACTCAATATCGACGGCGGGCAAGGATTGCTGCGGGGCCTGCAACGCGTTCTTGTGGCGATCCAGCACCTGGCTCGGAAGGGGGTAGAGCACGGGTGCGTGGGTGTAGAGCACCCCTGCGCGCACTGTGCGCCCGGGGTAGATCGCCTCGAGCGCGGCGACATAGGCCGCCATCTGGCGCAGGGTCGATAGCGGGACATCGGCGATGCTCGCGGGCGGGCGGCGGGTGGTCTTGAAGTCGACCACCGTCACCTCGCCCTCCCCGATCAGCAGTCGGTCGGCAGTCCCCGCCACCACCACGCCGTCGACCGTCGCGGCGAGCGGGACTTCGGCGAGCGCCTCGGGCGAGAAGATCGACGCGAAGTCCGGATGATCGAGCACCCCCAGCGCGGCGGCGAGCATCTCCTCGCGCAGCTCCTCGCCGAAGTCCCCCGCCTGCCGCGCGAGCCAGCCCCGCGCCGCCTCGGCACGCTCGCTCTCCGCGACGTCCGGCAGGCGCTCGAGCAGCGCGTGGATCAGGCTCCCGCGGCGCGCGGCATGGCGCGCGGCCTCGGGGGGGAGCGGCGGCGCGGCGCCCGCGTCCTCGCCCGCCGATGAGGGGGCAAGCGGGCGCGGCGGACGCGGTTCGGGGCCGATCGGCCGCAGCGCCCAGGGGGGGAGCACCACCGCCTCGGGAGCGGGCGCGGCCTCGTCGCCCAGCGAAAGCGGCTCGGCCCGCACGCCCCACTCCTTGCGCCAGTGCCACACGGGGTCGGCGAGCTCCTCCCCCTCGAACAGCGGCGCAAGCCGCGCGTACCAGCTGTCCTCGTGCGGCGCGCCGTTCTTCGCCTCCTTCTTGTTGAGCGAGCCGCCGATGAACAGCGCCTCCTCGGCCCGCGTGAGGGCGACGTAGAGGAGGCGCCAGTGCTCCTGGAGCGCCGCGCGCTTCTTCGCCTCCTCGGCCTCGGCGATGCGCCCCTTTCGCTCCTCCTTGCCGAGCGGCGGGAGCGGCACCATGCGCTTCCTTGCCAGCACCTCGCCGAGCGGGTTGTCCTCGAGCTCGAGCGCGCCCGGATCGCCCGGCGCGCCGGTCGCGTCGGCAAGGATCACGATCGGCGCCTGAAGGCCCTTCGAGCCGTGCACAGTCATCACCCGCACCTGCCCGCTGGCGCTGTCCGAATCGCGCTTGAGGTCCCCCGTCCCGGCGTCGAACCAGGCGATGAAACCGGCAAGGCTCGGCCAGTGCTCGGCCTCGTAGGCGAAGGCGGCGTTGAGGAGCTCGTCGAGCGGATCGTTGGCCTCCGCCCCCAATCGCGCGACCAGCTTGGCGCGGCCCCGCCACGGCCCGGTGAGCAGCCAGGCGATCAGCGCCTGCGGGGTCTGGTAGTCGGTTCGGCGCAGGAGATCGCGCAAGGTCTCGGCGGTCGCGGCGACGAAAGGCGGTGCCGCGCCGCGCCTGAGGTGGTCCCACAGCCGCACCTTCTCGGGGCGGGGCACATGGGCGAGGAGGTCGTCCTGTGTCCAACCGACCAGCGGCGAGGCAAGGAGATTGGCGAGCGCAAGGTCGTCCTGCGGCTGCGCGGCGAACCTGAGGGCCGCCATCACGTCCTTGACCGCGAGCGGCGCGCCCAGGCGCAGCCGGTCGACCCCCGCCACCGGCACCCCGCGCGCATGGAGCTTGGCGACGATCTGGGTGGCGAGCTCCTTCCTCTGGCGCACCAGCACCATGACGTCGCCCGCGCCCGCATGCCGCCGCGTGCCCTTGGCGAGCACGAAGGGCTCCTCCAAGGAGACCCAGCGCCGCACCTGCTCGGCAATCCGCTCGGCGAGGATCGTGTCGTGGCGGGCGAGCCAGCCCTGTTCGCCCTCCTCCTCCTCGTCCTCCTCGCTCTCGGCCGCGCCGCCCTCGGGCACGACCGGCGGCCAGAGGGTGACGAGCCCCGGCCGCTCGGCGCCGCGATGCTCGGCCGGTGCGCGGTCGAGCCCGAATTCGGTGTAGCCGAGCATTCCGATCACGCGGTTGACGAAGTCGAGGACAACGCGCGCGGTGCGGAAGGAATCGCCGAGGTCGAGGTCGTGCCAGCCGGGCTCGCGGCGGTTGACGCGCCCTGCCCGGATGCCCTCCTGCGCGGCGCGGATGCGCGCGTGGATGCGCTCCTTGGCGCGGGCGAAGTTCTCCGGGCTCGTGCCTTGGAAGCCGAAGATCGCCTGCTTGTAGTCGCCGACGGTGAAGATCGTGCGCAGCTTGTCGCCGCGCGCACCCTCGCCCGAAAAGAAGTCGTCGATCAGCGCCTCGACGATGTCCCACTGGCTCTGGTTGGTGTCCTGCGCCTCGTCGATGAGAATGTGGTCGAAGTGCCGGTCGAGCTTGTAGCGGATCCAGTCGGCGGCCTCGGACTTGCCAAGCAGCGCGGCGGCCTTGCGGATCAGGTCGCCGAAATCGAGCAGCCCCTCGCGCGCCTTCCGCGCCTCCCACTTGAGCGCGAAGGCGCGGCCGATCTCGAGCGCGGAGGTCACCACCTCGGCGCAGGCGAGGAGCGAGCGGCGGTCTTCTACCAGCGCAACCGCTTCACCAATGGTCTTCTGCAATTCAACGAAGTCGGGATCGAATTTCGCCGCGTGGCGCAGGTTGCCGTTGGGAAGAAGATCCCCGTTGAGCACGCCTCCAACGAGGCAATCCAACGCGCCGGCGCGTGCTTCGTCGTCCAGGCGAAGCCACCGCTCGATGCCTTCGATGGCCTTGTCACCGGACGGCTTGCCCCATTGACGTAATGCCTGAAGAATGGCGAGCAACTCGCTGTCGGGAAACACGTCGGGGTGCAGAGGCTCGCCCACCCACGCCTCCCCCGCATCCGACGGCATCCCGAGCGTCTGGCGCACCCGTGCGTCCATGGGCGAGAGCCACGCGTCGCGGCCTTCCCACAGCTCGTGACAGTCGGCCGCGCGCATCAGCCAGCCATGCAGCGCCGCGGGCTCCTTGCGGGAGGTGAAGAGGGTGATGCCGTCGAGCACCCGCACATCGCCCGTGCGCTCGGCCTCCTCGAACAGCTCGGTCAGCACCTCGCGGGCGAGGAGTTCGCGCGAGCGGTCATCCATCACCCGCGTGCCCGGCGCGAGGCCCGCTTCCTCGGGGAAGTTGCCGATCAGGAACTGGGCGAAGGCGTGGATCGTGTCGATCCTGAGCCCTCCGCCGGGGCAGTCGAGCACGCTCGCGAAGAGGCTGCGCGCGCGGGCCTGCGTCTCGGGCCCGATGTCGGCGCCGAGGTGGCCGAGCTCTTTCGCCAGCACCGTCGCGGGCAGGCGCACCCAGCGCGCGAGCACCGCGTTGATGCGGTTCGCCATCTCCGCCGCGCCCGCCTTGGTGAAGGTCAGGCACAGGATCTGCCCCGGCGTGACGTCCTCGCGCAGCAGCAGCCTGAGCACGCGGGCGGAGAGCACCTGGGTCTTGCCCGTCCCCGCCGAGGCCGAGAGCCAGACATTGTGCTCGGGGTCCGCCGCGAGGCGCTGGTTGCCCGCGAGCGGGTGGACGAGGCCGCTCATGCCGTGTCCTTCCCGGTCATGCGGACGAGCCACTCCTCGAGCCGCATCAGCTGGTCGTAATCGGTATAGCCCTTGTAGTCGGGATTCTCCCGCGCCCGGAACGGCGTGCGGCCCCTGATGTATTCGCGGATCGCGAAGGCGAGCCTTTCGGCGTGATGCGGCAGGAACTCTTCCGGCGGCAGGCCTTTCTCGCGCGAGGAGAGCTTCATCGGGCTCTGGCGCTTGCCGAAGCCGCCGTCCTTCTTGCCGAACGACCAGTATTCGAACGCGCTCGCCGCGGCGGCGGGAAGGCCCTCCGCCGCGAAGCCTCCCGCCCGCGCGATCAGGCCGAGCAGGCCGAGCTGCAAGGCGAAGCCCGCCTCGACCTCGTCCTTGCTGGGCACGCGGCCGGTCTTGTAGTCGACAATCGCCAAGGTCCCGTCGGCGCGCCGGTCGATCCGGTCGGCGCGGCCCATCACCCTCACCCCCTCGAAGGTCATCTCGCCCGTGATCTCGGTGGCGAGCACCTCGCGGCCCTCGGCAGCATTCTCGGCGATCCATGCCTCGAACCGCTCGAGCGCCGCGATCAGCCGCGGCTGCCACAGCGCGCGGAACAGCGGGTGGACGCGCTCGGCCGCGAAATGCGCGGCAGCGAAGGGGGCGAGCGCAAGGGCGGGATCGTCGCGCCTCGCCCGGTGCCACTTGTCGAGGATGTCGTGCACCAGCGTGCCCCGCAGCGCCGGGTCGCTGAAGGGGTCGTTGGCGAGCGGGTCGAGCTTCCTGAGCCCGAGGATGGCCTGCGCGTAGAACTGGTAGGGATCGCCGAGCAGCCGGTCGAGCGCGGTGACCCTGATCGGCACGTCGCGCAAGGCGGGCGGCGGATCGGGCGCGGGGCGCGGATAGGGCGGCGCGGGCGGGCGCAGGCGGTCGAGATGCGGGAGCAGGTGCGGGATCGCCCGCTCGCGGTGCTCCTTGTCGAGGTCCTCCCCGAGCAGCGCCTCGACCCGCAGCAGGAAGCGCGATGGCAGCGTCGGCCCCTCAGCATCTCGCGCGGCGCGGCTGAGCACCACCGAGGGCGCACCCATCGCCCCGGCAAGGTCGTGGGCGGCGAGGCCGATCCGGAACTCGGCGCCCGGAATGCCGAGCGCGCGCAGGATCGCGGGGGCGAGCAGCGCATCGGCGCCGGGAGGCTGCGGCCAGGAGCCCTCGTTGAGCCCGCCGCAGATCACGAGGTCGGCACGGGCCATGCGCGCCTCGAGGAGGCCGTAGATCGCGACGCGCGGGTGGCCGCCATAGCCGGGGCGCACCGCCACCGCCTCCATCGCGTCGCGCAGCACGCCGGCGAGATCGGCGGTCTCGATCCGGGTGCCGAGCGCCTCGGCAGTCCCGCGCAGGTCCTCGACCATCTGGCCGAGCGCGCGCCCGTCCTCGCGCTCCCAGATCGCGCCGCGGGCGAAGGCCTCGGCGGCCGCAGCGAGCCGGGTGAGCGCCTCGGCGAGCGCGATCTCGCGCGGCCAGTCGGCGAGCGGGGCGACCAGCGCCTCGGCCTCCTCCCACCAGCGCGCCACGCCCGCCTTCAACGCCGCCTTGCGCAGCGGCTCGAGGCCCGGCGCGAGCGCGGGGCCGCGCAGGGCGCGGTCGAAGGCGCGCAGCCCCTTGAGCCACTCCCGCCGCGCATCCCCGTCCCATCCGCGCACCGCAGGGTGGCCGAAGGCGGCGACGAGCCGCGCCGGATCGGGGCCGTCCGCGGCGATCTCCGCCAGCAGCCCGAACAAGCGCCCCGCCGCGGTCAGCGCGAGCGGGCGCCCCGCGGAATCGTCGGCGGCGATGTTCCAGCGCTCGCAATGCTGCGCGACCCGCCGCGCGAGGCCGCGGTCGGCGGTGACCACCGCGATGCGCTTTGCCGGCTGCTCGAGCGCCTGGCGCACCAGCATCGCGATCGCCTGCGCCTCCTCCTCGATGGTCGCACTCGCCATCAGCCGCACCCCGTCGAGCCGGCGCTCCTTCGCCTCGAGCGTGCTCCACGAGCGGCTCGCCTGCGGGGGCAGGAACAGCGCGGAGATCGCCCGCGCGCGCGCCGGATCGGCGGCAGCGATGCCGCGGCGGTGCCATTGCTGCACCTCCGCGCGGTTCACCCCCATCCGGTTGAGCAGCAGCTTGAGGTGATACTGCGGATGCGTCAGCGCGTCGCCCGCGCCGAACACCGGGCCGCCCGGCTCGGTGGAGGCGCCCGCAAGGCCGAGCTCCTCCCATGCGTCCTCGGCCATCGCGAGGTCGAGATCGGGGAGCACCACCGCGCCCTCGGGCAGGTCGGCGATCACCCGCAGCAGCCGCGCCAGCGCGGGCGAGGCGCTGGTCACCCCCGCCGCGACGATCGGGTGCGGCGGCGGGCTCGCCTTCCAGCGCCGCGCGGCGCGGTCGAACAGGAGGTTGCGCCGGGTCGCGGCATCGACCTGCCCCATTGCCTCGAGCTCGGCCTGCCAGCGGACATTGACCCGCGCGAACAGCCGGACCTGTCGCTTCCAGTGCTCGGCAAGACCCGCGACCGAATCGAGCACCGCCTCGCCAAGCAGGTCCGCGACCGCCTTCTCCTCGACCAGCAGCCGGTCGATGGTCCGCGCCATCTCGCGCGCGAGGTTGAGACGGGCACGGCCGGGGAGCGGGGCCATGCCCTCGGCGGCACGCTCCTCGGCGATCAGGCGGTCCAATGTCAGCCAGCGGCGCACCGGGTCGCAGGCGGGGGGAATGTCGGCGGCGCCGAGCGGGTCGAGCGCGGCGCCCAGCTTCTCGTCGAGATCGAGGTCGCCGACCGCGATCATCCGCGGCATCAGGAGGCCGCCCTCGCCGCTCTCGCCGGCATGACGGATGAAGGCCTCCGCGAGGGTGCGCGCGGCGCGGCTCGAGGGGACCAGCAGCGTCAGCCGGGCGAGGCCGAAGCCCTCCTCGCGGTAGCGCGGCACGAGCCCCGCCACCAGCGCATCGGCGAAACCGCGATGCGCGGCGATCGAGTAGACGAGCGGACCGGGGGTGCGGCGCTCAGCCACCCGCCAGCGCCTCCTCCGTGGGGCGGATCGCCTGCGGGGTGCCGACCTCGAACCACAGCCCGGTGAAGCTGAGGCCGTACAGCCGCCCCTCGGCCATCGCCCGGTTCCAGAGGATGTTGGTCGAAAAGGGCCCCGCGGGCGCGTCGCGCAGCAGGCGATGGCTGACGAGCTGGATGCCGGTGTAGATGAAGGGCGCGATCCGCCCCGGGCGGCGGCGCGACAGGCGCCCGAGCGGGTCCATGTGGAAGTCGCCCGGCCCGCGGAAGTTCTCCGCCCGCGCATGGGGCACGACCAGCAGCAGCGCGTCCATCGTCTCGGCATTCCAGCGGCGCGAGAGATCGTGGAAGGCGCTCTTGGGCCCGTCGAGCCAGATATTGTCGGCATTGAGCGCGAAGAACGGGTCGGGCAGGTGCGGCAGGGCCTTCACCATACCCCCGCCCGTCTCGAGCAGCAGCGCGCGCTCGTCGGAGACCGTCACCTGCGGGGCCTTCCGGGCGAGCACATGGGCTTCGAGCGCGTCGGCGAGGTAGTGGACGTTGACCACCGCCTTCGCCACCCCTGCCTCGGCGAGCCGGTCGAGCGCATGGTCGATCAGCGCCTTGCCCGCCACCCGCACCAGCGGCTTGGGCTGGCTGGCGGTGAGCGGCCGCATCCGCTTGCCGAGCCCGGCGGAGAGGATCATCGCGGTGTCCGAGGCGAGCACAGGCGCGCTCACGCTGCGAAGGCCCCGTTGGCGGCGCGCAGCTCTGCGGGGATGTTGGCGTCGAACCACGCGGCGACCGGCTCCAGCGCCGGGTGCGCAAGGTCGCGTTCGAGCGCGGCCCAGACGCGCGGGATCATCGCGAGGTAGCGCGGCTTGCCGTCGCGCCGGTCGAGGCGCGTGAAGATGCCGACGATCTTCGCGTTCCGTTGCGCGCCAAGGGTGGCGTAATCGGCGATGAAGTCGTCGTCGCCCGCCCCGGCATGGTGCGCATAATGGACCAGCATCGCGGTCTCGAGGTTCACGTCGACATCGCGCCGCGCGTCCTGGAGCAGCGAGACGAGGTCGTAGGCCGGGTGGCCGACGAGCGCGTCCTGGAAGTCGATCAGCCCCTGCGGCGCGCTCGCCTTGCCGCCCAGCAGCATGATGTTCTCGGCGTGATAGTCGCGCAGCACCGTCACGCCGGGGTTCTGGCGCGCAAGCACCGGGGCGAGCACCTCGGCCCAGACCGCCGTGTAGCCCTCGGCGTCGACGGCGAGCCCCTGCGCCGGGCACCACCACTCGGTGAGCAGCGCCGCCTCGCGCTGGTAGACCGCCATGTCGTAGGCATCGAATGGCCCCGGCGGCAGGCGGTGGAGCGCGGCGAGCGCCTCGACCGCGGCCTCGTAGGCGGCGCGTTCCTCGTCCGGGTGCGCGTCGAGCCAGTCGCGCATCCGGTCGTTGCCGAAATCCTCGGTCAGCACCCATCCGGCCGCGGCGTCCTCGGCAAGGATCGCGGGGGCGCGCATGCCGTGGTCGTTCAGCCAGTGCGCGACATGGAGGAAAGGCGCCGGGTCCTCGTGCGGCGGGGGCGCGTGCATCAGCATCGCGGTCTCGCCGCTGCCGCGCGAAAGGCGAAAATAGCGCCGGAACGAGGCATCGCCCGGCAGCGGATGGACCTCGGCCGCCCCCCATCCGGCGCGGGCGGTGAATTCGGCAAGGCCTTGAGGCAGCTGGCTCATGGCATGCGCCCTAGCCAATCGGCCCCGCCCCGGGCAATGGCGATCCGCCCGCCTTCCCCGCTTTCTCCGACCGGCTTCAGCGCGATTGCGAGGCAGCACGGCTCATGCGCGAAACCCCCGGCGTGATCGGGCCACTCGGCGATCAGCACCGCGCCCTCGCGATAGTCGTCGAGCCCGATTTCGGCGAGTTCGCCGGGGTCTTCGAGGCGGTAGAAATCGGCGTGGACCACCGGCAGGCGGAGCGGCGGCGAATCATAAGTCTCGATGATCGTGAAGGTCGGCGACGGCACTTCGCCCTCGTGCCCGAGCGCGGCGAGGATCGCGCGGGCGAGCGTGGTCTTGCCCGCGCCGAGCCCGCCCTCCAGCGCCACCACGTCACCTGCCCGCAGCACCGCGGCGATCCGCGCGCCATAGGCTGCCGTCGCGGCGAGATCGGCCAGTCGCTCCGTCGCCTCGCTCACGGCAACCTTATCGTCGCGGTGGTGCCCGCGCCCTTGCGGCTCTCGATCTCGAGCGTCCCGTCATGCGCCGCGATGAGCTGGCGGGCGAGCGGGATGCCGAGTCCCGTGCGGCGCTCGGGCGCGCCCTCGCCCGTCGCCCTGCCCCCGCCCTGCGCGCGCGCGAGTTCCTGCGAGCTCATGCCGCGGCCATTGTCCGCGATGGTGATCTCGAGCCCGTAGCCCGTGCCCTCGGGCGCGCGCCTGATCTCGATCGCAATCCGCCCGCGCTCCGGCGTATGGGCGACCGCATTGTCGAGCAGGTTGCCGAGCGCGCGGCCCATCTGACGCGGGTCGGCTTCGACCACCCGCCCGCGGCGACCCTTGAGGTCGAGGCTGAGGCCTGCCGCGATGATCGCCGCCTCGCGCTCGCGCACCAGGGCGGTGAGGAAGTCGAGCACGTCGAGGCGCTCCTTGCGGATCGGCAGCAGCCCGGCCTCGGACTGCGAGAGGTCGAGGACGTTCTCGACCTGCTCGGTGAGGCGCTCGACCGCGGTGAGGATCGCATCGACATACTCGCTCGCCGCCGCGGGATCGCTGACCGCGCCGCTCTTGAGGAGCTCGGCATAGCCGCCGATCGTGGTGAGCGGCGTGCGGAACTCGTAGCTCATGTTGGCGAGGAAGCGCGCCTTGACCGCATCGGCCTCCTCGAGCGCCTCGGCGCGTTCGCGCAGGGCCTGCTCGGCCTTCTGCGAGGCGGTGATGTCGAGCACGGTGAGAAGGCCGTTGCCATCAGGCAGCGGGATGCCGGCAAAGCGCAGGGTGCGCCCGTCGGCAAGGTCGACCCTGCCCTCCTTCTCGCGCCGGTCGAGCGTCGCTGCGCGCACCGCCGCGCCGATCAGGCTCGCCTCCTCGGGGTTCACGAGGTTGCGCCCGATCGCGCTCAGCAGTTCATCGGCGCTGGGGTGCCGGTCGAGGAGTTCCGTCGAGAGCCCCCAGGTGCCCGCGAAGCTGCGGTTCCAGAGCTGCACCGAGCCGTCCGGGGCGAAGATCGCGAGCGCCTCGAACAGACTATCGAGCGTCGCCGTGCGGGTGCGCAGCAGCGTGTCGCGCACGGCCGAGAGCGCGAGGCTCTCGGTGCGGTCCTCGGTGACGAGCACGAGGCCGCCGTCGGGCATCGGCAGGGCCACCACGCGCAGGTGCGTGCCGCCGGGGAGCGGCCATGCCTCCTCGAGCGATTCGCGCAGGCCGAACCACCCGGTGCGCTCGCGGCGCCATTCGGGAAAGTCGCGCACCTCGGGCGTGCGCCCGCGCTCGCGTGCCTCGGCGAGGAAACGCTCGAAGGGCGTGTGCGCCTCGACCGCGTCGTCGGTGAGCGAGAACAGGCGGCGGAACGGGCGGTTGGCGAATGTCAGCCGCTCCTCGTCGTCGAACAGCGCGACCCCGACCGAAAGCTGGTCGAGCAGCGCGCGCTGGGCATCGCGGAAGGCGCGGAACTCGCGCTCGACCTGCTGCTGCTCCTCGATGTCGATGGCATAGCCCGCGACGCCCTCGTGCCCGAGCGGCAGGTCGCTGACCCTGAGGGTCCGGCGCGCGCCGAGGATGGTCGAGGCGACGATCCGCTCCGAGGCGTTCTGGCTCTCGAGGCTGGCGCGGGCAATCTCGGCGGGCGAGCGCCCGTCCTCGGGCTCGAGCAGCTCGATCTGGCCCTGCACGACCTCGGCCGCGCTGGTCGCGCCGACCGCATCGACATAGGCCTGGTTGACGAGCTGGAGGGTGAGGTCCGCGTCGCGGAACCACATCGGCATGGGCGCGGCCTCGATGAGGCCGACCAGCGCCGCGAAATCGCCCGTCGCGCGCGCGGCGGCGGCGCGCAGGCGGGCCATCTCGGCATGGCTCTCGGTGAAGTCGAAGATCCACACCAGCGCCGCTCCGCCCGGCGAGACCTGCGGATCGGCGAGCGTGCCGTAGAGCGCGAGGCTGCGCTGGGATCCCGGCAGGTTGATCGCCATGCGGAACGGCGCGGCGCTCTTCTGGGTGGTCTGGATCTTGGTCCAGAGCTGGTCGAGCTGCCCTTGCGCGAAGCCGCCGGCGCGGGGCTGGCCGGGCGGCGCGGCAAGCTCGGACAGGTACTTCGGCATCTGCGCCAGCCCGAGCATCCGCGCGAGCTTGTCCGAGGCCTCGATCCGCCCGTCGACCCGCACCAGCAGCGGCAGCGCCGGGGCGACGTCGAGCAGGGTCTGCATGCGCTTGAGGCTGGTGCGCATCGCCTTGGCGCGCTTGACGCTGCGGTTCGCGCGCAGGACGACGATCGCCGCCCCGACCGCCCATGCGGCAAGGACCAGCGCAATCAGCACCAGCGAGAGAGGCGTTGCGTCCATCGCTCAACCGCTATGCGCGGGCGGGCGCGAGCGCAACCGGCACGAGGCCGCCCGCCCCCAACCTGCGTGAGTTTACGGGGCGGAGCGGGCGGTTTGCGTGGCTCAGTAGCGGTAGTGGTCGGGCTTGAACGGGCCCGCCTGCGGCACGCCGATATAGCTCGCCTGCTTGGGCGAAAGCTGGGTCAGCTTCACGCCCAGCTTTTCGAGGTGCAGCGCGGCGACCTTCTCGTCGAGATGCTTGGGCAGGACATAGACGTCGTTGTCGTATTCGTCCGCCTTGGTGAAGAGCTCGATCTGCGCGAGGGTCTGGTTGGTGAAGCTCGCGCTCATCACGAAGCTCGGGTGGCCGGTGGCGCAGCCGAGGTTCACGAGGCGGCCCTTGGCCAGCACGATGATCGACTTGCCGTCCGGGAAGGTGACGAGGTCGGTGCCTTCCTTGATTTCCTTCCACTCGTAGTTGGAGAGCGCGGCGATCTGGATCTCGCTGTCGAAGTGGCCGATGTTGCAGACGATCGCCATCGGCTTCATGTTCATCATGTGCTCGGCGGTGATGACGTCCTCGTTGCCGGTGGCGGTGACGAAGATGTCGGCGCGCTTCACGGCGTCCTCCATGGTGACGACCTCGAAGCCGTCCATGGCGGCCTGGAGCGCGCAGATCGGGTCGATCTCGGTGACCATCACGCGCGCGCCGCCGTCACGCAGCGAGGCGGCCGAGCCCTTGCCGACGTCGCCGTAACCCGCGACGCAGGCGACCTTGCCGGCGAGCATCACGTCGGTCGCGCGGCGGATCGCGTCGACGAGCGATTCCTTGCAGCCGTAGAGGTTGTCGAACTTCGACTTGGTGACCGAATCGTTCACGTTGATCGCCGGGAAGGGGAGCTTGCCCTGCTTGGCGATCTGGTAGAGGCGCATCACGCCCGTGGTGGTCTCTTCCGAGACGCCCTTGATCGCCTTCACGGTCTTGGTGAGGTAGCCGGGCTTGGCGGCGATGAAGGCCTTGAGCGCGCGCTGGAACTCGATCTCTTCCGCATTGGTCGGCTCGCCCAATTCCTCGCCCGCCTCGAGGCGCGCGCCCCACAGCGCGAACATGGTGGCGTCACCACCATCGTCGAGGATCATGTTCGCGGTGAGGTCGGGATCGGCTTCCGAGGCCCAGTCGAAGATGCGGCCCACGTAGTCCCAGTAGTCCGCCAGCGTCTCGCCCTTGATGGCGAACACCGGAATGCCGCGCGCGGCGATCGCGGCGGCGGCGTGGTCCTGGGTCGAGAAGATGTTGCAGGTCGCCCAGCGCACCTCGGCGCCGAGCGCGACGAGGGTCTCGATCAGCACCGCGGTCTGGATCGTCATGTGCAGCGATCCGGTGATGCGCGCGCCCTTGAGCGGCTGGGCGGCGCCATACTCCTCGCGCAGCGCCATCAGGCCCGGCATCTCGGTCTCGGCGATCTGGATCTCGTCGCGGCCGAAGCGGGCGAGCGCGATGTCCTTGATGACGTATTCGTGGGTCGGGGCGGCAGCGAGGGTGGCCATCTTGTCTGTCTCCTATGCGCAGATACGGAGCCGCGGGCGCCGGTCTGCTAAAGTCGGACTGCCCCTAGCGACAGTCGCGCCGGGAGGCAATATAAACCTATCTTTATATGTGTAAGCGTTGCCCGGTCCGGGCGAGGCGCTATAGAGAGCGCCCGCAAGGTTCCACTCACAAGGATGCACACGACATGACCATTTCCGTCGGCGACACGATCCCCGAAGTCACCCTCGTCAAGGCCACCCCCGAAGGGCCGCAGGCGGTCAAGTCCTCCGAGTATTTCGCCGGCAAGAAGGTCGCGCTGTTCTCCGTCCCCGGCGCCTTCACCCCGACCTGCTCGGCCAAGCACCTGCCGGGCTTCGTCGAGAAGGCCGCCGAGCTCAAGGCCAAGGGCATCGACGAGATCGTCGGCACCGCGGTCAACGACGCCTTCGTGATGGGCGCGTGGAACAAGGCGCAGGGCTCGGACGAGATCACCATGCTCGCCGACGGCAATGCCGAGTTCGTCGAGGCGATCGGCCTCACCATGGACGGCTCGGGCTTCGGCCTCGGCAAGCGCGGCCAGCGCTTCTCGATGGTCATCAACGACGGCGTGGTCGAGCAGATCAACGTCGAGGAACCGGGCGACTTCCGCGTCTCGAGCGCCGATCACCTGCTCGGCCAGCTGTAAGCCCACGGACCCGTGACGTGACGAAGGGCCCGTTCCCCCGCGGAACGGGCCCTTCTGCGTGCGCTCAGCCGAGCCGCAGCGTGACCAGCGGCGACTCCCGGCGGCGCAGCGCGACGAGCACGGCGAGGTAGAGGATCACTGCCCCGCCCTCCATCGCCTCCTCGAGGTTGACGAGGGCGCGGTAGGGCCCGCTGCGCATCACCGCCTCGGACTCCGCCCCGATCGCCCCGGCGATCATCTCCATCCCGATCGCGCCCGCGAGGAACATCGCCGCCGAGCCCAGCAGCAGCGCCCGCAAGGCCGGCGGGAAGGCGCGGATGAAGGGGACGAAGGCGAAGAGCCCGACTGCCGCGGCGATCCCGGCGGGGATCACCCAGGCGAAATAGAGCGCGCCGCTTGTGTGGAGGCCGCTGGTGAGACGCCCCGAGATCGCCTCGTGCAGCGCACACGCCTCGTCGGCGGAAAGAGCGAGGAAGATCGCGGCAAGAAGCAGCCAGTGGAAGCGCAGCGGATCGCCCGCGGCCTTGCGCTCGAGCGCGATCACCCCGGTCGCCAGCGCCGCGCCGGCGAGCAGCAGCACCGAGAACCATGTGTAGAGCCCGGTCTCGACGTCGACGTCGAAGATCCACACCTTGTCGCTCATCAGCCCGAGGCCAAGGGCGATATCCTGTCCCGCGCTCAGCGTCAGCAGGAAAGCCCAGAGCGCGACCAGCGGCCGGATCGGATGCAGCAGTGCCGAGTCGGCTCGGACGGCTTCCGGTTCGGAGGACCGCCCCGAAAGCGCGAAGGGGTGGGTGGTTGCCATCACACCATGTTACAGTTCCGTGACATCCGGGAGCATAACCTGAGTGACCTTATGACAGGATCATGACGCAGCTCGGCGCATCGACGCAAAAAGGGCGCCCCTCATCCGAGGGACGCCCCTTCTCCTCTCGCGAGCCGCCGATCAGCCGCGGGTCGTGGCGGTGTCCGCCTCGGCGACGAGCGCCGCGCGATCCTTCTCCACCAGCGCCATCAGCGCCGCGCGGACCTTGGGCCCGCGCGCATCGACCAGCTTGCCGAGCGCCGCGGCCTTGGTCGGGCACCAGCCCGGCCGCGAGCCGCGCGCGACGTCATCGCTGGTGAGGGTGCGGCGCGATTGCAGGCTGCTCCCCAGCTTCGCGATCCGCTCGACATCGAGCGAGGCGCTCCACTGGCAGCGCAGCGTGTTCGGGCGACCCGGCGCGGCGGCGGTGCCGACCTGCTTGGTCTCGATCCGCACCGAGCCGCGGTAATCCGCCGCGATGGCGCCCGCGGAGTGGTCGATCACCACCTCGTGTTCGAGCGCGAGCGCCGGCGATGCAAGGCACACCGCAAAGGCCACGCCGGCAAGGGCACGTTTCATCATGATGCTTGCTCTCCTGCTTGTCGCGGCCTTTTGGCCGTCGATGATGCAACATATCATCGCGCGCGCAGGCGTCCAGCACAGCAGGATTGCAATGAACGCAAGCCCGGGTGAGCGGCGTCGATCGGCCGCTTCCCGCAGGCTTGCGAGCCGTCAGTAGCCCATCAGGCTCATGACTTCCTTGCGGCTGCTGTCATTCTCGAGGAAGCAGCCGAGGATGCGGCTGGTGATCATGTTGACCCCGTGGGTCTTGACGCCGCGGCCGGTCATGCAGCCGTGCTCGGCCTCGATCACCACGGCAACGCCGTGCGGCTCGAGATGGTCCCAGATGCACTGCGCGACCTCGGCGGTGAGACGCTCCTGGATCTGGAGCCGGTTGGCATAGCCGTGCAGGACGCGGGCGAGCTTGGAGATCCCCACCACCTTGTTGCGCGGCAGGTAGGCGATCGCCGCCTTGCCGGTGATCGGCGCCATGTGGTGTTCGCAGTGCGACTGGAACGGGATGTTCTTGAGCAGCACGATCTCGTCATAGCCGCCCACCTCGGTGAACTGGCGGGTGAGGTGGATCGCCGGGTCTTCCTTGTAGCCCTGGCAATATTCGAGCCACGCGCGCCCCACCCGCTTGGGCGTGTCGAGCAGGCCCTCGCGCGAGGGATCGTCGCCCGCCCAGCGCAGCAGCGTGCGAATCGCGTCCTGAACCTCCTCGGGCACCTCGGGCTTGCCGAGCGGGTTTTCCGGATCGAACTCGTCGTGATCGTGGGCGGCCATGTAGTTCATCGTTGCTTGTCTTTCTTCCCTCATCGGCCCCTGTCCGACCCAATCGCCTGTCGATGCCGAGTGACCTCAACCATCCGGCCTCGGCTGCGTTCCACGAAGATACGCGGATTGCGCCGGAAGGATGCCGCCCCCATCTCTTGCCTATGTAATAAGGTGTGCGGGGAATTCATCCCCTCACGCCAAGTAAAGGAGAGCGGAGAGGTGTCCTTGCGCGGGCCGAGCACTGCCGATTTCGAGGCCGAGGCGCTCGCCGTGCTCGCGCGCCTGCCCGAAGTGTTCCGTCGCGAGCTCGAGGGCGTGGTGCTGCGGGTCGAGGAGTTCGCCACCGACGAGCAGCTCGATTCGCTCGGGATCGAGGACCCCTGGGACCTCACCGGGCTCTACGAGGGCGTCGCGCTTACCGAGCGTTCGCAATGGGACGGCGACGGTCTGCCGCCGGTCATCACCCTGTTCCGCCAGCCCTTGCTTGCCGAGATGGAGGACACCGGCGTGGGGTTCCGCGCGCTCGTCGCCCATGTCGTGATCCACGAGGCGGGGCACCACTTCGGCCTTTCGGACGAGGACATGCACGCGCTCGAGGATTCGGTGGGGGAATGAACGAGGAACGAGGAATCGTTGCCGGAACCGACAACGCCCGCCCCTCTGGCGAGGAGCGGGCGTTGTTGGCGCACCCGAAAGGATTGTCTCGCTCGCTGCGCTCGCTCGTCGTCTCCGGCGGCTGCGCCGCCTCCGACTCCGAACGGGTTCGAATCTTCCTGGACAGAACCAACTAGGCCCGCCCCCTCTTGCGAGGAAGCGGGCCTAGTTGGCGCACCCGAAAGGATTCGAACCTCTGACCCCCAGATTCGTAGTCTGGTGCTCTATCCAGCTGAGCTACGGGTGCGCGCTGAGGGGCGCCCAATAGGGGGGGCGCTCGGGCTTGGCAAGGGTCTTTTCGCGGGGCCTCAGCAATTCCGGAAGAGCCGCGCGGCGAGCTCGACGTCGAGCGGCGGCTTGGGAAGCGCGAGCGCCTCGGCGGGGGTGAACCAGCCGATTTCCCCGCCCTCCACTGCGCGCGGATCGCCCTCCCAGGCGGTGAGCGTGTAAAGCAGGATGACAAGCCGCGGGCCGCTGTCGCCGAGGCGGCTCTCGGCGAAACCGGCGGGGTCGCAATGCTCCGCGCAGGCGAGGATGCCGAGCTCCTCGTGAAGCTCGCGGACGAGGGATTGCTGCGGCATTTCAGAGGCTTCGACCTTGCCGCCGGGGAACTCCCAAAGGCCGCCGTGGTGCTTGCCCTCGGGCCTGCGATGCATCAGCCAGCGTCCGTCCCCCGCCCGCAGCGCCCCGGCCACCACCGTCATCCAGCCCTCGCTCATGTCGGATTCCTTGCCACCTGGAAGCGTCTCATCAACGCTTTTTTAACCCGAACATCCGATTCTTCGGACCATCAGGCCGAAAGAAACGGACCCTTCCCATGTTGTCGAACATCACCAGAGATCTCGTCGACGACACCACGGGAGCGACCGTGATCGAATACGGTCTGATCCTTGCTCTCATCGCGATCACCTTGGTCGTTGCGCTGCAAAGCGTGGCCGACACGACGATCGACATGTGGAACATGGTCAGAAGCAAAAGTGTCGGCGCGATGAGCAACTACTGAAACTTTCGTTTCGAGTTAGGAGTTTCTCAATAGGTGCCGATCTAAACAACAAACAGCCCGCCGCGACCAAGGGGGGCCTCGGGTATCGAAGACCAAACAGGAGACCACACATGACCTTCTTCAAGAACCTCGTCCGTGACGAACAGGGTGCCACCGCCATCGAATACGGCCTCATCGCCGCTCTCATCGCCGTCGCCGCGATCACCGCCATGAGCGCCCTGGGTTCGACCCTCAACGGCACCTTCAACAACGTCTCGAGCAAGATGCAGCCCGGCACCACCGGCGCGTAAGCTTCAAGAAGCGTTTCGCAAAAGAACGACGGCGGGGAGAAATCCCCGCCGTTTTTCTTTTGCCTGCTGCGATTATTCCAATCCCGCGCAGAAAGAATTCACGCATTGCGCGCTTCTTAAGTTATTTATCAATAGTTAAAGGCGATATAGTGTTATAGCTCGCCTGGACCAGGGGGGGCTGGTGAATTCGAGGACCAGACCAGGAGACCATCAATGACCTTCTTCCGTAGTCTCGCAAGAGACGAACAGGGGGCGACTGCCATCGAGTATGGTTTGATCGCTGCCCTTATCGCGGTTGCCGCGATCACCGCCATGACGAGCCTCGGCAGCACGCTCAATGGCACGTTCAACAACGTCCGCAGCAAGATGCAGCCGGGCACCACCGGCGCCTGAGGCTTGCCCTTCGGCAGAAAGAGACGGCGGGGAGCGATCCCCGCCGTTTTTCTTTACCCGCCCGGCACCTCCGCAGAATCCCCCAGGCCCGCGCAAAGCCCGAATGCACTGTCCGCTCTCTAGCGTAAGCCCAGCCCCCCTCCGCTCTTCCCCTAAGGGGCGGCCCGGCCAACCATCGTTCAGGAGACGGGACATGACCTTCTTCAAATCTCTGGCGCACGACGAACAGGGCGCCACCGCCATCGAATACGGCCTCATCGCCGCTCTCATCGCGGTCGCCGCGATCACCGCCATGAGCGCGCTCGGCTCGACGCTCGACGGGACCTTCTCGAATGTCTCGAGCAAGATGCAGCCCGGCACCACCGGCGCCTGATCGACGCAGGAAGGCACAGGAAAGGCGGCGGGGAGCGATCCCCGCCGCCTTTTGCGTATCCCTTCGGGAACCTAGCGGGCGCGCACCACCAGCTTGACCTTCTGGCCGGGCGTCAGCGTGGCATCGCCCGAGAGCGCGTTGAGCACCCGGAAGCGGTCCTCCTGCGCGCTCGTATAGGCCATCCTTCGCGCGAGGCTCGCCACCGTGTCGCCGCGCGCGACGGTCACCACCTGGAGCTTGCGCGGCACCACCGCCCCGGCCTCGGCCTGGGTGATTCGCCGCATCGACTGGAACATGGTGTTGAAGGTCCCCGCCCGCCCCGCCGGGGCGATCGCGGCGAAGTGGAACGCCTTGTCGCGGGCGAACTCGTAAGCGAACACCACCAGATCGACCTGCGAGCCGCTGTTGTTGACGCGCGCCGTGCCGTAGACCGCGGGCAGGCCGTTGACCGTCGTGCGCTGCATCTCGGCGGGCGCGAGCTGGCTGTTCTGCCCGCCGAGCGCCGCGAAGGCGGTGCGCACATAGCTTTCGAGGTTGCCGTTATAGGCTGCCGTGGTCAGCTGCGCCTGGCCGCCGCCCTGGCCCTGGATGCTCACCGCGCGCGTGCCGTTGACCATGTAATAGCCCTGCGGCGCGGTGAAGGCGAAGCGCAGCTCGGGGTGGATGAAGTTGCTGCCCTCGATCACACCCTGCTGCGGATCGTCGCCATAGAGCAGCCCGTCGATGCGGGTGAGGAAGGTGTCGCGGTTGGTCACCCCGGTGCTCACCCCGCCCGCCTTGGCGAGCGCGCTCTGGACGCGGCTCGCGGGATCGGGGTGGGTCGAGGCCCATTCGGGCACGCTCGCATTGCGCCCCTCGAGCCGCGCGTCGAGCGCATTCTGCGCCGCGAGGCTCGCCAGGACGCTGCCCATCGCGCGCCGGTCGTAGCCGGCGCGGGCGAGATACTGGATGCCGAGGTCGTCCGCCTGAAGCTCCTGCTTGCGCGAGAAGCGCAGGGTGAGGAGCTGCGAGCCTTCCATGAAGGTTCGCGACAGGGTCTGGCCAATCTGCGAATCGCCGAGCAGCAGCGAGGAACCGATCGCGCCGAGGATGCCCAGAATCGAGTTCTTCTGCGCGGCCTGCTCGCGGCGCTGCGAGTGGCGCGCGGCGACGTGCCCGACCTCGTGCCCGAGCACCGCGGCAAGCTCGGCCTCGCTGTTCATCAGCGTCACCAGCTGGCGGGTGGTGTAGATGTAGCCGCCCGGCACCGCGAAGGCATTGTTCACCGGTGAGTTCAGCAGGCTCACCGTGAACGCCTCGCGCGCATTGCCGAGCCCCGATTGCACCGCGATGTTCTTGCCGACCTGCTCGACATAGGTCGCTTGCGGCCCGGACATCGCGCCGCCGAACTCGGCGAGGAACTGCGGGTGATACTGCGCGCCCATCTGGGCTTCCTTGGCGGTGATCGGGGTCGCGGCGGCGGGCACCTTCGCGTCCGCCGTCATGCACCCGGTCAGCGCGACCATCGCCGTGCCGAACGCCAGAGCCTTGCGTGAAATCCGTGCCATCTTCAGTCCCTTTCCGCCGTCCCGCGGCCGCTTCACGCGGCCTTGGGGAATGCTTCTAGCGACAGGCAAGTGCCAAACGGAACCTTAACTTGCGTGTGAACGTCAGCCGCCCAGCGCGAGAAACCGCTCCTCGCGTGCGGCGACCAGTTGCTGCGAGGTCTTGCCCGCGAGTCCGTCGAGCTCCTCGGACAGCGCGCTGCCGAGCATCCGCGCGGCGGCCGCGGGATCGCGGTGCGCGCCGCCGACCGGCTCCTTGACGATGCGATCGATCACGGCGAGCCGCTTCAGATCCTGCGCGGTGACCTTCATCGCCTGCGCGGCATCGGCGGCCCTTTCCGAGGTGCGCCACAGGATCGAGGCGCAGCCTTCGGGCGAGATCACCGAATAGACCGCGTGCTCCATCATCAGCACCCGGTTCGCCGAGGCGAGCGCGACCGCGCCGCCCGACCCGCCCTCGCCGACGATCGCCGCGACCATCGGCACCTCGAGCGCGAGGCAGGCCTCGGTCGCGCGGGCGATCGCCTCGGCCTGGCCGCGCTCCTCCGCCTCGATGCCGGGAAACGCGCCCGAGGTGTCGACCAGCGTCACCACCGGCAATCCGAATCGGCTCGCCAGCTCCATCAGGCGGATCGCCTTGCGATAGCCCTCGGGCTTGCCCATGCCGAAATTGTGGCGGATGCGGCTCTGGGTGTCGTGGCCCTTCTCGTGGCCGATCAGCATCACCCGCCGCCCGCCGAGACGCGCGAAGCCGCCCATGATCGCCTGGTCATCGCCATAGAGCCGGTCGCCGCCAAGGGGCATGAAATCGCTGAAGGCATGCGCCACGTAGTCGCGGAAATGCGGGCGCTGCGGGTGCCGGGCGACCTGGGTCTTCTGCCAGGGCGAGAGCGAGGCATAGGTGCTGGCGAGCAGCTCGGTGCTCTTCGCCTCGAGCCGGCCGATCTCGCTCGCCACGTCGACGTCGTGGAGCGCGTTGACGCTACGGAGCTGGGCGATACGCTCTTCGAGCTGGGCGACCGGCTTCTCGAAATCGAGGTAGGAAATCATGGCTGGGCGCTAGTCGGATGCGCGCCGGGTTGCAAGCGGGTGGCGGGAATTGACGAGGGCAACGAGCCGCGCGGGCTCCACGTGCGTGTAGATCTGGGTGGTGGCGATGTCCGCGTGCCCCAGAAGCGTCTGGAGCACGCGTAGGTCCGTCCCGCCCTCGAGCAGGTGCGTCGCGAAGGCATGGCGCAGCACGTGGGGGCTGATCCCCGTCGGGTCGAGCCCGGCGCGGGCGGCGAGCTCCTTGAGGAGCTGGAACAGGCGAACGCGGGTAAGGTGCTCGCCTTTCTTCCCCGGAAACAGGTAGCGCGACGCGGGCGCGCCCGGTCGCAGGCGCATCCAGCGGCCCACCGCCTCGAGCGCCCGCCCGCCGACGGGGACGAGGCGGCTCGCCCCGCCCTTGCCGGTCACGGTCAGGAAGGGGGCATCGCGCGGCACGGCGTGGAGCGGCAGGCCGACAAGCTCGCTGGCGCGCAGGCCCGAGCCGTAGAGCAGCTCTATCAGCGCGAGCAGGCGCACCGCCGGGGGATCGTCGCCCGCCGCCTCGAACTCGGCGCGCGCGAACAGGGCGGCGATCTGGTCGTGGCCCATGACTTTCGGGAGCGGACGGCGCAGGCGCGGGCTCGGCAACGCGCCCGAGGGATCATCGCGCCGCCAGCCCTCGTCGATGGCGAAGCCGAAGAACTGCCGCAGCGCCGAGGCCTTGCGCGCAACGCTCGCCGGGGCGAGGCGCGCCCACTCGCCCGCGAGGCCCGCCACCGCATCGCGGTCCGCCCCGGCCAGGTCGCCGATCGCCGCCTCGGCCTGCGCGAGGTCGCGCCGGTAGGCGGCAAGAGTGTTGGCAGCCGCCCCGCGCTCGGCGGCAAGCATAGCGAGGAAGGCCTCGGTGGCCGCGGACATCAGCCGCGGGCCACGGCCTCGGCGGCGATCATCCGGGCCTCGGCCTCGAGCCCCACGCGGGTCAGCGCGGCGGTGATGTGGTAGAGGTGGAGCGGCGTCATCTGCTGCCAGCTCGATCCCTGCATCCCGAGCCCGGCGAGCAGCACCACCAGCGCCGGGTTGCCGACCTCGGCCGCGCCCGAAATGGCGCGGGTCCAGCGGGTCTGCCGCGCGAGATCGACCCCGAGGTCGCCGCCCACCGCATCGGCATCTTCGAGGCTCAGCCGCCCGAGCCCGGCGAGCCCGGCGACGAGGAAGGCCGACTTGCGCTGCTCCTCGCTGCTGTCGCTGCCCGCGAAGCTCTCGACTGCGCCCTGCCCGACCTCGCCCCCGCCCGGGGCGGCGCAGGCGATCAGCGCCCAGGCCAGCGAGCCCTCATCGACGACATTCGACCAGCGCGCCGCATTGCGGTCGAGCCCGGCGGCGAGCATCGCGGCGATGAGCTCGCCCGCTTCGTTCGCATGGGCCTCGGCCACCGGGATGCGCGCGGCGGCGTAGGCGGTGAGCACCCGCGCCCCGTAGCCGTCGCCGCCGCCGAACTTGTCGCCCGCCGCCCACAGCCGCTGCATCGCCGCGATGCGCGCCGCCGGGTCGGTGGCGAGATAGGCCTCGCGCAGGGCCGCCGCGTGAGTCTCGGCATCACCGCTCGCGCCCGGGTCGAGATAGACCTCGGAATAGAGATCGACCATCGCGTCGGCCGACAGGATCCCTTCGCGCGCGGCGCGTCCGGCAAGCGCGGCGCGCTGGCTCGCGGTGAGCATCGGGAGGAGCGCGCCCGCGCGCTCGTAATAGGCCCCGCCGCGCGCCTTCGAGGCCGCTTCGAGGAGACCCTCGGGCAGCGGCTCGCCGACCGCGCTCGCAAGGCCGAAGCGCCAGGGATTGAGGTCCTCGACCCCGTTCCACTCGATCTGCACCCCGCGCTGCCCCCGCCCCGCCGCGCCCGCGAAGCGCCGGGCGAGGAGCACGTCGACGCGCGGCGCGACACCGCGGAACAGCGCGCGGTCGAGCTGGGTCGCCGCCAGCGCCGCCTCGCCCGCATAGGCATTGCAGATCGCCTGCCACATCTGCCACTCGCCGTCCTGCCGCTGCGAGCCCTGGAGCCGCACGGCCGGGCAGGCCCCGGTGATGTCGCCGCTCGCAAGATAGGCGGTGAGCGCCTCCTGCGTCAGCGCGGGCGACCAGTTCGCGGTGTCGATATCCTGCACCACGGCGCGCGCGACGCCGTACTCGCCGATGCGGTTGAGGAGCCCGACGCGCAAGCTCGCGAACTCGATCGGGTCCATGCCGAGCGGCGCGGCCATGCGGCTCGCCAGCGCGCGGCGGAGCAGGATGTGGCCCCAGCGCGAAACCATCGGCCCGCGCGTGCCGGCGAGCGCCGCGCGCACGAGCTTGTCCGACTGGTTGGCGAGCGCGACCGGCGGCAGCCCGCCCTCGTCCACCGCCAGCACCCCGATGCGGGTCAACGCGCGCTGGGCGCCGGGGGGGATGTCGTTCCTGGGCCGCAATCCGAGCAGCTGGTCGAGCTCGTCGGTCGACATGTTCTCGAGGCTCTCGAGGCTCGGCAGGCGCGCGAGGTCCTCGCGGCTGATGCTCGGCAGCGGCGGGAGCGTCGCGGGATCGACCGGTGCGCCCGGCAGCGGCACGGCGCCGGGCGCGGTCGCGGCCGGCGGGGCGGCGCCGGGCACGGCCGAGGGCGTGGGCGCGCCGCGCGGGCTCGGCGCGGGCGCGGGGTCGTCGAAGCCGGGGGGGAGCAGCGATTCGGGCTTGCCCTGCGCGCCTGCGAGGCTCGCCAGCCCCGCCCCGCCGAGCGCACCGGCGAGGCCGATCGCGAGGATGCTGGCCGTCAGGCCGAGGCGCCGCGCGCTCATTGCCCCTGCTCCGGCAGCACGACCGGCTCGGCGATCGGGTGCAGCGCCTCCTCCCCGCCGTCGAACCAGGCGATCGCGAGGAGCAGCACCGGCACGGCGACCATCAGGCCGATCGTCAGCTTGCGCCGCGCGGGCGGCACCCTCGGCGCGGGTGCCTCGGCAAGGCCGGTCGGGGAGAGACGCGGGGGACGCGGGTTTGCCATATTGCGCGTGCCCTAGCCCATCTATAGGCCGTGCCGCAATGTCCGCCGCACCGTCCTCCCCTCCTGCCTCCGGCCTCGCTGCCGTCGCCGCGCGGATCGACCGCCCGGTGGTGCTGGTGGGGCTGATGGGGGTCGGCAAGTCGACCGTAGGGCGCAAGCTTGCCGCGATGCTGTCCCGCGATTTCGTCGACGCCGACGAGGCGATCGTCGCAGCCGCCCGGCGCTCGATCCCCGAGATCTTCGAGACCTTCGGCGAGGCTCATTTCCGCGACGGCGAGCGGCGCGTGATCGCGCGGCTGATCGAGGAGCGCCACGGCGTGATCGCCACCGGCGGCGGCGCCTTCGTCGATCCCGCGACCCGCGCGCTGGTGCTCGACAAGGGCATCGCGGTGTGGATCGACTGCGACGTCGACACCCTCGTCGAACGCACCGCGCGCCGCCCGACGCGCCCGCTGCTCAAGAACGGCGACCCCAGGGAAATCCTCACCCGCCTCGCCGCCGAACGCCGGCCCTTCTATGCCGAGGCTCCCATCCGCGTCGTCAGCGAGAACGGCCCCCATGCCGAGACCGCGCGCGCGATCATCGAGGCGATCGACCAATGGCTGTGATCGACGTGGCGCTCGCCGGGCGCCCTTACCGGGTGGTGATCGAGGAGGGGGTGCTCGCGCGCCTTCCCGAGGCGGCCGCGCCGTTCCTCAGGGGCTATGGCGGCCGCCGGGGCGTGCCCTTCGTCGCCGACACCAACACCCACCGGAACTTCGCCGCCGGGATCGACTCCGCGCTCGCCGAGGCGGGCTTCGTGGCCGAGTGGTTCGTCGTCGAACCGGGCGAGGACGCGAAGACCTGGGGCGTGCTCGAGCGCCTCACCGACTGGCTGCTCGGCCTCGGCGTGACGCGCAGGGACCATGTCTTCGCGCTCGGCGGCGGGGTGGTCGGCGATCTCGTCGGCTTCGCCTGCGCCATTCTCAAGCGGGGCGTCGGCTTCGTGCAGCTGCCCACGACCCTGCTCGCGCAGGTCGACTCCTCGGTCGGGGGCAAGACCGCGATCAACACGCGGGCGGGCAAGAACCTCATCGGCGCCTTCCACCAACCCTCGCTGGTGCTGATCGACCCGCTGGTGCTCGCGAGCTTGCCCGCGCGCGAGATGCGCGCAGGGTTTGCCGAGGTGCTGAAATACGGCCTGCTCGGCGACGCGGGTTTCTTCGCCTGGTTGGAGTCACATGGAAACAAGGTTTTGGCGCGCGAACCTCACGCGCTCGAACACGCCATCGCGACCAGCATCGCGATGAAGGCGCGGATCGTCGCCGAGGACGAGCGCGAGACCGAGGACCGGCGGGCGCTGCTCAATCTCGGGCATACCTTCGGCCATGCGCTCGAGGCGGAGACCGGCTTCTCCGACCGCCTGCTCCACGGCGAGGCGGTCGCGCTCGGCATGGTGCTCGCGGCGGGCTATTCGGCGCGGCGGGGGGAGATCTCTTCCGCCGATGCCGAGCGGGCGGCGCGGGCCATTGCGGCGGCGGGGCTGCCTTCGGAGCTCTCGGCATTGGGCCTCGGATGCGACGGGGCGGCGCTGGTCGATCACATGCGCCACGACAAGAAGGCGGAAGGCACCACCCTGCCCTTCCTGCTGCTGCGCGCGCTGGGCCGGGCCTATGTCGCCCGCGACGTCGATCTCGCTGACATTGCAGCATTTCTGGACGGGGAGCTCAGCGCATGACCCGCTTTGTCGACCTCTCGATCCCGATCACCAACGCGGTCATCTCCGACCCCGAGGTGATGCGCCCCAAGGTCACCTACATGACCCACGAGAGCACCTGGGAACAGATCGCGATGTTCTTCCCCGGATTGCGCCGCGAGGACCTGCCCGACGGCGAGGGCTGGGCGGTGGAATTCGTCGAACTTTCAACGCACAACGGCACGCACATGGATGCGCCGTGGCACTACCATTCGACCACCGACAGCGGCGCCCGCCCCGCCCCGAGCATCGACGAGGCCCCGCTCGACCGCTTCTTCCGGCCCGGCGTGAAGCTCGACTTCTCGCACCTCTCCCACGGCCACGTGGTCAGCGCGGCGGAGGTCGAGGCGGAGCTCGCGCGCATCAACTACGTGCTGCAACCGCTTGATATCGTGCTCGTCCAGTCGGGCGCGGTCTACGGAACCGAGGGCTTCACCGACCAGGGCGTCGGCCTCGGCGCGGAGGCGACCCTGTGGCTGACGGAAAGGGGCATCGAGGTGGTCGGCACCGATGCGTGGAGCTGGGACGCGCCCTTCAGCCATACCGCACGGCGCTGGGCCCAGACCCGCGACCCCGCGATCATCTGGGAGGGCCACAAGGCGGGCCGCATCCGGCCCTATTATCAGATTGAAAAACTTGCCAATCTCGCCGCCCTTCCGCCCCACGGGTTCACGGTGAGCTGCTTCCCGGTCAAGATCGAGCGCGCCAGTGCCGGGTGGATCCGCGCGGTCGCGATGATCGACGAATGAGCCTGCGGATCGGCCTCGCGGACCTCGACGACCCGCAGGTGCAGGCGCTGATCGCTTTCCACCAGCGCGCCATGGTCGAGGGCTCGCCGCCGGGGCTGAGCTTCGCGCTCGACCTGTCGGGGCTGCGGCGGCCCGACGTGACCGTGTGGGCGGCACATCGCGAGACCCGCCTGGCGGCGATCGGCGCGCTCAAGCAGCTCGACGAAACCTCCGTCGAAATCAAGTCGATGCGGACCGATCCTCAGTTTCTGCGGCAAGGCATCGCGGCGGCAATGCTCGAGACCATCATCGCTCATGCGCGGGACCTCGGCCTCACCCGCCTGAGCCTCGAGACCGGCACTGGCCCGGCCTTCGAACCGGCGCTCGCGCTCTACCGGCGGCGCGGCTTCGTCAATGGGCCCGCCTTCGCCGACTACGCGCTCACCGATTTCAACCAGTGCCTGCACCTAGCACTGGCATGACGCGCCGCGCTCAATGCGCCGGGCGGCTCGGCAGCTTGGCGACGTTGCCGGCGGGCTCGGTTTCGCGCGCGGCCTTCATCGCCGCCTCTTCCGCGAGCATCTGGTCATGCTCGGCGAAGAGCTTCTCGATCTCGGCGCGGCGTTCGAGCAGCATATAGGCGATCCCCGGCGCGAGGCTCTCGCCCTCGCCGATCTGCCCCAGCAGGGCTGCGAGATCGCTCACCGTCGCATCGCGCGCGGTCTTGAAGAAATGGCCCTTCCGATCGAAGAAGCCGGTTCCCGTGTGTGCCATGATCAAATCCTCCCACTGAGATTCAATCCTTTGCGCGGGCGATTCCGCGACTCGGCAAATTGAGTGTCTCACACGACGGGTTGTAGGACAGAGCGAAGCGACATTTTGCGTCGGATATCACTAATCTGGCGCAGTTCGGCCACAATTCTCGCAAGATGATGACGCTGGCGCGCAGCTTTATTTCAGTTTGACGCGCCCATACGGCAAGAGGCGAATCGGTCAAGCCGAGTTGGACGCCGCACCAGCCATTCTTGACCCTGGCTTGAGCATCCCTGAAGGCCGCTTTGGCGGGGTCTGAAAGGGGCTTGGAGGGGGTTTGAATGGGGTCAAGGGGCCGTCTGGAGCGATCTTGCTGACCGACCCGCTCCCCAGCCCCCGGAAATCCTACTCGACCGCGACCAGCCGCAGGCTTGCCACCTGACGCACCGACCGCGCGCCGCGCTGGTCGCCCTCGATCGCCAGCCGGAAGGGGCCGTCCGCCTCGTCGAGGGCCGCGCCGTTGCAGCGGTCGGCAAGCACCACCGGGGCACGCCCGAGCAGCGGGTCGAGCTCGCCCAGCGTGAAGAGCGCACGGTAGCCGTCGCGCGCCTCGACCACCACCGCGGTCAGCAGCGCCTTGCCCTTGACCTCGCCCTTGGCGGGCGCGCCGAGCTTCGCCAGCACGTCGGCGAGCAGGGGCCCGGTGCAGACCTGCGTCTCCCCGTGGAAGGCGATCGTCACCTCGCGGATCGGCAGGCCTTCGACCAGCGCCGGCTCGACCGGCACCGCGACGTTCAGCGCGAGCGCTTCGAGCATCCTATTCGAGCTCCAGGATCACCGCGTCCACCGCAAGGCTCTCGCCCTCGGCGGCGTTGATCTTGGCGATGACGCCCTCCTTCTCGGCGCGCAGGATGTTCTCCATCTTCATCGCCTCGACCGTGGCGAGCGGCTGGCCGGGCTGCACCGTCTCGCCTTCCGCGACATGGAGCTTCACCAGCATCCCCGGCATCGGGCAGATCAGCAGGCGCGAGAGATCGGGCGGAACCTTTTCGAGCATCAGCGATTCATGCCGGGCGAGCCTGAGCGGCAGCACCAGCGCGGTATGCGAGGCGCCGCGGGTCGTCACCTTCCAGTGGTTGCCCTGCCGCTCGACGATCAGGCCAAGGCGGTGCTCCGACCCCTCGCCGACGCGGCCGGTGGCTTCGGCCTGCACCATGCCGGGACGCCAGGTGCAGGTCCCCTCGACCCGCACGCCGTCCACCATCGCATGGCCTTCGCCGAGCGTGACCTCGAAGCGTTCGTCGCCGATTTTCACCAGCCACTCGGGCGTGACCGGCTGCGGCCCGTCGAGCTGCCCGGTGATCCGGCGCGCGCGCGATTGCAAGGTGAACTCGTTGCCCGCGCAGACCGCGGCGAGGATGCGCTTCACCTCGTCGGAGGTCGCCGCGCCGTGGAAGCCCTCGGGATATTCCTCGGCGATGAAGCCGGTGGTCAGCTCGCCCGAACGGAAGCGCGGGTGCTGCATGATCGCCGAGAGGAAATCGACGTTGTGGCCGAGGCCCTTGATGCGGAAATTGTCGAGCGCCTCGATCTGCAAGTCCGCCGCCGCGTCGCGGGTCGGGGCCCAGGTGATCAGCTTGGCGATCATCGGGTCATAGAAGCGCGAGACCTCGCCGCCCTCGTAGACCCCGTCGTCGACCCTGACCGAGCCCGCGCCATGCGCCACCCCGCGCCGGGCCTTGCCCGCGACGGTCTCGTCCTCCTGCCAGCCGGGGATCGGCGGTGCGTAGTGCACCAGCCGCCCAGTGGAAGGCAGGAAGCCGCGATAGGGGTCCTCGGCATAGACGCGGTTCTCGATCGCCCAGCCGTCGATCCCGATGTCGGCCTGCGTCATCGGGAGCTTCTCGCCCGCCGCCACGCGGATCATCTGCTCGACGAGGTCGATGCCGGTGATCGCTTCGGTGACGGGGTGTTCGACCTGGAGCCGGGTGTTCATCTCGAGGAAGTAGAAGCTCTCCCCCGTCGGGTCCGCGCCCGAGACGATCAGCTCGACCGTGCCCGCAGAGTAATACCCCACCGCGCGCGCCAGAGCGACGCATTGCTCGCCCATCGCCTTGCGCATTTTCGGCGTAACGAAGGGCGACGGCGCCTCCTCGACCACCTTCTGGTGGCGGCGCTGGATCGAGCATTCGCGCTCGTTGAGGTAGAGGATGTTGCCGTGCTGGTCGCCGAGGATCTGGATCTCGATGTGGCGCGGATTGAGGATGAACTTCTCGATGAAGACGCGGTCGTCGCCGAAGGAGTTGAGGCCTTCGCGCTTTACGCTCTCGAAGCCTTCGCGCACGTCGGCCTCGCTATAGGCGAGGCGCATCCCCTTGCCCCCACCGCCGGCGCTCGCCTTCATCATCACCGGATAGCCGATCTCGTTGGAGATGCGGACCGCGTGTTCGGTATCCTCGATCTCGCCGACGAAGCCGGGGACGACGTTGACGCCCGCTTCTTTCGCCAGCTTCTTGGATTCGATCTTGTCCCCCATCGCGGCGATCGCGCCGATCGGCGGGCCGATGAAGGCGATGTTCTCCTTGGCGAGCGCCTCGGCAAAGGAGGTGCGCTCGGAGAGGAAGCCGTAGCCCGGGTGCACGGCTTCCGCCCCGGTCTGCTTGCACGCGGCGATGATCTTGTCGGCGATGAGGTAGCTCTCCGCCGCGGGCGAAGGGCCGATATGCACCGCCTCGTCCGCCATCGCGACGAAAGGCGCGCGAGCGTCAGCGTCGGAATAGACCGCGACGGTCTTGATCCCCATCCGGCGCGCGGTGGTGATGACCCGGCAGGCGATCTCGCCGCGGTTGGCAATCAGGATCTTGGAGAACAACGTGAACCTCCCGGGGGCGTTGGACGCGAGCAACGCCTATGCCGCCCCCGGAGCCGTGTATCAACCTGACAGATTTGCGCTGGGATCAGTAATCCTTGTGCGCGTGGCCGACTTCGGTGACCGACATGGCGACCAGCGAATCGAACTCGGCAATGATCTTCTCGGCGGCCTCCTGGCTGCCGGCGAGCTTGACCATCTCCGCCATCCACTTGGCATCCTCGGGCGTGCCCTGTTTGGCCATGTCGCCGGGGCCGCCCTTCATCGGGAAGATGTAGATCACGTCCCATTGGCCGGTGTCGAGGTGGATGCCGTGGACCCCCGAATCCACGCCGGAATTCTGGTCGGCCTTGGCGAAGTAGTTCTTGATGATCTCGAGCGCGCGCTCGCGCTTGCCCGAGACGAAGCGGGTCATGGTGACGCGCGCCCAGGTGAGTTCCTCGGGCTTGGCCGCAGCGTCCTGAGCCATGGCAGGCGACGGCGCGAAGGCGACGGCGAGCGAAAGCGTGGCGGCTGCGGCAAGAGCCTTGCCGATCCCGATGTTCTTCATGATTTTCCCCCCTTTGGAGCGCGGCGGAAGCGCCCGCCGCCGGGGGTGAGTTAACGTCAAACCATGGCCACTATGTGGCACTCTTCGCGCCGGAATCAGGCCGTGCGGCCTTGCGCGAAGGCAATCAGGCTCGCCGCATAGGCGGGCGCCCCCCGCCGGTCGCCCTCGCCGCTGACGAGGGTCTGCACCGCCCTCCCCAGCATGGCGATGTTGGCGGGGGAGAGGCGCCCGAGCGGTTCGACATAGATGCCGATGGTGAAGAGGATCGCGCCTGTCTCCGGCAGGCGGCGCAGCGTCTGGCGTTCGGAGCGCACGAACAGGGTCTCGCCCGCATTCGCGGGGGTGACGTGGGCGAAGGCCTCGGCAGGCGGTCGGTCGGGGAGCCAGCGCTTGTCCGGCGTGGCGGCGATGAACCAGTTGCAGCGGCCATAGATGGGGCCGGGGCGCAGGGTCTCCATGAAGCGGTCGACGCCGGTTGCGAGCTGCTCCTCGTAGCCCTGGATCGGCGCGTGGAGCGCGCGCAGCGGGAGGCCGAGCTTCTCCTTCGGGCGCCAGTCCGAGGGCCACGCGACCGCGGCGCCGATCAGGCGGTAGACCTCCTCGTCCTCGCGTTTGGTCAGGAGGCACAGGTCCTCGTGGACGGCGCGCGCGGCTTGCGCGAGCGCGCCCTCCACGCCCAGCATCGCCGCGAGCTCGCGCCCCGGCGCCTCGACTTCGGGGGTGAGCTGCACCGCCTCGGGCCACGCGGCGAAGGCGGCGGCGCGCGCGGCGCGGTCGGGCGCGGGGTCGAGCCACGCGCGCTCCTCGAGCTTCACCAGCCCCATGCGAAGCTGCCCGCCCCCGCGCGCCCTGAGGAGCAGTTGGTCGACCGCAAAGCCGAGGGTCACACCGTCACCCCGCCCCGCCCCGCCGCTCGCAGCGCAGCACCATGCCGTAATCGGTCAGCCAGTCTGCCTCGGTCGGCATCAGGTATTGCAGCGCCTCGGGGAACAGGCCGTGGAGCGTGGTCGCATGGTGCAGCTCCTTGCGGCGGTCGGAGAAACAGTAGGGCTGGCTCTGCGGCAGCACGGCGAGGAAGCGCTCCATGCCGCTCTCCATCGCGCCGCCCTCGTCGGCGAGGCTGATGTAGAGCGGCGGGCGCGGCGCGGTGCCGAGCGGGCGGCGGCTCAGCGCCTCGAAGTCCCATTGCAGGCTGGGCGAGATCGCCGCGTAGCCGGTGAACAGCTGCGGGGCGAGCTCCCACGTCTCGACCACGAAATGCCCCGCCGCGCTCTCGCCGATCAGGACCGCGCTGCCGTCGGTGCGGTAGCGCGCTTCGATCAGCGGCTTGACGGTGCCGGCGAGCCACGCGCGGAAGGCCGCGCTCTCGCCCGCGGTGGGATAGCGCTTGGCCTCGGCGGGGTCTTTGGTGGCGGGGAGCAGCTCGCGCTGGCGGTCCTTCGTGGCGATGCCGACGAGGATCGCATCCTCGCTGCGCCCCCACAGCGCGTTCCACCGGAGCAACCCCACGCCCATCATGAGGTCCTGCCGGATGTCGCCGTCGAGCTGGTAGACGACCGGCCAGCGCTTCTCGGGGTCCTTCGCGTAATCGGGCGGGAGGACGATGCTGACCTCGCGGCGCTGCCCGAGCACCTCGAGCGTGCCGGTCTCGCCGATGACGAGGGGCTGGGGTTCGGGTGTCGGCGCCGGAGCGGCGGCCAGCGCCGCGGCGGCGAGGAGCGTGATCACGCCGCCGCCACCGCCGCCTTGCAGGCCCGAGCGGGTTCCTCGCCTTTGAGCGCTGTGAGGCCGAGCTTGGCGAACAGCGCGCCGTCCTTGTCGTCGCCCGCATTGGGGGCGGTCAGCAGCTTGTCGCCGGTGAAGATCGAATTCGCGCCGGCGAGGAAGCACAGCGCCTGCGTCGCCTCGGACATCGACTCGCGCCCCGCCGAGAGCCGCACCATCGAGCGCGGCATGGTGATGCGCGCGGCCGCAACCGTGCGGACGAACTCGATATCGTCGATCTTGGCGAGCGGCGTATCCGCCAGCATGTTGCCGAGCACCGTGCCCTTGACCGGCACCAGCGAATTGACCGGCACGCTCTCCGGGTGCTGCGGCAGGGTGGCGAGCGTGTGGATGAAGCCCACCCGGTCCTCGCGCGTCTCGCCCATGCCGACGATCCCGCCCGAGCAGACGTTGATCCCCGCCTTCCTCACGTGATCCAGCGTGTCGAGCCGGCACTGGAAGTCACGGGTGGAGATGACGCGCTCGTAATATTCGGGCGAGCTGTCGATATTATGGTTGTAATAATCGAGGCCTGCGTCCGCGAGCATCTCGGCCTGATGCGGCTCGAGCATCCCCAGCGTCATGCAGGTCTCGAGGCCCATGGCGGAGACACCCTTCACGATCTCGACGATCGCGGGCATGTCGCGGTCCTTGGGATTGCGCCACGCCGCGCCCATGCAGAAGCGCTGCGACCCTGCATCCTTCGCCTGCGCCGCACGCTGAAGCACGGCCTGCACGTCCATCAGCTTGGTGGCCTCGACGCCCGAGTCCGCGTGGACCGACTGAGAGCAATAGCCGCAATCCTCCGGGCACCCGCCGGTCTTGATGCTGAGCAGGGTGCACAATTGGACTTCCGTCGCGGGATGGTGCGCGCGGTGGACGCTGGCGGCCTGGAACAGCAGCTCGGTGAAGGGCAGGTCGAAGAGGGCCGCGATCTCGGTGCGGGTCCAGTCGGTGCGGATTTCAGTCATGAGGTCGATCTCAGTCCTTCGTCATTGCGAGGAGCCGAAGGCGACGCGGCAATCCAGCAACTGCCGTTCGCTCTTTGCGCAACGTTCGAAACTGGATTGCTTCGCTTTGCTCGCAATGACGAGGGAGTAGCGCCTACTCCGCCGCCTCGTCCAGCCCCTCGCCGAGCGGCGGCATGTTGTGGCCGAGCAGCACCAGAATATCCGCCGCGCATTCCACCACATTCGAGCCGGGTCCATAAATCCCCTGCACCCCCGCCTCGCGCAGGAAGTCGTAGTCCTGCGGGGGGATCACGCCGCCGGCGGTGACCTTGATGTCGCCGCGCCCGGCTTCGCGCAGGAGCCGGATCAGTTCGGGGATCAGGGTCTTGTGGCCCGCCGCAAGGCTGGAGGCGCCGACCACGTCGACATCGTGTTCGAGTGCCATCGCGGCCGATTCCTGCGGGGTCTGGAACAAGGGTCCGGAGATCACCTCGAAGCCCATGTCGCTGAAGGCCGAGGCGATCACGTTCGCGCCGCGGTCGTGGCCGTCCTGGCCCATCTTGGCGATCATGATGCGGGGGCGGCGGCCCAGACGACGGCCGACGGCCTCGACGCCGTCCGTCACCTGCGCCCAGCGGCGGTCGAATTCATAGGCGCTGGCATAGACGCCCTTGACCGGCGCAGGGGTGGCATCGTGGCGGCCGAAGACCTCCTCCATCGCCGAGGAAATCTCGCCGAGGGTCGCATCGTGGCGCGCGGCTTCCACGGCCAGCGCCAGCAGGTTCGCGCCGGTGGAACACCCCTCCGTCAGCGCCGCGAGCGCCGCGCGGCAGGCGGCCTCGTCGCGGTTTGCGCGCACCCGCTCGATCCGCGCGATCTGGCCGGCGCGGACCTTCTGGTTGTCGACCTCGAGCGTCTCGAGCGCGTCTTCCTGTTCCTTGCGGTACTTGTTGACGCCGACGATCACCGTCTCGCCCTTGTCGACCCTGGTCTGCTTTTCCGCCGCCGCGCGCTCGATCGCGGCCTTGGGCGCGCCGGTGGCGACGAAGGCGGTCATGCCGCCCGCCGCGTCGACCTGCTCGATCAGCTTCCACGCCTCGTCCACAAGGGTCGAGGTCAGCGCTTCGATGTAATGCGAGCCGCCGAGCGGATCGACGACGCTGGTGATCCCGCTTTCCTCCTGCAGCACCAGCTGGGTGTTGCGGGCGATGCGGGCGCTGAAGTCCGTGGGGAGCGCGATGGCTTCATCGAGGGCATTGGTGTGGAGCGACTGCGTGCCGCCCAGCACCGCCGCCATCGCCTCGACCGTGGTGCGGATGACGTTGTTGTAGGGGTCCTGCTCCTGCAAGCTCACGCCCGAGGTCTGGCAGTGGGTGCGCAGCATCTTGGAGCGTTCATCCTTCGCGCCGAGGCCATCCATCACCCGCCACCACAGCGTGCGCGCGGCGCGCAGCTTGGCGATCTCCATGAAGAAGTTCATGCCGATGCCGAAGAAGAAGCTGAGGCGCCCGGCGAAGGCGTCGATGTCGAGCCCCGCGGCCATCGCGCGTTGGGCGTATTCCTTGCCGTCGGCGATCGTGAAGGCGAGCTCCTGCACCGCTGTCGCCCCGGCCTCGTGCATGTGGTAGCCGCTGATCGAAATGCTGTTGAATTTCGGCATGTTGGCCGAGGTAAATGCGATGATGTCCGAGATGATCCGCATCGAGGGCTCGGGCGGGTAGATGTAGGTGTTGCGGACCATGAACTCCTTGAGGATGTCGTTCTGGATGGTCCCGTCGAGCTTCTCTTGGCTCACCCCCTGACGCTCGGCGGCGACGATGAAGAAGGCGAGCACCGGGATCACCGCGCCGTTCATCGTCATCGAGACGGACATGGAATCGAGCGGGATCTGGTCGAACAGGATCTCCATGTCCGCGACCGTATCGATCGCCACCCCCGCCTTGCCGACATCGCCGACGACGCGCGGGTGATCGCTGTCATAACCGCGATGGGTGGCGAGGTCGAAGGCGACCGACAGGCCCTTCTGGCCCATCGCCAGATTGCGCCGGTAGAAGGCGTTCGATTCCTCGGCGGTCGAGAAGCCCGCATATTGCCGGATGGTCCAGGGGCGTCCGGCATACATCGAGGCCTTCACCCCGCGCGTGAAGGGCGCGAAGCCGGGCAGGCCCGGATCGAACCCGGCGTGATCCTCGGCCGTATAGAGCGGCTTGATCGCGAAACCTTCGGGCGTGTGCCAGGTGAGGTCGCGGCCCTTCACTTCCCTCGCGGCAAGGGCGTTCCAGTCGGAGAGGGTCGGTTTGTCGGTCATGCGTCACTTCATCCGTTCGTGTCGAGCGAAGTCGAGACACCGCGCCCGGGTATCTCGACTGCGCACTGCGTGCTCCGCTCGATACGAACGGAGAGGGGCGCGTTTAGTGCCCCTTGAACTCGGCCTTGCGCTTCTGGAGGAAGGCCATGCCGCCCTCCATCGCATCCGCGGTGGCGCCCGCGACGCGCTGGGCTTCGGCCTCGGCGAGCAGCACCTGCTGGAGCGAGCCGTCGAGCGCGATCGCGATGTTGCGCTTCATCTGCGCGTAGGCGACGGTCGGGCCATTGGCGAGCTTCTCGGCGAGCGCGCGCGCCTCGGTCATGAGGTCGGCGTCCTCGACGCACCTGTAGATGAGGCCCCACTCTTCCGCCTGTTCGGCGCTGATCTTCTCGCCCAGCATCATCATCCGCGTCGCGCGCGCACGGCCGATCGCGCGGGCAAGCAGCCAGGTCGAGCCGCCGTCGGGCACGAGGCCGATATTGACGAAGGCCTGGAGGAAATAGGCGCTCTTCGCCGCGATGGTGAAGTCCGCCGCCAGAGCCAGCGAGCAGCCGACGCCCGCCGCGGGGCCGTTGACCGCGCAGATCACCGGGACGCTCGCGCGCACGAGGTGGCTGATCGCGGGATTATAGTGATTGTTCAGCGCCTTGTGGCTCCCGCCCTTCCCCGTCACCGCGCTGGCCTCGTCGCGCGCGGCGAGGTCTGCGCCCGAGCAGAAGCCCTTGCCCTCGCCGGTGATGAGCACCGCGCGCGCGTCGCCGAGGTCGTAAAAGGCCATGCCGATCTCGTCCGCCATCCTGGGCGGCATGGCGTTGAGCCGCTCGGGGCGGTTCAGGGCGATGGTGACGAGCGGGCCCTCGCGGGTGACGCGGATGGTTTCGTAGGACATTCTTCTCTCCAGTTCTGTCATCCCCGCGAAAGCGGGGACCCAGGGTTATGGGCACCGCGTGCCGCTCTGGGTTCCCGCTTTCGCGGGAATGACAAGCATTTCAGTTCGACCAGTGCGTGCCCTCTTTGGGCGTCTCCATGATCTCGGTAAGCATGCCGCCCATGTCCTTGGGATGGACGAAAAAGATAGGGGTGCCGTGCGCGCCGATGCGGGTGGGGCCGAGGATGCGCTTGCCGAGCGCCTCGAACTCGCTGCGCGCCTCGGCGATGTCGGGCACCTCGAAGCACAGGTGATGCTGCCCGCCGAGGGGGTTCTTGGCGATGAAGCCCGCGAGCGTGGAGTTCTCCCCCAAGGGCTCGATCAGCTCGATCTGGGTGCCGTTCAGCGCCCCGTCCGCAGCCGGCGTGTCGACGAAGCAGACCTTCACGCCCTGCTCCTCAAGGTCGAACGGGGTGTGGATCTTGGTCGCGCCCATGACGTCGCGGTAGAAGGCAATGCTGTCAGCGATGGAGGGCGTGGCGACCCCGATGTGGTTCAAGCGGCCGAGTTTCATGGTTTTTCCCTCCCTCGCACTGTGCTCATTCCCCCGCCGCGCCGTTCCGGCGGCAGAATGCCGAGAACCAGCACCATCGTTTTGCCATTGTCGCAAAGTGCCACTTGCGCGCTTCGTGCTGCCCCGGCTTGCGTGGTGCGGCGATGATAGCCGTAAAACGCGCAGCCGGGATAGCCGCGGTCCGGTTCGAACCCGGCTGCAAGCAGTTCGGCGACGACCATGTCGCGCGACGCAATGGCGCGATCGGCCAGAGCTTCGAGATGGGCTTTGGCCGCCACTGCATCGCCGAGCACGATCGCCTCGAGCGGACTGCGCGGGGTCAGGTCCGGGTCCTGCGCCCGCGCGGCAGACGGCAGCGCCAATGCAAGTAGGACGAAGCTAGAGCGGAATATTGTCATGCTTCTTCCACGGGTTCTCGAGGCTCTTCGTCCGCAGCTTCCTTAGCCCCAGCGCGATCCGGCGGCGGGTCGAGTGGGGGTGGATCACCTCGTCGATATAGCCGCGCTGGGCTGCCACGAAGGGGTTGGCGAAGCGGTCTTCGTATTCCTTGGTGCGTGTCGCGATCTTGGCGGGGTCGTCCTTCTCCGAGCGGAAGATGATCTCCACCGCGCCCTTGGCGCCCATCACCGCGATCTCGGCGGTGGGCCAGGCGTAGTTGAGATCGCCGCGCAGGTGCTTGGAGGCCATCACGTCATAGGCCCCGCCGTAGGCCTTGCGGGTGATGACGGTGATCTTGGGCACGGTCGCCTCGGCATAGGCGAAGAGCAGCTTGGCGCCGTGCTTGATGATCCCGCCCAGTTCCTGCGCAGTGCCCGGGAGGAAGCCGGGGACGTCGACGAAGGTGATGATCGGGATTTCGAAGGCATCGCAGAAGCGCACGAAGCGCGCGGCTTTCTTGGAGGAATTGATGTCGAGCACGCCCGCGAGCACCATCGGCTGGTTCGCCACCACGCCCACGGTGCGGCCTTCCACCCGGCCGAAACCGCAGATGATGTTGCCGGCATGCGCCGGCTGGATCTCGAAGAAATCGCCCTCGTCGAGCACCTTGGTGATCACCTCGTGCATGTCGTAGGGCTGGTTGGCGTTGTCGGGGATCAGCGTGTCGAGGCTGTTGTCGATCCGGTCCCACGCGTCCGCGGTGGGGAGCACAGGGGCCTCGTCGCGGTTCGAGAGCGGGAGGAAGTCGAAGAAGCGGCGGGTCGCCAGCAGCGCCTCGACGTCGTTCTCGTAGGCGAGGTCGGCGACCGAGGTCTTGGTGGTGTGGGTGATCGCCCCGCCCAGTTCCTCCTGCGTGACGACCTCGTTGGTGACGGTCTTCACCACCTCGGGGCCGGTGACGAACATGTAGCTCGAATCCTTCACCATGAAGATGAAGTCGGTCATCGCCGGGGAGTAGACCGCCCCGCCCGCACACGGCCCCATGATGAGGCTGATCTGCGGGACGACGCCGCTCGCGAGCACATTGCGCTGGAACACCTCGGCATAGCCCCCGAGGCTGGCGACGCCCTCCTGGATGCGCGCCCCGCCCGAATCGTTCAGGCCGATCACCGGCGCGCCGACCTTCATCGCCATGTCCATGATCTTGCAGATCTTCTCCGCGTGGCGCTTGGACAGCGAGCCGCCGAAGACGGTGAAGTCCTGCGAGAACACGAACACCAGCCGGCCGTTGATCGTGCCCGAGCCGGTCACCACCCCGTCGCCGGGGATCTTCTGGTCTTGCATGCCGAAGTCGATGCAGTCGTGCTCGACATAGGCATCGACCTCCTCGAAGCTGCCCTCGTCGAGCAGCACTTCGAGGCGTTCGCGCGCGGTCAGCTTGCCCTTGGCGTGCTGGGCGGCGATGCGCTTCTCGCCGCCCCCGAGGCGGGCAGCCTCACGGCGACGTTCCATTTCGGCGATGTTGGCGGACACGCGGGTTCCTCTCCTGCACCAGTCTCTTGGGCCAACGCGTTGCCTTAGCGCAGCCTAGGCGTCAACGTGGCAAAAGTGGCGGTGAATGCGAGGGCGGCGATGCGGCAGGCGGACGTGGTGGTGATCGGCGGCGGGATCGCGGGGCTCTCGCTCGCCGCGCGGCTGGCAGGCGATTCGCGGGTGACTGTGCTCGAGGCGGAGAGCGCGGTCGGCTACCACGCTTCGGGCCGCTCGGTCGCCTTCGCGCATTACGGGCTCGGGAACGACCCGGTGCGCCGCCTGACCGCGCTGAGCATGGCGGAACTCGCCGAGCACGCGGTCGTCCACCCCGCGCTGCACATCGCCCGCGAGGAGGAGCTCGCCGCGCTGGGTGCGCTCGAGGAGGTGCACCGCGCCTTCGGCTGCGACTTCTCGCGCGTCGGCCCGGCGGAGGCGCGCGCGCTCATGCCGGTGCTGCGGCCCGAGGCCTGCGCGGCGGCGCTGGTCGACCACGGCTCGCTAAAGCTCGACACCAACGCGATGCTCCAGGCCCTTGCTGCGCGGCTCAAGGCGGCGGGCGGGCGGCTGGTGACGGGGGCGCGGGTCGAGGCCATCGCCCGCGACGGCGCGGGCTGGCGGATCGCGGCGGGGGGCGAAACTCATGCCGCCGCGATCCTCGTCAACGCGGCCGGGGCCTGGGCGGACGTGATTGCGCGCATGGCGGGCGTCCGGCCTATCGGCCTCGAACCGCGGCGCCGCACGGTGATCTCCTTCGCCGCGCCGGAGGGCGAGGACGTGCGTGGCTGGCCCTTCACCAAGACCGTCGGCGCAGGGCTCTACCTGCTCCCCGAGGGGCGCGGCCAGCTGCTCGCCTCGAGCATGGACCAGACCCCGTCCGAGCCCTGCGACGCTGCCGCCGAGGAGCTCGACATCGCCATCGCCGCCGACCGGGTCGAGCAGGCGACGACCTTGCAGCTGCGCCGGATCGCGCACAGCTGGGCGGGCCTCAGGAGCTTCGCCCCGGACGAGCTGCCGGTGATCGGCCCGGCGAGCGAGGCGCCGGGGTTCGTGTGGTGCGCAGGACAGGGCGGCGCCGGCTTCCAGACCGCGCCCGCGCTCTCGGCCATCGCGGCGGCGGCGACGCTCGGCCTGCCCTTCCCTGAGGACGCCGCGGCGGCGGGGCTCGACTTCGCGATGTTCGCCCCGGCGCGGCTCGGCGCCTAGAAGCTGAGCATGATCCTGCGGGCGAGCGCGGGCGAGAGCGAATAGACCGCGCGCAGTACCTTCACCATGCCGACATTGGCTTCGTCGAGCCCGTTCTCGAGCGCGGCGATGATCTGGCGCGCGCATTCCTGGGGGGAGAGCTTCCTCATCTTGCGGTCGGCGGTCATCTGGGTGTCGACCACCGGGGGCAGCGCCTCGATGACCTGGATCGGCTCGCTGCGGAGCTGGGCGCGAAGGGCCATGGTGTAGCTCCTGAGGCCCGCCTTGCTCGCGCAATAGACCGAGGAGGCGGTGTTGGGCGCGATCGCGAGGCCGCTCGTCACGTTGATGATCGCCGCCTGCGGACGCGCGCGCAGCGCCGGGAGCAGCGCGGTGATGAGGCGAACGGGCGCGGAGAGGTTCGCATAGAGGCACCCGTCGGCCGCGTCCGGGTCGGGCGCGCCGTTCCTCACGTCATGCGGCACGCCGAGCCCGGCATTGTTGATGAGGACGTCGATCGGGCGGTCGCCGAGAGCGGCGACCAGCGCGTCGACGCCGGCGGGGTGCGACAGGTCGGCGGCGATGACCGCGAAGCCCTCGGCCTCCATCGCCGCGAGGCGTGCGGGATCGCGCCCGGTGAGGGTCACCTTGGCTCCCTTGGCCTTCAACTGCCGCGCGATCTCGCGGCCGATCCCTGCGCTGCCGCCCGTCAGCAGCACGCTCTTGCCGTTCACGTCCATCAGGGTTTCACCACTCCGTGCTGGATAAGGCTCTCGCCGCAGTCGGCGATGGTGTCCTCGACCGGGCGCATTGTCCAGCCGAGCCGCTGCTGCGCGTGGCGCGCGTCGACATGGCGGACCTTGCCGATCTCGGTCTTGATCCCGCGCACCTCGGCGTTGAACAGCGCCAGCACGCTCACCAGCCAGTCGGGCATCGGCCGCGTGGGCGCCTTGCGCGCCTTGGCGCCGAGCCGCGCGCGCAGCACGCCCGCGACCTCGAGTGCGGTCAGGAACCGCCCCGCGCCGAGGAAGCGCTCGCCCGCTAGTCCCGGGGTTTCGAGCGCGAGCACGTGGAGCGCGGCGATATCGCGCACGTCGACGATCGGGAAGCCGAGGTTCGGCGCCATCGGCATCGCGCCCGAGAGCAATTGCTGCACCAGCTCGACCGAGGCCGAGAAGTCGCCGCTGTCGACGGGGCCGAGGACCATGCCGGGATTGACCGAGACGAACTCCATGTCGCCCCCCTCGGCCGCCACCCAGTCGCGCGCGGCGCGCTCGGCGATGGTCTTGGACTTGACGTAAGGATAGGCGTCGGGGTGGTCGATGTTGGTCCAGCGGCTCTCGTCGAAGGTGTATTCGCCGCGGTCGACGCCATAGACCACCGCGGCGGTCGAGGAGGTCTGGACGAAGCGGGTGACGCCCGCGTCCCGGGCGAAGCGCAGCGCCCGCAGCGTGCCTTCGCGCGCCGGGACGATCAGGTCGTCCTCGTGCTTGGGGGCCTGTGCGGGGATCGGCGAGGCGACATGGGCGACGTGCGAGCACCCCGCCACCGCCTCGGCCCAGCCTTTGTCGGAGGTCAGCTCGGCCTCGAACAGCCTGAAGCGGTCCGCCGCAGGATTGCCGAGCCGTGCCCGCAGGCCGGCCTCGCTCTTTGTGACGTTGCGCACCGTGCCGTGCACCGTCCAGCCCTTCGCCAGAAGCTGGCGGATCAGCTCGCCGGCGATGTAGCCGGTCGCCCCCGTCACCAGAACCGTGCCTGCCATGCAATTCCTCCCCTTGCCGTAACGTCCGCAAGCCTAGCAGGTCAGTTGCGGCGTGCAACCTATTTGAAGAGCACCAACTCCTCGGCCATGGTCGGGTGGATCGCGACGGTCGCGTCGAAATCGGCCTTGGTCAGCCCCGCCTTCACTGCAATGGCGGCGGCCTGCATGATCTCGGGCGAATCCGGGCCGATCATGTGGATGCCGACGATCCGGTCGTTCGCGGCATCGACGATCATCTTGTAGAGGCTGCGCTCGTTGCGCCCGGCGACGACGTTTTTCATCGGGCGGAAATCGGCCTGGTAGACCTTGATGTTGCCGAGCGTGTTGCGCGCCTCGCCCTCGGTCATGCCGACCGCGGCGATCGGCGGGTGGCTGAAGACGGCGCTCGGCACACAGGAATGGTCGACCGCATAGGGCTCGCCGGGACCGAAGACAGACTCGGCAAAGGCCTGACCCTCGCGGATCGCAACGGGCGTGAGCTGCACCCGGTCGGTGACGTCGCCGACCGCGTAGATGTGCTCGACATTGGTGCGGCTGAAGGCGTCGACCACGATCTCGCCCTTCTTGCCGAGCGCGACGCCCGCCGCCTCGAGCCCCAGGCCCTCGGTGTTGGGCACGCGGCCCGTGGCGACCATCACCGCGTCGTATTCGCACGGCTCCTGCCCGGTGAGCTTGACCATGAGCGTGCCGTCGGCCTGTTTCTCGACGCTCTCGAACTCGGCGTGGAACAGGAAGCTGATGCCCTTCACCATCGAGATCTGGAGCAGCCGGTCGCGCACGCTCGCGTCGTAGCCGCGCAGGATCGTGTCAGAGCGGTTGGCGATCGTCACCTTGCAGCCGAACTCGTTGAAGATCCCGGCGAACTCGTTGGCGATGTAGCCCCCGCCGGCGATCAGGATGCGGCGCGGGAGCTCTTCGAGGTGGAAGGCCTCGTTCGAGGTGATGACGTGCTCGCTCCCCGGAAAGTCGGGCACGTGCGGGCGGGCCCCGGTGGCGATGAGGATGTATTTGGCGGTGACCACCTTGCCGCCGGCGAGCGTGATCTCGTGCGGGCCGGTGAGCTGCGCGCGCTCCTCGAAGATCGTGACCTTGTGGTTGCCGAGCGTCTGGCCGTAGAGCCCCTCGAGCCGGGTCACGTCCTTCTGCACGTGGTCGCGCAGCGCCGCCCAGTCGAAGCTCTTGGCGCCGATGGTCCAGCCGAAGCTCTTCGCGTCCTCGAGGTCCTCGGCGAAATGCGCGCCGTAGACGAGCATCTTCTTGGGGACGCAGCCGCGGATCACGCAGGTGCCGCCGACGCGGTATTCCTCGGCGACGGCGACGCGCGCGCCGTGGGCAGCGGCGACGCGGCTCGCGCGCACCCCGCCCGAGCCTGCGCCGATGGTGAAGAGGTCGAAATCGTATTCGTCGGCCACGGCGCGTCATCCTCCTGTCGGTGGAGGCGCGATATGGCCCATGCGGGCCCCGAATCCAATGGCAAGGCGCGCGCCTCCGGGAGGAAGTTCGCCTTGCCTTGCTGGAAGGTTACGTCGCTTGCTCAGCCCTGCGCGGCGCGCGGACGACCGCCGCCGCCCCCGCCGCGACGGCCGCGGCGATTGCCGCCGCCGCCGTTGCCGCGGTTCTGGCCGCCCGGCTGGCTGCGCTGCTGGCCCTCTCCCGAGGGGCGGCCCCCGCCGGCATGGCGCTGGCCGCCCTGCGCGGGCTTGCCCTGCGCAGCCGGCTGGCGACGCTCGCCGCGCGGTGCCTCGGCGTGGCGGCGTTCGCCCCCACGGCCCTCGCCCTGACGGCGCTGTTCGCCCTGCTGCGGACGGCGCTCGCCGCGCTGTTCCCCTTGCGGCTTCCTCTGCCCGAGCGGGCGCGGCTGGACGCGCTTCATCGGCTGGCGCGGTGCGGGCTTTTCCGGCCCCTCGCCTTCCACCACCGCGCGGAAGTTGTCGGGGAGCGGCAGGCGCTCGAGCTCGGCGCCGGTGGTGCGGCGAATGTCCTTGAGGTAAGCGCGCTCGTCCTCGGCACAGAAGGCGATCGCGATCCCGTCACGCCCCGCACGCGCGGTGCGGCCGATGCGGTGGACATATTGCTCGGGCACGTTGGGCAGCTCGTAGTTGATGACATGGCTCACCCCCGGAATGTCGATCCCGCGCGCCGCGACGTCCGTCGCGATCAGGATCGGCACCCGCGCCTTGCGGAACTCGTCCAAGGCGCGCTGGCGCTGGGGCTGCGACTTGTTGCCATGGATCGCGTTCGCCTCAATCCCGGCATGCGCGAGCTTCTTCACCACCCGGTCGGCGCCGTGCTTGGTGCGGGTGAAGATCAGGATGCGCTCGAACTCGCCCGGCACGCGGTGGCGCCCTTGCAGGATCATCTGGAGCAGCGAGAGCTTCTCGTCCTGCTGGACCATGAAGAGATACTGGTCGATCCGCTCCGCCGTGGTGCTCTCGGGCGTCACCGAGACCTGCACCGGGTTGGTGCAGTAGCCGCCGACCAGCTCCTTGATCGCCTTGGGCATGGTGGCGCTGAAGAACAGCGTCTGGCGCTCCTTGGGGGCGAGTTCGCGGATCTTGCGCAGCGCGTGGATGAAGCCGAGGTCGAGCATCTGGTCGGCCTCGTCGAGCACGAGGATCTCGATCCCTGCGAGGTTGAAGGCCTTCTGATCGACGAGGTCGAGCAGGCGCCCCGGGGTGGCGACGAGGATGTCGGTCCCGCGGTGGAGCTTGTTGCGGTCCTTGCCGACGCTCGTGCCGCCGACGATGCACTGCACCTTCAGCCCGGCGAGCGCGCCGTAGTCCTTCGCGCTGTCGGCGATCTGGACGGCAAGCTCGCGGGTGGGCGCGAGCACCAGCATCCGGCAGGACTTGAAGGGGATCGGCTTGTCCGCCTCGCGCAGGCGGTCGATGCTGGGCAGCATGAAAGCCGCCGTCTTGCCGGTGCCGGTCTGCGCGATGCCGAGCAGGTCGCGGCCCTTCAGCACCGGCGGGATCGCCTGGGCCTGGATCGGGGTCGGCGTGTTGTAGCCCTTCATGTCGAGGGCCTGGAGCACGGGCTGCGACAGCCCGAGATCAGCGAAAGTGGTCATGTGAAACTCGCAAAATGTGCGGCGCGCGCGCCTGTCCCAAGCGGACGGCACGCGCGGCGCGGGGGTTCAAACCGCCCGCGTGAAAAGGGAAGTCCTTGGGAAAGACCGAGGCGCGGCCGGGGCGGATGCTTGTCTGTTTCCGCCGCTTCACGCATGGCATGCGCGCTTCGATGGCGCGCAGATGGGGCCTCGCGTGCCAAATGTCAAAGGATTATCGGTCCGGCTTGATCGACATGTCGAAGTTGATCCGCCCCACATAGGTCCCGGCGACCGCATTGCCCCAGGCATCGCGCGCCGGTTCGAGCCGCGTGCGGCGCATCAGCACGTCGCACAGCTGCTTCTTCACGATCGTGCTGCGGAACTGGCGCGAAAGCGAGCAGGCGGTCGCCGTGCCGTCGGGCGCGACCTCGAGCGTGAAGTCGAGCCGCTGCGCCAGCATCCCGAGTCGCGAGGCGGTTCCGACGAGTTCGTTCAGCCCGTCGAAGGCGATCAGCCGCGGCCCGCTGGGGCGCTGCACCGGGGGTTCGGTTGGCGGCGCAGGATCGGCTTGCGCGGCGACGGGGTGCGCCATCGCGGCGGCGAGCAGCGGCAGGACGATCCTGTGCACCGTAATCCGCATCATTCGCCCCCACTCCGTCTCGCGGGGAGAGGCAAGCAGATTAGGCGCTGCGAATCAACGGCTTTCGCGCAGTTCCTGGTAATTGAGCCGCCCCGCGTAGGTGCCCTCGACGGCTTGCCCGGTCGCATCGTGGGCCGGCTCGAAGCTGTGGGTGCGCAGCAGCACGGCGCAGAGCGTGTCGTTGACGTGCTTCATCCGGAACCTCTCGGTGAGCTCGCAGTCCGTCGGGGTGCCCTCGGGATCGACCGCAAGCCGGTAGGCCACCTCGGCGCGCCACACCCGGAGGCGGGCGGATTCCTTGAGAAGCTCGCGGCCGCCGGTGAACGCGATCAGCCGCGCGGGCGTGGCCCCGGCAGGTGCATCCCCTTCGCGCGGGGCGCTGTCGGCCATCAGCGGCGCCGGGATCGCTGCAAGCGCGACGAGGACAGGAAGAAGAAGCACGGATTTCATCGCGGAAGCCTTGCTGGAGGGGGAGGTCGACCCTCGCGGGCCGGTCTGCCCCTTTCTTCGGGCAATCGGCGCATCGGTGCAAATCGAACGCGACGAGACGTGCAAATCGTTGCATTCCTGCGTCAGGCCGTCACCGCCGCGTAACAATCCTGCCGCGACGTGGAATCAAGCTGCCGGGCGACGGAAGATGTTAACCCTTCCGCCCGCGCGCCGCTCCGCCCCTGTGGCGAATCCGCATCACCCCGGCGCTCAGCCGAGCCCCGCCGCCGCCATCAGCGCCCGGGTGGAGGCGTCGAAGTCGCCCTCGCCGCTCTCGATCTGCTTGGCGATCGCCTTGCCGAGCTCGACCCCGAACTGGTCGAAGGGGTTGATCCCCATCAGCACGGCATTGGCGAAGGTGCGGTGCTCGTGGAAGGCGATAAGTGCGCCGAGCGCCGCCGCGTCGCAGTCCTCGACGAGGAAGGTGGTCGAGGGCCGGTCCCCCGGATAGGCGCGCGCCGGGTCGTCGGACGCCTTGCCCGCCATCAGCGCCGCGCCTTGCGCAAGGCAGTTCATGAGCAGGATGCGGTGGTGCGCCGGATCGAGGTCGTCGCCGGGCGCGATCGAGGCAATGAAGTCGACCGGGATCAGGTGCGTGCCCTGGTGGAGCAGCTGGAACACCGCGTGCTGCGCGTCGGTGCCCACCCCGCCCCAGGTGATCGGCGCGGTCGGCCCCTCCGCCGGCCGGCCATCGGCGGTGACGCTCTTGCCGTTCGATTCCATCTCGAGCTGCTGGAGGTAGTCGGGCAGCAGCTTGAGCCGCTCGTCATAGGCGAAAACCGCGCGGGTCTGGCAGCCCCTGAGGCGCGTGTAATACTGGTCGGCGAAGGCGGCGAGCAGCGCGGCGTTCGCCCGGCCCTCGGTGTGCCGGAAGTGATCGTCAACCGCCTTCGCCCCGGCGAGCATCGCGCGGAACTCGTCCATGCCGATGGCGAGCGCGACCGGAAAGCCGATCGAGGAGAACAGCGAATAGCGCCCGCCGACGCTCTCGGGGAAGGGCAGGATGCGGGTTTCGTCGACGCCCCACTCGACCGCCTTCGCGGGCGCGGCGGTGAGTGCGACGACCTGGCCGTGCGGGTCCTCGACGCCGTTCTCGGCGAGCCACTTCAGCGCACTCGCGGCGTTGGTCATGGTCTCGATGGTGGTGAAGGTCTTGGAGGCGACCGCGATCAACGTCGCGGCCGGATCGCAGGCGCGGAACGCCGCTTCGAGCGCGAGGCCGTCGATGTTCGAGACAACGTGGACGTCGACCAGCGCGAGGTCGCGGGTCAGCGCGTCGATCGCCAGCGCGGGCCCGAGCGCCGAGCCGCCGATGCCGATCGCGATGCAGTGCTTCACCTCGCCCAGCGCCCCCTCGTGGATCGCCTCGACGAGCATGCCCATCCGCGCGAGCAGCGCCTCGGCCTCGTCAACCTGCGCCGCGGTGCCGCTGCCGCGCAGGGCGCCGTGGGTGGCGGCGCGGCCCTCGGTGGGATTCACGATCCCGCCACCGAACAGCGCGGTGCGGGCCGCGGCGAAGCCCGCTGCCTCGGCGAGCGCCTCGAACCCGTCGAGGAGGTCCTCGGAGAGGTGCGTCTTGGAGAAGTCGATCAGCATGCCCGTCTCGGCATCCGCGCCGGGCTCGACCGGCCAGACGATGCGGCGGGTGAGTGCCTCTACACGCTTGTCGTCGGCGAAGAGCGCGCCGAGCGTCGCATGGGGCAGGCTCTCGAGATGCTTCCAGGCCGCCCCGCTCGTCCCTGCTGTGCTGCTGCCCGTCATCACCCTTCCCCTTTGCGCAAGTTCGCGGCTGCGAGTAAGGGCAGGAGCGATGGATGTTAAGACCCAATCGCTCGGAGCCGCGCCGCCCGCCGCAGCTGGCGCCCGCGCGGGCGAGGCGCCGGACGCCTCGTGGGGCGGCTTCGGGTGGTTCCTGGTCAAGCTGCTGATCGCGGTGCTGGCCTTCCGCACGCTCGTCTTCGCGCCCTTCACGATCCCCTCGGAATCGATGCTGCCGGGGCTGATGAACGGCGACTACCTCATCGCCGCGAAGTGGCCCTACGGCATCTCGCGCCGCTCGCTGCCCTTCGACCTGCCACTGCCCGAGGGGCGGCTGCTCCCGGCCTCCCCGCGGCGCGGCGATGTCGTGATCTTCCAGCACCCGGTCGACGGGCGCGACTACATCAAGCGGGTGATCGGCCTGCCGGGCGACCGGGTGGCGGTGATCGGCGGGCAGGTCGTGCTCAACGGCGCGCGGGTGCCCCGGACGCGGATCGACGACGCGCTGGTGCCGCTCTCGCCCAACACCGGCTGCGCCTGGGGCGGCGACATGGCGCGCACCGGCGAGGGCGGCGAGGCCTGCGCCTATCCGCGCTACCGCGAGACACTGCCGGAGGGCCGCTCCTACGATGTGCTCGATTTCGGCACCACGCCGGCGGACAGTTTCGCCGAGGTGGTGGTGCCCCCGGGCCGCCTGTTCGTGATGGGCGACAACCGCGACAGCTCGCTCGACAGCCGCTTCCCCGCCGAGGCCGGACAGGGGGTCGGGATGGTCGCCGAGGACCTCCTCGTCGGCCGCGCGGCGCTGATCGTGTGGTCGACCGACGGGAGCGCCACCTGGACCAACCCGCTCTCGTGGTTCGCGGCCGCCCGCTGGGAGCGGATCGGGGACCTGCTGTGAGCGCCGGCCTCGCCGCCGAGACCCGCGCCTGGCTCGAGGCGCAGGGCTTTGCCGTGCGCAGTGAGGCGACCTGGCTCGAGGCGCTCACCCACGGCAGCTTCAACGGCTCGGGGGCCGAGGTCGCGGACTACCAGCGGCTCGAATTCCTCGGCGACCGGGTGCTCGGCCTGTCGGTGGCGGCCTGGCTGTTCCGCGCCGGCGACGGGCCGGAAGGCAAGCTTTCCCAGAGGCTTAACGCCCTCGTCAGCGGGGCCGCCTGCGCCCGGATCGCGCGCACCATCGGCCTGCCGCAGCACATCCGCCTCGGCAAGCAGGCGCGCGACGACGGCGGGGCGGACAGCGACAAGATCCTCGGCGACGTGATGGAGGCGCTGATCGGCGCGTGCTTCATCGAGCATGGCTTCGACACCGCGCAGGCGCTGATTTATCGCTTGTGGGCCAAGGAGTTGGAGGGCGACGAGGGCAAGGCCAAGCACCCCAAGAGCGCGCTCCAGGAATGGGCCGCGGGAAACCGCCGGATGGCCCCGCTCTACGAGGTCGTCGACCGCTCCGGCCCCGACCATGCCGCGCGCTTCACGGTGCGGGTGACGGTCCGCAACGTCGGCTCGGCAGAGGCGACCGCGAGCAGCAAGGGCGAGGCCGAAAGGCTCGCCGCCAAGGCCTTCATCGAGCGGTTCGGGTGAGCCCGATCGGGTGATGTTTCACGTGAAACATCGCCGGAAATGGCGGGCTGGAGGGGGTGTGAGGGGGGTGTAATGGGGGTCTGGCG